>NZ_JADABY010000009.1 GCF_015672735.1 Citrobacter sp. Res13-Sevr-PEB04-36 | reverse complement strand
TAGGGTTAGCTCTAAATAGGTATGAATTGATTTTTGGAATAAAGGAAATAAGATGTTTAGTGATGGCTTAACGGTTGTGGGATGAATTTTCATGAGATCAGGATTCAATATAAAAATGTGAGCGAGGCCGAAAGAAATAAAACGGGGTATTGCATGTGGGTATTGATTGGGGGATTATTTGATTTTGTCATACAAATGAATGTGTCGCCATTTTCGATTGCCCTGATATAAGGAGCGGAGAGCCGCCCTCCATGAAAAACACTGATAATAAAACCTTTTTGACTGCACTTATCCAACGGGTTGGCCCCGCTCATGTCCTCACCGAACCGTCCAAAACAGCGCGTTACCGCAAGGGCTTCCGTTCAGGTCAGGGCGAGGCGCTGGCGGTGGTGATCCCCGGCTCTCTGCTTGAACTGTGGCAGGTGCTCAGCGCCTGCGTGGAGGCCGATAAAATCATTTTGATGCAGGCCTCAAATACAGGCTTGACGGAAGGTTCCACGCCGAACGGCAAGGGCTACGACCGTGAAATCGTTATCATCAGCACGCTGCGTCTGGACAGTCTGCATGTGCTGGATGAGGGTAAACAGGTGCTGGCGTACCCGGGCACCACACTGTATTCACTGGAAAAAGCGCTGAAGCCGTTTGGTCGTGAGCCGCATTCGGTGATTGGTTCTTCCTGTATTGGCGCGTCGGTAATCGGCGGCATCTGTAATAACTCCGGCGGTTCGCTGGTTCAGCGTGGTCCGGCATATACCGAGATGTCTTTGTTTGCTCAGGTGGATGAGCAGGGGCGTTTGCAACTTGTCAATCATCTGGGCATCGAACTGGGCGAGACGCCGGAGCAGATCCTCACCCGGCTGGATAACAACGCGATTGCGCGTGCTGACGTCAGTCATGACGGGCGTCACGCGCACGACCATGACTATGTAACCCGCGTCAGAGACGTTGATGCCGATACCCCGGCACGCTACAACGCCGACCCGGACCGCCTGTTCGAATCCTCAGGCTGCGCGGGGAAACTGGCGGTGTTTGCCGTGCGTCTGGACACCTTTGAAGCCGAGAAGAATCAGCAGGTGTTCTACATTGGTACCAATCAGACCTCGGTGTTGACGGACATTCGCCGCCATATGCTGGCGACGTTTACACACTTACCGGTCGCCGGTGAGTATATACATCGCGATATCTATGATATTGCAGAGAAATACAGCAAAGACACCTTCCTGATGATCGACAAACTCGGCACCGACAAAATGCCGTTTTTCTTCAATCTGAAGGGGCGTACCGAAGCCATGCTGGAAAAGGTGAAGATTTTCCGCCCGCACTTTACCGACCGCGCGATGCAGACGTTCAGTCATCTTTTCCCGAGTCATCTCCCGCCGCGCATGAAAACCTGGCGTGACAACTATGAACATCATCTGATGTTGAAAATGGCAGGGGACGGTATTGGCGAGGCGCAGGCGTGGTTAACGGAGTTCTTTAAAACGGCGGACGGGGATTTCTTCGCCTGTACCCCGGAAGAGGGAAGCAAAGCGTTCCTGCACCGCTTTGCGGCGGCGGGGGCCGCCATCCGCTATCAGGCCGTTCATTCTGATGAGGTTGAGGATATTCTTGCGCTGGATATTGCGCTACGCCGGAATGATACCGAGTGGTATGAACATCTGCCGACTGAAATTGATAATCAGTTGGTACATAAACTCTATTATGGCCACTTTATGTGCCATGTGTTCCATCAGGATTATATCGTTAAAAAAGGTGTCGATGCGCATGCGTTAAAAGAACAGATGCTGGATCTGTTGCGTCAGCGCGGGGCGCAATATCCAGCCGAACATAATGTCGGTCACCTTTACAAAGCGCCTGAAAATCTGGTGCGGTTTTATCAGGAAAATGACCCGACCAACAGTATGAATCCGGGAATTGGTAAAACCAGTAAACGTAAAAATTGGGCCTGATGGACAAAAATAAAAAGCGGAAATGTCAGGTTTCACCGTTTTATCAATGAGCAGATTTTTATTATTGAATTATTACCGGGCGGTAATGTGCCGCCGGTTTTAAAAGGCAATGAAGCAATGGGGTATTTATTGTGAATGTAAATTTCTTTGTCACCTGTATTGGTGATGCGCTGAAATCACGGATGGCACGCGATTCCGTATTGTTGCTGGAAAAGCTCGGCTGCCGCGTTAATTTCCCCGAGAAGCAGGGGTGCTGCGGTCAGCCCGCCATTAACAGTGGTTATATCAAAGAAGCCATCCCTGGGATGAAAAACCTGATTGCCGCACTGGAGGATAATGACGACCCGATTATCTCCCCGGCTGGCTCGTGTACCTATGCGGTGAAAAGCTACCCGACGTATCTGGCCGATGAACCCGCATGGGCATTGCGTGCCGAGAAGGTTGCCGCGCGCATGCAGGATCTCACTTCTTTTATTGTCAACAAACTGGGCATAGTGGATGTCGGTGCCAGCCTGCAGGGCAGAGCGGTTTACCACCCTTCGTGCAGTCTGACCCGCAAGCTGGGCGTGAAGGAAGAGCCGCTCACGCTGTTGAAAAACGTGCGCGGTCTGGAGCTGTTAACCTTTGCCGATCAGGACACCTGCTGCGGATTTGGTGGGACGTTCTCGGTCAAAATGGCCGAAATATCCGGTGAGATGGTGAAAGAGAAAGTCCTGAATCTCATGGATGCGAAACCGGAATATTTGATTGGGGCCGACGTCAGCTGCCTGCTGAACATTGGCGGCCGACTGCAGCGGGAAGGCCAGCCGGTCAAAGTAATGCATATTGCTGAAGTGCTGATGAGCCGCTGAGGGGAAAGAGATGTCGATAAAAACCAGCGATGTAGAGTTTAAAACGCGCATTCGCCAGCAAATTGACGATCCGATCATGCGCAAAGCCGTGGCTAACGCGCAGGGGCGCATCGGTGCGAACCGGCAAAAAATGGTCGATGAGTTAGGGCACTGGGAAGAATGGCGCGACCGTGCCAGCCAGATCCGCGACCACGTTCTGAGTAACCTCGACGCCTACCTGTATCAACTCTCTGAGAAAGTGACGGAAAACGGCGGTCACGTGTATTTTGCGAAGACCAAAGAAGAGGCCACCCGCTACATTTTGCAGGTCGCGAAAGCGAAAAATGCTAAGAAGGTGGTGAAGTCCAAGTCGATGGTGACCGAAGAGATCGGCGTTAACCACGTGCTGCAGGATGCCGGTATTCAGGTGATCGAAACCGATCTGGGTGAGTACATTCTCCAGTTGGATCAGGATCCGCCTTCGCATGTGGTGGTCCCGGCTATCCATAAAGATCGCTATCAGATCCGTCGTGTGCTGCATGAGCAGATGGGTTATGACGGTCCGGAAACACCGGAAGCGATGACCTTGTTCATCCGCCAGAAGATCCGCGAGGATTTCCTCAGCGCTGAAATTGGCATTACTGGCTGTAACTTCGCGGTGGCGGAGACCGGCTCGGTTTGCCTGGTCACCAACGAAGGTAACGCGCGGATGTGTACCACGTTGCCGAAAACGCACATTGCAGTGATGGGCATGGAACGTATCGCGCCGACGTTTGCAGACGTGGACGTGCTGATCACCATGTTGGCGCGCAGTGCGGTGGGCGCTCGTCTGACGGGTTACAACACCTGGCTTACCGGACCTCGCGAGGCGGATAACGTCGACGGGCCGGAAGAGTTTCACCTGGTGATTGTGGATAACGGTCGCTCGCAGGTGTTGGGTTCTGAGTTTCGCGATGTGTTGCGCTGCATTCGCTGCGGGGCCTGTATGAATACCTGCCCGGCCTACCGCCACATTGGCGGGCACGGCTACGGTTCCATCTATCCCGGTCCTATCGGGGCGGTGATCTCTCCGCTGCTCGGCGGCTATAAAGATTTTAAAGACCTGCCTTACGCTTGTTCACTGTGCACGGCCTGCGACAGCGTTTGTCCGGTGCAGATCCCGCTGTCGAAGCTGATCTTGCGCCATCGGCGGGTGATGGCGGAAAAGGGTATTACCCCGAAAGCGGAACGTCGGGCGATCAAAATGTTTGCCTATGCCAACAGCCATCCAGGGCTGTGGAAAGTCGGCATGATGGCCGGTGCCCATGCGGCGAGCTGGTTTATCAATGGCGGCAAAACGCCGCTCAAGGTTGGCGCCATCGGCGACTGGATGGAAGCCCGCGATCTTCCTGATGCTGACGGAGAGAGCTTCCGTAGCTGGTTTAAGAAACATCAGGCGCAGGAGAAAAAGAATGGATAACCGTACCGCGTTTTTAAATACAGTTGCCCAGGCGCTGGGCCGTCCGCTGCGACAGGAACCGCAGGCCGAAGCCGCGCCGGTGAACAACTATGCCAACGAGCGGCTGACCGAACTCAGCCCGCAGCAGCGCTGCGACGCGTTTGTTCAGTTTGCCAGCGAGGTGATGCTGGCGCAGTGCGAACTGACCCATGAGGCGCAGGCCCCAGAGGCGGCGTTACGTCTGTGCCAACAGCTGGGGCAGCAGCCGGTGGTGGTCAGCGGCGACAGCCGGTTGGCAGAGCTGGGGATAACCGAGCGTTTGCAGCAGGCGTGCAATGCCGTGGTCTGGGAGCCGGCGCGTGGAGCCGAGAATATTGTTCAGGCCGAACAGGCGAAAGTCGGCGTGGTGTACGCCGAGTATGGTTTGACGGAGTCCGGAGGCGTGGTGCTGTTTTCTGCCCCGGCTCGCGGGCGCTCAATTAGCCTGCTGCCCGAGTCCTCTATCTTTGTGCTGCGTAAAAGCAGCATCCTGCCGCGCGTGGCACAGCTGGCGGAGATTCTGCATCAGAAAGCGCTGGCCGGTGAGCGTATGCCGTCGTGCATTAACATCATCAGCGGGCCCAGTTCGACGGCGGATATTGAGCTGATCAAAGTCGTTGGGGTGCATGGCCCAATCAAAGCGGTGTATCTGATTATTGAAGATTGTTGAGAGTTGCGAAGAAGTCCGCTCTGGCGCAGCAGGCCAGAGCGGTACAAAAGGTTACAACATCAGGCAATCATGCTGATAATCAGCACTATTGTCAGGCCAACCACCGAGTTCACCAGCTCCAGCAGACCCCAGGTTTTCAGCGTGTCCTTCACCGACAGGTCAAAGTAACCTTTGAACAGCCAGAATGAGGCATCGTTGATATGGGTCAGGGTGTTGGAGCCCGCCGCCGTAGCCAGTACCAGTAACGCCGGGTCAACGCCAACCAGCTGACCGGTTGCCGGGTCGAGGATTGCCGCGCTGATAATCCCTGCTGCCGTCATTGCCGACACCACACCCTGGCCGGTTGCCAGACGGATAAGCACGGTGATCAGCCACGCCATGATGTATGGCGAAATATTGCCGTGCGACATCAGCATGCCGATGGTATCGCCGATGCCGGTATCGATGATGGTCTGCTTCAACACGCCGCCCGCGCCGATGATCAGAATTACCATGGCGATGCTTTTCACCGCGTTTTCAAAGGCGTTCATCACCCACTGCATGTCGTGCCCGCGTGCGGTACCAAACAGCACGAAGGCGACGATCATGGCGATAAACATCGCGATGGGTGAAGAACCTAAGAAGTTGACCACTTCCCACGCCTGCGTTCCCTTAACCAGCCAGATGTTAGCAATGGTGGTGGAAATCATAATAATCGCCGGGATCAGCGGTACCAGAATCGACACGCCGAATGACGGCAGATTGTTCTGGTCAACCGGTACGTCGGCTTTCATAAACGAGGGGGTTGGGCGATCAAGGTTGCCGAGAAACTTCGGCAAGATCAAACCGGCGCAGATCACGCTCGGGATCGTCACCAGAATACCGTAGATATATACCATGCCCATGTCGGCACCGTAGGCGTTGACCAGCGCCACCGGACCTGGCTGCGGCGGGAACAGCGAGTGAGCGGTGGTGGCGGCAGCGACGGCGGGGATAGCCAACTTAAGGAACGGGATCTTCGCTTCTGCGGCAATGACGATCACCAGCGGTGCCAGCATAATAAAGGCCACTTCATAGAACATCGCCAGGCCGAAGATCAGACCAATTATGATCACCGACAGCTGTACGTAGCGCAGACCGAGGCGCGCCAGCAGCGTGTGGGCAATTTGGTGTGCCGCCCCGGAATCGACCATCAGCTTGCCGATCACCGCACCAAACACCACGATAATTGCCAGCTCACCCAGCGTACTGCCAAAGCCGGATTTCATGGTGTGCAGCAGCGCCATTAAATCCATCCCCGCCAGCATGCCGACGGAGAGCGCCGCCAACAGCAGGGCGATCATCGAATTGATTTTGAAGCGTAAATTGAGTACCAGCATCAGACCGATGCCGAATACGACCCACAGAATATTGAGAACGTGCATACAACGTCACCCTTTCTTTGGTTGAACTATTATGATTTTGGTTGAGATGTTATATGTATTGGTCAACCATTGATGCGATGAATATCACACTCGTTACAGATTTACACAGTTGATGTGGTTGGTGAGTTGTGAGTCTTTGATCATCATTCGTATTTATCGTGATTTGGTTAACCAATTTAGTTGTTAAGGTTGACATGTCATACCAAAAAGAGGAATTTATGCGCCATATTGTCGAGTCCATAACGTAAATGAGGAATAAAGCATGGAACAGACATGGCGTTGGTACGGCCCGAACGATCCGGTCACGTTAGCAGATGTCCGTCAGGCGGGAGCGACGGGGGTTGTCACCGCATTGCACCATATCCCGAATGGGGAAGTGTGGTCAGTGGACGAGATCCAAAAGCGTAAAGCCATCGTCGAACAGGCGGGTCTGGTGTGGTCGGTTGTCGAAAGTGTGCCGATCCACGAAGACATTAAAACCCGTTCCGGTAACTATCTGCAGTGGATTGCCAACTACCAGCAGTCTCTGCGTAATCTGGCGCAGTGCGGGATCCGCACCGTGTGCTACAACTTCATGCCGGTCCTCGACTGGACGCGTACCGATCTGGAATACGTTCTGCCGGACGGTTCCAAAGCACTGCGTTTTGATCAAATTGAATTCGCAGCCTTTGAGTTACACATCCTCAAACGCCCGGGTGCAGAAGCCGACTACACCGCGGATGAGGTCGCCCAGGCGAATCACCGTTTCGCCACCATGAGCGAAGAAGACAAAGCGCGTCTGACCCGCAACATCATTGCCGGTTTGCCGGGGGCTGAAGAAGGGTACACCCTTGACCAGTTCCGCCAGCATCTTGCGCGTTACAAAGATATTGATAAAGCCGCGCTGCGCGAGAATTTTGCCGTCTTCCTGAAGGCAATTATTCCGGTTGCCGAAGAGGTTGGTGTACGTATGGCAGTGCACCCGGACGATCCGCCGCGCCCAATCCTCGGCTTGCCGCGTATTGTATCCACCGTGGAAGATATGCAGTGGATGGTGGAGACGGTTAACAGCATGGCTAACGGTTTCACTATGTGCACTGGCTCCTACGGCGTGCGTGCGGACAATGACCTGGTCGATATGATCAAACAGTTTGGCCCACGTATTTACTTCACCCACTTACGCTCCACACTGCGTGAAGACAACCCGAAAACCTTCCATGAAGCGGCGCATCTTAACGGCGACGTCGACATGTACGAAGTGGTGAAAGCCATCGTCGAAGAAGAGCACCGCCGTAAAGCCGCAGGCAAAGAGGATTTGATCCCGATGCGACCGGACCACGGCCACCAGATGCTTGACGATCTGAAAAAGAAAACCAATCCGGGCTATTCCGCAATTGGCCGCCTGAAAGGGCTGGCGGAAGTGCGCGGCGTGGAGATGGCTATCCAGCGCGCTTTCTTTAGCCGCTAAAGCAGACTTGCCGGTCACCTGTCTGGCCGGCTTTATTCTTTTCTCTTCCGTTGGTCTTTCAACGGGTTCTGGAGTTCACGATGACAACGACAATTGCCAATAGCAACCTGCCGGTTGCGCGCCCTGTATGGGACGGTTCTCGCCTGCAATCCCGCATTGTTCACCTGGGATGCGGCGCTTTTCACCGTGCGCATCAGGCGCTATACACCCATCATCTGCTGGAGACCACGGACAGCGACTGGGGCATCTGTGAAGTGAACCTGATGCCGGGTAACGACTGCGTGCTGATTGAGAATCTGAAAAAACAGCAACTGTTGTACACCGTGGCGGAAAAAGGTGCGGACAGCACCGTGCTGAAAGTGATTGGCTCGATGAAAGAAGCGTTGCACCCGGATCTTGATGGCTGTGACGGTATTTTACGTGCCATGGCGCGCCCGCAAACAGCGATTGTCTCACTGACGGTCACGGAAAAGGGCTACTGTACGGATGCTGCCAGCGGTCAGTTAGATCTCAATAACCCGCTGATCCAGTACGACCTGGCCAATCCGACGACGCCGAAATCGGCCATTGGTTACATCGTTCAAGCCCTGCATTTACGCCGCGAGCAGGGGTTGCCGGCCTTTACCGTGATGTCCTGCGATAACGTGCGTGAAAACGGGCACGTGGCGAAGGTTGCGGTGCTGGGCCTGGCGCAGGCGCGCGACCCGCAACTGGCGCAGTGGATTGAAACCCACGCCACTTTCCCGTGCACCATGGTGGATCGCATTGTTCCAGCGGCGACGCCCGAAACGCTGCAGGAAATTGCCGACCAACTGGGCGTTTACGATCCGTGCGCCATCGCCTGTGAGCCATTCCGCCAGTGGGTGATCGAAGATAATTTTGTCAACGGGCGTCCTGACTGGGACAGCGTTGGCGCGCAGTTTGTGGCCGACGTGGTGCCGTTTGAAATGATGAAGCTGCGGATGCTCAATGGCAGCCACTCTTTCCTCGCCTATCTGGGCTATCTCGGCGGTTACGAAACCATTGCCGATACCATGACCAACCCGGCGTACCGCAAAGCGGCGTTTGCGCTGATGATGCAGGAGCAGGCACCGACGCTTTCGATGCCGGAAGGTACCGATCTAAACGCCTATGCGACGCTGCTGATCGAACGCTTCAGTAATCCGTCCTTGCGCCACCGTACCTGGCAGATTGCGATGGACGGTAGCCAGAAACTGCCGCAACGCCTGCTGGATCCGGTGCGTCTGCATCTGCAAAACGGCAGCGACTGGCGTCATCTGGCGCTTGGCGTGGCGGGCTGGATGCGCTATACCCACGGGGTGGATGAGCAAGGGCAAGCCATAGAGGTGGTTGATCCGCTGTTGGCAGAATACCAGCGCATTAACCAGCAGTTTCAAGGGGCTGAGCGGGTCAGGGCATTGCTGGGACTGAGCGGTATTTTTGGTCATGATTTAGCGGAAAACGCCGACTTTGTGGCGACGGTCAGCGCAGCGTATCAACAGCTGTGTGACCGGGGGGCGCGTGCGTGCGTCGCGGCGTTAAGCGCTGACGCATAATCGCTACAGGTTGACGGGTCAATCAAATATCTATTTGGTTGACCCGTTTTCTGTTTTTGGTGCGCCGCAAATGCTATAGTTCGATACTCAATAACCGTATCCGACTCAACGTATCTGACGGGCATAACATAATGAAATCGAACACTTCTCAGCAAAGACCCTACCAGGAAGTGGGCGCCATGATCCGCGATCTGATTATTCAGACACCGTACCATCCCGGCGAGCGTTTGCCCCCGGAGCGCGAGATTGCCGAAATGCTCAACGTTACCCGTACGGTGGTACGCGAAGCGTTGATCATGCTGGAGATTAAAGGGCTGGTGGATGTTCGACGCGGCGCCGGGATCTACGTGCTCGACAGTGCGGATGCCCAGGCCATCGACGGCCCGGATGTGAATCACTGTAATGACGCCGGTCCTTTTGAGCTACTCCAGGCCCGCCAGTTGCTGGAAAGTAATATTGCCGAGTTTGCCGCCCTGCAGGCTACCCGTGAAGACATCGTCAAAATGCGCCAGGCGCTGCAGCTGGAAGAGCGGGAGTTGGCCTCCAGCGAACCGAATGGCTCAGAAAGTGGCGATATGCAGTTCCATCTCGCGATTGCCGAAGCGACGCATAACAGCATGCTGGTGGAACTGTTTCGCCAGTCATGGCAGTGGCGCGAAAATAACCCGATGTGGATCCAGCTCCACAGCCACCTGGACGATACCCATTACCGCAAAGAATGGATGGGCGATCACAAACAGATCCTGGCAGCGTTAATCAAAAAGGATGCCCGCGCGGCCAAGCTGGCGATGTGGCAGCATCTGGAAAACGTCAAACAGCGTCTGCTGGAGTTTTCTAATGTTGATGATCTCGACTTTGATGGCTACCTGTTTGAGTCCTGGCCGCTGGATAACGTGAACGCCTGAGTACCACGCTCTTTAATGCGGGCTGTTCCGGCCCGCACTTTCCTTTCCCCATCTGTATGGCATCTCTGAACCCGTATTTTTCTGCTGATAAAATCGGCGTAAAACAATGTTTCCATCACCAGATATAGCGATTTTTTCGGCGCAATGGGCAAGGTGTAAATTGATTTAGATCAATTTAAATCGACTTATTTTGAAAAGCGAAAGAATGCGGCATTTACCAAAATTTTACCTTTTCGTGCTGATTATTCGACACTGCAGGGCAATGCTAAGTGAGAATCAACGCGATTTACGTAGCGCTTAGCATCGGAAATTCAGGTATAAAGGCATATAAAAACAGGGGTTTTAGTTAAAAGTAGACATTAATAACGTTATGTAACCTATTGGTCAGAATGATGTTTTGAATGGTTGTTATCATGACCATGGTGGTGTCTGTTTTTTAATCAAATGAATAACAATGAAAATGCGTAAAGTTAAAATTACACATTATTCCATAATCAATCTACCTTTCATTTGAAACGATGTTCCATTTTTAAGTGATTTATTAACAGTTTCATTACTATTGCGTGTTTTTTTTGCCGTTGACATGTTTTTACACTGACTGCATATTTCATCGTCATAAGCGTGTAATTGCGTTCAGGAGATGACAATGCCCTCTCGAGATTATCCCGATATTCGAAAAGCCAGAGGAACCCGATCGAAAGATATGGTTCTGTTAAGTGCGCGTGTCGATACCACTTTGTGGGAATACGTTCGCACACTGGCGTTTGAAACACGAAAAAGCAAACAAGACATTATTGCTGAAGCATTAATGCTACATCGCTCGATTAATGAGAGTGAACAGCAGGAATAAATTTTATTTCGCTCGGCCTGGGTTTTATTTAAACCTTAACAATGAAATATACTTTGCCACTTTATTTTTATTTTAATGGTGTGTTATTGATCTTTTCCCTCGTTTGTCAGGGGGCTTTTTTATGTAGGCGTGTTGTCCGCATAACAAAGTTGATAGCAAAACTCACAATTAAAAGTGAGTAAAAAATAAAAAAGACAGCAGTTGCATTAGCAACGCTGGCATTAGGGGTCACATCCGTTCATGCAGCGGAAATTTATAACAAAGATGGCAATAAACCGGGTCTGTATGGCAAAGTCAACGCGGTACATTCCTGGACTGACGGCACCGACGCCGACGGAACCTGTGTTCGCTTGGGTTTCGGTGGTGAGAAACAAATTAACGATCAACTGACCGGTTATGGCCATTTTGAAAGTCAGTTTGATGCCGCTGGATCAGAAGGTTCTCAGGATGGTATTAAAACACGTCTGGCGTTTGCTGGCCTCGATTACGGTCACGACGTTAGCTTTGACTACGGTCGTAACTACGGTGTCGCTTACGACGTGGGATTTTACACTGACGTTCTTTCAGAGTTCGGCGGTGACTCCTGTGAAGATACTGACTGTTTCCTTACTACACGCACTTTTGGCGCTGCAACACTCCGTACCAAAAATCTATTTGGTGCCGTTGATGGTGTGAACCTGGCGGCGCAATACCAGGGGCAGGGGACCCAGTCAGTCAGCACGGCAACGGCTACGGTTTCTCTCTGGGTTATGACAACATCGCAGATTCCGGCGTGTCTGCAATTGCCGCTTACTCAACCAGCGCGGTTAATGCGGCGATGATGTACGGTGAATCCCACGACCTGATCCAGAATGCAAACAAAGCGCAGCATTTTGAAGCGATGGTGGCTTATTTGTTTGATTTTGGCCTGCGTCCTAACATGGCTTACGTCCATACGTGTGACAACGGCAATACTGACTTGAGCCACTACTTCTACGTTTTTGTGATGTAATGAAAAAGGCGTCTTTAGTCAGACGCCTTTTTTACATTCGGTTTCCCGTCAGGCTGATTGCAGCATGTTCCTGTGAACGTCGCTAAATAACCATTTCCAGAGCACCACTTTTATCCATGCGATCACGCAGAAGATGATATAAAAAAGTGGCTTATGCGAAATCGAAACACGCATCACTTCCATCAGGTCTACATGTAAATTTCCGGCGATGGCCATATTAATCACAAATATAGAGGCAATGGTGCTGGCCAGCAAAATAAGAATCGCCTGGATTGTACCTATCTCTGGCAGTTTTCCGGCAGCCCATTGCCAGAGGAATATTGTGGTTAAGATAAATATAATAAACAGACCTGTCGCGCCGAAAACACCAAAATCTCTATAATCCTTCATGGTGCTAAATAAACTGATAGTAATAATTAATCCAAGTATGATTTTTTTAAACCACGACATGTACTGTTCCTGAATATGCTGTTGATGTTGAATGGATATGTCCATTTTTACTCATTTTATGATTATTCTATAAATGAGTCGGTACGGATTATAAAGTGTCTGGAGAATGAATTATTGGTTATTTGCGGATTATGAAATGTTGACATTTAATTGCGGAGGAATCCGAATTTCAGCTGTTTTTAGAGTGATCTGTTTATACCCTAAATAATTCGAGTTGCTTAAAGGCGGCAAGGGAGTGAGTCCCCAAGAGCATAGATAACTATGTGACTGGGGTGAGCGAGCGTAGCCAACACATAAGCAACTTGAAGTATGACGGGTATATACTCCTTTGGGAGCAGTGAGGCGTTGTATATTGCACTCTGCGGCGCTAATCAATGGCGATAGTACCGCTTCCTGGCAGGCCAAACAGCGCGACGCGGATACGATCACGGAGCGGAAAATGTTGCAATACAGCGCCAGTTGTCGTCCTGGTAGCGATAGATGGATTCGGTATGGCCGGGGATTACCCACCGGGCGTCCTCCTCTTCAGTGCAGTCCACATAGATGCACAGGCCGCAGCCGCCGCGGAGCTGGCGGGGGATATCCGCCACTCGAAAGCTGACACCTGCGGCCTGCAACGCCTTGCGCGTTTTGATGACGCCGACGGTGGAATGAAATAAGAACAGTGCTTGCGTCACTGGCGTTTTCCCTGACGCAGGCCTATCAGCGCCGCGCCGACGGCACCCGCAAACTGCGCATCGGGATGAGTGTAAACGGGTATGCCAACGTGGTTTTCGAGCATGCGGGCGAAGGCGTTACAGTGGCTAACACCACCGGTAAACAGCAAGGGGCTCTGTGCAGAAAGCCGTCCGATAAAGTTAGCGCTGCGTCTTGCCATGGCGTTGATCACGCCTGCCAGAATTGCTTCCGGCGCTATCCCCGCCGAACGCAGGCTAATCACTTCTGACTCGGCAAATACCGTACACATGCTGGTAATAGCATGCGGCGGAACGCCTGCGGTAATGGTATCGAGCTGTTCGACACTGGCGCCGAGCGTGCGCGAGATAACGTCCAGAAAACGTCCGGTTCCTGCCGCACATTTGTCATTCATTAAAAAATCGGTGAGGTTGCCGTTGTCGTCCAGTTGAATGACCTTACTGTCCTGGCCACCGATATCAATAACGGTGCGCGTGTCTGGCACCAGCAAGCGCGCGCCCAGGCCATGACAGGAGATTTCCGTCACCTGCTTGTCGGCATAATCCACGAGCTGTCGCCCGTAACCGGTGAGGGTTAAATACGGGCGCACATCCAGCCCAGCCCGTAGCGTTTCCCACGCCTGCTCGATGGCCTCGGCGGGGCGAAACGGCGTAGGGCACAGGAAACGGCGTCTGATGACGCCCTCCTCCAGCAGAATACCTTTGGTCGCCGTTGAGCCGGAATCAATCCCTATTGAATATGTCACCCGTACTCCTTACAGCATTTCAATAAAAGCCGCGACGCGGGTGCTTAGCTGGCCGATATCCGCCGTGGAGTAGTCGGTTTCGATCGCAATATAAGGAATGTTGTGCTGCTGGCGAACATGACGTTTAATCGCCAGTGATTCAACGGCATAGGTATGACAGGCCTGGAGAATAACATCAACGACGCCGTCGGCCTGATACTCTTCAACCATCTGACTGAGCATCTTCAGGCGCTGGTCGTTAGGGGAAATACACGAGCAGCCGATGGCGAGATATTTATCAGTCAGCGCGTCGTAGACGTCGCCGGTTTCTGCCACGCATTGTTCGGTAGCTTTCGCACCGGTACAGTTTTCATAGCCCACAACCCAGCCGCCATTTTCTTCAATGGCACGGACCACTTTTTCCGCCGCCCCGCCAATAGGACAGCCGGTTATCAAGATGCGAGGCCGTGACGACAAACGTTTACCATCTTGCCATTCCTGGCGTACGCGCTCGGCCATACTTTCAAGCTCGTCGATAAGCGCTTCTTTATCAAAGCGGAAAGTTGCGCCGTAGACCACTTTCAGGATGTCACTGCCGCTAAGTGCGGGAGGATTAAGCTGCCCAACGCGGTAGAAATTCGCCAGCGCGCGGCGCTCACGGTTTTTGAGGACGATCGCTTCACGCAGCGCGGCTTCGGTAATTGGGGTACCAAAACGGGCTTCGACAGCCTGTTGCAGACGCAGGATTTCTGCTTTCCATAGCGCGCGGGAGGCAGCATCGTTGGCGCTGTTAGGCAGTTGCATAACATGTACCGCTTTAAATTCGGCCATGTATTCGTACATTTTTTTCTTGCCGTCGCAGGTGGTTTCACCCACTACCAGATCGGAAAAGTAGAAGTAGGGGCATTTATCGGTTTTGCCAAAGCCGTAGCTGCTTTTGATAAGCGGACACAGGTTCCGCGGTAGATCCTTTTCGGCTTCTTCAATAGTTTCGTCAGATGTGGAACACAGCGAGACAACAACGGCACCTGCCGCCATCGCTATCTCCTGTGGCATAAAGGTGCAATAGGTTCCCACGAGCGGAATACCCTGCTCTTTAAGATCCATTACGGTGAGGAAGCCTTTCTGACGGGCATCAGAGAACTGGTTGAAAATGGAGGGCAAATCGGTGATAAGCGACATGGTTTTCCTTCCCCGTAACACGGGCGAAAGTGAAAAGACGGCGCATTATAACCCTGTCATTGCTGTGTGTTTATTGATCTCCCTCGCGATGTCCACATTTGTTCACTGGCCGCAAGAGTCATAAGATTTTCTTCAGATCCATCTCTTCCTGGATCCGTTCGCTGTAGGCGAGATGGGTGCGGATCGCTTCTTCAATACCGGCGTTGTAAAACGCAGGCCCCAGTTTTTCGATAATAAAATCAATAAAAAACTCGGCATCGAACTGCTCAAGCTCGAGATCAAAGTGGTCGCTGCAATAGGTTTCCAGTTCGTTGCGCAGGCGATCGCGCTCCGAGGAGGACAGGGTGATTTCAGCCATTTTTTCTCCTTAAAAATTCGGCAGTGTGAGCAGGGATGGAATTTGTGACAACAGATATAACACCAGCCCGATAGAACCGCCAACCAGCGTGCCGTTGACGCGAATAAACTGCAAATCTTTGCCGATGTTGAGCTCAATTTGCTGCGACATCTCCCGTGCATCCCAGCTTTTGACCGTGTCGCTGATATGGCGCGTCAGGAAGGTGGCGAACTCCGGTGCAACCTTTTGCGCAGCTTGCTCCAGGTGCTCATTCAGCGATGTGCGCAGGGCGCTATCGGCAACCAGCGTTTCGCCAAACCATTGCCCGGCGCTGGCAATGCGTTGTTTCACGCGAGAATCATCGGCGTTAATGTCGGTTTTTACCCACTGACGCAGGTCGGCCCACAGTTCCCCGAGATAACGGTTAAAGGCCTCGTCCTCTTTCAGGTAGCTTTTGAGGCTTTCTGCACGGACGGTCATCTCCGGATCGTGTTTGAGCTTGTCTATCAAGTTCAACGTGGCGCGATCGAAGGCGTGACGGATCTGATGCGCCCGATCGTGACTGATATCATCCAGCAGGGAGTTGACGGCATCAGAGACCAGTTCGGCGCTGTGTTCGCCCAGCCATTCGGTTGGCAGGATCTTCGCTTTGAGCGGATGCTCGGTCTCCAGCCAGCGCACGATCTGCTGGGCGATAAACGCCCGCGAACTGTCGCGTTGTAGCAGGGCGATTAGCTGCGTAATCAGCGTGTCGAGCAGCACCTGATGGCGATTGTTTTTGGTCATGCTTTCCAGCATTAACGCGCTGGTGCTGGAGAGATCTACCTTGTCGATGGCCTTATGCACCGCGCGTTTGATCAGCCGCTGGATGCGGGCGTCGTCGGTCAGTTCCAGAAAGCCGCTCATGATTTGTAGCAAATGCTGGCCGATGCGCTGGGCATTCTCCGGCTGACTGAACCAGTTGCCAATCAGCAGCGCTGGTTCATGACGGCGAATAAGTGCCACCAGTGACTGGGTATCGAGGAACTTTTCCTGCACAAATTGACCAAGATTTTCGCCGATTCGGTCTTTATTACGCGGGATAATCGCCGTATGGCGTGAGATAAAGGGGATGGGTACCCGGCGAAAAAGCGCGACCACGGCGAACCAGTCCGCCAGCGCGCCCACCATCGCCGCTTCGGCAATCGCTTTGATCCCGAGCACCCAGAAATTGGGCGGTAGAAACAGCGTGATGACGAAGGTGGCGGCAGCGATCAGCAGCAGAGAGAGCGCCAGTCGCTTGGCGCGTTTGAGTTCAGCAATTTTATTCATAGGCTTAAGGATAGAGCCAGACCGGGGGATCGTGCAAAAATTGTGGTGTATATCCCATTTTTAGACTGAATGATCTTATCCTGGGATCCAGTTGTCCCACGCGGGTAACGGACCGAGTTCCGCCACCAGAAAATCGATAAACGATCGTACCTTCGGATTACTGTACTTGCTGGGAAAATACAGCGCATACAGGGCGTGGGTTTCACAGGTGATGGTGCCGTCGAGCATCAGCGGCGTGACCTCTTCTTTTTGAATATGATCGCCAATCAGATAGGTGGGTAAATACGCCACGCCCTGATCTTCTAACACCGACTTCAATAGCACCAGGCTGCTGTTGGCCTGGATCGGCATATGCAGCTTCAATTGGTGCAAACGATCCTGCTCGTCTGCCACTTTAAGCACTGGCGTGAGGCCGGGGTAAACCAGGCAATCATGATTCACCAAGTCGCTGCGACGCTGGGGCATCCCTTTTTTTGCGAGGTATCCCGGCGACGCGCAGTACGCCCAGCGGATGGGGACCAGTTTACGCATGGCGTAATTCTGCGGCGGCGCGGTGGAGATGCGCAGGGCAATGTCGAAATCGGTTTCGTTCAGATTGACGAAGTTATCGTTGAGATCGATGTACAGATTCACATCCGGGAACTGGGTGCGATATTTATCCACCAGGTTTACCAGTCGCGAATAACCAAAGGCAATGGAACAGGTGATGCGTAATTCGCCCTGCGGGCTGTGGTAATAACCGGAGGTAGTATTCAGCGTTTCATCAAACTCTGTCAGTAGCTTATTGGCGCGGTTAAATAAATATTGCCCGGCATCGGTCAGGGTAATACTGCGGGTGGTGCGTTTAATTAACGTTGTCCCCAGCGTGTCTTCCATTGCCGTCAGGCTTTTGCTTACCGCGGAAGGCGAGACGTTGAGCTGTGCGGCGGCCTCCGATAACCCTCCGCAGTCAACGATTTTGACGAAAAATTCCAAATGCTTGAGTGAAATTGGCGTACCCATAATTTCCTTTAATTCACAAGTGATTTGCAAAAACGGTACGAATAGGCCGTTACATTCGCATTTTAAACATGCAACTATTGAATCACAGGAAACAACTCGCTGGCAAAATGAAAAAATAACAGGTTAAGTGAGTTGCATCACAAAATATAAGGAGGCAGGCCTGAAACGCATCAAGTTGTGAATGTAGTCTCATTAAAAATTATATAATTTAAAAGGTACCCATTATGTGGTCACGACTCGAACCCTACAGATCGTCGATTATTTTATTATTTGCTCTGGTTATTGGCGGCTTATTAGGTATTTATGCCCCGACGTTTGCCAGCACACTCCAGCCAGTCGGTCAGATATTCTTAAACCTGTTATTTATGATCATCGTGCCGCTGGTGGGGATCAGCGTCATGTCTTCTATCGCCAGTATGACCGACCTGAAAAGGCTGGGACGCATTATGGCGATTATCTTTATTGTTTCGATCGCGATGGCCTTTATTCCGGCTGCCGGGATTGTGGCGCTGGCGCTATGGTACAACCCGGCGCAGGGCGTCACTATCGATCTCTCGCAGTCCGTGCAGGCGGGCAGTGGCAAGATGGATTTTGTCAGCATGATCACCACCAATGATTTTATCGGACTGTTTTCGAAGTCCAATATTCTGGCGCTGATCGTCATGGCGATCATTGCCGGTGTGGCGATTGGGCAATCAGATCAGGCGGGGAAACGCATTGCGTCACTGCTGGAAGATGCCAATACCGTGATCATGAAGATCGTCTCTATCATTATGAAAGTGGCGCCGATTGGTCTTGGTTGCTATTTCGCTGCGACCATGGCCAGCCAGGATTCCGCGCTGCTGTTAACCTTTGCCCGCGCCATTGGCCTGTTTATGGTCGCCACGCTGGTCTACTTTGTTTTCGGCTCAATTCTCTATTCGTATATTGGCGGCGGTGTTCCGGCGGTCAGAGCCTTCTGGCGTAATGCGATTGAACCTTCCGCCACCGCGCTGGGAACCTGTTCTTCACTGGGCACATTACCTGTCACGTTGCGTGCTGGTAAGGCGATGGGGATTAACCCGGAAATCGTCGATGTCTCTATTCCGTTATTGGTTAACCTAAACAAAGGCGGCGTGGCGATGATTGCCGCGCTGAAAATTGTCTTTATCTATTCCGTGCTCGGCATGCCGTTCACCACTGAGACCTTCTTCCTGACCATGCTGATTGCTGTGCTCTCGGCCATTATCGTCGGCGGCGTACCGGGCGGCGCGTTTCTGGGTGAGATCTTTATTGTCACCACGCTCGGGTTGCCGATGGAAGCGATCCCGATGCTGGTGGTGTTGGGTACGATTACCGATGCGCCCGCCACGCTTATCAACGTGATCCATGATTTGAATGCGGCACAAATTGTTGAGCGGTTTGCTGGAAAAAAGCAGAACGACGCTGAAATCAACGCGACCGCCGCTGCGGTATAGGTTTGCACACGGATTAAGAAACAGGAGATGTTATGAAAGACGCAATGAAGATTGAAACCCAACTGGTCGTCGCCGGACGTGACAAACGTTACACCCAGGGGGCGGTGAATCCGGTTATCCAACGCGCTTCTTCGCTGGTGTTTGATACCGTGAAGGATAAAAAATTCGCTACCGCCAATCGCGCTAACGGGGAACTGTTTTATGGTCGTCGCGGTACGTATACCCACTTCGCTTTTCAGAAGGCGATGAGCGAGCTGGAAGGCGGTGCGGGCTGTGCGCTGTACCCGTGCGGGGCCGCGGCGGTTACTAATGCGATTATGGCGTTTGTACAAAGCGGCGATCATATCCTGATGACCGGCGCGGCCTATGAGCCAACCCAGGATTTCTGTAATAAGATCCTGAGTAAATTCAACGTGGAAACTACCTATTACGATCCGTTGATTGGCGCAGGTATCGTCGATTTTCTGCGCCCTGAGACGAAAGTGGTGTTTCTAGAATCGCCCAGTTCAATCACCATGGAAGTACAGGATGTGCCGGGAATGGTGAAGGCGATCCGCGCAGTGAACCCGGACATCGTCATCATGATCGACAACACCTGGGCGGCGGGCGTACTGTTTAAGGCGCTGGATTTCGGCGTGGATATTTCCATTCAGGCGGGGACGAAATACACCATTGGCCACTCGGACGGCATGCTGGGCACGGCGGTGTCCAACGCCCGCTGCTGGGATCGTCTGCGTGAGAACTCGTATCTGATGGGGCAAACGCTGGATGCCGACACGGCGTATAACGGCAGCCGCGGACTGCGCACGCTGGCGGTACGTCTGAAACAGCATCAGGAAAGCAGTATCCATATTGCCCGCTGGCTGTCGGCAAGACCGGAGGTGGCGCGGGTGAACCATCCGGCGTTACCGGAGTGTCCGGGCCATGAGTATTTTCAGCGCGACTTTGCCGGTAGCTCGGGCCTGTTCTCGTTTATCCTGAAAAAGCGCCTGACTGATGAACAGATGGCGAATTTCCTCGATAACTTCTCGCTGTTCCATATGGCCTATTCGTGGGGCGGATTCGAGTCGCTGATTCTGGCTAATCAGCCGGAGGAGCTGAACAGCATTCGCCCGGCCGGGGATGTCGACTTCAGCGGCACGTTGGTCAGGGTGCATATTGGCCTGGAAGATGTCGGTGATTTGATTGCCGATCTGGACGCCGGGTTCGCGCGTATCGCGTAATGTGATGTGATAAATGCCGGATGCGGTGCCAGCACCTTATCCGGCCTACCACGATGTCGTAAGCCGAATAAGCATGGCAGGTTAGTTTTCCGTGGCTAACGTCGTGGCCTCGTGCTGACGTACCCGCTTCAACAATCCGGCGAGCGTGAATACCACGACAATACCTGCGACAACCGCCAACAGGTGAAACGAAATCCTGCCGCCGTTAAACCACAGCCAGCGCCCAATTTCGACAGAAACCGCCATTACCGTCAGGATCACCATATTCAGTGACGCGGAGACCGTGCCCTTCGGCAGGTTGTTGGAAAACAGCGTAAAACGGAACAGCGTCGGGAAAATCATCCCGATACCAAATGCATACAGACTGGTGCCCAGCACCGACCACAGCCAGACGTGCGGCCAGAGTAAATTGCCGCCAATCAGTATCGCCAGCCCGCTCAATTGGACAGGTGCCGCCCGCCAGATAAAGCGCGGCCTTGTCGGGTCCTTCACAAATCGCACCACCACCATATTGGCGACGATCACGGCGCTAAATACCGGAGCCTGCGCCCAGGCAAACTGCGAGGTGGTCATGCCGCCTGCATCAATGAGGATCACCGGCGATACCGCTACCCAACTCATCATCGGGATGTAGCTCAGCGACAGCGTGGCGGCCCCGAATAAGAACACACGGTTGCGGAAAACATCGCGAAAATCCCGCAGTACGCCGCGTGCGCTGAACGGCACCGTGCCGCGCTGCACCGTTTCCGGCATCGCCAGCAGCAGGCCAATAAAGGCGAGCAGGCCCATGGCGGCAATAATGGCAAACAGAACCTTCCAGTGGACAAAGTGCATTAGCGCCGCCCCTGAGAGCGGGCCAATGACTGGTGCAACCAGCACAATGGAGGTGATGATGGCCATCAGCTTGATGGCCTTTGTCTGGCCAAATGCCTCCTGCACCGTGACGTAGCCGACGGTGGCGATAAAGCAGATGCTGGTGCCCTGCACAACACGCGCAATGAGAAACTGCGTCATCGAGGTGGTAAACAGCGTGGCTGCGCAGGCAAGGGTGAAGATAAGCGCGCCGGTAATCAGCACCGGTCGGCGACCAATTCGGTCAGAAAGTGGCCCTAATAACCACTGTAACGCCATCCCACCCGCCAGATACAGGCTGACCGCAGCCGGTGCCAGGCTGACATCGGCGTTGAAATCTCGCACCACATTAATGATGCCGGGTTGGATCAGATCCGTCGACAGATAGGCTGCGAAGTCGTACAGAATCAGCGCGATGGGGAAAAACAGCGTGGTGGCACGTTGCGAGAAAAACGCGAAAATCCGTTGCATAAAAACCGCTCCTTGTCGGGAGAAAACCCTCAACGGGAAAAGCGAAATTCAATACCGGCTTACAGACGTCAGGCTGGAGCCAGAAAAAAACAGACTGCAGATGTACTGAATTTCATGTAATCAAAAACGCTGCCTGCGTGAAACGCAAACAGGAAATACGCCTCTCTGACTCAGGTCAGAAAACGTAACGATTACAGGTAACAATCAGCACATCGCACCTCAGGAAGAGTAAGTTGAACGGGGAATAACCATCCGCAGTGTAATGCGGATTGGATATTAATTAAACGAGTTTAGCGAGTTAATACGCAGACAGACGGTATTGATATTAGTACGGTACAAAAAATTACCCGACTGTCCGCTGAGGATATCCAGGGTTTAAGCCATTAGAAAGAGGCGAAGCCGGGTGTGCCGATTTACTCTATCGCGATCATCACCGCCTCTCCGAGTTTCTGCATCACTTCCCGGTGCTTTTCGTCTGGTGGCAGTGCGCAGTTGATGCGTACGCAGTTGCGATACTTTCCTGACGCCGAGAACAGCGAACCTGGTGCAACCTGGATTTTCAGGCGGCAAAGCTGTTTGGCGACGCAGACCATGTCGACCTGCGGCGGCAATTCAACCCACAGCATAAAGCCGCCTTTTGGTCGGGTGACGCAGATCTCACAGGGGAAGTATTCCCGTACCCAGCAGGTGTAGATCTCCATATTTCGCTGATAGATCTGGCGCATACGACGGACATGGCGATGATAATGACCCTCGCGTACAAAGGTTGCCGCCGCCAGCTGCGTAGCGGGAACGTTGGTGCCGATGACGGCGTATTTCATGTGCAGCAGTTTGTCATGGTAGCGGCCAGGAATGACCCAACCCACGCGCAGACCCGGTGCCACGGATTTGGTAAACGAACTGCATAGCAACACCCGACCGTCGATATCCCAGGAGTGGATCGTGCGCGGGCGTGGATACTCTGTAGCCAGTTCGCCATACACATCATCTTCGAAAATCACAATGTCGTGACGCTGGGCGAGGGTGAGTACCGCCCGCTTGCGCGCATCCGGCATAATAAATCCGAGGGGATTATTGCAGTTGGGGACCAGGATCACCCCTTTAATCGGCCACTGATCCAGTGCCAGTTCCAGAGCTTCAATACTGATCCCGGTATCCGGATCGGTTGGGATCTCAATGACTTTGATACCGAGACCTCGTAGCAGCTGCATTGTGCCGTAATAGGCGGGGGATTCCACGGCGACGATATCGCCGCGCTGGCAGACCGTCAGCAGCGCCAGCGACATTCCGCTCTGGCTGCCGTTGGTGATTACTATATCGTCCGCACTGACCACCGAACCGCCGTCCAGCATCAGCCGGGCTATCTGTTGGCGCAGTTCCCGACAGCCGGGCAGCTCGTCGTAACCCAGTACCGCGCGCAGATTATGCTGCGCCACGCGACTTAGCTCGCGCCACAGCGGTTTCAGGCTGGGTTGATTGATATCGGGAACGCCGCTGCTGAAAGGGACGATTGATGTGTCTGCGTGGCCTGCCAGCATATCCAGCACCTGATCCCACTGGGTTATCTCCACCGGACGCTGTACCGGGCGCGACATTGGCGGCACCGGCGGCTGCGCTTTTTGCGGCGCAACAAAATAGCCGGATCGCGGCTGTGGGGTGATCAGCTGCCGCTGTTCCAGCGTCTGATACGCCTGTTGCACGGTGCTGATGCTGACCCCATGTTCCTGACTCAGGCTGCGCACCGACGGCAGCTTTTCGCCATGGCGATACAGTCCCTGCTCAATGCGTTCGGCCAGCAGATTGGCCAGATGTTGGTAACGCGTCATGCTGTATCCCTCATGGGTGCCATACAGATTAAAAAACCAGTACAGAATGGTGGAATAAATGGAATGCAGAATCATTTTTAACCAATCTGTATGTTAAATAAAAGTACTTTGTGAGTCTGTAATGTATATCCCTGAATCCGCGAAGATAACGTCTCTGATAAGACGGGAGGCGGGTATGGAATTTCATGAGAACAGAGCAAAGCAGCCATTTATTGGTTTGGTGCAGGTGTGGAGGGCGATTAAACGCGGGTATCTGCGGGCGCAAACGCGGCGTGTATTGCGACAGATGAGCGATGAGCGGCTAAAGGATGTCGGGTTGCGGCGCGATCAGGTGGAGTAATTGTTCTTTCATCGACAGAGGCTGTCAGTGCCGGATGGCGGCGTAACCGCCTTATCCGGCCTACGGGAGAGAGCTTTGTAGGCCCGGTAAGCGCAGCGCCACCGGGCATCAGGGAGATTATTTTTGCCTGAGAGGTTTTGCCGAAATCACGTCGATAAACTCCTGCACCTGACGCTGCTTACGCGCGGACAGCTTGCACACCCGACGCAACGACTGCAATAACGCCGGTTCTTCCGGCTCCGGCAGCTTTGCCGTTAATACAATGCAGCCGGGCATCACTTTGATATCAAATGGGGTGCCGGTGGTAAAACCGGCGGTTTCCAGCCACTGGCCTTTCATTATAATCGCCGGGACATGCGTGTAATCCGGGTAACGGCTCGCATAGCTGACGGTACCCAGACGGTTATTTGCCGGGGGGACTTCTGGATCGGTGAATTCTGCAATAGAATGCGGGGTAGTCATAATGGCTATTCTCGTTAAATAGTGATTGTGATTAGCGGGGCGCTCGTGTTGCAGCACGGGCGTCTTGCGAAAAATACCTGTGCATATCATCAGGGAATAGAAGGAAAGTCCAGCTGAAAATAGACTGTAATGGGAATGTTCAGGAAGAAACTGGATATATTTTTGATGGTTATGGTTACGAAAAATAATATACACAAAATCATTCGAGTTGCATCAAGGCGGCAAGATAACGAGTCTCCAGGAGCGTATATAAATACGTGGCTGGGGTGAGCGAACGCAGCCAACGCCGAGGCAACTTGAAGGATGAAGTATAAGAAAGCGCACGGTTCAGGTGCGCTTGAAAATAACGATCAGGATTTTTTACGCGAGGTTTTGTTACCCCCGCTGGCGGCGCGTTCGGCCTTGATTTTTTCCAGCAGGGCGGCAGCGCTGTTTTCACCGCTGATAAGACTTGGGTTTTCAGCACGCCACTGGGCGGTAAGCTCGCCGCGAAACGCCTTCGCCAGGATCGACTGGGTGAGGTTATTGACGCGGGTCAGGGCGCTGTTAACCTGTTTTTCAATGGTATCGGTGTAGGCGAAGAGTTGTTCGACGCGGCGGACGATTTCGGCTTGTTCTTCTATAGAAGGTAAGGGGACAAATGCTTCTTTAAGATCTTTTAAATTTAATGTCTTTCTGGCAACCTCCTTGGAGGATTGAACTAACCATGTTTGCATAACCGGTGAACTTAACCATATATGGAGAAACATAGGTTTAATCAGCTTACATTCAGGAGATACTCTGGCAACAGCACGAGCGATATTGACATTTATATCTTCTCTGACAATGCCTATTCTACCGATAGCTCCAACAATTGTTACAAGAATATCATTCTTTTGTACTTTTGAACGCTTATATTGTATGTCTATTTCTTTTGAAATCTTACGAAGATGATTTAGATCCACCTCACCATCATTGATATCACATACACGAATTAATTCGATACCGTCATTAATGTCATCTCCAGGCTGTACTACTCCATAACACAACGGTCTTTGTGTATTGATGACATTATTTAGAATTGTTTCGGTCCATTTTTTTGGAATAGAGATTTTATAGTTATCTAATTCAATTGTCTTTTTTGTGTAATCGTTATTTTCTTTAGTCAATCGGCCAGTAACTGCCGCAGCAAGTACCGCCTGACGAAAACGTTTCAGGATTTGTGGGATTTGCTCAAGACGTGCTTTGGTGTTGTCTACCTGCGCCAGCAGCGTATCGAGTTTTTCGGCGATGATTTTTTGTTCATTAATGGAAGCATAAGGGAACTCACAATCTCTAATTCTAAATAAAGCAAGCTTTGGTTGACCACTAGATGTTGTTTTATCATCAAATTGTTCTATAATTTTATTAGATGATAGAACGTATTTTAAATATTTTTTATCGGTGCCTAAAATAGAGCACAGTTTTGCTGCATTTTCAGTTAAATTAGCATTGTCAAGTTGTTCCGGGATTTCACCTATGAGTCCAATTGTGCCTGCAATACTAATATATAGATCGTTTTTACTTATGGTGTAATTGCTGATAGCAGAATAAGTATCGGAATCTAAATACTTAATCGTGGAAAGATTTACACTTCCATTTTCGAAGTCAGTAACTCTAATATATGGATGTTCTGTTTCGGTATTAAGTAAAGCTTTACCTTTTGGAAGCCTTTTTCCACCTTTTACTTCACATATTACCCCGATTGTGGTTTTTACCCACCCCTCCGGCAATTTGCCCCCACTCATGCCTTCACCTCACCAAACGCTTCACTCAGCAACGTCCGCTGTGCATCCGCCTCTTCGCCCGCGCCAAGCTCACGCATCAGCGAGTCCAGCTCGCCCAGAGCCTGAACCAGCTCGCCCATCGCTTCTGCCGCCAGCACATCCGGCTCCGGCAGGCTGTCGGCGTCGATGCTGTCTTTATCCTTCAGCCAGGAAATATCCAGCGAATCGGATTTGGCGCTGCGGATCCACTCGCGGCTGAAGCAGCGCCAGCGGCTGGTGGTCAGGTGCTGCTCGGTGTTCTGGTTCTCTGCACTGTCGGCCACGTCAATCTTGCTGGCGTTAAAGCTCCACTCGCCTTCAGTGCGTGGGCTGTTGCCGTGCGGATCGTCGCCAAATACCTCTTCAAACGGCTTGAGATGCTGCTCGGTAAACGGTGTGCGCTTGCCGAAGCTCGGCATATTGGTACGCAGGTCATACACCCAGACGTTTTCGGTGCAGTTCTCTTCCTGGTATTTATCGGCGTTGGTGCCTTTGGTGAAAAACAGCACGTTGGTTTTCACGCCCTGCGCGTAGAAGATCCCGGTCGGCAAACGCAGAATGGTGTGCAGATTGCATTTATTCATCAGGTCGCGGCGAACGTCGGCACCTACGCCTGCTTCAAACAGCACGTTATCAGGCAGCACAACGGCGGCACGACCGCCCGGCTTCAGGTTGCGGTAAATATGCTGCAAAAAGGCCAGCTGTTTATTGCTGGTGCTGTAGGTCAGGTCGTCGCGGGTAATACTGGCTTCCCCGCCTTTAGAGGTACCAAACGGTGGGTTGGCTAAAATGATATCGGCTTTTGTCAGCGACTGCCCGGCCATACCCAGCGCGTTGCCCTGATGCACCACGCCTTTTTCATCGCCTTCCATGCCGTGAAGCAGGCAGTTCATCAGCGCCAGACGCCGGGTAGATGGCACCAGCTCAACGCCGATAAAGGCTTTGTTCTTCTGGAACACGCGCTCTTTGTCCGACAGATCGTACAGATCGTCGGTGTTGGCCTTGATGTACTGATCGGCGGCAATCAAGAAGCCCGCGGTACCGGCGGCAGGATCCTGAATCACTTCGCCTGGCTGCGGTTTAATGCAGCGCACCATGCTGTTGATCAGCGCCCGCGGGGTAAAATACTGCCCGGCACCGGACTTGGTTTCACCGGCGTTCTTTTCCAGCAGCCCTTCATACAGATCACCCAGACCGTCTTTCTGCGCGCTAAACCAGTCGATCTGATCCAGCGAGCGGATCAGCTGCTCCAGGTGGCGCGGCTCGCGCAGGCGCGTTTGCGCGTCGGCATAAATTGCGGTGATCAGCGGGTCGGCGTGGACCAGTTTGCCTTCGGCGTCTTTCCCGGTAGAGAGTTTCAGCAGAATTTGTTTGTAGTCGTTCAGCAGGTTAAGACCGGATTTGCTGTTTAAATCGCTCCAGCGGCACCCTTCTGGCAGGATGTGTTTATCCAGCGTTTCCGCTTCGGTGTTCTCGTGCACCATCTTGATAAACAATAGTAAAACCAGCTCGGTGACGTAATCGCTGTAGTTGATGCCATCGTCACGCAGGACGTCACAAAGATTCCAGAGTTTCTGAACGATTTCGTTGTTACTCATAGCTATTCCGGTTAAGGCCGGTTACCCGGCCTGTCTGTCAAAAAATGATGGGGAAGGGTATCACGATCAGGCGGATTTGGGTGCCCACAATGCATCGCTCATCTGGTCGAGAATGGTGTCCAGTTGGTTGTCCAGCAGGCTGTTGAGTTTCTTCGTCCCGCCGTCGGCGGAGAACAGGTGGTTAACGAAGTTTTTATCCAGCACCACTTCATGCACCAGCTGTTTTGCCAGCCGCTCCAGCCAGCGTTTCTGCACTTTACTCCAGCTATGCTGGGCATAGATTTTGTCCAGCGCTAGCTTAACGCGCTCTTCGAACGGAATAAGCGGTTCACCGAGCGCGGCCTGGCGAATATGCCCGATGATGGTGGCGGCGATATCCTGGCAGCTCTGGGTGCGTACCGCCGAACGCAGGCTGGCCTCGCTGTAGCCCGCTTCATCCAGCAAAAGGCGGATCTCTTTTAACTGCTCACGCGTCAGGTCACGCGGACGGTTAATCACCACCGATAGAGCGGCGGACTGGTTGATTTGCGTGGAGATAAACTCATTAAAGCTTTGCAGGTAGTCGGCGGGTTTCTGGTAGCGCCCATAGGTCTGCTCTTTGCTGATGAGCTCATCATCATGGTCTGAAATTACCGGACGGTACTCGCTGCCCAGCAAGGTGCCGACGTCGCTTAACTGACGGATCAGATTGCGATGCTGCTTGAGAAACGCCGAGGCTTGCTGCGGGCCAAGCTTATGCAGGTGCTGGTGCAACTGTTTTGGCTCCACGCCCCAGAGTTCTTCCAGTTCATTGAGTTTTTGGCGGACTTCCGGGCGTTTTTCGGCCTTTTTCTCCGCTTTACGCAGGACGCGCATAATTTTCTGGCTGAGCTGATTGAGTAAGCTATCCGCCTGGGTTTCCGTTGGGCTATCGCCTGGATTGTTAAGCGCCGTTTCCAGCACATCGTCATTCGACAGCTCTTCAACCAGTTGCTCGATGCTGACGCCCGCGTTTTTCACCAGCGGCTTCATGGTGTTCACATCCTGAAGCGTGGCGTAGATATCCACCGGATCGTGGATCCAGAAGACGGTTTTGCCGATATCGTCGCAGCGACGGGTGGCGCGGCCGATCATCTGCTCGTACAGAATGCGCGATTTCACCCGACGCAGGAACACCAGGTGGGTGATTGCCGGAACGTCAATGCCGGTGGTTAACAGATCCACGGTGATGCCAATGCTGGGATAGCGTTCGTTTTTAAAGCGTTTGATAAGCTTGCTGACCTGATCGCTCTTGCCGGTGATCTTCTCAATCGCGGCCTGATTAAAGTCGGGGTTGACCGCGCCCATGGCATCATCGAGCAGGCGCTTCACCATATCGGCGTGGGCGTCCGTGGCGCAGAAAATCAGCGTTTTTTCATCGCCGGAAGGGTCTATCTCTTTCGCCAGCTCTTCGCAGATTACCCGGTTAAAATCTTCGGTGATGACTTTACGGTTGAAGGCATCGACGTCGAAATTCAGCTCGTCTTCCAGCTCGCTGGTATCGACTTCCCCTGTTTCTGCATCCACGGCGCTGACGGTGTCTCCAGCCTCAAAATGAATACCGTATTTGCTGAGCTGGGTTTCATAGCGAACCGGCGGTTCGTGGTCAATCAGCCAGTCTTCCGCCACCGCTTCCCGGTAGGAGTAGATATACACGGGATGACCAAAAATCTCGCTGGTATGTTTAGCTGGGGTGGCGGTTAGCCCGATTTTCACCGCGTCAAAATAGTCCAGCACCCGACGATAGCTGGAGAGATATTGGGCGTTATCGCGAATGGAAAGCTCGCCCTCGGTCATCTCTTGATCCAGCGTGTAACCACGGTGCGCTTCGTCGATGATGATGCAGTCGTAGGTATCGACCGCAGGCGGCGTGCCGGAACGATAGATGCGGCTAACCATGGATTGTACCGTCGCAACCTGTACGCGGGTTTCCGCTTCTGCCGCCATATCGCCCAGTTCGGCGACATTATAGATTTGTGAAAGCGTCTGGTTCTGTTCCAGCGAAGCTTCTTTAAAGGCATCCTGCGCCTGTTCGCCCAGCGCAGAGCGGTCGACGAGAAAGAGGATCCGTTTAAAGCGTTCGGCCTTCAGGAAGCGGTAAATTAAGCCAATAATAGTACGTGTCTTCCCCGTCCCGGTCGCCATGGCCAGCAACGCTTCACGCGAGCCCTGTTCCAGCGCGGACTCGACGGCCTTAACCGCGTTGACCTGGTAATCACGCAAGCCAAGATAGCTAAACGGTTCCTGATGCAGTCTGGCTTCTGCTTGCGCCCGGCTACGATGCAGGCGGTCCATCAGGCCTTCTGGCGTGATGAAGCTTTCCAGCGGATAGCGGGTATTGTCAGGCGAGCGAACATCGCGGAACCACGTGCCGGAATGTTCGGCGGACTGTTTGATATAAGGCCGACCGTTGCAGGAGAAGACGAAAGGAATTTGATACACGCTATTCACGCCATCTTCCCAGCCTTTAACGCGCCCTTCTTCAGACCAGGCGGGAGTCATGGACGCGTCGAACTGAAACCCTTTGCTGTAGCGCTCGGCCTGGGGAATTTTACCAGCAACGTTTTCGTTTTTTCTTTTCGCTTCAACGGTTGCGACGGGAGTGAGCCCGCAGAAAAGGACGTAATCCGCTCGGCCATGTTCGTCATCGGCAAAGGTAGGCCATTCTGCAATGGCTTTGTTGACCCCTTTTTCGGGGCGGGAGCCCTTTTTCCAGGTGATTTCCTGGGTATCCGCCAGCCAGCCCCATTCATTGAGCTGCTGGTCAATCAGGATCCGGGTCAGCTCTTCGGTAATGATGTACTTGCGGGCATAGCTGGACTTGCGGCCAAATTCTTTGCGCTGGGCCGTAATGGCTTGCTGTGTTTGCTGGGCAAGCTGTGCCTGCAAGGCGGTGAGCTTCGCTTCATAATTTTGCTGGAGCGTTTGTAGATCCTGCTGACTTATTTCCAGCAATTGCTGCTGTTCTCTGGCCTCAATATCCATCGCATGAGCCAGCTGTTCATATTCTTCTTTTTGCTGTTTAAGTAAAGTCTGAAGCTGCTCGCTGGATTCCAGCTTTTGGTTCGCTGCCAATAAGGTTTGTTTGAGTTGTTCGATGGCAGATTGAGATTTATTGAGCTGTTCACTCGGGTCATGCGGCGGAACAAAAGGGCCCGGATTAAACTGACTACCCGCATCACCAAATGTCTGGTGGAACCAGATTGCCAGCGCACGGGCGACTTTTAGCGCATCCATCGCTTCACGGTGCCGGGTCTGGAACTGATGCGTCGCTTTGTTACCTTCAATTCTCAGCGTATGAAATAACTGACGGATGGCAGGATCAAACTGTAATTCCCTGTCCAGTCGGTAGAGCAATTCTTGCTGGTTTGGATTATCTTCCCGACTAATATTCAGCCGGGCAGCAATATTTTGTGCCAGCGCTTCACCAAACTGGCGCAGCTTCATTAGCGTGGTATTAGGATCGCTGGAGAATAGCCGTTCTGCAGTGGCGGTAATTTGAACCAATAGCGGATCGTATTCTGCCAGGAAATCAAAGTTTGTTGGCTGAGTTGGGCTAGCGGTTGTCAAAGATTGAGCTCCTTGCAGCGATCACCCGCAGCGTATTACTGAAACTGCAAAGGGTGAAAAGGTTCGTTTTGCGAGACGTCTTCCAAAATCATAACGCTGCACGTTTTTTTATCAAGCGTTATAAGGGCAGGATGTTGTGTGTAACACTTTAAAAAGGCTAAAGAATGGGAGTGATGGGTAATTTGTAGATAGTGATGATGTCTGAGTGATGGGAAGAAGAGGCGCGACATTACGGGCCGCAAATTTCCGGCCTACGGGAAGCGGAATGTGTAGGCCCGATAAACGTAGCGCTACCGGGCAATTCAGGAGGGATTACTTCTTCAAGCCCGCAAACGCTGCTCGAATCTCGTCTTCCGGTAAATTAATACCGATAAACACAAGCGTGCTGTGCGGCTGTTCGTCGCCCCACGGGCGGTCCCAGTCGGCGCTGTACAGACGCTGGACGCCCTGGAACAGCAGGCGGTTGGGTTCGCCTTCAATCCACAACATGCCTTTGTAACGCAGCAGTTTTTCGGCGGATTCCAGCAGCAGGTTTTCCATCACCCGTGAAACGTCGCTGATATTCACCGGGTAATCCAGTTCGACAACGATCGATGAGATATCGTTTTGTTTGTCGGCGATAAAGTGAAAGCGCGGTTTGGCGCTGACCACGTTCTCTTCCAGCATAAAACCATTGGTGTCGAACAGCTGCGCGAGGTCGATGTCGCCATGGGTGACGGTATACACCGGGGCGCGGGCGTTGATGCGCGCCAGGCGCTCACGCAGTTTCTCGCTTTCACCTGCTACGTCGGTTTTGGTCAGCAGGATGCGGTCGGCGTAGCCAACCTGCGACTGGGCGATGGTGAATTGGTTCATCTGTTCGTCGGCGTGCACCGCGTCAACCAGGGCGATCACGCCGTCCAGCAGGTAGCGTTCGCAAATCACTTCATGGGAGAAAAAGGTCTGGATAATCGGGCCGGGATCGGCCATGCCGGTGCACTCAATCACCAGACGGTCAAAATCGATCGTACCCTTATCAAGGTTGTCGAGCAGGTCTAACAAGGCGTCTTCCAGTTCACTGGAACGGGTGCAGCAGATGCAGCCGTTGGTCAGGGTTTTGATCTGCGTGGCGCGGTCGCCAATCAGCTGATCGTCCACTGAGACTTCGCCGAATTCGTTTTCGATAACGGCAATTTTGTAACCGTGCTGCTCGTTGAGAATATGGCGCAGCAGGGTGGTTTTACCCGCGCCGAGAAAACCTGTGAGTAGGGTGACTGCAATCGGGGTCATTCATTTCTCCTTCTAACAGCAACTGCTTCCGCCGCTACCGTAGCGGGCTTCCTGGCGCTCGCGGAAGAATTCTTCGTAGGTCATGTACGGCTTATCGGGATGGTTGGTCTTCATATGCTCGACGTAGTTGTCGTAGTCCGGAATACCAATCAGCATTTTTGCCGCCTGACCGAGATACTTTTTTGCCTGACCTAAAGTACCAAACATAAAACGCCCCGGATATATGTTGAGCTCGTAGATGCAGGCTATTTCACTTGTCATTTTGACCGCGGGCAGTGCTCGCAATCCTCACGTACTGCGTGTACGCTCCGGTTGCTGCGCGCTGTCCGCAGCCAAACTGACTGCTGCCAATTACGCCTGCGGCACTAAGTGATCGAGGCCGGGTAAGCGCTTGCCACCCGGCTTCAGGTTAGTGGTGTGAAGAGGTCTTCACGCCGCCTTCCGGCACCGGTACATATGGCGTCTCTTTATCAGAGCGGCCGTTGATGGCGCGGGCTTTCTGCCAGGTACGGAACCCGTAGAAAATGATGCTGTACACCACCACCAGGAACAGAATACTCAGGCCTGCGTTGGTGTAGTTGTTGATGACGATATGGTTCATGTTGGCAATCTGCTGCGCGGTCAGTTCACCGCCGTTAGCAATCTTCTCTTTGTACTGACTTGCCATGAAGAAGAAGCCTTCCATCTGCGGGTTGGTGCTGAACAGTTTCAGACCCAGCGCCCAGGTGGTGCAGATCAGCAGCCATACGGCCGGAACCACGGTGACCCAGATGTATTTGGTGCGCTGCATTTTAACCAGTACCACGGTGCCGAGAACCAGCGCCACGGCGGCCAGCATCTGGTTAGAGATACCGAACAGCGGCCACAGGCTCTTCACGCCGCCCAGCGGGTCAACCACGCCTTGATACAGCAGGTAGCCCCACAGGCCGACGCAGCCCGCAGTACCTACAACGCCTGCAACCAGGGAGTCGGTTTTCTTCAGGAACGGCACGAAGTTACCCAGCAAATCTTGCAGCATAAAGCGGCCAGAACGGGTACCGGCGTCCAGTGCGGTCAGGATGAACAGCGCTTCAAACAGAATACCGAAGTGGTACCAGAAGCCCATGTCAGCCATCGGCAGCACTTTGTGGAACACGTGAGCGATACCGACAGCCAGCGTCGGTGCGCCACCGGCGCGGTTCAGAACGGACGGTTCACCGATGTCTTTCGCGGTCTGCAGGATCTGCTCAGGCGAAATCACGAAGCCCCAGGAGCTGACAGTTGCCGCTGCGTGTGCGGTCACGTCTTTCAGCTGCGCCATAATCAGTGGTGCGTTCTCACCACCCATTTCATGCAGGTTCGGCATGGTGATGCCAAGGCCCGCAGGCGGGGTGTTCATCGCAAAGTACAGACCTGGTTCGATGATGGAGGCGGCAACCAGCGCCATAATCGCTACAAAGGATTCCATCAGCATTGCGCCATAACCAATGAAACGCGCGTCGGTTTCACAGGCCAGCAGCTTCGGTGTGGTACCGGAGGCGATCAGCGCGTGGAAGCCAGACACCGCGCCACAGGCGATGGTGATGAACAGGAATGGGAACAGCGCCCCTTTCCACAGCGGACCGGTACCGTCAACGTACTGGGTCATCGCCGGCATTTTCAGCTCTGGGTTAAGGATAACGATACCGACAGCCAGACCAACGATAACGCCGATTTTCAGGAAGGTGGCCAGATAGTCGCGCGGGGCGAGGATCAGCCATACTGGCAGCAGCGCAGAGATAAACGCGTAGCCAATAAGCGTGAAGGTAATGGTGGTGTCTTTAAAGGTCAGTGCCGGGCCCCAGTACGGGTCGTGAGCAATCACGCCGCCGAAGTAAATGGAGGCAACCAACAACACAATACCAATCACCGACACTTCGCCCACACGTCCCGGGCGCAGGAAGCGCATGTAGATCCCCATGAACAGCGCGATCGGTACGGTTGAGCAGACGGTGAACACACCCCACGGGCTTTCAGCCAGCGCTTTCACCACGATCAGCGCCAGCACTGCCAGGATGATGATCATGATTAAGAAGCAGCCAAACAGCGCGATGGTTCCCGGTACCGGGCCCATCTCTTCTTTGATCATCTCACCGAGAGACGCGCCGTTACGACGAGAAGAGATAAACAGCACCATGAAGTCCTGCACTGCACCGGCCAGCACTACGCCTGCCAGCAGCCACAGCGTACCGGGCAGGTAGCCCATCTGCGCGGCCAGTACCGGTCCAACCAGCGGACCTGCCCCAGCGATAGCGGCAAAGTGGTGACCAAACAGGACGTTACGGTTGGTTGGGACGTAGTTCAGACCGTCGTTGTTGATGACCGCAGGCGTGGCACGCGTCGGGTCAAGTTTCATCACTTTCTGGGCGATGTACAAACTGTAGTAACGATAGGCCACCAGATAAACAGAGACAGAGGCGACCACGATCCACAGGGCGCTGATGTGTTCACCCCGACGTAATGCTACTACCGAGAGGCAGAATGCACCGATGATTCCGAGAATCACCCAAGGTATGTGCTTGAATATCTTTTTCGTATCCATAGTAAAACCTAATAATTGGCCGAAGCCGCTGGGAGGTTGATCGTGTGTTTGAGGAGATAAGTTGACTGCTATGTTGGGAGGATCTTGCCAGAGAATTACGCGCGTAAAGTAAGGTAAATAAGTGAGTGGTTATATGTCAGCCTAAGCGGTCCCAAGTGTCAGTGAGCGGTAAATAGCGTGGCTTAGTGGGTGGGTTTATGTGATTGAGATCACGGCATAATAGCGATCACGCTTCTGTATGCCGTGTTGTTCAGATGCCACAGCCTCTCTCTGAGATACTCAAATCACGATGTAACAGTAAGGCGTCTGTTCGATATCTTTGAGTAACACATGTTTTTGACGAGATTTCGTCAGGTAGTACTTTTCATCCAGATAGTAATCAATCAGCGCATCAAGGCGTTCTTTATCTATCTTGGGAGTAACCCCAAGCGTCCAGTAGCTGCGCAGATCTAATTCTGAGCGTTTGATTTTTGCGCTTTTCACCAAATCAGCAATCATATTTCGGACGCAGCTTGTTGGGTCCTGGTTCTGTTTTAGCTCAAGCGCAATGTAACTATATTGTGTCCAACCTTTTTTACGCAGCAAGAAATCCGCACGTACTGATGACCGCTGCGGATTTTTCCGCAGATCGCAAGCAAGGGTTTGTTCGCGCCACCATTCATGGCCCGTCGAAGCCAACAGATTGGCAAATTCTATCTGCATCCAGATCTCCCAACCCGAGATATTGTACTGGTCGATAATGTTGAGCTTTTGACGAATATCTTCTCGTTCAAAAAAGAGGTGTGTCAGAGTCGACAAGTGATCAAAATCGCGGTTTAGCATCGAAGCATCCTTTCTCTAAAAGCCTGAATCGTACACCTCTGGCATCATTTAATGACGGTTTTTTATGGGGTTTCTCATGGGAGGTGTCGTGGAATGCGTAAACGATAATTCTGTGGTAACTGCCTATACCATAAAGTTTTCTCTTTTCAGGCCGACAACCAGAGTATCTGTCTAGCGGAAAGAGAAACCATGTTAAAAAGAATGAAAATTGTTACCAGCTTACTGCTGGTATTGGCGCTGTTTGGTCTTTTACAGCTGGCCTCGGGCGGGTTGTTCTTTAATTCACTGAAGAATGACAAAGAGAACTTTACCGTTCTGCAAACCATTCGCCAGCAGCAGTCTGCGCTGAATGCGACCTGGGTTGAACTGCTGCAAACGCGAAATACCCTGAACCGGGCGGGTATTCGCTACATGATGGATCAGAGCAATATCGGCAGCGGTGCAACCGTGGCGGAACTGATGCAGGTGGCGAGCTCCGCGCTGAAAATGACCGAGAAAAACTGGGCGACTTATGAATCGCTGCCACGCGATCCACGTCAAAGCGAAGCCGCATTTCAGGAGATCAGCCGCACCTATGACATCTACCATGGCGCGCTGGCGGAACTGATCCAGCTACTGGGTGACGGAAAGATCAATGCGTTCTTCGATCAACCGACGCAAAGCTATCAGGATGGCTTTGAGAAGCAGTATATGAACTACATGCAGCAGAACGATCGTCTGTATGACATTGCGGTTGAAGATAACAACAGTTCTTACAGCCAGGCGATGTGGGTGTTGGTCTGCGTGCTGATTACCGTATTGGCGGCCATTATCGCCGTTTGGTTTGGCATTAAGTTTTCGCTGATCGCCCCGATGAACCGCCTGATTGACAGCATTCGTCATATTGCCAGCGGCGACCTGGTGAAGCGCATCGACGTGGAAGGCTCCAACGAGATTGGGCAACTGGCCGAGAGCCTGCGCCACATGCAGGGTGAGCTGATGAGCACCGTGGGCGATGTGCGTAACGGTGCTAACGCCATTTACAGCGGTGCCAGCGAGATCGCGATGGGCAACAACGATCTCTCTTCACGTACCGAGCAGCAGGCAGCTTCGCTGGAAGAAACTGCGGCCAGCATGGAACAGTTGACGGCAACCGTGAAACAGAACGCCGAAAACGCCCGTCAGGCTAGCCATCTGGCACTGAGTGCCTCTGAAACGGCGCAGAAAGGTGGCAAAGTGGTGGATAACGTGGTGCAAACCATGCGTGACATCGCCTCCAGTTCGCAGAAAATTGCCGACATTATCAGCGTGATCGACGGCATTGCCTTCCAGACCAACATTCTGGCGTTGAACGCCGCAGTAGAAGCAGCACGTGCGGGTGAGCAGGGCCGTGGATTTGCGGTTGTCGCCGGTGAAGTGCGTAACCTGGCCCAGCGCAGTGCCCAGGCTGCGCGCGAGATCAAGAGCCTGATTGAAGACTCGGTCAGCCGTGTGGATGTAGGTTCAACGCTGGTTGAAAGCGCTGGTGAAACCATGGATGAGATCGTGAATGCGGTGACCCGCGTGACCGATATCATGGGGGAGATCGCCTCAGCATCCGACGAACAAAGTCGGGGTATTGATCAGGTCGGTCTGGCCGTTGCTGAGATGGATCGTGTAACCCAGCAGAACGCCTCGCTGGTGGAAGAGTCTGCTGCTGCCGCGGCGGCGCTGGAAGAACAGGCCAGCCGTCTGACCCAGGCCGTTGCCGTGTTCCGTATTCAGCACGAGCAAAAACGCGCGCGTGATGTTGCTGCCGCAAAACCGGTATCGACAACCACCCAACCGCGTAAAGCCGTGGCGACGGATGCCGGTGAAAACTGGGAAACGTTCTAAGCCTGTGATGCCGGATGGTGCTGTTGCTCATCCGGCTTACCGGGAAGATATGTGTAGCCCGATACCGTCGGTCTACACGTAATTACTCCTGACGCGGGTCGCTGATTGGCTGGCGAACCAGGAAGATGTAAGCAAACGCCCCTACCATCGTCACGCAGCCACAGATAAGCAACGCCAGACGGAAAGAGTTGGTGGTATCCACAATAAATCCGGTGACGATCGGCGCGAACGACGCACAGATAAAGCTGGCAAAGTTCTGGATGCTGCCTACGGAGGCGGTCATACGTGAAGCCACTGCGACGTGGATCAGGCCCCAGCAGGACGTTCCGGCAAAATGGATGCAGAACAGCGCCATCCCAATCAGTAACACGGCGGCCATCGACGTTGTCGCCTGCGGTACCACGAAGGTGAATGCAGCAGAGCAGAACATCCCGGCAATGATACAAATCTTACGACTCTTAATCGGTGCCATGCCGCCTTTCACCAGCCAGTCGGTGACAAAACCGTTAATCAACATCCCGGCAGCACCAAAAAGGAACGGGATCGCGGCCATGAGTCCGGTGCTCTTTAAATCCAGGTTGTAGGAGGTTTGCAGGTAACCCGGCAGCCAGGCCAGATACAGCCATGCCGTATAGTTAATGCCGCTAAAGCCCAGCATCATGCCCCACATGGTACGGTTGCGAAAAAGACTACGCCATTCGGCAAAGCTCAGCGGATCGCGGCGGGCATTGACGCTACCGGCATTCAGATACGCCTGTTCGGTGGCGCTCAGTTCAATCTGCTCGCGGTTGCGATACAGCATGTACCAGCCGATGGCGAGGAAAATACCCAGCACACCAATGGTAATAAACATCCAACGCCAGCCCATCACCAGCATCATCGCGGCCAGAATCGGTGGGCTAATGGCAACACCGATGGTCGAAGCAGCGTTGAATAACCCCATCGGACGGCCACGTTCTTTGATGTTAAACCAGTCGTTGATCACCTTCACGCCACACGGGTTCATTGGCGCTTCACCAATCCCCATCCCGATACGCACCAGCACAAATTGAGTGAAGGTGTGTACCATGCCGGACATTGCCTGAAACAGCGACCAGAAGAACATACCCAGTCCCAGCATAATACGCGGACCTTTACGATCCAGCAGCGGGCCGCAGGGCAACTGCGCAATACCGTAAGCGAGAGAAAATACGGACAGCAGGATGCCGATTTGAGTGGCACTGAGCCCCAGTTCTTCACGAATCGTTAAGTTCGCTACCGACAGTGAACTGCGGTCGAGATAATTAATAACCGCAGCAAAAAATAATAAAATCATTGCTGTGGTCTGAATTCGTTTTATTCGACTGCTGCGTTGTACCATGCCGTCTGGCGGGATATTTATATCCGCAGATGACGAAGTGCCAAACGAAGAACTCGGGTCGAGGGTAATATTATTTTTTTCCACGCCAGACTCCTGAACCTCAATAATTTATTTTTACACGGTACCAGTCCGTGCTGTATTAAAAATACCAGTGATAAATCACGTTATTCATCACCGCTCACAAAGTTTTAATGCAGTCGACTTAGCGTGAGCATAGGCAAGAGGTTTTTTCTGGCGTTTTTATTTGTATAAAACCGTGCTCCCGGTAGTGGTTTGCTGTTTTTTATCTGTTCTTAATGGGGCTGTCACTGGTTTGGTGAATGGAGCGAATCATCGATTGTTTAGCTGAATTCAAATGGTTACAGAGTGCCAGGGTGGCATCCAGGTCGCTGCGGCAGATCAGCGCGCTGAGAATAGTCATATGCTCATCAATGGCAATGATGTTGCGTTGCTTGAGGTCGCTTTCGTCCCACTGATAGTGGAAGTGGAAGATAACCGAAATAATCTCAAGAGACTGATTAAAAAAGATATTATCAGCAGCAGAAAGTAGCAGGGCGTGGAACTCGCGGTCTAACTGCGAGAACATACGAAAGCTACTGCCAATGCTGTCGCGTAGCGTCCGATGTCGCTCGAGCAGCATTTTGGCCTGCAGCCAGCGCGGGTCGCCGTCAGGCAGATTCAGGAAATGCTGCAGAGCATGTGTTTCCAGCATTTCTCGTAGCTCGAACAGTTGTTCGGCGTAGGCTTGATCGAACTGCTTCATGCCCCACTGACCGCGTTTTTCGTTTTTAATCAGATTGTAACGTTCGAATTTTAAAAGGTATTCCCGCACAACAACCGGGCTGACGCCAGCAGCTCTGGCAAGCTGTAGCTCAGAGAACGTTTCGCCTGCGCGCAGCTGGCGCTGGTTAATCATGGTGAAAAAGGCCTGCTCAAAAATGCGACTTTGTTCAGCCATGGAGGCCGTGGTGCAATCAAAACCGTCGTTATGATCCGGTTTGCGCACGATAACGTAGTGGCTACCCACCTGCGTCAGCACACCGCATTCGCCTAAATGGCCCAGCATATGACGCACGGTGGTGCGACTGATGTTATACATCTCTGCCAGCGCGCTTTGTGACGGCAGTGGGGAAGGGATATGGCCCCGCTCCATATCATCAATTATCTGGTTAATGACATTGTGACGTAGGTTCTGTGAACGGCTCATGGTGTCTCCTTTTTACCTATTAAAACCCGATTTAAAACATTTTTATGCGTTGAATTTCACAGATTATGTTTCGGCTTACTCCGGTATTTGTATTTTCATCGATATCTGGGGCAACGACGAAAACGGGAGTGCAGAATCATGTCTACGATGAATACGCTAATTTGCCAGGAACCCAAGAAATTAGTCTGGAAAGAACGCGATATACCTATTGCGGGTGAAGGCGAAGCATTAATAAAAATTAAGTCTGTCGGGATTTGTGGGACCGATATTCATGCCTGGGGTGGCAATCAACCGTTTTTCAGCTATCCACGTGTATTAGGTCATGAAATATGCGGAGAAATTGTTGGGCTGGGGAATAATATACAACATCTGAAAATGGGTCAGCAGGTTGCGGTTATTCCTTACGTCGCATGCCAGCAGTGCCCGGCGTGTCAGAGTGGACGCACCAACTGCTGTGAGAAGATCTCGGTGATTGGCGTGCATCAGGATGGCGGCTTCAGTGAATATCTCTCTGTGCCGGAGACTAATCTGCTGGATGCGCAGGGTATTGACCCGCAGGCGGCGGCGCTGATTGAACCGTATGCCATCAGCGCACATGCGGTGCGTCGGGCAGCCGTGGCGCCTGGTGAGCAGGTGCTGGTGGTGGGAGCTGGGCCGATTGGTCTTGGTGCGGCGGCGATTGCCAAAGCTGATGGTGCGCAGGTGGTGGTGGCGGATACCAGTCCTGCCAGGCGGGAACATGTAGCCTCCCGCCTGGGACTGCCGGTTATCGATCCTTCCGCTGAAGATTTTGACGCGCAGCTACGCGCGCAGTTTGACGGCTCGCTGGCGCAAAAAGTGATTGATGCTACGGGGAATCAGCATGCGATGAACAACACGGTGAATTTGATTCGTCACGGCGGCAGCATTGTGTTTGTTGGGCTGTTTAAAGGTGATTTGCAGTTCTCTGACCCCGAGTTCCACAAGAAAGAAACCACCATGATGGGCAGTCGCAATGCTACCCCGGAAGACTTCGCCAAAGTCGGTCGCCTGATGTCGGAAGGCAAGCTGACGGCGGACATGATGCTGACCCACCGTTACGCGTTTGCCACGCTTGCAGAAATCTACGAGCGGGATGTGATTAACAACCGAGAACTGATTAAAGGCGTGATCACGTTCTGATAAAGTTGCCATGCAGCGCCCGGAGATGTGTTGGGCGCTGTTTTTTTTACCCTTGCAGGTTCACGATTTTGATTTCAACCATGCCGATCCCCAGCTTACGCGGCGAATGGCCCAGAATGTTGCCCTCGTTGGTAGCGACGGGATCGGGTGGAATAATGACCAGCGTGTCGGCGTCTGTCGGGTTATCAAAATGCAGCGTGGTGGTGCTGACGTCATGGCTTAACACCAGCGTCTGTTCCTCGTTGCCAACGCGTACCGGGATGGGGCGATTGGCGTTGTCACCGAACGCTTTGGCGGTGATCACCAGATCAAATTTCTTCGGCAATGGTGCGTTGTATTCGATCTTTACCTCGTCACTCAGTTGCGCATTAGACCAGCGACCCCAGGATTCGGGGCGTGAAATCCCGCTAAACTGTTTTACCTCTTCCGGTGCACCGGCTACGTTAAAGACGAAGCTGTCGGCCTTGTAGCGAATATCGTTATCAACAATTTTCAGCGTATTAACGTTACCTTTGTAACGCTCCATGTCGATCACCGTGTCTTTAAACGCGGTTTTACCTTGCCATTTGGCTTTATCGACGTGTTGTACAATTTGCTGCCCGCCCAGTTGCCCCTGAGATACGCACCAGTCGGTGGAGAGCGCCAACTCTGGCGCCCACAGTTGGGCCATTTTGTAACAGCGGTCTATCCAGACAAAGTTATCGCGCGGGGCGAAATCAGCCAGCTGGAAGCGCAGCGGGGCAGAGTATTCACTTTCCGGCAGCGGTTCAACGCGTTTATCCGACACACGTAGCAGCAGCGGCAGGCGGAAATGGCTGCCGGAGAACGCGATCATGTTTTTGTCCCTGTCGACGGTGAACGCTTTCATCTCTTTGGGGAAATTCCACAGGCGAATAATATCGGGCTTCCAGGCCAGCGTTTTTTCTTTGATGTTCAGGAATACTTCTGACACAGACTCGCTCGACAAGCTACTGCGTCCGAGACCGATAAAGTTATCGCCGCCGAGAATGTCCAGGACGGTCGCGCCGTTATCCATGGTGTTGCGTTTCACTGCCAGCGTATCCTGTTGCGGCTGGTCACCGCGCAGAACGAAGAACAGGTTGTTGCGATCCTGCTTGTTCAGGTACTTCCAGGCGGTGTTGTTCATCGCCAGATGATCGGAAGACACCACGATAACGGTATCTTTAAACCACGGTGACGCTTTGATCTTATTAATAAACGCCGCAATGTTTTCCTGGCTGCAGCTGACGGCGCTAAACGACTGGTTGGCTTTGCCATCGACGTCATAACGTTTGCGGTTACAGCTGCGCGAGATAAATCCATCCGGATGATGGGTGTCTACCGTCAGGGTAAACAGTGAAAAACGTTGGCCAGTACGCGAAAGTTCCTCGAATTTTTTCCACGCTTCATCAAGGACGGTGTCGTCATAAAAGCCCCAATCGTTACGATATGCCGGGTCTGCCACGACACTTTTTAACTCTTCTGCGCCGTACAGATGATCAAAACCGTGAGATTTCAGGAACACGTCTTTCCCGGCAAAGCGCAGATTTGCGCCCTGCACAAAGTAGTTTTGATAGCCGGAGTTTTTCAGAATATCGCCGAGGCAGATATTTTGTGGAAAGAAGCTGGAGACCGATGCCGAGGCATTGCCTTCAAACGGGGCAAACAGTGGAATACCGCACTGCGAGGCGACCATACCAGCGATGGTGTAATCCGTGCCCGGTAACTGCATAGTATTGCTGAAATCCATCCCTTCGCTTTTTAATTCCCCGAGTTCTGGGGTCAGATCCGGGAACGCATCATTGTTAAAATAGGTGCGCTCCAGGCTTTCTCCGTAGATATACACCAGGTTTAGCTTCGGGTTGGGAATGGTTTTTGACGGCTCTTTGTAATATGCCGCGAAGTCCGGATCGCCATCGCGTGACTGGGATTTCACCAGTTCGGTTATCTGGTGAAATGCCGGGCTGGCATCCACCGAAGCCAGTGCCAGGAGCAGTGCCAGCAGGCTGTAGCCAACGTGATGAGGGTGGTGGCGACGACGACGAAGTACCCAACCCAGTGCGCCAAAGACAGCAGCCAGCGCCAGTGCAATCCCGACGCCTGGCAGAATATATTTGCCAAGGCCTGCGCCGGTCAGGCTGTTGGTCAGGGTGTATAGCACCGCATCGTTGATGCCATCACCGGTGAAATAGTCGCTGGCATACAGGGTAATATTTAGGACAATAAAAATCCCCAGCACCGTTAACGTGGCGGCAAACCACCAGGTGTTGCGACCCGCTTTCCAGGCGTAAATCAGCACCGACGCGAGAAACAGAGTGATGGAGATTAATTCTGACAACGGTCGATCCTCAGTAAACCGGGCAAATGCCTGGCTGGCTAATCATTTCTGGACAGTACAATGTAATAGCGTTGTTATACTGCTGCAATTGTAGTGACATTTAATTACGTTGTTATTCAGAATTGGTTTAGATATGCGGGGGTGTTGAAGGGCATTTCTGATTATTTTGAGGAATGTATATGCGAAAGATATTGATACCGCGCAGGTAGTGAAAACCGCGCGCGGCATTTGTCACATCAGGAAATGAAGTTCATACCCTGTTTTAACACCAGATCGCAGGCCTTGGTTTTAACTTGCTTTGCCAGCGAGCTGTTACCAATCGTGTCCAGGTTAAGCTGTTGACCATCTTTGGCATTGAGCAGGCCCTGAATGCCGTCCAGATAGTTGGTGTCTTTTTTCTGCTCCGTGGCGCCCAGGCCGAGTTTATCCAGCACCTGGTTTTTGACGTTTTCAGTATCGGTGACTGAAGCCAGCTTCTGTTTCGCACAATATTCCAGAATCCCGGCCGCGTTGTTCATGCTGTTTGAGGTGAGCGACTGATTACTGCTTAGCAGGCTGGTCAGGGAGGAAAGTGAGGTGCTGCCCTGTGAACCCGAGGTTTGCTTACTCAGTTCGCCAGCTGCGCTGGAGAGTGAATCCTGCCAGGAGGCGGCGAAAACGCTGGTGGCGATCAGCGTGCTGGCGGCAACCGCACAGCACAGAAAACGTTTTGTTGCTTTCATCATTATTATTCCAGGTAACTCGTATTATGCCTTTTCAGCGCAGTATAGCGCCGCTGATGTTAGGAATGGTCTCAATACTCTTTGCCAGTCACCCGGCTGCGATAACTTTCCCAGTTAAAAATCACCCACAGGCTATTGCCGAGTCGCATACGATCCATCACGCGCTCACCCAGCAGTTTGTTCATTTCATCCATATTGCTGTTTGTCAGCATGCCGGTCGGACGCTTGGAGGAAGAACGACGATCGACGATCTGGTTGATGATCACTTTTTCATAGCGGGATTCTGTCTGCATACCGATCTCGTCGATCACCAGCAGATCCACGTTGCTTAGGTCGTTGAGCAGCTGTTCTTCGCTGGTTTCACGATTGCTGAACGTCTCTTTCATTGCCGACATAATGTCAGCCACGGTAATGATCAGCACCGACTTGCCGCGCAGCAGCAGTTCGTTGCAAATGGCGGCGGCCAGATGGTTTTTTCCGGTGCCGGGCTTGCCGGAAAAGATAAAGCTGGCGATGTTGCCATCAAACTCTTCGACGTATTGACGGGCTTTGCTCAGGGCGTTCATTTGTCCTTCGCACTCGACCCGATAGTTCTCAAACGAGCAGTTCTGGTGTAGTGGACGGATACCGGAGCGGTTGAACGTGCGCTGCATTTTCATTGCCCGGTTCTCACGTGCCAGCGCTGCAGCACGAATTTCACCTTGTTCTTTTTGCCACGCCAGCAGTTCCTCGCCCGTTTTGAATGCGGGCTCGACATTGGGCGGCATCATTTTTTGCAGACGTTTCATCAGGTCGCCAACGTTTTTCATCGTTATCCTCTAAAACCCGGTGGAATATGACTGTCAGGTTCGCTGACACTGTTAACATCACGCTTTGGCATCCCGCCATTGCTGGCCCGGCCAATTTGTACGCTACGTGCGAGTTTTTGTTGCCACTGCACATGGTGAAAGATTTTGCCTTCTGCCTGCCAGTAGGCCACAAACGAGGCCAGCTCTTCGGGGGTGACGGGCTCTCTGAGCGCGACGCCCCATAAGGCGGCCTGGCGCTGAAAGTCGGTATCGGGCTGCCACTCAGCGTACATTGGAAATTTCCCCATCGGTACGGCAACGGGTACCGCTTGCGGCTCTTCGTAAAATTGCGCATCCAACGTTACATCGCTTCCCGGGCGTGACAGTTTTTCTTCGAGCGCCAGTAGCTCAGCCAGGCGCGCAGGCGTCACGGCATAAAATGCGGGCGCATTATTGGCGAAAACGGCCACCGCACCACCCGCTGACTTTGCCAGTACTGCCTGGTGATCGTGTAATAAGACGTCAATACCGATGACGTCCGGAGTCAAAATTTTGCAGGGCATAATGTTTCTCAATACTGAACAACAACCGAGAAGGGGACTGCTTTTATAGTAACACAGAGAAGAAGGAGAGCAGCAGGATGAGGAAGATTCCCCCATCCGCTATGGTATTAAACCGGTGAACCGTTACACGCGCGGGCGTTTGCGATACAGCCATAATCCCGGTACGGATAGGCCGATAGACAGGGCACCCACGATAGATGAGGCTTTCAGGAAGTTGGTCAGCAGGGTAATCATCAGCTCTTCGCTGTAACCGAAATGGCCGATTTTTACCGCCGAGATCATCGCAGTGTACGCAGAAATGCCGGGGAACATGGGGATCACTGCCGCGACGGTAAAGACTTTCGGGTGTGCCAGATACCAGCGTGACCATTGAATCCCGATGCAGCCAACCAGCAATGACGCCATAAAGGTTGACCATTCGATGTTGAGCCCCGCGGTCATCATCACCATGCGTGAACCGTGCCCGAGCGCGCCGAGCAGGGCACACCAGGGGAGTGCCCGATGTGGTACGTTAAAGACCATCGCAAACCCGACTGCCGGGATTGCCGACAGGATCATGTCCTGTAGTAGGGCAAAAATGAAATCGATCATACCCATCCGCGCAGCCCCCATAGGGTCATCGACATGACCACGCCAATGCAGGTCGCCAGCGTGAGCAAACTGGCAATGGCCCAGCGCGCCAGCCCCGTATTAATGTGCCCCTTAAACATATCCGCGACAGCATTAATCAATGGAAAACCCGGAACCAGCAGCAGCACGCTGGCTGCCATGGCGATGGTCGGCGTGTGATTAAACGTAGGTAGCGTCAGCAGCAGGCCGGAAATGGTGGTGGCGACAAAGGCGGTGACACAAAAGTTGATTTGCGGATGCAAATGCCGGGAGGCCAGAATCTGGCGAATATACATGGCGACCATGCTGGCAAAAAAGGTGATAACAGCCCCATCCCATCCGCCATTATTTAGCTTACAAAAACAGGCGCAGGACAGGCCGACCATCAACGCCACCAGCCATCGAGGGTAGCGCAGTGGTTTAATCTGGCTAAAACGTTTCTCCACGCCCTTATCATCCAGCAGCTTATGTTCGGCCAAAATAACGATATGCTGCACTTCGGTCACGACGTGCATATTGATGCCGCGATCCTGGTTTTTTCGAGTTGACGTCAGGCATTGTCCATCTTTAATGGTGGTCAGGACGATAGCATTTGAGGAGATGGCGCTTTCTACACTGTCCATGCCAAGAGCCAGGCCGAGGCGGGTGGAGAGTTCGTCAACCAGCGCGCTTTCCGCCCCGTGTTGCAGTAAAAAAAGTCCGCATTGTATACATAACCGTGTAACCGTTCGCTGTGACGACTGCTCTGTTTGCATGGCTCGCTCTGACTGAAAAGATGCTATCTGAATGACGACTGTTCTCTTTTTATCATGAAGCATGATCCCGCTGGCGCTGGCTAAGATCAATCTTTGTGTTGAAAAAAAAGACAGAGCGGCGAGTTTTTCCGATGTACGGCTCGTTTTCTACGTTAAGAGGGTAACAACTT
>NZ_JADABY010000084.1 GCF_015672735.1 Citrobacter sp. Res13-Sevr-PEB04-36 | reverse complement strand
AGAGTTATTACTTGGATAATATTTATGTTATTTGTTAAAAAGTTTTTCATATATGACATTTCCATATTCTTTGCTATATTTTTCTCCTGCATCCTCACCTACACCTTCCGCAACTTTTGAACCAGCTATACCCGACGCAATTCCTGTGACAAGACATAATCCAGCACCAATACCGCCAATTTCTTCTGTTAACATTCCTAATGCCCACATACAAGCTCTACGTCCTGCGATTCCCGCAATAGGGCCAGCTAAATTTCCGGCAGCTTGTTTAGCACCAAATTTACTGTATTCAACTATAGCGGTTTTGTAACATGCGTCTTCTCGACCCTTTGAACATGCCTCATATACGTTCTCTGAGTATCCTGCAAAATCTAGCCCAATACCAATATATCCTATCTTTTTCATTAACTGCATTAGTTTTGCAGATTTCTCAACATATGAAGCGTAACCCTCTATAGCACCTACACCCGTTTGGTCCCATTTGTGAGTGATAGACCGTGTAGACAAACCCAATGTTTTTTTTAATGTTTCATATTGTGGTAATCCTAATTGAGATTTACTAAAACGATTCAATACGGCATCTAATTGGTTAAATAATATTTTTCTTCGTCCAAAAAATTCCTCACCTGAGATACGGCCATTATTTTGAGAATAAGCATCTTGATATAATTTCTCAATATCTTTAAGTATTTTATTTATTTCGCTATAATATTCACTACCAATATCCTTAATATATCCCATTACATCACCTGATGTTCCAAGAGCATCACTATGCAATTGAGATGAAAAAATATCCACTGCCGTTTTATTATCATGCAATAATTTGGCTTCTTCATTTGATAATGGTTCAAGCGCTTTATCGATTTTATTTCTTGCTGTTTCAAGAATCTTAATTTGTTTTGCATCTTGTTTTTCCGGATCGGCAACAATCAAAATTGAACCTGCCTTTTTCTTTTTTTCCGGATTCAACTGATGATACAACTCTTTTACTCCCGATGGTGGACTAACCATTAACTCACGTTCATATAATTTAGGTGTCGTCAGTTCTGGTACTATACAAAAACCAGGTTCAACTGATTGCCTGGATTCTGAAATTTGTCTTGTTGCGTGAACAAGAGGAGGGGGTGTTTGAGGTCTGTTTGCTGCTTCATAACTTGCTAAAATATAATTATCATATCTGTATGTAATATTCAAATGGGGTATAAATCGACATTGGCAAGGACATGTACCTCTGCTATGTGCTGAACCTGCCAGTAAGCATATGATTTCTGTCTCGTATTGAGACATATCACGCCCCGTTTTTAAGTAATAATTATATGATTCATTACTTATTCTTTTTCGGAATGGAAAATTAGACTTTCTATGAGAAAAGATATCTTCGCTTTCATCATTAAAGATTATTTTTTTCTTAAATTTATCGTTCCCCCCGCGCTTCCAACAAATCTACTATGTTCATTTATGTTTTCAGAACCCCGAAGATAATCAGGTTGACGCTTATACAAAGATGTTTCTTCTTTGAGTCGCTTTATCCTTGATGATGGTGATTCTACCTTTCGACCCTCCGAATCAATATCACTATCCCAGGAACTTAAGTTTACTTGACGAAATAAATCTCTCCCACATTCAATCGATGAACCTTTCGGTACACCACCTTTTATTTTATATGTTTTACCATTAACTCCGCATATGTATTCATCCATTTCATATACTATTTCCATTCCTTCGACAGTATGGCATTCCTGACTCCTTTTTATAAAGCCGCCACAACTTGTTTTATCTCCCGGCGATAATAAAAATCCTTCAGAACGCCTATCAAAAAAGCTCATAATTAAAGTTCTCACATATAATGTCAAAGTTTGATATCAGACTATTTTCATTACTTTTATTGTGATGCTAATCTCAAACCTCAAAAAAAACCTGAATCTCCACATTGAAGATTCAGGTTGTAAATATTACATGGATGATTCATTTGCTCAATATGTTAAAGCTCTCGTTCCTTCTCAATTATCAATTGAATCTCAGTAACCCCATCATTTGCTAGCAGCATCTGCATTGCTTTCTCCCATTTTATGGTTGTCTCACGTTTTTCAACGATATAGTCGTATCTATCATAATGTTTTTTGCCTATGTTTTTATTTGCATGCTGATTAACAATATCTTTCTCATTTTCAGTAAAGTGAAGCATTCCTGATAATGTTTTAAAAGTTCTTCTTATATCACGCATTGAAAAAA
>NZ_JADABY010000083.1 GCF_015672735.1 Citrobacter sp. Res13-Sevr-PEB04-36 | reverse complement strand
CGTAGACATTCCATCTTCTAAATACGTTACATTCTGAATGTTTTTAAAGGATGATATTATATTCATCCATCTAGCGTGGGGATCACCAACAATCAGCGTTATTTTTTTTTTACCTAAAAGTAGAATTTTTAATTTAAAGATGTTTAAAAGGAGATGAATTTTATTTTTTCTCTGAATATTCAAAATTTGAACAGAAGAATATCTCTCATCTCTTAACTTGATAAAATTAAGTATCTCCTGCTCATTTTTTCGTTCACCATTCAATCGAATGATTAAATGAACTTTGTTTTCATTATTTTCAACATAGGCGTCTAAAGTTTTTAGTTGCAGTACAGATTCAACTAAAGCAAAATGAAATTCATTTTCATGTTTTTGTTTTAACATAGAACAAGACCCCCAATGTAAATAGCAACTGAACCCCCCACGAAAACACTAGACTTAACGATGCCCCCAATAAAGAAAATTTTGAGATAAGAAAATAACCAATTACTATCTGAAATAAACACGACAATATCGACGGGATATTAAGATACTGTGTCTTCTCCCAAAAATAAATATAATTAACCACGGAAAAATAACAGCCTTGTAAGCCATAAGCAAAAGTCACCACCGGAACCAGATAATAATACGATGAGTACTCGGTTGGTAAGAAATAATGCACAACTATATATGCAAAAAAATCTATTATTATGACTATACAGAACGATGCAACAAAGAATATAAGCGAAGAATGAACGGCTTTCTTATTTTCAGCAAGTAGAGATGTTTTTTTCTGATTTTGTTTTTCTGACAGAATCTTAAATAGATAGGGAGAATAATAATTATTTAATGACTGAAGTACTGCACTGACAATCAAGCCAAACTGGAGCATCATCGAATAGTATCCTACCAGTGACATAGTAAAAAGATTAGCCAAAAATAATCTATCAATACCTAAACGACACCATGAACTTAGTACGTGAGGAAGTTGATAAAAACAAAATCTAAATGTCTCATGTAATATTGCAGAAGTTGATGCCCGTACAGCTAAATGATCTTTAAAAAATTTAAAAGAAAAAAGACCATATGGTATAATTAAACAATACCACAAGCCAAGCTGAGTTCGAAAATAAAGAACATAACTAAATATCACAATGCAAACACAAACTGAAAGACTTAAATTTAATGATCCGTAGGCTTTTATTTTATTATACCCTCTGTATATCGATAGCTGTATTTGTATAACAGAATAAAAAAAGGAACATATTACCAGCGGAATATAATCGATAATAAAATCTTTATTAACATCAAAAAAAGGAAGCACTATATATAAAAAAAGAACAACAATCATATTAAAAGTAAATATTTTTAACAAACTTGATGAAATATCTTTTTCCTCACCATTTTCTTTTGATATTGAAACTAATATCTTCGCCCCTCCCCCCATGCTAATAACATTAAAAAATAATAAAAATAATAATTGTTTAGTTGTGTAAAACCCTAATTCTTCAGGACTCAAATATGAAGCGATGAAATATGGAATTACAAATGGCAAAATTTTATTTGTAAGATCAAACGCTAAATATTGAATGATTTTTTTATATTCACTCATTTACTTTCTTTATAAATCTAGCTGGATTACCCGCAACTACTGTAAAGGGCGGTATATTTTTAGTGACAATACTATTTGCCCCAACAACCGAGTTTTCACCTACCACAACACCAGGTAAAATAGTTACATTTGCGCCAACCCAACAACCTTTCTTTAAAATAACAGATTTCACGTCTGAATGTCCTTGCTTTGATATAGGCAACAATGTGTCTGAAAAAATATGATTGGAGACATAAATATGCACAGACGAACCAATCAGAACATCATCTTCAATAATAATATGGACATCATTTTCTTCTCCATGGGGAGATGCATAGAGCATTGTCCCCGGCCTAATTACAACGTTATTACCGATAGATATTTTCCGTGTCTCAACAGCATATGCAAATGGTCTAAAAAAAGAATTATCACCAAATTTTTTGAATTTCCTCTTACAAATAATATTACCTAAACGAGTTGAATATAATAAAAAATGCGTAAGTGGTATATCGGGTCCTAATCGATTACAAGTTAGCCAAAATTTTATTTTTCTAGCAATTGAGATCATAATGTGAACCCATCATCGATAATAATATTTTGCCCTGTCACATACTTTGATTCATTTGAAAGTAAAAAAACAATGCTACCAAGTATTTCTGTAACATCAAGCATCCCCGTACCATTAGTTTCTTTTTTGTACGCTTCCAGGAATGAGTCAGGTTGATGATCGAAAATACCACCAGGACTCACCGAATTAATCTTAAAGCGGCTATCACTGACATAAGCAACAATGTATTTATTCAAATGCAATATTGCAGATTTTATTGCTGCATACTCAACAGGCATTGTCATTTTGGTATTTTCGTATATTTCGAACTTTGGTGCCACAACACCATAAATAGAAGAAATATTTACAAGTGAAAATGAATGCTGATTTTTTTGGAAATATGCAGCACACTGCTGTGAGAAAAGAAATGAACTACCAAGATGTAACGAAAGATTCTCGTTGAAACTTTCCAACGTTACATCGTAAAAATGAGCGCCGTAAGTTTTATTACGCGGATAAGTAGTATTAACAGCACCATCCAGGTCAGGTGTAATGGCTAGTATTTTCTGAACAGATTCAAGGCTTGTTACATCAAGCTGATACAATTCATATCCAGCTGTGATATTCAGTTCATTTAATTTATTCTGAGTTGACACTAGGTCATAATCACCAGCAATAACATAACCACCTTCATCAATGATTTTTTTAACTAGCTGAGTCCCTAGCAATCCACCAGCCCCAGCAATAAGGATTTTTTTTCCTTTAAGTATATTAGTCACGATTGAATTCCTTAAGTAAAATTTCCGCCATGTGAAAATCAAAAATATCATCTATGTCGACGGCACGTTCTTTAGGCACAACAATGCTTGCAACTTTGCCTGAAAATAATCCATAGCTATTCAGAACGAACTGTGGAGTAGTCGCATACACGACTGTAGTAATATCAAATACGTCTGGTGCATCCTGCCGTCTGACCACCTGCCCAACAGGTTCGTTGACAAGCTTCACATAGCCACTTTCGTCAAATTTCACCATGTTAAAATAAGGGTTTCTGCTCGCCGGAGTGACTGAGATGCATATGTCTGCGCCAGACTCTTCTCTTTTAACAATAGCACATTCGACATCATCGACACTTCGCAAAGGACTCGTAGCCGGCAGGCTTACAAAGCCATCAAAATCACCCAATTCCTTCTGAACCCACTCAATTGCATGACGCCATGCCAGCCATTCCGGAGTGGTATCCCCGGCAAGCTCCACCGGTCTACGAATAACAATAGCACCACAATTTTCTGCTACGAGAGCGATATCATCATCGTCGGTTGAAACATATACAGAGGAAATTGAAGGACTCTGTTTAGCCGTCTCAATCGAGTATTGCAGGAGAGGTTTGCCTGCCAGGAGTTTAATATTTTTCCCAGGTAATCCCTTTGACCCGCCACGTGCAAATATAAAAGCATTTACTTTCATTTAACGTCTCCAATGTATTGACTTTTTTCTTTTATCTTTTCAATTAAGCCAACAATATTCGTTGATGACTCCAATGTCACAGAATCATTTTCACTCCCGGATATTTCTGCTATGAAGTCGAGCAACATATCTGTATACATGCCATTTTTATCCCAGTCAGGATCGCTAAAGATAATATCGGTACCCTGCCCAGTATGATAAATAACTTCGTTGCGTATGAGATCCCAGACAATCCGTCCTTTACTGCCAATAATATGACATTGTCGCCATGGTTTCTTTTGAAGAAAATCAAGATGGATATTAATAATTGCACCAACTGAATTTATCAGCATAACATCGGCTAAAGATTCAACATCCATTTCAAGCTCTGACGAAGTCCTCAGTACCGAATTCACAAGTTTCAGTTCACCAAACATCCATTGCGCATAATCCAGTTCATGGCTTAATTCGAGCAGCACTCCCCCCCCCAAAAATTTACTCGCTGATACGCTTTCACGATATGATTTTGAAGGTCTCCAGTCCGGCAGATATTGGCCGATTTCAATATTGACATTGTAAATACTGCCAACAAATTGCGTATCAATTAATTTTTTAATTATTTTTGCAGATGGCAAATAGCGTAAGCAATATCCTACAGCCACTGGAGTTGCGTGTCTTTCTGCTATTTCTTTTAACTTCTTAGCGTCATCGAAAGAAGCGGTAACAGGTTTTTCAATAAAGGTAGGAATTCCTGCAGCCAAAATTTTTTGACTATGTCGCAGATGGTAAGTTGCTGGTGATGCAACAATTACCAAATCGACTTGTTCTTGTATAACAGCATCAACATTTTTCAGGTAACCATCACAGTCATTCACTAACTCGGATAGCACTCGCCCACTTGAAGACACAGAATAAACAATAATACCTGGAAAAAGTTTTTTAAGATTACGACGATGCCTTGTTGCAATATTTCCCAAGCCTATGACAGCGACCTTTTTCATTTTAATCCAGTCCTAAAGAATGAATATCGGCCTGCGCGCGGTTAAAATCATCCATTCGCCCAATATCAAGCCAATACTCATGAATCGGAAACATTAGTACATCTTTATTCTTACTCATAAATTGCTCGAGTAACGTCGGCATATCAATGCGATAATTTTTAGGTACTGATTTGAAAATGTCAGGAGAAACAACATAGATTCCTGCATTAACAAAGAAATGATGTACTGGTTTTTCAACCATGCTGACTATTTTGTTACCATTACCTGTTATAACGCCATATGGGATCTGGTAATCATATTCTCTTACACAGATTGTCGCATCAGCATTGTTATTATTGTGAAATGATAATAAACGTTCAAAATCAATATTGGTAAGCACATCACCATTGATCATAATTAGTGGCAAAGAGTCTGATAAGGAGTCAGGAAGTAATCCCAGCGCTCCTCCCGTACCTAAGGGAGTTTCTTCATGTATATAGGTGATTTTTGCATCAAACGCATCACCATCACCGAAATGCTGATGAATCACCTCTGGTAGAAAATGAGTTGATATATATAAATTAGTAAACCCTGATTTAACAAAGCTTCTTACTACTGTCTCTAAAATAGGTTTATCACCTACTTTAAGCATTGGTTTAGGGCAATTATCAGTGAGTGGTCTCAAACGAGTACCAAACCCTCCGGCCATAATAAAAACAGGATTATCATATTTTGCCGTTGTGCCAACACTTGCAATAGTCTCCAGCCCCACAATGACGCCGTTATCAACTAATGGTATAGACAGTATCCCGTACAATGACATCAGATTATTCAGCTCTTTTTTGGAAAGAACCGGGCTTGCTGTTACGGGTTTTTTATTCATAATCTGCTGTACTTCTGCAGTCAGCGGCAGGTTTTTCAAAAGCCCTCTACGAATATCTCCATCAGTAATGACACCTAATAACGTGTTATCCTCATTAACTACCAGCGCAACTCTCAATGCTTCTTTATTAATAATTTCGAGTGCTTCAAGTATCGAACTATCTGGTGAGACTAATACATTTTTCCATTGCTGAGTCATTTTATACCTTCTGAAACATTATCTGACTGTGGCATGCGGTGCATAAACTTTCTGTTGTGATCGTATGTTTTTTGCTACCAATGCGTTCGCCATGATCGTGGCTCTTGATCCGATTTCAATATTCTGAATAACAGTTGCACCTGCGCCAATGAATACATGCTCTTCAGTTTTGCACTGTCCACATATTATAGCCCCTGGAGAGATGACGTTATATGTACCGAGAGACACATCATGCTCAATGACTGCACGGGTGTTAATAACAGTATGAGCACCAATATGTGAACCGGGTTGAATTATGGCACCAGGAAATATCTGCACCCCTTCTCCTAAAAAGGCAAAGGGTGATACATACGCGTTATCAGCTATAATTGTTTCAAAACTATAGCCCATTTTTTCAAAACGCAAATTAACTTTATATCTAATTTCCGAGCCCGGTAAGGCACCAATTCCATTAATTATGCGAATATCCTTTGGTTGGAAACGAGAGATTTCATTGTCATTCGAATAAACATCAATTCCTGAATATATCTTTCGTTGAGTGATATCATCAGGACTAATAATAGCAATAATTTCTCGTTTCTGTTTTTTCAGAATATCAACGATTACGCTTGCGTGTCCACCACCACCAATAATAACAAGTGGTTTTTCCTGAACATTATCATTCACCAATTAGCTCCCCTGGTAAATAATCACTCCCGGAAACTTTATTTATTAGATCCCAATACAAATAAGGAGACATACCTGTACCTGGGCGCTTTATTGCAAGATTATCGGATGTGAAACTTTCCCCCGCCATAATAGCTTTTGCAGCAACCAGGCTTTTTCGCGCAACGCTCTTGTTCTTGATTTCTGACACTGTTGGCGCTTTAATGCTATATCCCAGTGCTTTTTCAATCTGACGGATAGCGATAATCATTGCCTCCAGTTCAACAGGTTCCAGCGATGCTTTGTGATCAGGCCCTTCCATGTTTTTATCAAGAGTAAAGTGTTTTTCGATCACAATCGCACCACGTGCAACAGCAGCCACAGGAATCATTATCCCTTCACTGTGGTCGGAATACCCTACAGGCAATCCAAACGCCTGATGCAACGTATCCATAGCACGTAGATTAATCTCTTCCATTGGCGCCGGATATTCCGTAGTGCAATGAAGAACGATAACCTTTTCCTTAAGCGCTTTCTGACCAACCGCTGACGAGTACGCACACTGAAAAGCTTCAATACTCGGCACTGCCTCTTCAGGTGCTGTATATCCGAAAGCAATAACGCCCAACGCGGCCTCAATATCAGCCAATGTCGCCATTCCCGTGGAGACAATAATGTCGCAACCTGTGCGCGCATGCTCAAGTACCAAAGGCGCGTTAGTTAATTCACCTGAAGGTAACTTCAACCTTTTGATGCCAAGCTCATTAACAAGAAAATCTAGGCTCTCGGAATCAAAGGCGGTAGAAAGGAATTCTATACCAAGATTATTACAATAACTAACTAGTTTGTGGTGAGCTTCCCATGAAAGCTCCAGCCGACTTAACATTTCTAACTGTGATTCTTGCTTTTTAGTATTCGCAACCTGATAGTCCGCCTGTACCGCTTCGGCTGTTACCAGATTTTTCGCCTTGAACGTTTGAAACTTGACGATATTCGCACCTGCTTTATGAGCAGCATCAACAAGTTTAAAAGCCAGTCTTTCGTCGCCGTTGTGGTTAACACCGGCCTCAGCAATAATAAGCGTCATATAGTTTCACTTGATGTCGTAGAATGTCTTGCTCGGTACAAAATTCATGGATTTGATCATCTCAATGATCTTAGCACTCGTATTCCCTTGCCCATAAGGGTTAGATATTTGTTCACCTTCCCTTATGTAACTTCGCGAAATCGCACACGTTAGTGTAGCAGTGATAGATTCCGTTGTAGCATCACAGTTGAGTACGCTTTGCGCGGCAATACGCCCTTTTTGGCGTACGCCAATATTTACCGTAGGAACGTCGAAAGCAGGTACCTCAATTATGCCACTGGAAGAATTTCCAACTACAGCTGAAGCATATTTAACCGCACTGAGATAACGCACCTGTCCAAGTGATGGGATAGCTTTCACACGTTCAGGTGATTTAGCAGCATAGGCTTCAAGTAAAGGAATAATTTTTCTACCGCCATCATCCGCATTCGGATAGGTCAGAATGACCTGAAGCTCGGGAAATTTATCAAGCGCGTCCAGCAATGCTGTAAAGCTCGCCTCAGCAGGCTCATATCCTAAAGTAACCGGATGATATGTGACAACTACATACGGTTTTTTTAACGAAAAATTTAATGATGTTGATAGCTCTTCAACCGTCATAAACTTGCCGCGCTTCAGATGATCTAACCCAATAGCGCCCACATTAGCAACACGAGCAGGATTTTCACCCAACTGAACGACACGTTTTTTATATTCTTCCGTGGAGGTGCCGTGTAAATAACTCAATTTGGTGATAGCGTGTCTAATAGCATCATCGTAGGCGCCTTCAGTAATTTCACCGCCATGTAGATGGAAGACAGGAATACGGAGAATCATTGCGGTTTGCGCCGCCGCAAGAGCTTCGAAACGATCGCCAAGAATGACTAAAACATCAGGTTTCAGCCGGGATAATGCATCAGCAAACCCCAGAACCCCCAACCCCATACTTTTTGCTATACCGACTGGAGAATCAGAGGACAGCAAAATCTCAATTTTTTCATCAATTGAAAAACCATCCTGTTCGATCTGTTGCCACGTATTGCCAAATTCAGGGGAAAGGTGCATACCACTGACAAGCAATTGCAGTTGCAGCTCCTCATCGCTCTGAATGTCCTTCATTAACCAATAAAGTAATCCATATTCTGCTCGGGTTCCGGTAAAAACTGCGACCTTGCGTGTAGTTGCTGTCATCGCGTTTATTCCACCGGAGAGCTAGGCAAGTTGACTAAGCGTGCCTCAATTTGCGCAGAGTTTTTAAGATCATCGCGCATTGCGTGCTCAAACATCGGTAGGCGATGCATCAGTTTCCATATTGGGCGAACCATGACTTTCGCTTCGTTCATTTGCGCAAGAATGGCATCGCGAGAATCCAGGTTTTCGCACATTACTGCATTCAGCCAATAATTAGACTGCGCATATTCAGGTTCTTTGACGAATTTAAATTCTGAACCTTTAAATAAATTTTCATAGCGTTGGGCAAGCATGCGTTTTTGCTTTAAAAACACATCCAGACGTTCCATTTGCCCGCAGCCCAATGCGGCATTCAGGTTAGGCATACGGTAGTTAAAGCCGGGTTCATCGTGGTAAAACTCATACGGATGCGGAACCTTAGCAGTTGTGGTGACATGCTTCGCACGCACACCAGCCTCAGATGAACGACAGAAGACCATTCCGCCACCGCCAGTGGTGATTATCTTATTGCCATTAAAGCTCAGAGCGCCATACTCACCAAGCGTACCAGTGTGGTGGCCCTTATAAAAAGACCCCAGACTTTCAGCGGCATCTTCGACCAGAACAATATGCCACTTCTTACAGACCGCAATCAGCTCATCCATTTGAACCGGATGACCAAAGGTGTGCATCGGAACCACAGCACGAACGACCTGACGTGTTGTACGATGCTGACATCCCCGTTCAGTCAACTCTGTGTTTTCAGTGAGCCAGTTATCGAGCGCAATAGGGCAAAGACCCAGGCTAACGGATGAGACGTCTGTAAATACGGGCTCTGCCCCAAGATGATAAAGTGCATTACAGGTTGCAACAAAAGTCAGCGCCTGAGTAACCACTAAGTCGCCGCGCTTCACCCCGGCCAGATACAGCGCAGCACTTAATGCCGCAGTACCATTTACCGTCGCAACAGCTCTCGCCGTTCCGGTATAAGCCTCCATCTTGCGCTCAAAGTCATCGACATATTTGCCTACGCTTGAAACAAATGTGCTTTCAAGTGTATCCAATACATATTTTTTTTCATTGCCATCAAAAACTGGCGCATGCAAAGGAATAAACGCATTCGTTTTGTATACGTCGCGAACAAACTCGATAATTGAATTTATATTCATACCAGGAAGCCTTGCTTACATTTTACTGTCGAGATATTTACCGGTTTCTTTATGCCCAAAGTCTGGGATCATTTCAAAAAACAGCTTAACAATATCTTCTTTAGACCATTCAAGCGATGTTTTCATTGCCTGAATTTTCTCTTCAAAATTCGCTAAAAGCACCGGATCATAAAGAGCTTCATTCTTGATAATTCCGAGATTAATGAAGCGCTCCATATCAAGGGTTTCTTTATCAGTGAAAAACTCTTCAAAATCTTTTTCACCCGTAGTGTCACTGGAAGTAAACAAGCAAGGCCATTTGCCCTGAGCAGGTAACGTTTTAGCCAGTTCACGTGCTTCGTCTTCCGTTTCGCACAAATGCGGCTCAAATCCACGTTGATTGAGATAGAGAACAGCAATATCAGCAAACGAGATAAGATGAAGAGCTTCACTCAATTTCGGGAAAAAAATGTCACGATTATCGCCAAAGATGCACGACATCAGACATAGCTCACCCGATTCTTGCGGCGTGACAAAATAGCGTTTGATGTCACTAGGCGCCACCAGCGGTTGTTGCTTTTGGAGACGCTGGTTAAATCCGTGCAGAAGAGAACCATCTGAAAACGCGACATTTGCGAAGCGCGCCGTTGAGATATTGATCTCTTTACTCTTACGCATCAGGAACATTTCCATGATGCGTTTGGATGCTCCCATCATATTTACCGGATTGGCAGCTTTATCCGTTGACACACAGAAGAATTTTTTCACTCCGGAGGCAATAGACTGTTCAATTGTTTTATCTGTATTGAGAATATTCACTTCAATCATGCGCATAAGCGTAAACGGATCTTTCTCGCTACGAACATGCTTGAGGGCTGAAAGATTTAACACGTAATCATACTTACCGTCAGCCTTTATAAAGGCATCATATTCAACAGAACCAATATCAAGCGCGAAAGTCCGGAAGTCGCCATCGATATAACCGAAAGAGCTACGGATATCACGAACCAGCTCCACCATGTTATTTTCACTAATATCAACAACGTGAAGTTTTTGCGGATTACGCTTAAAAATTTCTTTTGTTACAGCCTGTCCAATTGAACCAGCGCCGCCTAATACAAGAAATCGTGATGAAGAGACAATTTCCTTTAATTCCTTTTCTTTTGCAGAAACATCATCACCAAACAATGTCTTATTGCGTCCAATTAGCTGAAGGATATTATCCATTTTTTAGCCCTGGTTGATTATTTGTTATTACTTAAACCATTTCAATCAGAATAAATCTAGACATGAAGTAGTTTATCCATTTTGTTGATGATGATTTGAGAAAATAAGATATAAATCAACCCAAAATCATCTTTTGTTAGATAGAACAGCACGCTACCGCCCCTGGCTTAACAGCTACCAGTGCACTGCGTGCGTTTTAAAGATGTGCATGAGCTCGCTACTCGGGCTGAACTCTCTTAAACTCAAACGCTAATTGTCTTACCAAATGCTGTCAGAAACAAGGATAAATACAAAAAGCATGACTAAAATTGATTTACCAACTCGTTGTTATTACTGAATTTATGAAAAAAAGACAGGAACATTCTGAACACATACCTAAGTGCAAAAAATGCCCACTGCCGTTATTACTTTATTACCTATCTACAAAAAGTTGACTATACCTTACTCATTAAGCAACTTCTCAATACCCTTGCGGAACTTCGCCCCTTCCTTCAGGTTGCGCAGCCCGTACTTCACAAACGCCTGCATATAACCCATTTTCTTACCACAATCGTAGCTATCACCGGTCATAAGCATGGCGTCAACAGACTGTTTTTTCGCCAGTTCTGCAATAGCATCAGTGAGCTGGATACGCCCCCATGCTCCCGGTGCTGTTTTTTCGAGTTCAGCCCAAATATCAGCAGACAGTACATAGCGACCTACCGCCATCAGATCGGAATCGAGCGTTTGTGGTTGATCGGGTTTTTCAATGAACTCAACGATGCGGCTAACTTTACCTTCGTTATCTAACACTTCTTTGGTTTGAATAACCGAGTACTCGGAAAGATCGCCTTCCATGCGCTTAGCTAACACCTGGCTGCGCCCGGTTTCATTAAAACGCGCCACCATCGCAGCCAAGTTGTAGCGTAGCGGATCAGCACTCGCGGTATCCAGAACGACGTCTGGTAATACCACGACAAATGGGTTGTCTCCAACAATCGGGCGAGCGCAAAGAATTGAATGACCCAGGCCCAGCAATTGCGCCTGACGCACGTTCATGATCGTTACGCCTGGAGGACAGATAGACTGTACTTCAGCTAACAACTGGCGCTTTACGCGTTGCTCGAGAAGTGACTCCAGCTCATAAGAGGTATCGAAGTGGTTCTCCACGGCATTTTTGGAAGCATGAGTTACCAGAACGATTTCTTTGATCCCAGCAGCTACAACCTCGTCGACAATGTATTGAATCATTGGCTTGTCAACGATCGGCAACATCTCCTTAGGGATTGCCTTTGTGGCCGGCAACATATGCATCCCAAGGCCCGCTACCGGGATAACTGCTTTCAAATTTGTCATTCTCTCTCCTACCTCTGAACGGCTGATAAAGTATAGACTTTAGCCGCATGTTAGCCAGCATCGCTGACTCTCTGCTCAACACAACTCATGACGTTGAGATAAACTGTCTGCAAACACTACACTTCATCCATGCCCGGGTTAACTCAGATTTCTCGGAAACTCATGATTGTTGCAATTTTTGGCACAGTTTCCGAAACATCATAGCTAAGGCTCCTGGCAACAAATATCACTCAGAGACAAACGTAATGTCATCTTTCTTATCATGCAGAAATTCGTATTTTAAAGTGCGATCCAGTCCCTGAGACAATGTGTGAGGAGCAACAAAACCTGATGAATGGACCTTAGTTGCATCAAACTGTGTTGTGGCACAGAACTTCTTCACGCGCACAGAGCTAACTGCATATTTTTTACCCGTCACTTTGCCCAAAATATCAAAGCAATAACCGCCTAACATTCCTAAAGCGTAAGGTAAGTGTGCTGAGGGAATTTTTTTACTTAAGCTCTGTTCAACTTCGGTAACCAGTTGATTCATATTGAGATCGGGTTTATCCACGTAATTATAAACCTCGTAACCAGCTGTCACATTCTTCAGTTTATACTTGATAAACTCAACAATATTACCCACATAAGCCATTGATTTATAATTCGTACCAGCTCCAACCATCATAAACTTACCGCCAGCAATCTGCTTCAGTAGATTATAAACGTTGCCACGATTGCGTTCGCCAAAGATAACGGTCGGGCGGATAATCGTTAGCGAGCGTTCCTCTGGCGCTTTTTCATGCCATTCACGAAGAACTTCTTCTGCTTGCCACTTGCTTTTGCCGTAGTGATTGAATGGGTCGTGCGGATGTTTTTCATCGGGGTTGGTTTTGTTCAAGCCATAGACGGCTACAGAACTGGTGAAAATGATGTTGTTGACACCATTTTTCTCCATTGCAGCTAAAACGTTGCGAGTACCCTGAACATTAACGTCATAGTAAAGAGAAGTGGGGCTAACATCATCACGGTGCTCAGCAGCTAGCAAAACAACGGTGTCATAGCCAAACAGCGCCTGGTCCAGAGCTTGTTGATCGCGAACATCACCAATTTGTGTGATGTGCGGATAAAAATGGCTCTGCTGTTTATCCAGATTTTTGATATCAAAATCAGCAACAGTTGTTTCAAGGAGTCGGGTACCGACGAATCCGGAAGCACCGATGAGCAAAACTTTATCGTTCATAAATCACTTAGTCTGTTCGTAGCAAAAGAAACATATGATAAAGATGAGCATCTTCCCTGAGTAGTCTACGCTGCCCAGCCCCAGCTTTAACAGTAATCTGCTGATTATAATCTTTTAACGAATGATATCCAGTAAGATTATGGTGGGGGTTTTCCTTATTCCCTCCTGCCCCGGCAGTCGAAAATTCACCGCCTCGACATTTACCACCTTATGATTCACCCTGTCGATATCAGCCGAGCTTTGCCCGGCTTCGTTCACTGCATGGACGTTGGCCAGCGACAGTAGCGTGTCCTGTTTAGCCATAAACTTGCCGCGCACATCCTTGCGTAGATCAAAGTGCATTTTCAGCGCAGGTCCAACGGCGGAATTTTGCATCACCTTGATATTGCGCAAAAAAAGATGTTGCGGCTGATTGTGCAGTTCCAGTGTCGCCTGCGTCATCTCCACATTGGTGATGGCGACAAACGACGTTGCATTTCCTGATGATATTTGAATGCCGCGTAATGTAGAATCGAGCGCACTGTTATCCAGATGAATATTATTCAGCTTAAAGTTTTGCGGAATAGATAAATAACGTCCTTTGATGACGCCGTAACCAATTAACATGCCTGCACTCTGTTTCATATTGATATTATCAATCATGAAATTGTCACAGCCATAAATAGCAATCGTGGCATTATCAATTCCCGCTTTCTTGCTGAAATCCGGGGTGATATTGCGAGCCTTAACGTTACGAATGATAAAGTGTTTGCCGTTCTCAACATGGACCAATTGGCGACAATCAGAGCCGGTGATATTCGCCACCACAAAGTTTTTCACCGCCTGCGCATCCGGGTAGTTATTGTCATAAGTACTGCCCGCCAGCCCGATTCCAATGCCCCAGTTCACGTTACCATTGGTGCAGTTAATACGCTCAATGACATGATCCGAGATCAGTATGTCGCGGTCGTTTATCGCCACATTCCACTCAATGGCATCGCCCTGCAAATCACTAAATCGGCTGTTAGTGATCCGTACACCGTCCATCTGGTTATGGAATCCCTGGCGCAGGATGCCATAGTTCGCGTGGCTGACGGTGATATCGTCAATAATCAGATTCCGCATCTGCCGCGGGGTCTTGCCGCCGATGTAAATTTGCGTCACCGGGCCGAAGCCGCTCATGGCAATCCCTTTGATGACGCAGTCTGACCCCCGCACGTCGAGGGTAATATTGTGCAAACTCCCACTGCCCTCCCCTGTTACCTGCCCCCCATCCTGCAGGACAAACCGGCCGCGCCCCTTGCCGCTCACATGTCCAGATACGTGTAACGTTTTGCCCGGTGGGATAAATACGCCGGTATTGATGTTTTCACAGACCACACCCGCAGGGACCACGACGGTTTGCCCTTCAGCAAAGGCCTGGCGGAAAGAGGCCACCCAATCATTTGGGTTATAATCCTGAATATTGACGCTGCGCGCGGCTTCCAGCGCCCTTACAGCGGGAGAATGGAGTACGACAAGCGCAGAGCCTACCGTAATAAAAGTACGTCGGGAGAGTTTTTTCTCTGGCATACAACCTCGGTTTACAGCGCGTGCAGCAGGCTGACTAACTGCTTATTGATGACGGATTGATTGAATTCCGCAGCGATTTTTTCACGTGCTTGCAGCACAATCGGCCTGAGTCCTTCACCATCAAGTTGGCTGAACGCCGCCAGCCTTTTGGCTAGCGCCTGCGCATCGTTTTCAGGCGCCAGCCAGCCGGATTTACCGGACTCCACCAACTCAGGAATACCGCTGTGCACGGTAGAAACTACCGGGATCCCCACCGCCATCGCTTCCATCAATGCCACCGGGATCCCCTCCATGTCGCCATCCGTCCCGGTGATGGAAGGCAACAGAAACACATCCGCCTGTTCTAACATCGCTTTCACCTGATGACTGGGCTTAAAGCCGGACATCTCAATCACATCATCGAGTTGATACTGCTCAATCAGCGTGCGCAGTCTCCGCTCCCAAGGACCAATCCCCAGAATGCGATACCGAAACGCCACGCCCTGCGCTTTTAGCTGACGACAGGCTTCGATAGCCACATGCAGCCCTTTTTTCTCGGTAAGTCGCGCAACCGAGAGAATTTCCAGCGTTTCGCCAGGCGTTTTCATCTCGCGGGGGGTAAAACGTGTCATATCAATACCCATACGCGATACGGCAATCTTTTCCGGTGGGCAGCCCATATTTTTTAACCGTCCGGCCCACAGATGGCTGATGGGCAGCATCAGATCACCGCGCTGAAACAGCGTTTGATACTCCGGGGTATAGCGGGCGAGCACCTCCCGGTGTGAAATATCGATACCATGAAACACCGTGGCGATTTTGCTGCTTATCACACCCAGTTCACGCAACTTCGCTGCCGTCACGCCAGCTGGTCCAAAGTGGGCAATAAACACGTCGGCATGAAACGTTGTACGGGTTAACCCGCAAATGGCCGCCAGAATCAGGTTGCGCGCCTCAATGCCATAGCGAGAGATATTCAGCGCTTTCCAGGTCGCTGCACGGGTGATGCCCTGCAACGCCGCCATACCCCGGTATTGCAGCTTGGCCCGCTTGCCTTGCGGCTCGTCGAGCAGCCAGTGCGTTTTGTCTGCCAGTCGATAGGCCTCATAGGCGGCATGTGTGTTCTCAAGATCGCCCTTGTGCAACGCCACAATTTCGACGTCGTAACCCATGTCGATAAACGCAGTTATCTGATTCAGCACAAAAGTCTCGGATGAGAGCGGGAATTTAAGCAGGAAAAAGCCAACCTTCATTTTTGCTCCTCAATACGCGCCAGTACCGATTGCACCATGCGCATGCCGTGTTCGCGCTCACGCTGCACAGCCTCTTTCAGCCGTATACTGAGTGCAGGCAACTGCCCGAGCACGTCGGCCACCTGCGTTTGCAGACTGCCGTCCAACAGATGGCTGATATCAATCGCCATTTCCGGCAGCCCCAGCTGTTGCATAATCCCCGCTGATTTATGCTCGTAGTTGATGGCAATCGCCGGAGTGTCAAAGTTCATTGAAATAATGGCGGAGTGCAGACGGGTGCCTACGGTTAACTCGCACGCGCCGAGAATTTTCCCCATTTCGAGGTCGTTCAGTTCGTCCATCACCACGTGATACCGGGCCGGATCGTTAACGTGCTGGCGCAGGTTCAGCGCCACCATGCGGTCATCTTTGTTGTAACTGTCGATGCCGGTACAGGTTGACAGCGCTATCACCTGGTAACCTTCGTCGAGGATCCGGTTCACCACCCCGGCAAACGCCTGCTCATAGTCCTGCTGCGTGGTCCCCAGACGTTTATCAAACGGCGCCAGCTCCCGCAGGGTGATGGCGACAGTTTTTTGCTGTGACACCGTGTGTAGCCAGTGCCGGACGGCATAGCTAGGTTCAAAATCGTCCTGATGATTATCAACCAGCCAGGCGGTATCGACGCCGTGCTCCACTTTCCTGGTAGTGATTTCGCTACGTTTCATCAGTTCCAGACTGACGGACTCGCGCAGAATCAGGGCATTACAGTGGCCAAAGACGTAATTCGCCAGTTGGTTAAACTGCGCATCCTGGAATGGGCCGACGCTGTGACCGATCAGATACAGCGGCTTTTTCGCCATAAAAGTACACAAGGCATGTTCAAACTGCGGCACGCCGTACAAATCGACAAAAAACGATCCGCCCACCTGGATGATGGCGTCATAGCGCGACAGCAGACGGACAAAATCGGTAAACCCCTGAGCAATAGCGATATTGCGCAGGTTGCCAGAATCGGTCACACGCGAGAGCAAAATCTGATGCTGATAACGCCGACGCAGGACTTTCTTCACCCGCCCCACGACGCCGGCGGCATTATTGTGCTGCTTCATCTGAGAGTACAGCGGATCGCCCATCACCGGGCGGTTGAGTAGCCAGGAAGAGCTCACCGGATAACGGCTCATTACATCCACTTCCGTCTGCGGTTGCAGCGTGTTAATGGCATCCAGCAAACCTCGCAGAATGGCGCTATCGCCACGGTTTCCGCAGGTATGGTTGCCGAGAATTAATACTTTCATCATGACCTCTTTCAATCATTGGCGGCTGTCGCCTTATCTGGCCTACAACAAACCCAATTCAACCTGCGCGGAGCAAGGTTTTCATTTTCTCACTGCGGCAAAACGGGCGTTTGACCTCCACCACCAGCGGGTGGCGCGACAGCACAATCGTCACCACAAATGCCAGTACACCCGCTGCTATCTGCAGACCCAGCAGCAGGCTTAACGCCAGTTGGCCTTGCAGCACAATACCCAGCAGGTAGCTGACAATCAGCGTCGGTAAGGAGAGATAAAACGGCAGCCACAGGCTGAGCATGTACTGCCGGTAACTGGCACCCAGCACCGGTTTAATCATCACGAAGTAGCTGAGAATGGTGTTGACCACTTGCACCAACAAAAAGCCCAGCGTCACGCCCATCGCGCCTGCCAGATGTCCGCCAACGAGAATGGCCGGAATAAACAGACAGGTTTTGAAGACATTGAATTTGAAGCTGATATCAACGCGGGCTTTTGCCATCAGCAGCGAACCTATCGGATTACCGACAGAACGCAGCAGCCCAACGACGCACAGCAATTGCAGGATGGGGACGATGGCGCGCCATTTCTCACCGAACACCAGCGGCACCAGATTGTTCGCCACGACCATCAGGCCCAGCAGCGCCGGGAAGTTGATAATGCCAACCACCGACAGGAGCTTGTAGAAGTTCACCCGCAGTTTTTCGCTGTCGTCCTGAATTTTGGCAAACGCCGGAAACAGCACGCGGGTGATAATCGGGTTCAACTTGATGGGCGGGACCACTGCCACATTCCAGGCCAGATTAAACCCGCCCGCCACGCCTGCGCCCAGCGTTCGGGCCAATACCAGCGTGGAAAGATTGGTGTTGATATAATTGATGATGCTGTCCGCCGTCAGCCAGGCGCCAAAGCGCAGGTTCGACGTCACCGATGCGAGCGAAAAATGCAGCCCGGGGCGGTAAATCTGGCGACCAAAATAGCCAAACAGCAGCGTACGCAGCGCACAGTTCACCAAATACCCCAGAATGGCGGTCATCGCCAGAGGCCAGAAATGGGCGCTAACCACGGTAAAGGTAAACCCGGCCAGCACCGCGCTGGTTTCAATCAGGCCAATTTTGTTGAACGCCATGTCCTTTTGCATCAGCGCACGAAATTGCTGCCCGTGCGGGATCAGCACAAACGCCAGCGACAGCGTTTTAATCAGCGGTGCCAGGTCGGGGTTATTCAGGACATCGGCAATCGACTCACTGAGCAGGAACATCGCCAGGCACACCACCATCCCCAGGCCGACGTTCAGCCAGTACAGGGTGGTAAGTTCGAGATAGCCGATCTCTTTACGCTGGATAATGGAGTTGGCAATGCCGAAGTCGGAGAGCGTATCGGCCAGCGCGATAATCACTAGCGACACGGTCAGCAGACCAAACTGATGAGCGTCAATGATGCGCGCCAGCACGGTCATCTGAATCAGCCCAAGGCCAATGATGAAAACCGTGGCAATCGCCGACCACTTGGCACCGTTAAGGGTTTTTTCTCGTAGACTCATGTTTAATACGCCGCTTTGTTAACAAAACCCTTAAACACCGTCAGAAAAACAATCTTGATATCGAACCACACGCTCCATTCGCGAATATATTCGAGGTCAAATTCCACCCGTTTTTCCATTTTCTCCAGCGTGTCGGTTTCCCCGCGCCAGCCGTTGATTTGCGCCCAGCCGGTAATGCCCGGTTTCACCTTGTGGCGCAGCATGTAGCCTTCGATAAGCGTGCGGTATTGCTCGTTGTGCGCCACCGCGTGCGGGCGCGGCCCGACAATCGACATGCCACCGGTCAGCACGTTAATAAACTGCGGCAGCTCATCCAGCGAGGTGCGGCGCAGGAAGTTGCCCACAGGAGTAACACGCGGATCGTTTTGCGTTGCCTGGGTAACTACCGCGTCGTTTTCCATCACCTTCATCGAACGAAACTTCCACACTTTGATCGGCTTGCCGTCCATGCCATAGCGGGTCTGGCGGAAAATAACCGGTCCTTTTGAGGTGAGCTTCACCGTCAGCGCAATGCCGCACAGCACCGGAGAAATCAGTAGCAGGATCAGCGAGGCCAGCACAATATCTTCCGCGCGTTTCAGCAGGCGATTAATGCCCGACAGCGGCGTGTCATACAGCGGCACCACCGGCACGCCGTTCATCTCTTCAATGCGTGAATGCAGGATGTTAAAAGTAAAGACGTCAGGGATCAGGATCACCGAACAGGTGGTGTCGGCCAGGTCGCGTACCAGTTTTTTCACACTGGTGCCGTCGTTCATCGACATGGCAATATAGACGTTGTGAATGCGGGCAGCTTTAGCGTCATCCACCAGCTGTTGCAGATTTCCGGCCCAGTCGCGGGAGTTTTTGCCTGGGGCGGGATCGTGATAGACGCCCGCCACTTCAAAGCCCAGCCACGGTTCATGGCGAAAGCTGTCCAGCAGCAGCTGTCCGGCGGGGAGATCGCCCGCTACCGCCACCCGACGGGTGTTATATCCACGATTGCGTAGCCATCCCGCACCGTAGCGAATAAACGCCCGACACAGCAGCAGACCGACGCTGGACAGCAAATACCACGCCAGCCAGACGGCGAGTCGGTTATCAAAGTCGTTGTTAAAAGCAATTAATCCTGCGCTGAAGATCAGGCTCAGCGTCCAGTTTTGCAGCAGCAGCACCAGCTCGGTAGAAATTTTGACGCCACGCCAGGAACGGTAAAAATCGGTGATCCCCCCCAGCATCTGAAAAACTACCAGCGTTACCAGCGCCACCAGCAGGTGCATGTACAGGAAGGGCAAGCCGCTCAGTTCACAGACCAGCCACAGCCCGCCAAACATGATGGTGATATCTGAAAAGCGTTGCACCATTGAGATTAACGACGCATTGGTTTTCGCGCGTTGGCGCTTTTTTAGATGTGTCATCGTAGTTCCTGTTAGTCACCCCTTGCCCACTGTCGGGCAAGGGAAGCACCGGCATTACTGATTCAGCAACGCCAGAAGAGTGCGCGTTCGCGCTTCCATCAACGGAATGTCTCCGCGCGATTCCACGTTCAGGCGCACCACCGGTTCGGTATTGGAGGAACGTAAATTGAAGCGCCAGTCGACAAACGACATGCTGATGCCATCGGTTCTGTCCACCGCCAGCGCCTCGCCGGAGAAATGCTGCTCAACCCGGTCAATCGCCACCTTCGGTTCTGCCAGGGTGCTATTGATTTCCCCGCTCGCCGGATACGCCGCCATGCGGTCGCGAACCAGTTCGCCCAACGTCTGTCCCTTCAGGCACAGCAGTTCGGCCACCAGCAGCCACGGGATCATTCCGCTGTCGCAGTAGGCAAAATCACGAAAATAGTGATGAGCGCTCATCTCACCGCCGTAAATGGCATCTTCATGCCGCATTCGTTCTTTAATGAAGGCATGCCCGGTTTTCGACATCACCGGCTTACCGCCCGCCGCCGTCACCACATCGACCGTGTTCCACGACAGCCGCGGGTCATGGATGATTTTCGACCCCGGATGCTTCTCCAGAAACGCCTCCGCCAGCAGGCCGACAATGTAGTAGCCCTCAATAAACTGGCCGTTCTCATCGAACAGAAAGCAGCGGTCAAAATCACCGTCAAAGGCAATTCCCATATCCGCACTGTGTTCAATCACCGCGTTACGGGTATCTGCCCGGCATTCCGGCAGCAGCGGGTTGGGAATACCGTTCGGGAAGGTGCCGTCAGGCGTGTTGTGGATCGTTATCAATTCAACCGGGGCACCAAGCGTCTTGAAACGGGCTGCAATGGCGTCCAGCACCGGGCCCGCCGCGCCGTTACCGGCGTTCAGCACCAGCTTCATCGGCTTAAGGTTTTTGGTGTCGATGTAGCTGAGCAGATGGTCAATGTAGGCCGCACGCGGATTGATTACGGTGTAACGACCACGTCGGGACGCATCCACAGGTGGGAAGTCGTTGGCTTCCGCCAGGCGTTGGATCTCGCGCAGACCGCTATCACCGCTAATGGGCCGTGCGCCCTCACGAACCAGCTTCATGCCGTTGTAATCCAGCGGATTATGGCTGGCGGTGACTTCAATCCCGCCGTCCAGGCCGAGGTGGAAGGTGGCGAAGTAAATTTCTTCGGTGCCCGACATGCCGATGTCCAGCACGTCTACGCCCGCATCCTGCAGCCCTTTTGCCAGCGCCATCTTCAATGTGTCGCTGGTCAGGCGGACATCACCGCCCAGCACCATGGTTTTTGGTTGCAAAAATTCACCACAAGCGCGACCAATTCGCCACGCAATCTCTTCATTCAACTCTTCGCCCAGCCTGCCGCGAATGTCGTAGGCTTTGAAACAGGTTAATGTCGTCATGATTTCCCCTTCTTCAGGCAACAGGAGGCCCTGACCGGAATATGGTCAAAATAGATAATTGTTGTTGATTGCCCGGTGGCGCTGCGCTTAGCGGGCCTACGGGTTAGTAGGCTGAGCACCGTCCGGCAAGATATTCAATGCCTACACCCGCCCGTAGCGATCCGCAAACCGCACTACATCGTCCTCTTCGAGGTAAGATCCCGAACGCACTTCAATCAGATCCAGCGGGATTTTTCCGGGGTTCTCCAGACAGTGCGTCGCCCCCAGAGGGATATAGACAGATTCGTTTTCACCGAGCAGTTTGATGTCATCATCAATCGTCACCTTCGCCGTCCCAGCCACCACCACCCAATGCTCAGCGCGGTGATGGTGCATCTGCACCGACAGTCCCTCGCCCGGTTTTACGGTAATGCGTTTAACCTGGTAACGTTCTCCGGCGTCGATGGAGTCATACTTGCCCCACGGGCGGTACACTTCGCGGTGAATATGGTGCTCATGGCGTCCGTCAGCTTTAATTTGCTCCACCACTTTTTTCACATCCTGGACCGCGTTGCGATCGGCTATCAGCACCGCGTCTTTGGTCTGCACCACCACCAGATCTTTCACCCCTACGGTGGTCACCAGTCCAGACTCCGCGTACACGTAGCTGTTTTCGGTTTTGTGGCTGATCACATCGCCGTGATGCACGTTTCCTTCAGCGGTATGGGCGCTTATCTCCCACAGCGAAGACCACGATCCCACGTCGCTCCAGCCCGCATCCATTGGCATCACCACCGCGTCCGCGGTATGTTCCATTACCGCATAGTCCACCGACTCTTCCGGGCAGGCGAGAAACGCTTCTTCATCGACGCGGATAAAATCGAGATCGGGATCGACCGTGCTCATCGCCTTTTCGCAGGCGCTCAGAATATCGGGGCGGAACCTTCTCAGCTCTTCCAGATAGCTCCCGGCACGGAACAGAAACATACCGCTATTCCAGTAATAGTCACCGCTTGCCACGTAGGCTGCAGCAGTGTCCTGATCCGGTTTTTCCACAAACTGCGCCACCGCAAAGGCAAGCGCATCGGTAGTTGCGGGGCAAACGTCACCGCGACGAATATAGCCGTAGCCGGTCTGCGCCGAGTCCGGCACGATACCAAATGTCACCAGCTTGCCCGCTTCGGCATACGGCATCGCATTGCGAACCGCCTCGCGAAACGCCTCTTCGTCGGTAATCACGTGATCCGCCGCCAGCACCAGCATCAGCGGGTCAGCGTCCGGACTGTGACGTTTTGCCGCCAGCGCGGCCAGTGCAATCGCCGGGGCGGTATTACGCCCGGCGGGTTCCAGAATGATATTTTCGGTCAACCTGTTGAGTTGCCTAAGTTGTTCAGCAACGATAAAGCGATGCTGCTCGTTGCAAATGACCACCGGGCTTTCGCACTCCACGCCTTTCAGACGGCATATCGTGGTTTGCAGCATGGTGAGTTCGCCCTTCAGACACAGGAACTGCTTGGGATACAGGACGCGGGACAGCGGCCACAACCGGCTACCGGAGCCACCGGCCATCACCACCGGAAAGAGTGTGCGTTGACGCATGAGTTATCCCCGTATATCTGCAATAAATTGGCTAAGCACGCGGTCTTTTTCCAGCGTGCGTTCGGCATAGTCACGTGCCACCGTGTTGATTTCAGGCATGATTAGCGCCTGGGTAATTCCGGCCACCAGCGCGCTCACCGACTCCGGCTCCACGCATACCGCAATACCCGGATGGTCCTCGCAGAGCTGGCCCAGTTCGGTATCAGGCGCGGCGGTGATCACCGCATTGCCGCCCACGGCAAGAATATTGGTCAGCTTGGAGGGCAGTACTGCATCCGCCGCACCACGCTTTTGCACCACTAAATGACAGTCGGCCATCTTCAGCAGCGCAGGCAGTGCGTCATAAGATTGCAGGGGGAAAAATGTTACGTTTTCCAGGCCGCGCTCGCGGACCCTGTTTTCCAGTCGCGCCTTGCCGCCGCCCTGCCCGACAATCACAAACAGCCAGGGCTGAGCACTAAGCTCGTCGGCGGCATCAATCACGCTCTCCAGTCCCTGCTTTTCACCGATGTTGCCCGAGTAAAGAATGATTTTTTTTCCTTCAGGCACACCGAGTTTTTGCCGCAGCGCCCAGGCATCATCCCCGGTCACGTCGCGAAATCGCGCTACTTCTGACCAGTTAGGAAAGAAGATAACTTTGTCCTCAGCGACCCCTTTTTCCTGCGCTTTATTCATCATCGAACGCGAGATGGTTGAGACATAGTCGACGTTATGCAGGCCGCTGCGTTCAAACGCGCTGGCCAATGTGGCCACTTTGCCGCCCCTGCTGTTCCCGGCCATCCCGAGGCCGAGCATGGCGTCAACTTCATAATCCTGAATGTGCAGCAGCGTGCGCGCCCCGGAGAGTTTCGCCAGCAGGCGCATTCCCGGCGTGCAAAACAGCGTCGGCACCACGCCGATAATGCGATCGGGCTTCCAGCGTCGCTGCGCCATCAGCGGGAAAAAACTGCTTACAGCAAAACTGCCTAAATGCAGCAGACGTTTTAGCGTTGAAGGTTGCTTTGGCACATACAGCGGACAGCGCCAGACGGTGGCATCACCGTCTTCCCGACGATAGCGCCAGGCGGAATAACGACCGTTTACTTTCCACTGCGGGTAGTAAGGCGGCGCGGTGATCACCCGTACTTCATGCCCTGCTTGCGCCATCCACTCCACCATTTCGCCGGTGTATTTGCCGATTCCGGTCAGTTCCGGCGAATAATTAATGCCATACACCAGAATTTTCATAAGCCCGGCACTCCGGCCTGACGCTCCGGCACAAAGTACGCCCGGCTGTTGTCGTGAACGTTATCGCTGGCCAGCAACGCCTGCGGCGTCAGCCAGCGGTAGTCGTCATGCTGGGCATCGGGCAGACGCAGGTCTGCCTCGCTCACCTTCAGGCGAAAACCGAGCACCACATAATGGGTAGTGAAATCGGTACCCGAAAAATTATCGTCATAGAAGTGCTGCCAGACGCCGTAAAACTCCGCGGAAGACAGCGGCAAACGTAACCCCAGTTCCGCCAGCGTCAGGCGCTCAAACGCGCTCTCAAGCGGTTCATCCTTCTGCACCCGTCCACCTGGCACAAACCAAACGCCCTGGGCGGGACGGTTGAGGCGTTGGCCTAACAGGTATTCACCGCGCGCATTTTCCACCAGCAAATCAATGGAAATCAGCGGCGCGCAGCGCACGACCGTGGCAAAATCTTCCTGACGTAAAAACATATTTACCCCCGGTATCGCTGCTGATTTTCAAGGAACCACTGATACGTGCTGGCAAGCCCGTCCTCCAGCGACACCTCGTGGTACCAACCCAACTGGTGTAAACGCGTAACATCCAGCAATTTGCGCGGCGTGCCGTCGGGTTTGCTGGCGTCAAACACCACGCGGCCTTTGTAGCCCACGACCTTCGCAACCGTCTGCGCCAGCTCGCGAATGGTGCAGTCCACACCGGTTCCCACGTTGATGTGCGACAGCATCGGTTGGGTATGTTCCTGCCAGACCTCACGGTCCAGTTCCATCACGTGAATGCTGGCGGCAGCCATGTCATCCACATGCAGGAACTCGCGCATTGGCGTGCCGCTCCCCCACACCACCACATCCGGCGCATTTTGTGCGCAGGCTTCATGAAAGCGGCGCAGCAACGCCGGGATCACGTGCGAGTTGCTTGGGTGAAAGTTATCCTGCGGCCCGTACAGATTGGTGGGCATCACCGAGCGGTAATCGCGACCGTACTGACGGTTATACGACTCGCACAGTTTGATCCCGGCGATTTTGGCAATCGCGTAGGGTTCGTTAGTGGCCTCCAGCGTTCCCTGCAACAGTTCGCTTTCGCGCATCGGCTGGTTAGCCCGCTTCGGGTAAATACAGGATGAACCGAGAAACAGCAGCGTGTTCACGTTGTGACAGTGCGCCGCGTGAATGATGTTGCTCTCAATCATCATATTTTCGTAAATAAAATCAGCGGGGTAAGTATTGTTTGCCACAATCCCCCCCACCTTCGCCGCCGCCAGGTACACCTGGTCGATACGCTCGGTGGCAAAAAAATGCTGCACCGCACGGGCATCCAGCAGATTGAGCTCGTCACGGGTACGCAGCACCAGCTCCACGTTGTCGCGCGCGGCCAGCAGCCTGACGATGGCGGACCCCACCATCCCGCGATGGCCCGCCACAAAAATACGTTGTTTCATCATCCTCAGTACTCCAGCGCGATGGCGACCTCATAGCCGTGAGATTTCAGCAGAGAATGTTTCTTCGCCGCTTCCAGATCGTTGGCAACCATTTCGCTGATCATCTGGCTCAGGGTTATTTCCGGCTTCCAGCCCAGCTTGTCGTGCGCTTTCGCCGGGTCACCGAGCAGCGTTTCGACTTCTGCCGGACGGAAATAACGCGGATCGACCGCAATCATCACGTCACCCGGCTTCACGCCCGGCGCATCGTGTCCGGTCACCGACACAACAATGCCTTTCTCCTCTACGCCCTGCCCTTCAAAGCGCAATTTAATGCCCAGCTGCGCGGCCGCCATTTCGACAAACTGGCGCACGGAGTACTGCACGCCGGTGGCAATAACAAAATCTTCCGGCTGCTCCTGCTGCAGCATCATCCACTGCATGCGCACGTAATCTTTGGCGTGGCCCCAGTCACGCAGGGAATCCATGTTGCCGAGATACAGGCATGACTCCAGCCCCTGTGCAATGTTGGCAATCGCCCGGGTAATTTTGCGGGTAACGAACGTTTCGCCCCGGCGCGGAGACTCATGGTTAAACAGAATGCCGTTGCAGGCGAACATGCCGTAGGATTCCCGGTAATTGACGGTTATCCAGTAGGCGTACAGTTTGGCGACCGCATACGGAGAACGCGGGTAGAACGGCGTGGTCTCTTTCTGCGGCGTTTCCTGTACCAGGCCGTATAGTTCAGACGTGGAGGCCTGATAGAAGCGGGTTTTCTTTTCCAGACCGAGGAAGCGGATCGCCTCCAGCAGGCGCAGCGTACCAATCGCATCGACGTCCGCGGTGTATTCAGGGGATTCAAACGAGACTGCCACGTGGCTCATCGCCCCGAGGTTATAGACTTCATCCGGCTGAACTTCCTGTAAAATACGGGTCAGGTTGGAGGTATCCGTCAGATCGCCATAGTGCAGATGAAATTTTGGATTACCCGAGTGCGGATCCTGATAAATATGGTCCACTCGTTCGGTGTTAAACGACGACGCACGACGTTTAATCCCATGAACTTCATACCCTTTTTCCAACAGAAGTTCTGCCAGGTAAGAACCATCCTGCCCGGTTACGCCAGTAATGAGAGCGACTTTTGACATGTTTATACCTCTTAAATGATCCCCTCAGGGAGTAACTTTCTCAACGCGTTCGCGCGTCACGACCGCAGGATTTCCCCGACAAACGGCATTGGCGGGCAGCGATTTAAAAACGCTGCTTCGCGCCCCAACGACGGTGCCAGCCCCAATCGTCACGCCAGGTGCGACAAATACATCTGTCGCCAGCCAGCATTTCTCGCCAATCACAATCGGCGTGGCATTAATATCAAAGTGCGGGCTGGCATAATCATGGCTACCGGTACATAAATAACTTTTTTGCGATATAACAGCATTGGCGCCAATCGTAATCGTGCCCAGCGTATATAACACCACGTCATCACCCACCCATGCGTAATCCCCGAGGGTTAATTTCCACGGATAGGTTATTTTTACTGAAGGTCGAATAACGACATTTTTTCCTATTTTCGCGCCGAATAAACGGAGTAAAAATGCGCGCCAGCGGTACATCACCTGCGGCGACAAACGAAATAATGTTGCCTGTACCGCCCACCATAATTGCACTTTAATCGCACCGCCTCCGCGAAAACCCTTCGGCATCGTGAAGCCTTTTAAATCCTGCATATTTGCCCCTTACATTTTTCCATATAAGGTTTTAGTCTTACCGGTGGTGCGTAAGCGCAAACGCCAGGACAGTTCAGCCCAAAAACCTGGCATATGTAATATCTGACGCTGGACCTTTTTTGCATCCCGACATAACTCAAGATTATTTGTCGTCGATACGCCGCCCATAGAAAACTCAGACACCAGCCCGCTTAATTTTTTAAAGGCATAACCGGATTTATATAATTGGGCGGCCAGCGCATAATCAGACGATACGTTATATTGCAGATCGTAGTGCCAGGTGTGCAGTCCGCTGACCGGGAAAAATATTGCCTGATGACTGGCCGGTAGGCTGTGATAGATATACCACCCGGGCTTGGCACGACGCTTTATTTTATGACCATCGCCAAAATCCAGTAACGCATCGCCAATCACCATCGCCTTATCGCTTTGCGTTTTGAGTTGGCGGATAAATGACGCAGCATCCGCATGCAGAATATCCCCGGAATTCAGAAACAGTGCGAACCGCCCTCGCGCCAGAGCAATACCTTTGTTCATCGCATCATAAATACCGTTGTCCGGTTCGCTGACAAACCGTAACCGGTGCTCACCGTTGAGATTTTCCAGAAACGCCTGCGTACCGTCAGCGGAACCGCCATCAATGACAATCCATTCAAAGCTGATGTCGCCCGCCTGCGCCAGATGGGCCAACGATGCGTGGGTTTTGACGATCCCCTGCAGATTACGAAAGGCGACGGTGATAATAGTGAGCAGCATAGGAATTACCTCGCGATATTTAGCGCCTTGCGCAAAATAAACGGACAAACAATTAAAAACGCATATTCCGGGCTAAATACTGAACCGGTAAAAAACAGCGACAGCGGCGTAAAAAGATAAAGCTGCACCTGATAATTCGGATTATCGCCAAACGCATTTAACATCATTTTCAGAACCTTTCCCATGTACCACACCGCTAATATCACAGCGAACCATGAGAAATAAATAATCAGCAGATACAAACCATTGTCTATTGTTTTTCCGACATCTGCACCGTTAAAGATTCCGAATGACGCTACATATTCATAAAGTGAGCCAAATCTGACTACGCCATCAATATTGAGTAATGAATAACCGACCATCACCAGCGGGCCCACAATACGGTAATACGATGATGACCCTTCCGTACCTAAATCACCAAGTCGTGCAGCAATGTAGGGGAAAGCAAATATTACGCCAACCATAAACACGCTCAGTGTGATTATTGCCAGCGGTAATTTCTTTTTTATCGCTTCTTTGTTCAGATACTGAAATGCCCACTCCAGCAGATAAAATAAAATAAAGGTCATTACCCCTGAAAACGATCCTGATAATATTACCCCTGCCAGAATCATAGCATCGGCCTTAGGCGTTTTGATACCAAACTGTTTGATGCTGAGCCAAATTGAGATTAATGCCAGAGCAAAGAATGCCGGTTCGAAATAAAGGGCTGTAGTTCGTTTACCACCAAACTTAATAAAGTTCAGAACATAACTGTTGCTGTAAATAAGATATTTCGAAATTGCTTCCATTAAACTGCTGCCACCGGTGAGAATAATCTGCGCCATCTCAACCGCAGCCAGCCCCACCACCAGCCCCACCACCAGCCAGAAAAAACGTAAAATCTTACGGTGGTTATGCGGGGAGACGGTTTTAAAGCGAATACTCCAGACCATGCCAATAATGATCACCGTATAGACAAACAGCATGGTGGAAGTCACATATTTGCTGGCGTCCAGCGACTGACCAAACAGGTAATTAAAGGCAGTCAGCCCGCCGCCAATCCCCAGCGCAATCAGCAGTTTTTTGATATTGATACGTTCAACAAACAGCAACAACAGCAGCGGCAAAAACGTGACCACGGTGACCGGAAAACTTTCCCCCAACTGCACAAGCTTGACATTGACCAGCAGGTACAGCAGCGGTAGCAACAAGTAGCTACAGATTCTGATAGAACGAGACATAGTCCTCCAGCATCTGTTGGCCGCTGTAGGCGCTGCGGCTGCGCTGGCGAAAGGCCGCCAGCGAGGTACCGAATACCGCCTGCGCGATCGCCGTTTTATTGCACTGCACCAGCCGCAGAACATCCTGTTCACTGAAGGTTTTGCCCCCCGATTTCGCCAGCACTTCCTGCGCCGCCTCGCTGTGCGTGGCAATCACCGGCACACCAATAGAAAGCGCTTCGCATAAAATCAGCGGGTAGTTATCCACCCGCGAGCTGAACACCAGCCCATCCATCTGGTTAAGCGCACTCATCAGCGTGCGCTTGTCGGTTTCAAATCCGTGATTCACCACGTTCGCGCCGCTAAATGGTGAGAATTTGCCGAAGGTATGCAGCTCTATTTTGTCGCCCAGCGCCATCATCTGTTTCACCAACCGCAAGTTGGTTTTGCCGTCATAGCGCAGGTCGTGAGCCACGATGGCGATTTTCGGCCGACTGTGGAGCTCATCGTTCAGCGGCAAGTCACTGAGAATGGCTTCGGTCGCGACATCGATCCCGTTGTTGATAATGGCGCAGCGCCCCGCACCGTACAGGCTATTAAACGCGTCAGCCACATGCTGACTGGGCGAGATAAACTGACAACCCAGCGCCAGCATGGCGCGAAACATCTGACGTTTTCCGGGCAGTTGTTGATGCGCTTTATCAACCTTAACCGGCGGATAATTACTCAGCGTTGGGCATTGCTGACAGCCGGTTTTCCAGCCTTCGCAGCCGTCAGTAAACGCGCAGCGCCCGGTCACGCTCCAGTGATCGTGCAGCGTCCAGACAAAAGAGATATCCGGTTTATGCGCCTGCACCTTTTGGCAAAACGTCACCACCTCTTCCAGATTCAGCCAGTAGCTGTGCAACACGTGAAAATGCAGCACCAGCGGGCCTGTAGTCCGGGTGACGGTGCGATACAGATTGTCGAGATTGCCAAACAGGTCGCGGTTCGTGAAGCGAAACAGCGCAATATTCATTGCGGATGTCAGGCGCGGCGTATGCTTGAACACCTGCGGATAATGATGGTGGCTGACGCTTTTCTTACCGCCTTTGCCGTAGCCATAGATGAAGCGTGACGACAGCCCTTGCTCCAGCGCCCGCAGGTGTAAATCCAGCGCCACCCCTGCCGCGCCGCCTTCTGCCAGTCGGACATTAAATTGCAGGATATTCATTTTACGTCCTTTACTCGCGCTTTCTCACCCACCACCAGCGTATTGTCCGGCACGCTGTCCACAACAACGCTGCCAGCACCAATCGTCACGTTATGACCAATGACGACATCGCCCAACAAGGTGACATTGGCACCCAGCTCAACGTCGTTGCCGATCGTCGGACAGGCCAGATCGTTTGCGCCGAGGTTGCCGATGGTCACGCCATGGCGCAGGGTAAAGTCGTCCCCGGCAACTACGTGTTTGTTGATCACCACACCATAGCCATGGTGGATGGTAAAACGACGGCCTATGGTTGCAGCCGCCTGAATTTCATAGCCAAACAGACACTCAGTGATTAGGCGATACATCACCAGCACCGGTGCGGCCCACAGGTTATTCAGCACATTTTTTTTACGCCAGACGGAGCAAAAATGGGCGACCCGGTAGGCCATCACCATGCAGCACGGGCGCAGGCTCCAGCTATTAGCGCGGATATCTTCCAGCATATTTATCGCCCTCGCAGACTGTCAGCCAGACGTTTACTGTTACGCAGCGACAACAGGGTCAGCAGCGTGCGCCAGTTCATGCGTTTGTTGCGGATCTGATACAACGTAAACAGCTGATATTTTTTGCTGGCACGGTCAAATTTGCCTTTGTGCTTGCGGTAAAACTGGAAGTAACCGGAGAATTTCTTCGGTGATGAGGTGATGCGCATCTCGCCGTGATTCACATGCAGGATCTGCGTGGCTTCATTAACTTTCCATGGCTCGCCATAGGCCACCACCATGCGCAGAAAAATGTCATAATCCTGCGCCGCTTTCAGCGAGGTGTCGAACAGACAGGCTTTGAACCGCCACGCCCAGGTAAAGACCTGATTGCCAATAATGTTGCGCTTGTAGAACTTGCGCCGTGAGTACACCGACTTGGGATACAGCGGCAGACTGGCGGGCTGGGAATAGACTTCACCTTCACAGACATAATCATTGGCATACAGAAACGCCCGAGTGACCAGCTGATGGCGATCTTTAAGGAACACGCTCAGGCGATTCGGCGTCCACTCGTCATCATCATCAATACCGGTAATGTATTGCCCGCGGGCCTGCATAATGGCCTGATTGCGCACAGCACACGCCCCGGAATTAAAGGCATTATGGGTATAGGTGACGCGCGGATCGTTCAGATCTTCAACATACTGCTGTAATTGTTCATACGCAGAGGAACAGTCATCCACGATGATCATCTCCCAGTGCGGATAGTCCTGGCGCAGCACCGATTTAATCGCCCGGATCGCCAGTTGCTGACGATTCCAGGTCGGCATATAAATTGAAATAAGCGGGTTTTCTGTGGTCATTTTCGTTTCCCGAATATCCCCGTCATACTTCAAGTTGCATGTGCGTTGGCTTTCCTGCAACTCGAATTATTTAGGGTATAAATATGTTTTTGTAGGCCGGATAAGGCGCTTACGCCGCATCCGGCAGGGTTGGTTATTTATTTCGCATCCGACGTGTATGCATATTCGTAATAACCGTAATCCTGATACCCGCTGGCGCGTCGGAAGATGGAGTTGAGGATCACACCCTTGACCTGAATCCCGTTTTGTTCAAAGCGGCTCAGGCTGGTTTCCACCTCTTTCAGGGTGTTGACGGCATAACGCGCGACCATCAGCGTGGTGCCAACATGACGGCCAACAATGGCCGCGTCGGTGACTGCCAGAATGGGCGGGGTATCAATCAGTACCAGGTCATAGCGCGCACTGGCCCAGGCAATCAGCTCGCCAAAGCGTTCGCTCATCAGCAGTTCAGAAGGGTTGGGCGGCACCTGACCGCGCGGGACCAGATCGAAATGAGGAATAGACGTCGGTTTGGCGCAGGTGGCCATATCGCCCTTACCCACAAGGATGTCGGACAAACCGTTGACGTTATTGGTGCCCAGCAGTTCGTGCGTATACCCTTTGCGCATATCGCAGTCGATCAGCAGCACGCGTTTATTGGTCTGGCTGATCACCGCCGCCAGGTTGGCACAGACAAAGGTTTTGCCAATCGATGGGCTGACGCCCGTCAGCATCAGCACATTGTTGCGCGCCTGCATCATGGCAAAGTGCAGGCTGGTGCGCAGACTGCGCACCGCTTCTATCGCCAGGTCCGTTGGATTCCCCACCGCGAGCAGTTGGCTCTGCTTGTAACGTTTGATGCCTTTGATGGTCTGCACGTTATCACGCGCTTTTTGCCATTCCGACAGCGGAATACTGGCATACACATTAATCCCCTGCTCTTCCAGCACCTGCGGACTCTCGATCCCGCGGTTGAACAGCGAACGCAGCAGCACACCGACCACCGACAGCATCAGGCCAAGCAGAATACTGCCGAGAATAATCAGCGCAGTTTTCGGTTTCAGCACGCCGGGCTGGGCAATAGCCGGGTCGACAATACGCACATCCCCTACCGTGCTGGCTTCGGTTATCTTCAGCTCCTGCTGCTTGTTCAGCAATTGCATATAGACCTGCTGACCAGACTCCACATCGCGGGTCAAACGGACAATTTCCTGCTGCGTTTTTGGCATCGCCGTCACCCGGCCGTTCAGTTTGCCTTTCTCATCTTCCAGCGCCTGACGTTTTTCCAGCAGCGTGCGGTAAGCCGGATGCGCTTTGGTGAACAGCTTGGAGATCTCCGCCTCCTTGAACGTCAGTTCATTCAACTGGGCATCAATGTTAACCATCGAATCCAGCACCGCTTTGGCTTCCAGCGGTAAATCCACCGAGTCTTTATCCTGGCGAAAGGCATTCAGTTTATTTTCAGCAACGTCCAGACGGTTACGTACCTCCGGCAGTTGCTTTGCCAGAAACGCCAGGCTTTTGGCCGCCTCTTCGGATTTGCGCACTATATTTTGTTCAAGGTAGTTACGGGTGATGCTGTCGAGGATCTGGCGAATCTGCTCGCGGTCTTCACCGGTATAGGTCAGGCTCAGTACGCCGGTGTCTTTGCCGGTTTCCGTCACGCTGAGGTTGTTTTGCAGGGCGTTTATCATGCCAAGCGTAGAATATTTGCTGACGGTAAAAGCACTGCCAGCAGCAGCATGAATAGCGTTGACCTGCATCGTGACGCCGCCGTGGTTTAACGGCTGTCCAACCTGACCCTGGGTGCTAAAACCGCCGTCGCTGACCAGCTGATAACTTTTATCATTCAGCACCTTAAGGGTGAACGTTTGCTCATTCATTGCCTTTGGCAGGGTGAACGTCGTCACGTTAACCGTTTCGTTCTGGCGGCCCATCAGTCGGTCCCAGCCCGCGCCAAACAGCGGGAACGTATCTTTGGTGACGGCGATATCCAGATCCAGATCGTCCACCGTTTTCCCCAACACCAGCCGCGACTTAATCAGCTGAATTTCGGCTTCCGAGGCAGGAGGTTTATTCGACAGCGCCGAGCCGATATCCTGCACCAGTGAATTGCCGGTATTTTGCTCAATTTGCACCAGCGCATCGGCACTGTAGATAGGCGTGGCAAACAGCGTGTAAATGGCCGCGCACAGCGCAAAGGCCGCGGTAATACCCAGCACCCACCAGCGCGCTTCCAGCACCGTTCCGACCAGGCGACCGATATCAATTTCATCATTGCCGGTTGCTGGCGCAGCAGACTGTTTTACGTTCTCTGTCATTGTTTTCCCTGCTCCGCATTCAGTGCCTGAGCCCATTGGCGGGCAGACTGTTCAAGTAAGGCGTACACCGCGTCAAACGCATCCTGGCTTTTACGGTAAGGGTCTGGTATTTCGCGCTCACTGTCCCAGTGACCAAATAGCATCACCTTGCCGCGCATCTCCGGTGCCATGTCACACAGCGCGGTAATGTGGCGCTTCTCCATGGTGAGGATCAGGTCATAATCCCGGCACATTTTCCCTGAGATTTGCCGCGCACAATGATTCTCCAGCGACAGGTTATGTGCCTGCGCCACGCTCACGGCACACGGGTCAGCGCCCTTGCCCACCAGCGCCCCGAGGCCTGCAGAGGCGACCGTCAACGCCGGGTGGAATTGCCTTAACAGACGTTCTGCCGTAGGGGACCGGCAAATGTTCCCCACGCAGACAACTAAGATTTTGTTAAACATGTCGATTACCAGTTGTGAAGGTCGCTGGCCGTATCCGTCATATAACGAACACCGCTAATGGTCGGCAGCAACTGATTGATCAAACGGTTCCAGCGGGCGACCGGTGCGGTAGTGACATACACCACGTCGTAAGGCTGAAGGCGGAATTCCGTCGCCATCACCAGAGAGGTGGCATCGGACATATCAAGCTGGTAAATGTTGGCAATTTTGCCGTTGCGCGCGCCCTCGCCTTTCAATGGTCGAATAACGAAGATGCCGCTGGCATTGGAGGTGGTCAGGTCGATCCCTTCCGCATTGCCCAACGCTTCGGTTAGCGTCATACCGCTGAAGTCCATTTTGAGCGTGCTCTGTTTCTTCACTTCCCCCATCACGAAGACTTTCAGATCGTCGTTACGTGGTACAAACAGGATGTCGCCGGGATAGAGCAGTCGGTTCTGGCTGAGATCGCCATTTTGCATCAGTGCCTGCAGGGAAATTCGCTGCTCCTGGCCGTTATGGGTCAGCACGACGTTACGCCAGTCTGCCGCTTCGGTCAGACCGCCAGCGGCATTAATGGCGTCGAGAATGGTTAACGGCACGTTGGTAATGGCCTGCTGGCCGGATTTGTTCACCTGCCCGGAGACGTAAGCCTTCTGCGAGCGGAAAGCGGCGATATTAACGTCCACCTGCGGGTCAGCAATGTACTTCGCTAAGCGCCCGGTAATATCACTGCGGATTTCTGCCAACGTTTTTCCGGACACGTTGACTTTGCCAATGTAGGGATAAAACATGGTGCCATCGGGCTGAACCCAGTTACCGGCATCGCTGGAGCTGCGGTATTGCCCCGCTGGCGTGGTCAGTTCCGGATGGTCCCAGACGGTCACATTCAGGACGTCACCCGGGCCGACGCGATACTGGTATCCGGAAATCTCCTGATCCAGAGACATATTGGGCTGGGCGACATTCGGCCGTGGGCGTAATTGTTCTACCAGTCGGGGCGTCAGTGGATAAACATTCACCATACGGTCGAGATCGAAATCGGCATCCTGCTGCTTAATCACGTCTTTACCCATCATCGACATATTGCTGCCCGGTAGTACGGTACAACCGTTTATCAAGATCACCGACACCAGGACGGGTATCAATTTAATTTTGGATTTCATCATTGATTATTTATCACTTTGACCGAGTCATTATCACGTGCTTTCTAAATGGCAGTTTCACCTGTTCACAGTTACCTTGCCGTTAATTGAAAAGAAATTTAACTGGCATCTATCCTAAAAATATTGAATTCATCTGCGGTCTGTTGACTGAATAAATCAGGCTGTTCATCAGGCGACCAGACACGCTACCGCCCCTGGCTTTTTAGCTACCAATGCACTGATTAATTTAAATTTTTAACTTATCCTTTATTTTCACCGCACCCCTCTTTGCGTCACATCATGAAATGCAGCACGGAGGAAAGTCGAAAGAGTTCTCTTGTTATATACGGAAAGAATTGTTGCAGCTAAAAGAATAGCAGGCAAGATAACAACGCCTCTATCGTTTGCTTTTAAGATTAATATTAAGAATAAAATTACAATATTTTTAGGATTTTATTGATATTGACAACACTAATATAAAAACAGATCACCTGCGATATTTCCTAAATATACCTGGCGTTATATTGTTATTTTTCACAATAACATTAAGCCTATTTCCCGGCTGACTGGCAGATATCAATGAGAGAGAAATTCGTCACCGGCATTGCATTTTTCGCTGGCTTTATCCATGATCGAATTGTGACAATTGTCATACAACTATGGGTATCGTTTTTACTATGGAATGGATTGCCGATCCGTCAATCTGGGCCGGACTCGTCACGCTAATCGTGATCGAACTTGTTCTTGGCATTGATAATCTTGTTTTTATTGCCATCCTCGCGGAGAAATTACCTCCAGCCCAGCGGGACAAGGCGCGTATTACCGGGCTCCTGCTGGCGATGGTAATGCGCCTGCTGCTGCTGGCCTCAATCTCCTGGCTGGTGACGCTGACCACCCCGCTGTTTAGCATTCGGGATCTGAGCTTTAGCGCACGGGACCTGATCATGCTCTTCGGGGGCTTCTTCCTGCTGTTCAAAGCCACAATGGAGCTCAATGAGCGGCTGGAGGGGAAAGACAGCGATAACCCCACCCAGCGTAAAGGCGCGAAGTTTTGGGGCGTGGTCGCACAAATCGTGGTGCTGGATGCCATCTTCTCGCTCGACTCGGTGATCACCGCCGTCGGGATGGTCGATCATCTGGCCGTGATGATGGCCGCCGTCATTATTGCCATTAGCCTGATGGTGCTGGCCAGCAAGTCGTTAACCCGCTTTGTTAACAGCCATCCTACCATCGTCATTCTGTGTCTTAGCTTCCTGCTGATGATCGGCTTCAGCCTGGTCGCCGAAGGATTTGGCTTCCGCATTCCAAAAGGTTACCTGTACGCAGCCATCGGTTTCTCGGTCATGATTGAGGCATTAAATCAGCTGGCCATCTTTAACCGCCGCCGTTTTCTGTCAGCTAATCACACCCTGCGCCAGCGTACCGCTGAGGCGGTGATGCGCCTGCTGAGTGGGCAAAAAGAAGATGCCGAACTGGATGCTGAAACGGCCGCCATGCTGGCCGATCATCATGAAGGTCAGATTTTTGCCCCGCAGGAGCGCCGGATGATTGAGCGTGTGCTGAATCTGAATCAGCGCACCGTCAGCAGCATTATGACCTCACGCCATGATATTGAGCACATCGACCTTAACGCGCCCGAAGCGGAGATCCGCGCCCTGCTGGAGAAAAACCAGCACACGCGTCTGGTGGTAACCGGAGAAGATGAGCAGGAAGAACTGCTCGGCGTGGTGCACGTCATCGACTTGCTGCAACAGTCGCTGCGCGGCGAACCGCTCGATCTGCGCGCCTTGATCCGCCAGCCGCTGGTGTTCCCGGAGACCCTGCCGCTACTGCCGGCGCTGGAGCAGTTCCGTAATGCCCGCACCCACTTTGCGTTTGTGGCGGATGAGTTTGGTTCCGTAGAGGGGCTTGTGACGCTGAGCGACGTGATGGAAACCATCGCCGGTAACCTGCCTAATGAGGTAGAAGAGATCGACGCCCGCCACGACATTCAGAAGAATGCCGACGGTTCATGGACGGCTAACGGGCATATGCCGCTGGAAGATCTGGTGCAGTACGTCCCTATTCCCCTCGATGAGAAACGGGAGTATCACACTATTGCCGGATTGTTGATGGAATATTTGCAGCGTATACCGAAAACCGGGGAAGAAGTGCAGGTGGGCGACTATCGGTTGAAAACGTTGCAGGTGGAAAACCACCGGGTGCAAAAGGTCCAGTTGATACCGCTGCACAATAATGAAGAAGAAATGGATTACGAAGTGTAGGTGACGTGCCGGATGAGGCGCAATCGCGCCGCCATCCGGCATTATCTGTCAGAGTTTATCCAGCAGTTTTTTCACATCTTTGCCACTACGGGACTCTTTGTTGCGCTCGGCCCAGTCGTTCAGCCGACGCTTCGCTTCATCCTGCAGATGCTTACGCAACAACTGGTCCACCTGCAGGTTGTAGTTCAACGCCTGCCACGGGCCATAGATGCGCAGCGGTACCGGGGTCTCTTTCAGGAAATCAATCAGTTTGCTTTCCCCATTCCAGCCACCCAGCACACGCACGTTAAACTGCGCGTCACACGTCTGCTCAACCAGATCTAACGCACCATGTCCCGAAAGCGCGAGTAGCGCGGACTGCCCTTCCATATCATCTAAAGAGACCTTGCCGTTATCCAGCGACAGCTCGGTGACAAAACGATCCAGTCGGGTGACGTTATCCAGATTCTGCTGAGACTTCACGTCGCCGCCGCTGCGCTCAACGGCCTGCTGCACCAACTGCTGGAAGTTCATCCCTTCCATGCGAGTGTCGCTCATATCAACATGAGCCTGTCCTTGCCAGCTGTGGCGGAATGCCTGAGCATCGATATCAGAACCGGAAAAATCGCCTGCCAACGACAGCTTGCCAGTGAGCGCAATAGGATAGTTGAAGGCTTTCAGGATGGTACCGATTTCGACGTTTTCCAGACGCGGATGAAAGACTGCGCGCGGCTGCGCCTTTCTGGAATCCAGCTTGCCAGGAAGCGAAATCAACCCACCATTATTGGTTCCCTGCAATTCGGTGATGTTCAGCAAACCAGACTGATTCGCCATTTTGGCTGAGACATTATCAAAGGCCATTTTCCGCCACAGGACTTTGTCCGCCTGTAGCGCGATATCCGCGGAAAAACCCCTGAGCCCCTGATACGACACAGCGTCGACCTGAGATGCAATCACCGGTCGTGCGAGCGTCGACTGGCTTTGCCCCTGTTGCGCCCCGCCGTTTGTCGACGCCATGGCGTCATGTTGCACAATCAAGTTATCCAGATTGAGCAGGCCGAAGCGCAGATCGACGGACCAGTCTGGTTTATCTGCCAGAGAAACACGGGCTTGCCCGGCCAGCGAGCTGTCGTTAGCCGTCAACGCAATTTGGTTAAATACGAGCTGTTTATTCTCTTCCTGCCACTGGACCTGGAACTTACCCTGCCCCTGGATCCCCTGCGGCGGCAAATCAGCACCTTGTAGCTGCCAACTGAGCTTTTCGATATTGCCCGCTAAGTTATGCGGATAGTCAGAAGCATCAACGGTACCATTAAAGGCCAGAGCAAGATCGCGCTGATCGCGATTTACACGACCAGAGAAGTCAAAAGTACCACGGTGCTGGGCGTCCTGCTCCATTTCCAGGCGAATGTCGCGAACCGTAATCTGTTCGTCGTCTTCATGCTGGAACACCAGCACACTGTCGGCAACGCGCAGGCGCGCGATATCAAACGACCATCCGCGATCTTCAGCGACATCCGGCAACGTGTTGTCTTTCGGGGCAATGGGCGCATCTTCGCCACGCACCGCTTCGGTCTGCGGCGTCAGTTGAATAACCGCACCTTTGAGCATCACCTGCTCAACGTTGAGCTGGTGGCTCAGCAGCGGCCATAACGCGACGTCCAGACGCATGTTGTCAGCACGAACCAGCGGTTCGCTGGCCCCTTCAGCCGTTAACACCATGCGTCCGGAGAGGATGCTAAGCTGGGGCCAGACGTGCCAACGCAGGGGGCCGTCCAGTTGCAATTGATATCCGCTGCGGGCAGCAACTTGCTTCACCATGTACGCGCGAAAATCATTTGGATTAACCAACATAACTAACGCAGAAAAACCGGCCACCAGCACGACCAGGAGAATCATCAGCGTCGTCAGAAATCGTCTCATGCTATCCCCAAGAAACTGAAACTACTCAGTCTTTATCAATCCGGCTGGCTACTGCGCCCTGCTGGTCGCGATACTTCGCATCCTGACGACGATTGTAAGGCCGCGCAGCCGGACCGGAAAGCGGTTCAAAACTCAGTGCGCCAATCGGCATGCCCGGACGTAAAGCCAGCGGTAATTTTCCGGAGTTGTAAAATTCCAGCACGATGCAACCGGACCAGCCCGGGTCGATACGGTGTGCGGTCACGTGTACCATCAGGCCCAAACGCGCCAGCGATGAACGTCCGTCTAACCAGCCAACCAGGTCCGCCGGAAGCGTCACTGACTCAAAGGTCACGGCCAGCGCTAACTCACCAGGATGCAGGAAAAAAGCTTCGCCTTCGTCGAGAACAATTTCATCACTCATCACGCGATCCAGCGCGGCGCTAACTTCATCCTTCGGCCCGCTCAAATCGATATATGCCGCCGTATGACCGCGGAACGTACGAAATTTATTGCCAAGACGCACATCTACCGTTGCGCCATTAATTCGCTCGACAGGAGGACGTGGATTGATCGACAAACGACCTGCATCCAACCAGGCTTCAATATCTCGGTCACATAAACGCATGGCACTTTCTCCTTTCGTGCTTCAACCCCTCAACGCCAGGTGCGTTAAGGGTGAACCAGGTTATCACTGATACGGTACACAATTCGCTGAACTTATTCAAAGAACTGACTGATTTTCGCCTTCAGAATATCGATGGCAATGCGGTTTTTTCCCCCGCGCGGCACGATGATATCGGCGTATTGTTTTGAGGGTTCAATAAATTGCAGGAACATTGGACGCACGGTTTTCTGGTATTGCGCCATCACCGAATCCATCGAGCGGCCGCGCTCGTTGACGTCCCGCTTAATGCGGCGCATTAGACAAATGTCGAGCGGGGTATCCACAAAAATAGAAAAGTTCATCTCGTCACGCAAACGTGCATCCGTCAGCAGCAAAATGCCTTCCAGGATAATCACTTTTTTGGGTTCAATATGAATAGTCTCTTGCGTACGCGTGTGTTCAACATAGCTGTAAACGGGTAATTCAATTGCCGAACCGCGTTTTAGCGTTTGCAGATGCTGGAACAGCAGGCTGTGATCCATCGCGTTCGGATGGTCGTAGTTCGTTTTAACACGTTCTTCCATCGACAGATGGCTTTGATCTTTGTAATAACTGTCTTCGGGAATAACGCCAATATGTTCGTCACCCACTTGTTCACGCAATTCGCGATAGAGAGTACTGGCAATAAGACTCTTGCCGGAAGCCGATGCGCCGGCAATGCCGATAATGACGCACTGATGAGACTGATCAGTCATAAATTTAGCGACCTGATTAACCTGGATGTTAGGAAGGGGGCGTCGAAACGCCAAACGCGGCAATTATAGGGATTTCAGCGGCACGATGCCAGCCCAGGCTGCACCAATGCTGTCCCTGTCGCAAATTAAAATGGTTAGTTTTAAAGCAGGGACGAATTTTATTCACCCGCCTTAGGAATTAATAGCTTGAGAGTGTTATTTTATGAGCAGCTGGCGTATAAATTGTAAAATGTTTGTACTAGCATAATCACAGATTAAACATGATGCGTCCGGCATCTTCGCCACGGCGACATCGGCTATTCGGGTAAAGCGGTAATGAGTAAACAATCCCAACATGTTTTAGTTACCTTACCGCATCCTCTACTGCGCCTTGCCAGTTTAGGTCTGGTGGCGTTCATCTTTACGCTATTTTCGCTGGAGCTGTCGCGTTACGGTACGCAGCTGGCGCCGCTGTGGTTTCCAACCTCGATCATGATGGTGGCCTTTTACCGTCATGCCGGAAGGATGTGGCCGGGGATCGCGCTGGCGTGCTCATTTGGCAGCATCGGCGCGTCTGTGTTGTTTTTCCCGACCGATACGCTGAACTTCACCTACACCGCCATCAATATTATTGAGGCCGTTGCGGGTGCCATGTTATTGCGCAGGCTGTTACCCTGGTACAATCCCTTACAAAATCTAAACGACTGGGCACGTCTGGCATTCGGTAGTGCCGTGATCCCGCCGCTACTGGGCGGCTTTTTTATGTGGTTGCTGCTTCCAGGTGTTACCTCGTTAAATAACTTTCTGATTTGGGTGCTTTCAGAATCCATCGGCGCACTCGCACTGGTACCGTTAGGTTTGCTGTTTAAGCCACACTATCTGCTGCGCCACCGCGATCCTCGTTTATTACTGGAAACGCTCATCACCCTGCTGGTGACCTTAACGTTCAGCTGGCTGTCGATGATGTATCTTCCGTGGCCATTTACCTGCGTGATTGTTCTGCTGATGTGGAGCGCCGTGCGCCTGCCGCGCATGGAAGCGTTTCTGATTTTCCTCAGCACCGTGATGATGGTCTCGCTGATGCTGGCCGCCGACCCTTCACTACTCTCCACCTCGAAAACGTTCGTCATGTCCAGCATGCCGTGGCTGCCGTTTTTGATGATTCTGTTACCAGCCAACATGATGACCATGGTGATGTACGCGTTTCGTGCCGAACGTAAACACATCTCTGAAAGCGAAACACGTTTTCGCAATGCCATGGAATACTCCGCTATCGGTATGGCGCTGGTGGGCACCGAGGGACAATGGCTACAAGCCAACAAAGCCTTGTGTCAGTTTCTGGGCTACAGCCAGGAAGAACTGCGCGCGCTGACCTTCCAGCAATTGACCTGGCCGGAAGATCTGAATAACGACCTTGAGCAGTTGCAGATGCTGTCGCGGGGTGAAATCAACAGTTATTCGATGGAAAAACGTTATTACACCCGCGCAGGCGAAGTCGTGTGGGCACTGCTGGCAGTTTCACTGGTTCGTCATAGTGATAACACCCCGCTCTACTTTATTGCCCAGGTTGAGGACATTAACGACCTGAAGCACACAGAGTGGATCAATAAACGGTTGATGGAACGCATTACGCTGGCAAATGAAGCTGGCGGGATTGGCATCTGGGAATGGGAGTTACAGCCTGACGTAATCAGCTGGGATAAGCGTATGTTCGATCTCTATGAGGTCCCTGCGCACGTTAAACCTAGCTGGCAGGTCTGGTATGACTGCGTAGTGCCTGAAGATCGCGAGCATGCCGAAGGCGTTATTCGCGATTCGTTGGCGGCGCGTATTCCTTTCAAACTCGAATTCCGCATTGCGGTCAAAGACGGTATTCGCCACATCCGCTCGCTGGCTAACCGGGTGCTGAATAAAGACGGCGAAGTGGAACGGTTGCTCGGCATCAACCTCGACATGACCGAAGTAAAGCAGCTAAACGAGGCGCTGTATCAGGAAAAAGAGCGTTTGCATATTACGCTGGATTCCATCGGCGAAGCGGTGATTTGTATCGACGTCGACCTGAACGTCACCTTTATGAATCCGGTGGCCGAGAAAATGAGCGGCTGGTCGCAGGAGAACGCGTTGGGGAACCCGTTGCTCACGGTGCTGCGCATCACTTTTGGCGACAACGGCCCGCTGATGGAGAATATCTACAGCGCCGACATGTCGCGTACAGCCATTGAGCAAGAAGTGGTCCTGCATTGTCGTAACGGCACCAGTTACGATATTCAGTATAGTATCACGCCGCTCAGCACCCTCGACGGCGGTAGCATCGGCTCCGTATTAGTTATTCAGGACGTCACCGAGTCGCGCAAAATGTTACGTCAACTCAGCTACAGCGCATCGCATGACGACCTCACGCATCTGGCCAACAGGGTCAGCTTCGAGAACCATCTGAAGCAATTGCTGCATACGGTACGCAGCTCACAGCAGCGTCATGCGCTGGTCTTTATCGATCTGGATCGTTTTAAAGCCGTCAACGACAGCGCCGGTCATGCAGCGGGCGATGCCTTGCTACGCGAGCTGTCTTCCCTGATGCTCAGCATGCTGCGCACCAGCGATGTGCTGGCGCGACTTGGCGGCGATGAGTTCGGTCTGCTGCTACCAGACTGTAATATCGAAAGCGCACGGTTTATCTCTGGTCGCATTATTAGCGCCATAAACGATTACCACTTTACGTGGGAAGGCCGCTTACATCGCATTGGTGCCAGTGCCGGGATCACGCTGATTGATGACAAAAACCATGTCGCTACCGAGGTGATGTCGCAGGCGGATATCGCCTGCTATGCAGCTAAAAATAGCGGCCGCGGGCGGGTATGCGTCTATGAACCTCAGCAGAGTCAGACGCATGCGGCGCGTGGCCTGCTGTCGCCGGATGAACAGCGCAAGGTCATTACCCACAACCCGATGCTGATGATCGCCCACGGCGTCGCTTCTCCGCGTATTCCTGAAACATTTAGCTTCTGGCTTATCTCTTTACGCTTATGGGACAGCGAAGGAGACGTCATTGAGGAACAGACTTTCCGCGCCAGTCTGGTCGATCCCGCACTCAATCATGCCCTTGACCGTCGGGTATTGAATGAATTTTTCCAGCATTTCGCCTCTGCGGTTGCCAGTAAGGGGCTTAGCGTTGCCCTGCCCCTTTCCGCCGCCGGGTTGCTCAATCCCGTGTTGGTTGATGAATTGCTGGCGTTGGTGGAAAGTAGTCCTCTACCGCCACGTTTATTGCATCTCACCGTGCCGGTAGAGGTGATGAAAACTAACCCAACGCAGGCAGTCTCCGCAATGCACAGATTACGCCAGGCAGGTTGTCGCATCATTTTAAGCCAGGTAGGTCGCGATTTAGAGGTCTTTGATAATCTCAAGTATCACGTCGCCGATTACCTGTTACTCGACAGCGAACTGAGCGCCAGCGCGCACGGCAATCTGACGGACGAAATGTGGGTTTCCATTATTCAGGGCCACGCGCAACGTCTGGATATCAAAACTATCGCCGGGCCGGTACAAATGCCGCTGATAATGGATGCCTTGTCTGGCATCGGTATCGATATGATTTATGGCGATATCATTGCCGACGCCCAACCGCTGGATTTGCTACTCAACACCAGTAATTTCGCCATCAACTGACGGTTGCCAACCTTCGGTATACCAGATATGCAGTAGCGCATAGGAACGCCAGGGCTTCCAGCGCTCTGCGTAGCGCCGGATTTGTGCCGGCGTCATGCCCGGAAAACGCTGTTTAATCAGGTAATCATCAGGAAGAAAAATGTCCTTTGCCTGCCACCCGCGCAGCGCAAAGTAGTTGGCCGTCCAGCGCCCAATCCCCGGAAACGTTTGTAACTGCTTCACCCCCTGCTCGATATCAGGCGGGGCTACGGGCTCAAGCGTGCCATTCAGCGCCGCCCGTGCAAGGTGAATCAACGCTTCGGCACGTTTGAGCGGCATGCCTAACGCTTTCAGATGCTGCGGTTGTGCGGCGGCCAGCGCTTCAGGAGTAGGAAAGCACACATACTCTGGCGCATCGACAAGCGGATCGCCATACAGATGCGCCACCTTCGCCGTCAGTTTTGCTGCCATCGCCACGCTGACCAACTGGCCTAAAATCGCGCGAACGCCCTGTTCGAACGCATCAACCGAACCCGGTAGACGCAGTCCAGGGCGTGCCGCCCCCAGACTCCCCAACGCGCTGACAATGTGCTGCGGACTGCAGTTCAGATCGAACAACCGCTCCATTTTGCCCAGACACTCGCGGGCAACGGGCTGGAGTCCCGGACTTAACGTTACCTGCAGCACGTTGGTTTCCAGATCCGGGACAACGCGCACCACCCCGCGATGCTCGCCAATCGCCAGGCTTCTTGCATACTGCAATGTCCCCACGGTTTCTACGCCTGCAACGGCACGGGCAGCCAGAAACCCCAGCATCCAGGGCCAGTCATAGGGCGCTTGCCAGCTCAGAGTAAACATGTACGCTTCCTTTTTTTGCCAGACTACAGCATAAACGCTATCCCGACGATGCGCCTTGCTTTCATATTCCAGTTGTCGGGGCGACAACATTTCGCTAAAGTCTCGCCCCTTCTTGACTGCCCTGGAGAGTTTTACGGTGTTTATTGGTTTTGACTACGGTACAGCAAACTGTTCAGTGGCCGTCATGCGTGACGGACAGCCTCAATTGCTCAAAATGGAAAATGACAGCACGCTGTTACCCTCCATGCTGTGCGCTCCAACGCGTGAAGCGGTCAGCGAGTGGCTGTATCGCCATCATGATGTCCCGGCAACGGATGACGAAACGCAGGCATTACTGCGTCGTGCGGTACGCTTTAACCGCGAAGAAGACATTGATGTTAACGCCAATAGCGTGCAGTTTGGTCTGGCATCACTGGGCCAATATATTGATGACCCGGAAGAAGTCTACTTCGTTAAATCACCGAAATCGTTTCTGGGTGCCAGCGGCCTGAAACCGCAGCAGGTTGCGCTGTTTGAAGATTTAGTCTGTGCGATGATGCTGCACATCCGCAACCAGGCACAAAACCAGCTCCCTGAAGCGATAACCCAGGCCGTTATCGGTCGTCCGATCAACTTCCAGGGATTAGGCGGCGACGACGCCAACGCCCAGGCACAAGGAATTCTTGAGCGCGCGGCCAAACGCGCCGGTTTCCAGGATGTGGTTTTTCAGTATGAGCCGGTCGCAGCAGGACTGGATTATGAAGCCACGCTGCAAGACGAAAAACGCGTACTGGTGGTGGATATCGGCGGTGGTACCACCGACTGCTCGTTGCTGCTGATGGGCCCGCAGTGGCATCAGCGCGCCGATCGCGAAACCAGCCTGTTAGGTCACAGTGGATGTCGCGTAGGCGGTAACGATCTGGACATCGCTCTGGCCTTTAAACACCTGATGCCGCTGCTCGGCATGGGGGGCGAAACCGAAAAAGGCATCGCCTTACCTATTCTACCGTGGTGGAACGCCGTCGCCATTAACGACGTTCCTGCCCAAAGTGATTTTTACAGTACCGCCAACGGACGCTTGTTAAACGATCTGATCCGCGATGCGCGTGAAGCCGACAAAGTCGCGCTGTTGCTTAAAGTATGGCGCGAGCGTCTGAGCTACCGGCTGGTTCGCAGCGCTGAAGAAAGCAAAATTGCGCTTTCCGCACAGGCAAACGTCACGGCGGCGCTGCCGTTTATCAGTGATGAACTGGCGACCGCAATCAACCAACAGGGGCTGGAGACAGCGCTCAATCAGCCACTGGCTCGCATTCTGGAGCAGGTGCAGCTGGCGCTGGATAATGCCCAGGAAAAACCGGATGTCATTTATTTGACCGGTGGCAGCGCGCGCTCACCGCTTATCAAAAAAGCGCTCGCCGAACAGTTGCCGGGGATCCCAATCGCCGGTGGCGATGATTTCGGTTCGGTGACTGCCGGTCTGGCACGCTGGGCCGACGTGGTTTTCCGCTAAGCAGCTCGCAGGCTGAAAAGTGTGCGTATTGACATCATCGTGACTGTGGCTTATGGTCAGGAGTGAGGGTTAGGGAAGGTTTCCCCTCCCCCTGGTGTCTTAGTAAGCCGGTAAGCTAATGACTAAGAGTATCACCAGTATGATGACGTACTTCATCATAACCCTTTCCTTTTTTTGAGCCCCTTCCTCGGGAGGGGCTTTCCCGTTTCAGCGTCCGGCTGAAATCTCTGGCTGACCTCCTTTTGCCTTGTCCGCACTCTATCTCACTCTTCCGCGTTGGCGATTTTCACCGCCCATTGTTGCGTAACGCCTCGCAAAGCCGCGTCGTCATTCAGACGAATCCCGACAGTGTTTCATAATTCCTCCATTTTTCTCCCTTGATCGCTGGCTAAACTAGTATCATTCCGCGAAACGTTTCAGGATGAGAAACTTATAACAATGAAAGGCAGTAACAAATCCCGCTGGGTGATAGCAATCGTGACCGTCGTGGCGGCCATCGCAGCATTTTGGTTCTGGCACAGCCGCAGTGAATCTCAGGGGCCCCCCCCCGGTGCAACCGGGCAAGCCCAGCACGCCGCAGGCTCAGGGCGTCGCGGAATGCGTTCTGGTCCGTTAGCCCCCGTGCAGGTAGCCACCGCCACTGAACAAGCCGTTCCGCGCTACCTGACGGGACTGGGCACCGTGACGGCCGCGAATACCGCAACGGTTCGCAGTCGGGTAGACGGTCAGCTTATCGCGTTACACTTTCAGGAAGGACAGCAGGTCAAAGCTGGCGACCTGCTGGCTGAAATAGACCCCAGCCAGTTCAAAGTCGCCCTTGCCCAGGCGCAGGGACAGTTAGCCAAAGATACCGCTACGCTGGCAAATGCCCGTCGCGACCTGGCCCGCTATCAGCAACTGGTTAAAACCAATCTGGTCTCCCGTCAGGAACTGGATGCTCAGCAGGCGCTGGTGAACGAAACGCAAGGGACGATTAAAGCCGATGAAGCCAGCGTCGCCAGCGCCCAGTTGCAGCTCGACTGGAGTCGCATCACCGCCCCTGTCGATGGCCGTGTCGGCCTGAAACTGGTCGACGTGGGTAACCAAATATCCAGCGGCGATACCACCGGGATTGTCGTCATTACACAAACCCATCCCATCGACCTGATCTTCACCTTACCTGAAAACGATATTGCGACCGTGCAGCGGGCACAAAAAACGGGTACCGCGCTGAAGGTCGAGGCCTGGGATCGTACCAATTCGCAGAAACTCAGCGAAGGTGTGCTGCTGAGCCTCGACAACCAGATTGACGCCACCACCGGCACCATTAAAGCAAAAGCCCGTTTTAACAATCAGGACGACACGCTGTTTCCGAACCAGTTCGTTAACGCCCGCATGCTGGTCGACACCGAACAAAACGCCATCGTGATCCCCACTGCGGCCTTACAAATGGGCAATGAAGGTCACTTTGTCTGGGTGCTGAATACAGAGAATAAAGTCAGCAAACATCTGGTCAAACCGGGTATTCAGGACAGTCAAAAAGTGGTGATTACCGCCGGACTGTCGGCAGGCGATCGCGTCATTACTGACGGTATTGACCGTCTGACGGAAGGGGCAAAAGTTGACGTTGTGGAGGCGCATACCGCCACAGCCACAAACGATAAAGCCACCGCACGCGAGTACGGCAAAAAAGGAGCACGCTCCTGATGCAGGCGTTACCTCCGGACAACACAGGCGGCCCATCGCGCCTGTTTATTCTGCGCCCTGTCGCCACCACGCTGCTGATGGTAGCGATTTTACTCGCCGGGATTATCGGCTATCGCTTCCTGCCCATCGCGGCGTTGCCGGAAGTGGATTACCCGACCATTCAAGTGGTGACGCTCTACCCAGGCGCCAGCCCGGATGTGATGACTTCTGCCGTTACTGCTCCGCTTGAGCGCCAGTTTGGACAGATGTCTGGCCTGAAACAGATGTCCTCACAAAGCTCCGGTGGTGCATCAGTGGTGACATTACAGTTCCAGCTTACGCTGCCGCTGGACGTCGCCGAACAGGAAGTCCAGGCCGCAATTAACGCCGCGACCAATTTATTACCGAGCGATCTGCCTAACCCACCGGTGTATAGCAAAGTGAACCCGGCGGATCCGCCGATCATGACGCTGGCGGTGACCTCTACCGCCATGCCGATGACGCAGGTGGAAGATATGGTCGAAACCCGCGTGGCGCAGAAAATTTCCCAGGTCTCCGGCGTGGGTCTGGTGACGCTGTCAGGCGGACAACGACCGGCCGTACGCGTGAAGCTTAACGCACAGGCCATTGCCGCGTTAGGGCTGACCAGCGAAACCGTCCGCACCGCCATCACCGGCGCCAACGTCAATTCAGCCAAAGGTAGCCTGGATGGCCCAACGCGCGCCGTCACTCTGTCCGCCAACGACCAGATGCAGTCTGCCGATGAGTATCGTCAGTTAATCATTGCCTATAAAAACGGTGCGCCAGTGCGCCTCGGCGATGTCGCAACCGTCGAGCAAGGGGCGGAAAACAGCTGGCTGGGTGCGTGGGCCAATAAGCAACAAGCTATCGTGATGAACGTTCAGCGCCAGCCTGGTGCGAACATTATCTCCACCGCGGACAGCATTCGCCAGATGCTGCCTGCGCTAACAGAAAGCCTGCCAAAATCGGTCAATGTCACGGTGCTTTCAGATCGTACAACCAACATTCGTGCTTCCGTTTCCGACACCCAGTTTGAACTGATGCTGGCGATTGCGCTGGTAGTGATGATTATTTACCTGTTCCTGCGCAATATACCGGCCACGATTATTCCCGCGGTCGCCGTACCGCTGTCGCTGATTGGCACCTTTGCGGTAATGGTATTCCTTGATTTCTCGATCAATAACCTGACCCTGATGGCGCTGACCATCGCCACGGGTTTTGTGGTCGATGACGCCATTGTGGTTATTGAGAATATTTCGCGCTATATCGAAAAAGGGGAAAAGCCGCTGACCGCCGCCCTGAAAGGTGCAGGCGAGATTGGTTTTACCATCATCTCCCTCACATTCTCCCTCATTGCAGTGCTGATCCCGTTGTTGTTTATGGGCGATATCGTCGGGCGATTGTTCCGCGAATTCGCCGTCACGCTGGCGGTGGCAATTTTGATCTCCGCCGTCGTATCACTGACCCTCACGCCGATGATGTGCGCCCGTATGCTCAGCCAGGCGTCGTTGCGCAAGCAAAACCGCTTCTCCCGCGCCTCAGAAAAAATGTTTGAGCGCGTCATTGCCGGATACGGGCACTGGTTGGCAAAAGTGCTTAGCCACCCGTGGCTGACGCTAAGCGTAGCGCTCGGCACGCTGGCGTTAAGCGTGATGCTGTGGGTCGTTATTCCGAAAGGCTTCTTCCCGACCCAGGATAACGGCATTATTCAGGGCACGTTGCAGGCACCGCAGTCCAGCTCATTTGCCAGCATGGCTCAGCGCCAGCGTCAGGTTTCTGATGTGATCCTTAAGGACCCGGCAGTGGAAAGCCTGACCGCGTTCGTCGGCGTTGACGGCACCAATCCGGCGCTGAACAGCGCGCGCCTGCAAATTAACCTTAAACCGCTGGATGAACGCGATGACCGCGTGCAAAAGGTCATCACCCGCCTGCAGGATGCGGTGGATAACGTGCCCGGCGTCGACCTCTATCTCCAGCCCACCCAAGATCTGACCATTGATACGCAGGTAAGCCGCACCCAGTATCAGTTTACGCTGCAGGCCACCTCGCTGGACGCCCTCAGCACCTGGGTACCGCAGTTGTTGGAAAAACTGCAGCAGTTGCCGCAGCTGTCTGATGTCAGTAGCGACTGGCAGGACCAGGGTCTGGTAGCCTATGTAAATGTTAATCGCGACAGCGCCAGTCGTTTAGGCATCAGCATGGCAGATGTCGATAACGCGCTGTACAACGCTTTCGGACAGCGGCTGATTTCAACCATTTACACCCAGGCAAACCAGTATCGGGTGGTGTTGGAACATGACACCACCAGCGCGCCGGGGCTTTCCGCGTTGGACACCATTCGCCTGACCAGCAGCGACGGCGGGATCGTCCCGCTTAGCACCATCGCCAGCATTGAGCAGCGTTTTGCCCCGCTGTCGATTAACCATCTCGATCAGTTCCCGGTCACCACCATCTCGTTCAACGTGCCGGATGACCACTCGCTGGGCGATGCGGTAGAGGCAATACTGCAGGCGGAAAAAACGCTGGACCTGCCGTCAAGTATTACCACCCAGTTCCAGGGCAGTACGCTGGCCTTCCAGGCCGCGCTCGGCAACACCATCTGGCTGATTGTGGCGGCGGTCGTCGCGATGTATATCGTGCTCGGCGTGCTGTATGAGAGCTTTATTCACCCGGTAACCATTCTCTCCACGCTGCCGACGGCGGGCGTCGGGGCACTGCTGGCGCTGATGATTGCCGGTAGTGAACTGGACGTTATCGCGATCATCGGCATTATTTTGCTGATCGGTATCGTCAAGAAAAACGCCATCATGATGATCGACTTTGCCCTTGCCGCTGAGCGCGAACAGGGCATGGCGCCGCGCGACGCCATATTCCAGGCGTGCCTGCTGCGTTTTCGCCCGATCCTGATGACCACGCTGGCAGCGCTACTGGGGGCGTTACCGCTGATGTTAAGTACCGGCGTGGGCGCAGAGTTACGTCGCCCATTAGGCATTGGCATGGTCGGCGGGCTACTGGTCAGTCAGGTGTTAACCCTGTTCACCACGCCGGTGATCTACTTGCTGTTTGACCGACTGTCGTTGTACGTGAAAAACCGCTTTCCGCGTCAGGAAGAGGACGCGTAAATGAAATTTTTTGCTCTCTTCATTCATCGTCCGGTAGCGACCATTCTCCTTTCCGTCGCTATTACCCTGTGCGGCATTCTGGGCTTTCGCTTGTTACCGGTCGCGCCGCTGCCACAGGTGGATTTCCCGGTGATCATGGTCAGCGCATCGCTGCCGGGAGCGTCACCTGAAACGATGGCGTCGTCCGTCGCCACGCCGCTGGAGCGCTCGCTCGGGCGCATCTCGGGCGTGAATGAAATGACGTCGAGCAGTTCGCTTGGCAGCACACGTATTATTCTTGAGTTTACGTTTGATCGCGACATCAACGGCGCGGCGCGGGACGTTCAGGCCGCCATTAACGCCGCCCAAAGTCTGCTCCCCAGCGGAATGCCCAGCCGACCGACGTACCGGAAGGCGAACCCGTCTGACGCACCTATCATGATCCTGACGCTAACCTCGGATACCTATTCTCAGGGTGAGCTGTACGATTTTGCCTCAACTCAACTGGCACAAACCATCGCCCAAATCGACGGCGTTGGTGACGTCGACGTCGGCGGCAGCTCCCTGCCCGCCGTGCGCGTTGGCCTGAACCCGCAGGCACTGTTTAACCAGGGCGTCTCGCTGGATGACGTACGTAGCGCAATCAATAGCGCCAACGTACGTCAACCGCAGGGCGCGCTGGAAGATGAAACCCGCCGCTGGCAGGTGCAAACCAACGACGAGCTCAAAACTGCGGCAGAATATCAACCGCTGATTATTCACTACAACAACGGTGCGGCCGTACGTCTGGGTGACATCGCCTCTATCACTGACTCTGTGCAGGACGTACGTAACGCCGGGATGACCAATGCCAAGCCGGCCATTTTGTTGATAATCCGCAAACTACCGGAAGCCAATATTATCCAGACGGTGGACAGCATCCGGGCCAAATTGCCGGAGTTACAAACGCTGATCCCGGCCGCCATTGATTTGCAAATTGCCCAGGATCGTTCGCCGACCATTCGAGCGTCGCTGGAAGAGGTGGAGCAGACGCTGATTATCTCCGTGGCGCTGGTTATCCTGGTGGTGTTTGTCTTCCTGCGTTCCGGGCGAGCGACGCTGATCCCCGCCGTGGCAGTGCCCGTCTCGCTGATAGGCACGTTTGCCGCCATGTATCTGTGTGGATTCAGCCTGAACAACCTGTCGCTAATGGCGCTGACCATTGCCACCGGGTTTGTGGTCGATGACGCCATCGTGGTGCTGGAAAATATATCCCGGCACCTGGAAGCGGGAATGAAGCCGCTCCAGGCGGCGTTACAGGGTACGCGCGAGGTCGGATTTACGGTGCTCTCCATGAGCCTGTCGCTGGTGGCGGTCTTCCTGCCGCTGCTGTTAATGGGCGGTCTACCGGGACGATTACTGCGGGAATTTGCCGTGACCCTGTCAGTTGCCATCGGGATTTCACTGCTGGTCTCGCTGACGCTCACGCCAATGATGTGCGGCTGGATGCTCAAATCCAGCGCCCCACGTGAACAGTCTCGTAAGCGAGGATTTGGCCGGGTGCTGGTTGCCCTGCAACAAAGTTACGCTACCTCGCTGCAGTGGGTGTTACGCCATACCCGAATGGTGGGCGTGGTATTACTGGCAACCATCGCGCTCAACGTCTGGCTGTATATTTCTATCCCCAAAACCTTTTTCCCGGAGCAGGACACCGGCGTCCTGATGGGCGGGATCCAGGCCGACCAAAGCATTTCGTTTCAGGCCATGCGCGGGAAGTTGCAGGATTTTATGAAGATCATCCGTGACGATCCGGCGGTGGATAACGTCACCGGTTTTACCGGCGGCTCCCGCGTTAACAGCGGCATGATGTTCATTACCCTGAAACCGCGCGGAGAACGCCAGCAAACCGCTCAGCAGGTGATCGACCGCCTGCGCGTGAAGTTAGCCAAAGAGCCGGGGGCGAACCTGTTTCTGATGGCGGTGCAGGATATTCGCGTCGGGGGTCGGCAAGCCAACGCCAGCTACCAGTACACGCTGCTGTCGGACGATCTTGCCGCATTACGGGAATGGGAACCGAAAATCCGTAAAGCGTTAGCCACCCTGCCCCAACTGGCTGACGTCAACTCCGATCAGCAGGACAACGGCGCAGAGATGAATCTGACCTACGACCGGGACACCATGTCACGTCTGGGGATCGACGTCGAAGCCGCCAACAGCCTGCTGAATAACGCGTTTGGTCAGCGGCAAATATCAACCATCTACCAGCCGATGAATCAGTACAAAGTGGTGATGGAGGTCGACCCGCGCTACACCCAGGACATCAGCGCGCTGGATAAAATGTTCGTTATTAATAGCGACGGTAAGGCGATACCGCTGTCGTATTTTGCCAAATGGCAACCAGCGAACGCCCCACTGTCAGTGAACCATCAGGGACTGTCTGCCGCCTCAACCGTGTCATTTAACCTGCCGACCGGCGCGTCGCTTTCTGAGGCCACAGAAGCCATTAATCGAACCATGACCCAGCTTGGCGTTCCCCCAACGGTGCGCGGCAGTTTTGCCGGTACAGCACAGGTTTTCCAGGACACGATGAACTCACAGGTGATCCTGATTATCGCCGCCATCGCCACGGTCTATATCGTGCTGGGCATGCTGTATGAAAGTTACGTTCATCCGCTAACAATCCTCTCAACGCTGCCTTCTGCCGGGGTGGGTGCGCTACTGGCGCTGGAGCTGTTCAATGCCCCGTTCAGCCTAATCGCCCTGATAGGGATTATGCTATTAATTGGCATTGTGAAGAAAAACGCCATCATGATGGTCGACTTTGCACTTGAGGCGCAGAGAAACGGCAAACTAACGCCGGAAGAGGCGATTTTCCAGGCCTGCCTGCTGCGTTTTCGTCCTATCATGATGACCACGCTGGCAGCACTCTTTGGCGCACTGCCGCTGGTGTTCTCAGCTGGCGACGGCTCAGAACTACGCCAGCCGTTGGGGATAACCATCGTCGGCGGGCTGGTAGTGAGCCAACTGCTGACGCTGTACACCACCCCGGTGGTGTATCTCTTTTTCGACCGTCTGCGTGTGCGTTTTTCACGTAAAAACAGCAACCCGGTAGCAGACTTATGACAGAACTTCCCGACAGCACCCGCTGGCAGCTTTGGATTGTGGCATTCGGCTTTTTTATGCAATCGCTGGATACCACCATCGTCAACACCGCACTTCCTTCAATGGCCAAAAGCCTCGGGGAAAGCCCGTTGCATATGCATATGGTCATTGTGTCATATGTCTTGACTGTGGCAGTGATGCTACCCGCCAGCGGCTGGCTGGCGGACAAGATCGGCGTACGTAATATTTTCTTCACCGCCATCATCCTGTTCACGCTGGGATCGCTTTTTTGTGCCGGGTCCAGCACGCTTAATGAGCTGGTAATGGCCCGCGTGTTACAGGGCGTCGGCGGTGCGATGATGGTACCGGTTGGCAGGTTGACGGTGATGAAAATCGTCCCACGCGAGCAGTATATGGCGGCAATGACCTTCGTTACTTTACCCGGGCAAATTGGCCCATTGCTCGGTCCGGCGTTGGGCGGCATTCTGGTGGAGTACGCCTCCTGGCACTGGATTTTTCTGATTAATATTCCGGTCGGCATTGTCGGGGCAATAGCCACCTTAATGCTGATGCCCAACTACACCCTGCAAACCCGACGCTTCGATCTTTCGGGATTTTTGCTGCTGGCCGTTGGCATGGCGGTACTGACGCTGGCGCTGGATGGCAGCAAAGGCAGCGGGATCTCGGACATTACGCTGGCGGCGCTGGTTATCAGCGGCATACTGGCAATCATCCTGTATATCAGACACGCCAGAAACAACCCACGCGCGCTGTTCAGTCTGCATCTGTTTCGCACCCCCACCTTCTCATTAGGCCTGCTTGGCAGCTTTGCCGGGCGCATTGGCAGCGGTATGTTGCCGTTTATGACGCCGGTGTTTTTGCAGATTGGGCTGGGTTTTTCACCGTTTCATGCCGGGCTGATGATGATCCCGATGGTGCTGGGCAGCATGGGCATGAAGCGTATTGTGGTTCAGGTCGTCAATCGGTTCGGTTATCGCCGGGTGCTGGTTGCCACCACGCTGGGCCTGTCACTGGTTAGCCTGTTGCTGATGACCACTGCGCTGCTAGGCTGGTATTACGTGCTGCCCTTCGTGCTGTTCTTACAAGGCATGGTCAACTCCACCCGTTTTTCATCGATGAACACCCTGACCTTAAAAGACTTACCTGACAACCTCGCCAGCAGCGGCAACAGCCTGCTGTCGATGATCATGCAGCTGTCGATGAGTATCGGGGTAACCATCGCAGGCTTGCTGCTGGGCATGTTTGGTCAACAACATATCGCCCTCGACAGCGGCACCACCCATACCGTCTTTATGTACACCTGGCTGTGTATTGCCCTGATTATTGCGCTGCCAGCGATTATTTTTGCCCGCGTGCCAAACGACACGCAAGCCAACGCGGTGATTTCACGGCGTAAAAGGAGCACCTGATGAAGTTATGGCGGCCCGGAATAACCGGCAAACTGTTTCTGGCAATTTTCGCCACCTGCATTGTGTTGCTGATCAGCATGCACTGGGCCGTACGGGTAAGCTTCGAACGCGGGTTTATTGACTACATCAAACACGGTAACGAACAGCGGCTACAAATGCTGAGCGACGCGCTGGGCGAACAATATCAACAGCACGGCAACTGGCGGTTTCTGCGCAATAACGATCGCTTTGTCTTTCAGATCCTGCGTTCTTTTGAACACGACAACAACGATGACAAGCAAGGCCCCGGTATGCCACCGCATGGGTGGCGTACCCAGTTTTGGGTCATCGACCAAAACGCCCGCGTGCTGGTCGGCCCACGAGGTCCGGTTCCCGGCGACGGCACGCGCCGCCCGATAACGGTTAACGGGATCGAAGTGGGTGCCATCATCGCTTCGCCCGTAGAACGTTTAACGCGCAATACAGATATTAATTTCGATAAACAGCAGCGCCGCACCAGCTGGCTTATCGTCGCGCTCTCCACAATACTGGCGGCGCTGGCTACGTTTACGCTGGCACGCAGCCTGCTGGCCCCCGTCAAACGTCTGGTGGACGGCACGCACAAACTGGCTGCTGGTGATTTCACCACCCGCGTTGCGCCCACCAGCACTGATGAACTGGGCAAACTGGCGCAGGATTTCAACCAGTTGGCCAGTACGCTGGAAAAGAACCAGCAGATGCGCCGTGATTTTATGGCCGATATCTCTCACGAACTGCGTACGCCGCTGGCGGTGTTGCGCGGCGAACTGGAAGCGATTCAGGATGGTGTTCGTCAGTTCACCCCGGAGTCAGTGGCTTCTTTACAGGCCGAAGTGGGCACGCTAACCAAACTGGTGGACGATCTTCATCAGCTCTCGATGTCTGATGAGGGCGCGCTGGCCTACCAAAAAACCTCCCTGGATTTGATCCCCTTACTGGAAGTGGCAAGCGGCGCATTTCGCGAACGTTTTGCCAGCCGCGGTCTCACAATACAGCTCTCGCTGCCGGACAGCATGACGGTGTTTGGCGACCGGGATCGCCTGATGCAACTGTTCAATAATCTGCTGGAAAACAGCCTGCGCTACACTGACAGCGGCGGTGGGCTGCATATTAGTGCCGAACAACGCGACCGCCAGGTATTGTTAACCTTCGCCGATTCAGCCCCGGGCGTAAACGATGCACAGTTGCAAAAACTGTTTGAGCGATTTTATCGCACCGAAGGTTCACGCAACCGCGCCAGCGGAGGCTCCGGTCTGGGTCTGGCGATTTGCGTCAATATCGTCGAGGCGCACAATGGGCATATCCGCGCCGCCCATTCGCCTTTTGGCGGGGTAAGCATTACAGTAGAATTACCACTGGAACGCGACTTACAGAGAGATGTATGACAGAGTTACCCATTGATGAAAACACGCCGCGCATACTGATCGTGGAAGATGAACCCAAGCTGGGACAATTGCTTATCGACTACCTGCGTGCCGCGAGCTATGCCCCGACGCTCATCAACCACGGTGACCAGGTTTTACCATACGTGCGCCAGACGCCACCCGATCTGATTTTGCTGGATCTAATGTTGCCAGGTACTGACGGCCTGACCCTGTGCCGGGAAATTCGACGTTTCTCTGAAGTGCCGATCATGATGGTCACCGCCAAAATCGAAGAAATTGACCGTCTGTTGGGGCTGGAGATCGGTGCCGATGACTACATCTGTAAACCCTACAGCCCGCGCGAAGTTGTCGCCCGCGTGAAGACGATCCTGCGGCGCTGTAAACCCCTGCGCGAACTGCAGCAACTGGATGCTGCCAGCCCGCTCATCGTCGATGAAGGCCGTTTTCAGGCATCCTGGCGCGGGAAGATGCTCGATCTGACTCCCGCGGAGTTCCGCTTACTGAAAACGTTGTCGCATGAGCCGGGAAAAGTCTTCTCCCGCGAACAGTTGCTTAACCATCTCTATGATGACTACCGGGTCGTGACCGACCGCACTATCGACAGCCATATCAAGAACCTGCGGCGCAAGCTGGAGTCGCTGGACGCCGAACAGTCGTTTATCCGCGCAGTGTACGGCGTCGGATATCGTTGGGAAGCGGATGCCTGTCGGATAGCGTAACTAAAAAATCTCATCCTGCGCTGATATAGGCTACAGCGTACGGAATTTACACTCTTCCCCGACCTAAAGGACTACCCATGGTTCAGGATGAACGCATTCTCAACGCCAAATTACTTCTTTACCCCCTGCTAATGGTTTGTTTTGCAGCCAGAGCAGAAATCACAGAGCAACAACTCGAAGCCGACTGCGCGAAAGTCCCCATCTACGCCAGCCAGGGTGAGCAGTTCTACAAAGCCAGGAACTATGCCAAAGCGCGTGAAGCCTTTGAAAAACAGGTGACCTGGAGCGAAGGTTGTCAGCTCGATGATAAAACCGTGGCGACAGCATATAACAACGTGGCGCTAACCTGGATGCGCCAGGGGGAATGGCGTAAAGCTCAGGCCTGGCTGACCATTAATCCCAACGATACCAAATCAATCTACAATCTGGGGCTTATCAAAGAGAAGTTAGCCGCATTGCCGAAAAACGACTCTGCCGCCGGCGAATACTGGGAGTATGCGGGTCTGGCGAACTGGAAAACACTGAACGTAAAACCTACAGAGAAAAAATCAGACTACCAGGTTGATTTTCAGGGGTATTACTTTGGCATGATGGCCCTCTATAACGGACCAAACATCGGTGAATTCTCAGAACTGGTCACGCTGAAAAACAATAAAGGCGTGATTGCACTCAGAGAAGATGACTACATCCACTGCGATATCTCGCTAACGGTCACGCCTGAAGGCATCGACGCCAGTACCGACGATCCGCAAAACTGCGGTTTCGGTATGTACGTGCGCGCCGACGGGCACTATCTGCGGGTTGATTGACCCCGCAAGGTTTACTGTATCCTCGCGCAGCGCTACAATGCCCGCCCTTAATATGGGGGCACTCCCCTAACCGCCTCACCAAGTGAGGCGAGTCTGACCTGTCATCAGAACGAGAAAACTATGTTTAAACCGGAACTCCTTTCCCCGGCGGGAACGCTGAAGAACATGCGTTACGCTTTTGCCTATGGCGCAGATGCCGTCTACGCGGGCCAGCCGCGTTACTCCCTGCGCGTACGCAACAACGAATTCAACCACGAAAACTTACAGCTCGGCATCAATGAAGCCCATGAACTGGGTAAAAAATTCTATGTAGTGGTCAACATTGCACCACACAACGCCAAGTTGAAAACCTTCATTCGTGACCTGAAGCCGGTAGTGGAAATGGGGCCGGATGCATTAATCATGTCCGATCCAGGTCTGATTATGTTGGTGCGGGAAAACTTCCCGCACATGGATATTCACCTGTCCGTTCAGGCGAACGCCGTAAACTGGGCGACGGTAAAATTCTGGAAACAGATGGGACTGACCCGCGTGATCCTCTCCCGCGAACTGTCGCTGGAAGAAATCGAAGAGATCCGCACCCAGGTGCCGGATATGGAGCTTGAAATCTTCGTTCACGGCGCACTGTGCATGGCCTACTCCGGCCGCTGCCTGCTCTCCGGCTACATCAACAAGCGTGACCCGAACCAGGGAACCTGTACCAATGCCTGCCGCTGGGAATACAACGTGCAGGAAGGCAAAGAAGACGTGGTGGGTAACATCGTGCACAAATACGAGCCCATCCCGGTACAAAACGTTGAGCCGACGCTGGGTATTGGCGCGCCAACGGACAAAGTGTTTATGATCGAAGAAGCCCAGCGTCCGGGCGAGTACATGACCGCGTTCGAAGACGAACACGGCACTTACATCATGAACTCCAAAGATTTACGCGCCATTGCCCACGTTGAGCGCCTGACCCAAATGGGTGTGCACTCGCTGAAAATCGAAGGCCGCACCAAGTCTTATTACTACTGCGCACGTACCGCGCAGGTATATCGTAAAGCGATTGACGATGCCGCCGCCGGTAAACCGTTCGACCCACAGTTGCTGGAAACGCTGGAAGGCCTGGCGCATCGCGGCTACACCGAAGGTTTCCTGCGCCGTCATACGCATGACGACTATCAGAACTACGAGTACGGTTTCTCCGTTTCCGAGCGCCAGCAGTTTGTCGGTGAGTTCACCGGCGAGCGTAAAGGTGAGCTGGCTGCGGTTATCGTGAAAAATAAATTCACCGTCGGTGATAGCCTGGAGTTGATGACCCCGCCGGGCAACGTCAATTTTACGCTCGAACAGATGGAAAATGCCAAAGGCGAAGCGATGCCGGTAGCGCCGGGCGACGGCTACACCGTCTGGATGCCGGTCCCGGAAGATATCGATCTGAATTATGCGTTGTTAATGCGTAATTTTGCCGGTGAGTCCACGCGAAACCCGCATGATAAATAGTTAATTACGGTTATTTTTCAGCGTTCGGAAGATTCTTAGAAATCGATCACATACCGTTTCGTTCAATAAGGGTATTATCCGTTTCGCTGAAAAACATAACCCATAAATGCTAGCTGTACCAGGAACCACCTCCTTAGCCTGCGTAATCTCCCTTACGCAGGCTTATTTTTTGCCTGTAATCGACCCTTCTGAAAATCAGACGAAAAAAAACCGGGCATTACGCCCGGCCTGTAGTGCAAGAAGACATTAATGAGCGGCTTCTGGCTTGTGCTTTTGCGCGCTCTGGAACGCGTAGGTTAACGCGTTTTTCTCTTTATCCAGCTCAACGGTCACCTGACCGCCATCGACAAGCGAACCAAACAGCAGTTCGTTGGCCAGTGGTTTTTTCAGGTTATCCTGGACCACACGCGTCATCGGACGTGCGCCCATCGCGCGGTCATAGCCTTTCTCTGCCAGCCAGTCACGCGCTTCCTGACTCACTTCCAGAGAAACACCTTTCTGATCCAGCTGCACCTGAAGCTCAACAATAAATTTATCAACCACCTGATGGATAACCTCGGTAGAGAGGTGATCGAACCAGATAATGTTGTCGAGACGGTTACGGAATTCCGGCGTAAATACTTTTTTGATTTCGCCCATCGCATCAGTACTGTTGTCCTGATGAATAAGGCCAATCGATTTACGCTCGGTTTCGCGCACCCCGGCGTTGGTGGTCATCACCAGCACCACGTTACGGAAATCCGCTTTGCGCCCGTTATTGTCGGTCAACGTACCGTTATCCATCACCTGCAGCAGCAGGTTAAAGACGTCAGGGTGCGCTTTTTCGATTTCATCCAGCAGCAGTACCGCGTGCGGATGCTTAATGACCGCATCGGTCAGCAAACCACCCTGGTCATACCCGACATATCCCGGAGGCGCACCAATCAGACGGCTGACGGTGTGGCGTTCCATATACTCGGACATATCAAAACGCAGCAGTTCAATGCCCAGCGCCTTGGACAGCTGCACCGTGACTTCGGTTTTCCCGACACCGGTCGGACCGGCAAACAGGAATGAACCGACAGGTTTGTGCTCGTGGCCCAGGCCAGCACGGCTCATCTTGATGGCTTCGGTCAGCGCTTCAATGGCTTTATCCTGTCCGAATACCAGCATCTTCAGACGGTTGCCCAGATTCTTCAGCGTATCGCGATCGCTTTGCGACACGCTCTTCTCCGGGATCCGCGCAATGCGGGCTACCACAGACTCGATATCCGCCACATTGACGGTTTTCTTACGCTTACTGATCGGCATCAGACGCGCCCGCGCGCCCGCTTCATCGATCACGTCAATCGCTTTATCCGGCAGATGACGATCGTTGATGTATTTCACCGCCAGTTCCACCGCCGCACGTACCGCCTTGGCGGTGTAGCGAACGTCATGGTGCGCTTCGTATTTCGGTTTCAGCCCGTTGATGATCTGCACGGTCTCTTCCACCGACGGCTCAGTAATATCAATTTTCTGGAAGCGACGCGCTAACGCACGGTCTTTCTCGAAAATATTGCTGAACTCCTGGTAAGTGGTTGAGCCAATCACGCGGATCTTGCCGCTGGAAAGCAGCGGTTTGATCAGGTTTGCAGCATCCACCTGGCCGCCCGATGCCGCACCCGCACCAATAATGGTGTGGATCTCATCGATAAACAGGATGCTGTTGGTATCCTGTTCCAGCTGTTTCAGCAGCGCTTTAAAGCGTTTTTCGAAATCCCCGCGGTATTTGGTACCTGCCAGCAACGAGCCAATATCCAGAGAGTAAAGCGTGCAGTCTGCCATGACTTCCGGCACGTCGCCCTGGACAATACGCCAGGCGAGACCTTCGGCAATCGCGGTTTTACCGACGCCTGACTCGCCCACCAGCAGCGGGTTGTTTTTACGGCGGCGGCACAGTACCTGAATGGCGCGCTCCAGTTCTTTTTCTCGACCAATGAGCGGGTCAATCCCACCCACGCGAGCGAGCTGGTTAAGGTTAGTGGTGAAGTTCTCCATACGGTCCTCCCCGCCAGCTTGCTCTTCATTGTTTGGCTGATTACCGGAGTCAGAAGACTGACTCGGTTCGTCTTTACGCGTGCCATGCGAAATAAAATTCACCACGTCCAGACGGCTGACTTCATGCTTACGCAGCAGATAGGCCGCCTGAGATTCCTGCTCACTGAAGATGGCAACCAGGACATTGGCGCCAGTGACTTCATTACGCCCCGAGGACTGAACATGGAAGACTGCACGTTGCAGCACACGCTGAAAACTCAACGTCGGCTGCGTGTCGCGCTCTTCTTCGCTCTCAGGCAATACGGGAGTGGTTTGTTCAATGAAGGCTTCGAGTTCCTGACGGAGCGCCACCAGGTCCACAGAACACGCTTCCAGCGCTTCGCGGGCCGATGGGTTACTGAGCAACGCCAGTAACAAGTGCTCGACGGTCATAAACTCATGTCGGTGCTCGCGCGCTCTGGCGAAAGCCATGTTTAAACTGAGTTCCAGTTCTTGATTGAGCATAGGCACCTCCCCCAATGTTTATGCCTGATTCAGGCTTTTTCCAGCGTACATAGCAACGGATGCTCGTTCTCCCTCGCATATTTGTTCACCATCGCCACTTTGGTCTCAGCCACTTCGGCGGTAAATACGCCGCAGATCGCCTTACCTTGATAGTGAACAGCAAGCATCAGTTGCGTTGCACGTTCTACATCATAAGAAAAGAATTTTTGTAACACGTCAATAACAAACTCCATCGGAGTGTAATCATCATTGACTAATATCACTTTATACATAGATGGCGGTTTTAGCGCGTCGCGCAATTTTTCTTCCGCCAGCAGGTCGAAATCCAACCAGTCGTTCGTCTTACCCATTGTCAGTCGTCATCTTCAGTTACGGTTACCGGCAGAATAACTTGCCGCTGACAAGAGCCTATGCGCACAATCAATCTACCTCAATTATTAGATAACTATCATCTATCAGTGCCATCCGCGACATCTGTCACAGATCCGACAATAGCGTTAACTGCTTCAAATTTTGATGCATTTTTACCCAATTCCACAAGCCTGGCGCTTGACGCCCCGCCTGATTTCTCTAAATTGTAGTTTCGAGAGTTGGCGAGGTTTTGAACAGCCCCCACTCCGCCACCGGTTCATTCCATCTTACTTATATAAGATTTACGAAGGATGTCGAAGTATGGAAACGGGTACTGTTAAGTGGTTCAACAATGCCAAAGGGTTCGGTTTCATCTGCCCTGAAGGCGGCGGCGAAGATATCTTCGCTCATTACTCCACCATTCAGATGGATGGTTACAGAACGCTAAAAGCCGGACAATCTGTCCAGTTTGATGTCCACCAGGGGCCCAAAGGCAATCACGCCAGTCTTATTGTGCCCGTACTTGAAGCAGAAGCTGTCGCATAGCTCCTCTGTCTCATTGTGTACATCCCGCAAACAAAATGCCAGCCCCCAGAGCTGGCATTTTTATTTCTTTTTCAATTCAACACATTATTCTCGTGCAAGGGCATCTACCGGATCCAGCCTTGCCGCGTTACGTGCCGGGAGCCAGCCAAACAAAATCCCAGTCGCCGTTGAACACAGGAAAGCCGTCAACAGCGCAAAAGGCGAGAATCCAATTTCCCAACCGGGCAGGAAAAGCTGTAGCGTGAAGGCAATCAGCATCGATAAGCTGATACCTAACGCGCCACCGACCAGACACACCAGCACCGCTTCAATCAAAAACTGCTGCAGTACATCACTGGCACGCGCGCCCACCGCCATACGAATACCAATCTCGCGCGTTCGTTCGGTGACGGAAACCAGCATAATATTCATCACGCCGATTCCACCCACCACCAGCGAAATTACCGCCACCAGCGTCAGGAACAACTGTAGGGTGCGCGTGGTTTTTTCAGCGGTTTTCAGGACACCGTCCATATTCCAGGTGAAGAAATCTTTTTTGCCATGCCGCAAAGACAGCAGTCGGGTAAGCTGCTGTTCCGCCAGAGTGCTGTCGAAACCGTCCTTCACGCGCACGGTAATAGAGTTCAACCACGATTGTCCCATAATGCGCCCGGACATAGTGCTGTATGGCAGCCAGACTCGCAGGATCTTACTGCTGCCAAACATCGACTGCTTCTCTTCCGCCACGCCAATGACGGTGGCGGGCATATTGCCAACCAGAACGACCTCACCCACCACTTTCGCTTTATTCGGGAACAACTGGCGGCGGGTGTTACTGTCCAGCACCACCACCTGCGCCCGACCATTTAACTGCTCGGCGTTAAAGGTGGTTCCCTCGCTGAACGTCATCCCATAGACGTTGAAGTAATCGCCGCTCACGCCGTTAGCGCTGGCTGCCACGTCGATATTGCCATAACGCAGCCGTAGGTTTTTCGATACCGCAGGCGTCACGGAACTGACCCATGACTGCTTCTGGATAGCCGTCAGGTCGTCATACTTTAGTGCCTGTTGGTATTGCGGGTCATCGTCACCAAAATCTTTACCGGGATAGATATCAATAGTGTTCGTGCCAATAGCGCGAATATCTGCCAGCACCAGCTGTTTTGCCGCATCGCCAACCACCACAATCGACACCACTGACGCGATACCAATAATGATACCCAGCATAGTGAGCAACGTACGCATCTTGTTGGCAGCCATTGCCAGCCAGGCCATGGTCAGCGCCTCGCGAAAACCGCTGACAAACTGATTCCAGCCAGAGGCCGTCGTTACCGTAGGTTCGGCAATCTCACGTCCAGTCGCGTTTTTTTGCGACGGCGGATTGCGCACAATTTCACCGTCACGAATTTCAATCACCCGTTCAGCCTGCGCCGCAACCTGCGGGTCGTGGGTGACAATAATCACCGTATGCCCGCGGTCACGCAGCTGATGCAGAATAGCCATTACCTCTTCACCGGAATGGCTGTCCAGCGCACCGGTAGGTTCGTCGGCGAGAATGACCTGTCCGCCGTTCATCAGCGCACGCGCAATACTGACGCGCTGCTGCTGACCACCGGAAAGCTGGGAGGGTTGATAGTCCACGCGATCGCCCAATCCCAGACGCTGCAGTAACGCGTGCGCCCGCGCCAGTCGCTGCTTGCGCTCTGTACCCGCATAGACCGCAGGTACCTCTACGTTTTGCGCCGCCGTCAAATGCGAGAGCAAATGATAGCGCTGGAAAATAAAGCCGAAATGCTCGCGCCGCAGTTGCGCTAACGCGTCGCTATCTAGCGTTGAAACATCGCGCCCCGCCACCTGGTACGTGCCGCTGGAGGGCTTATCCAGACACCCAAGGATATTCATCAGTGTCGATTTTCCCGAGCCAGACGCCCCGACAATCGCCACCATTTCACCGGCATGGATGCTCAAGGAGACGTCCTTCAACACCTCGACTAGCCCTTCGCCTGACGGGTAGCTGCGGCGGATATGGCTCAGCTCAAGCAAAGCCGTCATTGTGCTGCTCCAGGTTTTGCCTCGCTGATGATGACTTCATCACCCTCTTCCAGCCCTTTCACAATCTCCACATCGGTATCGTTACGGGCACCGATTGAGACCTCACGTTCGCGGGTTTCTCCGTTGCGGAGCAGTCTGACGTTATAGCGATTGTTGCCAATTGGATCGCCCAGCGCCGCCAGCGGAATGGTCAGCACGTTTTTGACGTCTGTCAGCTGAATATGCACCTGCGCAGTCATATCCAGGCGCAGGATCCCTTTTGGGTTAGGCACTTCGAAGCGGGCATAGTAGAAAATTGCATCGTTCACTTTCTCAGGCGTCGGCAGCACATCTTTGAGCGTACCTTCGTAGCGCGTCTGCGGATCGCCCAGCACGGTAAACCAGGCTTTTTGCCCCGGATGCAGGTGAATAACATCGGCCTCGGAAACCTGCGCTTTAACCAACATGGTGCTCATGTCCGCCAGCGTTAGAATGTTCGGCGCCTGCTGGGCAGCAATCACTGTTTGCCCCTGCAAAGTGGTAATTTGCGTCACTTCACCAGCCATCGGCGCCACAATACGGGTGTAGTCGAGATTCGTTTTTGCCGTATCCAGTGAGGCTTGATTACGCTTAATTTGCGCATCAATAGTGCCGATTTGCGCCTGTTTGACCGCCATCTGCGTCGCGGCCGTATCAAGATCCTGCTGCGAAACCGCCTGCGTTTTCGCTAACTGTTGCTGCCGAGAAAGCGTCACCCGCGCCAGTTTCCATTCGGCCTCAGCTTGCATACGTTGGGCACGTAGTTCCATCAACGTTGCTTCGACTTCTTTGATCTGGTTTTGCGCCTGTTCAGGATCGATAACACCGAGCAGCTGATCTTTTTTGACTTTATCGCCAATGGCCACTGACAGCGTTTTTAACTGACCGCTCACCTGTGCACCCACGTCAACTTTGCGCAGTGCATCCAGCTTCCCGGTTGCCAGCACGCTTTGCTGGAGATCGCCGGGTCGCACAATTAATGTTTGGTATTGAGGTAATGGCGCATTCAGCGTTCGCCAAAGTGCAATTACCGCCACAATAATGATGACGGCGAAGATAAAATAGCGTTTTTTGATTTTTCCCTTGAGCTTCATAAAAGTCCCAAATTCCCCAATACGTCCACCAGAGTGGAGTGTTAAACGTCAACGATAAATAAATAGCCGTTGAAAAGCGCCAAGAATAACAGAGTTATTGATGAATCGTTAAGATCCGCTGTGCTGAAATTACTATCAGGGTATCCATCGGATTTATATTATGAGTCAACTAACTGAAAGTACTTTTCTTTCCAGCAAGCCCGTCACCAGCTTTAACCTTTTTTACAGCCTGAGCCGTGGTCAATTACGTCCTGGGCAATGCTGGGATAAACGGAGTTTTAGACGTAAATTTATCTGGCGTTCATTATTGATACCCCGTCTCACTCAGGAATGGATGACTGAACTGGCCCAATGGCCGGAGCTTGAAAAGCTACTCGCCTGTCAACCTCGTCTGCCAGTGCGGCTGCACCGTCCCTACCTTGCCGCAAACTTCAATCCCAGAATGCGCCTGGATGCCGTGCGTTTTCATTATCATGTCATCCATCACGCATTCTTGCCTGCTGAATTTAACGCCTTGTTAAGCAAGGACGGCTTACAGCTGGCAAGAGTTGAGGGCAAAGATGACGAAATATTTACCGTCACCATGATGATCTTCCCGGTACTGGATAAAGAGGGCGAATGTACCATTCTGGTGCGAAATGGCACCGGAGACGTTCTGACTAAAATGACATTTACGTTCTGTGAATATAATAGGAAAAGTACGCTTTTTATTGGCGGCGTGCAGGGCAATTCGGCACTTCCTCACGAGGCGACACAAAAAGCAACGAAGTCCTGCCATGGCATTTTCCCAAAACGTATTGTGATGGAAGCCATTTGCCGTTTAGCAGAACAGTTGAATATCGAACAGGTTATGGCTGTCAGTAATGAACAGCATATCTTTCGCAGTCCGCGTTACCATGATAAAAATAAGGTTATTCTTTCCGACTATAATGCTTTTTGGGCGTCGGTTGGCGGTGAATGCGACAGCCGCGGGTATTATCATATTCCACGCACGCTGGCGCGAAAAAGCGAGGCGGATATTGCCAGTAAGAAGCGGGCGGAATATCGCCGCCGTTATCAGTTACTGGACACTATCCATGAACAGCTATCGCTGATGTTTCGCCACTAATCAGCGCGTCCGCGTGCCAGCCACAGCACGCGCGAAAACATTTTTCGCAGCAGGGTGGGAACGGCATCGACGCCACGCCGCCCGGCTTCCATCGCCACCTCAATTGCCAGGTCCGGTTTTGACGAGCGATGAATCGCCTTTGAGATAATTTTACGCATATTCATCGGCACGTTTTCCGGGATTTGCGCCACCCGATGAAAGACGTCTGAGAAGCCCTGACGATACATAAAGTGTTCCATATCCAGCGCGGGCAGCATGGTCAGATGGTCGCGCTCATCTTCACGATCGTTACTCAGCAAACTGCGTACGGTGGCGGCATATTTTTTCCCTGCCTCGTCACCGTCAACCAGCACATGCCACTCAATCCCCATCCGGCGGGCGAATTTTACCAGCGGTTTAAGTCCGGACTGAGCAAATTCAATTACTTTAATTCCCTCGGCGTCAAAATGATGACCGCACTGGCGGGCCAGTTCGTTGATGACCCAGGTTTCCGTTTCGCCTTCCACCAGCAGCCAACAGCGGGCAAACAGCGACGATGCGCGATTAAAACGGATATGAAAGGCAATCCGCCGCCCGTCCTCCGCACTCAGGCCTCCCGGTCCTAGTCGCCAGGCAGCGACACGCGAAGATTCACGCACCAGGCGCACAACATGCTCAACGGGGGTAAGTGATAGCAATTCACCTGAATTGGTGGTTGCCACGCGTTGCAGAGGTAACAGATTCAGCAACTGCCAGGCGACCGACAGCATAATGGGGTGCAAACGCGTTTCAGGATCTTCAACCAACAGCAAGGGACGGGCGTCTTTGTCAAGCCGTAACGTACCTTTAGCCTGTAACAGCGTTGAAAACAGCCCCAGCAGAATCACACGATGTGTACGTCCACCGGGCTTATCAATCATCCGGTTGATAATATCCAGATAGCGCCAGCTACGCTGCTCGTTATTGGAACGCCGGCGCATCAGGCGATGACGAGACTGGCCCGCGCCCTGCTCAGAAAAGTAGTGCTCCAGCAGTTGTACCATTGCTGACAGCCCCTGGCGGATTTGCCCGTCCGTCAGATTTTGTGGCCGGGTTGCCAGTTCACGCGCCAAAAAATCCAGCTGACGGGCAGTCACTTCAACTTCGGCCAGATTCGGCACCGTGCCGTTGCGGATCCGCCGCATAAAGCGCGCATCACGTAGTCGCAGCACCGGCATCAGACGAACGAGATGACGCGCCAGTTCGTTAATATTGTCGAGCGCGAGCGGACGCCCTTCGCCATCAAGGAAACTGCGCAGCGTCAGGACGCTACCGTCATCCGCACACTCACCTTCCAGCCGATAGAAAATACGGTGATAGTCATCGTGACACGGCGACCAGCAAGCTTCCAGCGGACGATAGCGGCGTACCCGATGACGACCCGGCTGAGATTCACGAAAGGTGAGGATAATATGCAGATGGTGTTCCCGGCCCTGGATATCGCCCGGAGGGAACCAAAAGTCTTCGCGGTCAAAATGATACAAGTCCGATTCCGGTGACAACAGCAGGGTTAGCGCATCCAGCAGGCTGGACTTACCCCACGCGTTCTCCCCAATCAGTACGTTGTTCTGTTCCAGCATCAACGACAACCTATTAATACCACGAAACCCAACAATCTCAACGCGTTCGAGAATCATATAGCCTCCGGAAATGCTAACTTTTTCCTTCAAGTTATCAGGAGTATAACGTCAACCTGACGTGCAGAACACCAGCGGATCGCACAGACGTAAGTCGGAACAATAAAAAAATCAGAATATTCTTCTTAAAATTTACGCCAGATATTATTACAGCGCACAACCATTTACTTTTTGCTAATTGAACTATGCTTTATCCACCTGAACGCCAAAAAGGATTTACATCATATTGCCTTAAATCAAATTTTTTCATTAATTTAAGTGGCGAAGGGATGAGATTTTTTTCTAGAATACACGCTCTTTAATCATCGTCCCTTTTAACGATGAAATACCGGGCCAGAAAAACGAACCCGGAACTTTTAATTGAGGTGGTTATGTTCAGGAAATTAGCAGCTGAATTCTTCGGTACGTTTTGGCTTGTTTTTGGTGGGTGCGGGAGTGCCGTACTGGCCGCAGCATTCCCGGAGTTAGGAATTGGCTTTGCCGGTGTCGCGCTGGCATTCGGTCTGACCGTATTAACCATGGCATTCGCCGTGGGACATATTTCAGGCGGCCATTTTAACCCGGCCGTGACATTAGGCCTATGGGCGGGCGGTCGCTTCCCGGCAAAAGACGTGATTGGCTATGTTATTGCGCAGGTTATCGGCGGGATTGTTGCGGCAGCGGTATTGTATTTGATTGCCAGCGGTAAAGCCGGTTTTGACGCCACCGCCAGTGGTTTTGCATCAAACGGCTACGGTGAACATTCACCTGGCGGATATTCCATGCTTTCTGCCATTGTTATTGAAATTGTGCTGACTGCAGGTTTCTTATTAGTGATTCACGGAGCAACGGATAAACATGCGCCAGCAGGTTTTGCGCCGATCGCTATTGGTCTGGCACTAACTTTGATTCACCTGATCAGTATTCCTGTCACTAACACCTCCGTAAACCCGGCGCGTAGCACCGCGGTAGCCCTCTTCCAGGGCGGTTGGGCGTTACAGCAACTGTGGCTGTTCTGGGTTATGCCGATTATCGGTGGGATCCTCGGTGGCCTTATTTATCGCACGCTGCTGGAAAAACGTGATTAATCGATAACGAAAAAGACCTGACATCAAGTCAGGTCTTTTCCTCCCCGCTTTATATCCTTTTATTTGCAACTTTACTCCCCTCTTTGCTTTCAGTAGTGTGTATACCCGTCATACTTCAAGTTGCAGATGTGTTGACTACGCTCGCTCACCCCAGTCACATACTTGAGTACGCTCCCGGGGGGTCACTCCCTTACCGCCTTCCTGCAACTTGAATTATTTAGGTTATAGTGGCGCATTTCGTCTTACTTCTCTGCAAGGACCGGGTTTTCATGTTTTCAGGGCTGTTAATCATTCTGATTCCACTTATTGTGGGCTATCTTATTCCGCTTCGGCACAGGGCTGCCTTAAAACTCATCAATCGCCTGTTGAGCTGGATCGTTTACCTTATTCTCTTTTTTATGGGTATCAGCCTGGCGTTTCTGGATAACCTCGCCAGCAATCTGTTATCGATACTGCATTATTCTGCCGTCAGCGTGACAGTTATTCTGCTATGTAATATTGCCGCGCTGTTGTGGCTCGAGCGTTCACTCCCCTGGCGGCACAACCATCGGCAGGAAAAGCTGCCATCACGCATTGCCATGGCGCTGGAGTCGCTACAACTTTGCGGCGTTGTCGTACTGGGGTTTCTGCTGGGACTCACTGGGTTCTCATTCTTACAGCACGCCACCGAAGCCAGTGAATATACGCTGATCTTTTTATTGTTCCTGGTGGGTATTCAACTGCGCAACAGCGGTATGACATTAAAACAGATTGTGCTGAACCGCCGGGGAATGATTGTTGCCGTTGTCGTGGTAGCAAGTTCAATGCTGGCAGGCGTAATCAATGCATTAATCCTCGGACTACCGCTAAAAACCGCCCTGGCGATGGCCTCAGGTTTTGGCTGGTATTCCCTGTCCGGCATTCTGCTGACCGAGTCCTTCGGCCCCGTCATTGGCAGCGCCGCCTTCTTTAACGATCTGGCACGCGAACTGATTGCCATTATGTTGATTCCGGGCTTAGTGGGTCGCAGCCGGTCCACTGCATTAGGGCTATGTGGCGCCACCTCAATGGATTTCACCCTCCCCGTATTACAACGCAGCGGCGGTCTGGAAATGGTGCCTGCAGCCATCGTTCACGGCTTTATTCTGAGTCTGTTAGTACCGTTGTTAATGGCCTTTTTCTCCGCCTGATAAACCAACAAATACCCCTCTGGCGGTAGTCATCTACCGCCAAAATTGCGCTAAATCAATCTCCCTGCAAGTTGTAGCAGAAATCCCTTTAATCCCTTCGCGCGCAGGCATAATCTTAAACATGTATATTAAATATAACTTTAAAAGGTGTGACCATGTTTTGTGTGCAATGTGAACAAACCATCCGTACTCCGGCAGGGAACGGCTGCTCTTACGCGCAAGGTATGTGCGGTAAAACAGCAGAAACCTCCGATCTGCAGGATCTGCTGATTGCTTCCCTACAAGGTCTGTCTGCATGGGCAGTTAAAGCGCGTGAATACGGTATCATCGATCATGAAGTGGATAACTTTGCCCCGCGCGCATTCTTCTCTACCCTGACCAACGTTAACTTCGACTCCCCACGTATCGTCGGCTATGCCCGTGAAGCCATCGCCATGCGTGACGCCCTGAAAGCGCAGTGCCTGAACATTGATGCCAACGCAACGGTTGAAAACCCAATGGCTGACCTGCAACTGGTGAGCGACGATTTGGGCGACCTGCAGCGCCAGGCGGCTGAATTTACCCCGAACAAAGATAAAGCAACTATCGGCGAGAACATTCTTGGCCTGCGTCTGCTGTGCCTGTACGGCCTGAAAGGTGCGGCTGCTTACATGGAGCACGCGCACGTTCTGGGTCAGTACGACAACGATATCTACGCGCAGTACCACAAAATTATGGCGTGGCTGGGTACCTGGCCTTCCGATATGAACGCTCTGCTGGAGTGCTCTATGGAAATCGGCCAGATGAACTTCAAAGTGATGAGCATTCTGGATGCTGGCGAAACCACCAAATACGGTCACCCAACCCCAACTCAGGTCAACGTCAAAGCGACCGAAGGTAAATGCATCCTGATTTCAGGTCACGACCTGAAAGATCTGTACAACCTGCTGGAGCAGACCGAAGGTACCGGCGTTAACGTCTACACCCACGGTGAAATGCTGCCAGCACACGGCTACCCGGAACTGCGTAAATTCAAACACCTGATCGGTAACTACGGCAGCGGCTGGCAGAACCAGCAGGTTGAGTTCGCCCGCTTCCCAGGCCCAATCGTGATGACCTCTAACTGCATCATCGATCCAACCGTTGGCGCTTACGACGACCGCATCTGGACCCGTAGCATCGTCGGTTGGCCGGGTGTGAGCCACCTCGAAGGCGACAACTTTGGTCCGGTTATCGCGCAGGCACAGCAAATGGCGGGCTTCCCGTACAGCGAAATCCCGCACCTGATCACCGTAGGTTTCGGTCGTCAGACGCTGCTGGGCGCTGCTGATACGCTGATCGACCTGGTGAGCCGCGAAAAACTGCGCCACATCTTCCTGGTCGGCGGTTGCGATGGCGCACGCGGCGAACGTAACTACTTCACCGATTTCGCCACCAGCGTGCCGGATGACTGCCTGATCCTGACCCTGGCCTGCGGTAAATACCGTTTCAACAAACTGGATTTCGGCGATATCGAAGGTCTGCCGCGTCTGGTTGATGCCGGTCAGTGTAACGATGCTTACTCTGCCATCATCCTGGCGGTGACTCTGGCTGAGAAACTGGGCTGTGGCGTGAACGACCTGCCGCTGTCTCTGGTGCTCTCCTGGTTCGAACAGAAAGCGATTGTTATTCTGCTGACCCTGCTGTCTCTGGGCGTGAAAAACATCGTCACTGGCCCGACTGCGCCAGGCTTCTTCACGCCGGACCTGCTGGCTGTGCTCAACGAGAAATTCGGTCTGCGTTCCGTGACCACCGTTGAAGAAGACATGAAGCAGCTGCTGAGCGCGTAAGGAGTTAAGTCATGACAATGCCAACCCATCAGTGCCCGTGGCGGATGCAGGTTCATCACATCCATCAGGAAACGCCGGATGTATGGACGATTTCGTTGCTGTGCCACGATTATTATCCTTATCGTGCCGGGCAGTATGCACTGGTCAGCGTACGTAACTCAGCGGATACGCTGCGTGCCTACACCCTTTCTTCAACGCCGGGCGTTAGCGAGTACATCACGCTGACCATCCGCCGCATTGACGACGGTGCGGGTTCACAGTGGCTCACCCGCGACGTGAAGCGCGGCGACTATATCTGGCTGTCTGATGCCATGGGTGAGTTTACCTGTGAAGATAAAGCAGAAGACAAGTTCCTGATGCTGGCAGCCGGCTGTGGCGTGACGCCTATCATGTCGATGCGTCGCTGGTTGGCGAAGTACCGTCCGCAGGCCGATGTGCAGGTTATCTTTAACGTTCGTTCGCCGGAAGATGTCATTTTTGCCGACGAATGGCGCGAGTATCCGGTGACGCTGGTCGCTGAAAACAATGCCACCCATGGCTTTGTTCCTGGCCGACTCACCACCGACCTGCTGAAAAGCGTACCGGACTTAACTTCACGTACCGTGATGACTTGCGGCCCTGCTCCGTACATGGATCTGGTCGAAAAAGAAGTGAAAGCGCTCGGCGTAACGCGCTTCTTTAAAGAACAGTTCTTCACACCGGTAGCGGAAGCCGCCACCAGCGGTCTGAAGTTCACCAAGCTACAACCGGCAAAAGAGTTTTATGCGCCGGTAGGCAGCACGCTACTGGAAGCACTGGAAAGCAATAAAGTGCCGGTTGTCGCCGCATGCCGTGCAGGCGTGTGCGGCTGCTGCAAAACCAAAGTGGTTGATGGTAGCTACACGGTTTCCAGCACCATGACGCTGACTGACGCGGAAATCGCCGAAGGCTACGTACTGGCCTGCTCCTGCCACCCGCAGGGTGATTTAGTGCTGGCATAGTTGCTGAGCATCTGAGATTAAAAGGCTGCCTGGTTATGCTGGGCGGCCTTTTTTTTGCTTGTGAGGCGCGGATGTTGGTTTGCAGGTTGTGTATGTTGAGGTGATTGTCTGCCATGGGCCAAGAGCGGACTTTATTGAGGACATTATACATATGACTGTTACAGGTTTTTGTGGTTGCGGGTAATCACAATGCATGTGAAGTCCGAGTACCTGCAACTTATATAAGTGCTTGGTTGGCTCGGAACCATCTAGAAAATTCGAGTTTATTCACTTTGCAGTAAGACCTCTTTAATCGAGTTTTGATCCAATTTTACCGGTGTATGGGTTTGTGTTGCCTTGATGACTCCAGTTGTCCTCTGTATCACCATTTGGTGCACTTCTCATATGCGAATCAACATATGTTCCATTACTACGTATATATGACGAAACTGAAACGTCATTGTTTGGCTGAACATGCGATCCAGCAGTAAATAATGTATTTAATCCACGTCCAATTGCTGTGTTAATTTTATCGCTGGTAATTCTATCAGCGCGTGAGCACCCACCATTGAAAATAACCCCACCTCTAGGCACACCAGTAATGTATTTAGTCGAATCTATAATATTTGCATTGTACTCAGGTAAATAACCAGGGGTATGATGGAATGTTAACAAATATCGATGATCTAACGTCCATCCTTGATACATACTTGTGTATGGGTTGAAAGTAGCTTTAGAATGAAAACTGGTCCCGTCCAAAAATACAGATTGTGGTGTGCCAAATTCATCACTAGTCACATGAAATGTATTTGATCCACAGATAAGATCCATATGAGGAGGAATATCATCAGATGCGCACCCTGAAAGAACCACACTGGTTAATAACATGGAGATATAAACAAATTTTATCATAAAAAACTCATTGCTTCAAAGATGTTTAAATATTTCTAAATAATTTCTTCTTGTTAAGATAGCTGACGTAGATACCTATTCATAGTACCAGTGCGACGAGGAGCGGGCTATAGAAATGAACCTTTCGCCTCTCAATTTGTATACATGCCCATACTGAGCCGCGCCTAGTTGATTAACACACCGTGATTTAAGTAATGCCTTCATCTGATGTGAAAACAACCGTGAGCTTCCGCTCCTCGCTCACAGCGGACCTTCAGCTCAGTCAGTTTGTCCGTTCTGTGCCAAAAGCGGTCGCTTGAGAGACATCCAACCCCATGTCCTGTACACTATTGTTCATAATTTGAATGATCTATGGGTATCAGTTTATGATTAGCAAAAAAGAGATGATGGAGCATTATGTCATCGACCTTCAGGACAGCTACTTTGTTAATGGTGTACCGCCGATTGAGAATATTACGGTCGTTGTTTATGATCCCTCGTGGCCGGAAATATATTCAGCATTGGAATCTAAAATTAAGAATAAATTAGGTTCGAATCTACTAAAAATTGATCATGTGGGTTCCACGGCAGTACCTGGTCTGGCCGCTAAACCCGTTATTGATATTGACGTGACGGTTGCCGATGCTGCGGATGAAGGAATATATTTATTAGCACTTGAAAACCTTGGATACGAACTCATTGTTCGTGAACCCCGCTTTCATGGCCATCGACTTTTTCATTATGAAAA
>NZ_JADABY010000082.1 GCF_015672735.1 Citrobacter sp. Res13-Sevr-PEB04-36 | reverse complement strand
GGAAGAGATACTGGCGAAAGCAGGTATGAAAAAAAAAGATGCCGCTATCCTGATTAAGTTGGCAAAAGTGAAAAATATCAGCTTAGGTCGTGCATTTTTCCTCTATGCCTGGAAATATTATGCCTGGAGTTTAGTTTTACTATTGGCAGTAATTTTTTCATCGCTTTCGGAGGGGATAGAGTTCTTTGTAGTAAACGTTCTCTTCTGTATGGCTGTAGCCCTCGTTTCACTCTTCTTTACACCCTTTGTCATCAATTTAATTTGGAGTATTAAGATTCAATATAAATTGCTCGGGAAATGACAGGAGGTTATTTTGAGTAGTTATGGGTTAATGAATTTGCAACGTGAAAAAGAAAAGATTGACCGACTTGTCTATGATATCTGTTCTCAATATCTCCATGACCCGGTTACTCGTTCAAAATATATGATCGAGGAACGTAGAGTTACATCATATTACCTTGATGAATATCGGTATGGAAAAATAGATTTCGGCAGGGCTATGGATAGATTACGTGAATATCATATGTCTTTAACTAAATATCATATGTAATTAAGGATGGGGAGTATTAAATTATATGCAATAGCTGAGCGTGAAAGAGAACAGCATTCTACACTTACCATAACATTAAAACGAGTTGGATTCATTAGTGGAGCAATGCAAGTTATCGGTGGCTTTGGTTTATGTAAAGCAAGCCTTGGTGCTGCATGTAAAAATTATGGAGTTCCTTTAATGATACAGGGGACCGAGAATGTATGGGAAAATGGTTATTATTTACTATATCATGAAGACCCCAAAAAAATGCCTTTGAGGTATGCCTACCGCCAGGCAGCAAAGTTGTTGGGTGGGGATGACAAGGATGGTGATATTGCTTTTTCAACGGGAGATCTTGTTCTTTCTTTCGGTTCAGCCTCAACGCGGACGTTGAGAACAGATTCATGGAAATTATTCCGCTATATACAGGAAGATTATATTCGCAGCTGGAGAACCCTGGGAGCTGTTGGGGGGACTAATGAGTTAATCGGCGATGCAGTTAGCGGGTTCAATATTTATCAACTTCTTGGTGGAGAAAGTACTAACTGGACCGAATTGAGGGAATAAGGAAATGTTCTTCAAAATATATGATCAGAATGATAAGGCTTTAATTGAAAGTGTTAAACTTGCGGGTTTAAGTGAGTATAAAGTACAAAAACTTATTCGCTTTGCTAATGAAAATAAAATAAATATACAAGAAGCCTATTTATTGACAGATGCAAATATCATTAAAGTTGATATTATCCTGTTTTTAGTTATATCTTTTTTTGTATTTTCGATTGCACAAGAATACTCTAGGGAACTATGGGTTTTTTTTTTAATATTCGGGTTGTTGTTTTTTGTTATTGAGTTAACCTGTCGGTTTCACAAAAATTATTTTAAAGTATGGAAAATTTATATCAAGTTACGAGGGATTTAAATGAGAACAGGGGTGTTTTACCTTAAACAGCGTAGTGCTGAGTTTGTGGGGAGCCCTCAGCACTGCGGCGGGTTTTTTTATGTCTTTAAAGTAGCAGCGGCAGCGTCGCGCTGGCGGTTTGCTGACTCACATCGCTGTACTTTTCATCCAGCGCGATAAGCGATGTGGTGAGCAATTCAACTAATAGCATTACGCCCACTTTGGCATTGAGTGCCCCGGCGCTCAGCGGTCCTTCGGGTTTAGCTGCAACCAGCTGGATATCACTCAGCGAAGCCAGCGGACTGCGCGGTGTGTTGCTCAGCGCCAGTACGGGGACGCCATGCTTACGCGCAAGTTTAACCACATGAAGCAGATCGCGAGTGGAGCCTGAACTGGAAATTGCCACCACCAGCGAGTCTTTGGAAAGCGTAGTGGCATTCATGGCGGCACGATGCATGTCGCTGAACAGCTGTGCGGGCTTGCCCAGACGCAGCAGTTTGTAATGCAGATATTCTCCCAGAATTGCACTAGCCGCCACGCCATAAATCTGTACCGACTGGGCCTGGTGCAGCGCGAGGGCGGCGGCTTTGAGTAATGTCCTGTCGAGCAATTTTGCGGTGTCCTGCAAGGCCTGCACAGATTCATTGACCACGTTGTCAATCTCATCGCCACTGTGTTCCATTGGCTGTCCGTGCTGGAGATCAAGCGCCAGCGCCATCTTAAATTCGTTATAGCCCTTACACCCTAGTGCGCGGCACAGACGTGTGACGCTAGCCTCGCTGGTGTCGCTTTCTCTAGCCAGCTCAGTAATCGTCAGGTAGACAACTTTTGCCGGATCGCTCAGCACAAACTCACCCAGTTTCTGTTGTGTTCGGCTATATCCGTCCACACCCTGGCGCAATCTCAGCAGCAGGTTTTCATTTTCTGACATGCAAAATCCTTAATACGTTTCTCTGTCGATAGTGTGGCGGAAAGCGGGGGAGAGATGCCAGTCATTTTAAAAAAGTATGATCGGCCTCCTGAATTTTGATGATAATTTTCATTTTAAAACATTAATATGGTAAAAATTTTCATCATTGACCGAGGGAGATTAAAAAATGATGAACATGTTTAGTGGTGCGTCGTCAGGGGCGTGGTTTGAAAAGGCACAGCGGTTTGGTAAATCGTTCATGCTGCCGATTGCGATATTGCCCGCTGCGGGGTTGTTGCTGGGCATTGGGGGGGCACTATCAAACCCTAATACGCTGACGGCCTATCCGTTCTTAGATGTCGACTGGTTGCAGGCTATTTTCACTATCATGACCAGTGCGGGTTCCATTGTGTTTGCCAACCTGTCGGTGCTTTTTGCGGTTGGCGTGGCGGTGGGTCTGGCGAAGACGGATAAAGGCACTGCGGGGCTTGCAGCACTGCTGGCGTTTCTGGTGATGAATGCCACTATCAACGCTTTGCTGATCCTGAACGGGACGCTGGCGCATGAGAACCCGGGGGCTGTTGGTCAGGGAATGACGCTGGGTATCCAGACGCTGGAAACAGGTGTGTTTGGTGGTGTGGTAATTGGTCTTGTCACCTGCGCGCTGCACAGTCGCTTTAATAAAGTCTCGCTACCGCAGTTTCTGGGTTTCTTTAGCGGCTCGCGCTTTGTACCAATTATTAGCTCGCTTGCGGCGATTGCCGTCGGTGCCGCAATGACGGTGGTCTGGCCCCATTTCCAGAAACTCATATTTGGACTGGGTGGCCTTGTTGATGCAACGGGTTATCTGGGAACGCTGCTGTACGGCTTTATCCTGCGTATGCTTGGTCCACTGGGTCTGCATCATATCTTTTATCTGCCATTCTGGACGACCGCGCTCGGTGGCAGTGAAATCGTTAACGGCCAATTAGTTGAAGGTACGCAACGTATTTTCTTCGCTCAGCTTGCCGATCCGAACACTCAGCAGTTCTATGTGGGTACCTCACGCTTTATGTCCGGGCGCTTCATCACCATGATGTTCGGCCTGCTTGGGGCATGTCTGGCGATGTACCACACGGCGAAGTCAGAGAACAAAAAAGTTGTCGCGGGTCTGCTGCTGTCTGCTGCCCTGACTTCCTTCCTGACCGGCATCACTGAGCCTATTGAGTTCTCCTTCCTGTTCGTGGCACCCGTGTTATATGTCATTCACGCCTTCTTTGATGGCCTGGCATTTATGATTGCCCATATTTTACATATCACCATCGGGCAAACCTTCTCGGGAGGACTGATCGATTTCATCCTCTTTGGTGTATTGCAGGGCGAAGCGAAGACCAACTGGATGTACGTTCCTATGGTGGGCGTGCCGTGGTTCTTCCTGTACTACTTCACCTTCCGCTATTTGATCAACCGCTTTGGCTGGCTGACGCCTGGCCGTGAGAACGCAACGTTAGTAGAAAACGCGTTGCCTCAAAGCGAACGTGCCGCAGCAGTGGTTGCCGGACTGGGGGGCAAAGAGAATCTGGAAGAGGTGGATTGTTGCGCCACGCGATTACGCGTGACGGTGAAAGATGGCGGCAAGGTTGATGAAGCTGCGCTGAAAGCAACTGGAGCGCGTGGCGTGATTATTCGTGGCAATGGTGTTCAGGTGATTTATGGCCCGCACGTCACCATTATCAAAAATGAAGTTGAAGAGATCTTATCATAATGAAAACTGTACTGGATTCGCTGAAAGGTAAGTTGATTGTTTCCTGTCAGGCGCTGGAAAATGAGCCTCTGCACAGCCCGTTTATTATGTCACGAATGGCACTGGCAGCAGCGCAGGGAGGGGCTGTCGGTATCCGTGCGAACAGCGTCGTGGACATTCGCGCCATTAAAGAAAGCGTCGCACTGCCGATCATTGGGATCATTAAACGCGATTATCCGGGTAGCGATGTGTTTATCACCGCCACTATGAAGGAAGTGGATGAGTTGATGACCGTTGAGCCGGAAATTATTGCCCTTGATGCGACTGCGCGTCCGCGTCCCGGTGGGCAAACGCTGGACGCGTTGGTTATGCAGATTCGCGCGCGCTATCCGTCCGTGCTGTTGATGGCAGACATCGCCAGCGTAGACGAAGCCGTCGCCGCTGAACGACTGGGTTTTGACTGCGTGGGTACGACGCTTTACGGCTACACGGCAGAGACTCGCGGGCATGTGCTCGCGGATAACGACTGTGGTTTTTTACGTGAGGTATTGGCTGCAGTCAGCCTGCCGGTAGTGGCAGAGGGGAATGTCGACACACCTGAACGGGCTGCACACTGCCTGGCATTAGGTGCGCACACCGTAGTGGTTGGGGGGGCGATCACCCGTCCGCAACAAATAACGGCACGCTTTGTCACGGCGATCTCGTCGTAAAGCAACGATCTGGCATGATACTTTGGCGGGGATCTGCGATAATTATCGTTTATCCCCACATTGAGAAGACTATGCAGTACCCGATTAATGAGATGTTCCAGACCCTGCAGGGTGAGGGTTATTTTACCGGCGTCCCCGCCATTTTTATTCGTTTACAGGGATGCCCGGTTGGCTGTGCCTGGTGCGATACCAAACACACCTGGGATAAGCTTGAGGATCGGGAAGTCTCCCTGTACAGCATCCTGGCCAAGACTAAAGAGAGCGATAAATGGGGCGCGGCGAGCAGCGAAGATCTGCTGGCTGTGATTCAGCGTCAGGGCTATACCGCCCGTCATGTGGTGATCACCGGTGGTGAACCCTGCATTCACGACCTGATGCCGCTGACCGACTTGCTGGAAAAGAATGGCTTTAGCTGCCAGATTGAAACCAGCGGCACGCATGAAGTCCGCTGTACGCCGAACACCTGGGTGACCGTCTCTCCCAAGGTGAATATGCGCGGTGGCTATGACGTGTTATCTCAGGCGCTGGAACGCGCCAATGAAATCAAGCACCCGGTGGGGCGCGTCCGCGATATTGAAGCGCTGGATGAACTGCTGGCGACGTTGGCCGATGATAAGCCGCGCATCATTGCTTTACAGCCGATCAGTCAGAAAGATGATGCCACGCGCCTGTGTATTGATACTTGCATTGCGCGTAATTGGCGTCTGTCGATGCAAACGCATAAATATCTGAATATTGCCTGATAAATTTTGCCGGGTGCGCTGCGCTTGCCCGGCCTACGCTTGTAGATACGTGTAGGCCGCATAAGACGCTTCGCCATCCGGCAATGACTCTGAATCACTCGCCGCGATAGACGCAGCCTGCCGTGCAGGTCTCTTTTACCATCACCGCGCTCAGTAGCGGAACCAGCGGTTTCATCTCATCCCAGATCCACTTTGCCAGTACTTCACTGGTCGGATTCTCAAGACCCGGAATATCATTCAAATAGTAGTGATCAAGGCGATTGTACGTCGGCTTAAATGCCGCTTTTAACTCGGAAAAGTCCATGATCCAACCGGTATGGGGATCGACTTCACCCGTAATTTCAAGACGCACCATAAATGAGTGACCATGCAGACGGCCACATTTGTGCCCTTCCGGTACGTGCGGTAGGCGATGAGCGGCTTCGAAGGTGAAATCTTTAAACAGGGTGGTGGACATTATCTACTCTCAAGAATGCAAAAAACCGCCGTAGGGTACCTCATAATACGAATTTTATCATTAGTTAAACGGGCGCTGGGTATCCTGACAGTACATTCATACAATCAATATCAAATAACTTTTTATATATCATGTGGTTATTAAATCTGTTTTGCCGTTAATAACTATAGATAAAACAGGTTAGTTCATTTGGTTATTTGTTATTTCTATCCCTTCTTTAATTGTTACTATTCTCGCCGTTAACCTTATCTTCAGTTTGGGTTTTATTGCTTAAATCCGCTTTGCTTACTGGAACATGACAACGCATGACGACACAGGCCCCACTTTCCGCTTTGCTTCCGCTAAACCCGGAGCAGATGGTACGCCTTCAGGCGGCCACGACCGATCTCTCGCCCACGCAGCTTGCGTGGGTTTCTGGCTATTTCTGGGGCGTGCTGAATCAGCAACCGGGCGCTAATGCGGTTATTCCTGCACCTGCTGCCGAAATGCCGGGAATTACGCTCATCTCCGCCTCGCAGACCGGTAATGCGCGCCGTGTGGCGGAAGCCCTGCGTGACGATCTTATTGCCGCGAAGCTCAATGTCACCCTGATCAATGCCGGTGACTATAAATTCAAAAACATTGCCAACGAGAAATTGCTGGTCGTGGTGGCCTCGACGCAGGGAGAGGGTGAGCCGGCGGAAGAAGCGGTAGCGTTGCATAAATTCTTGTTCTCTAAAAAAGCGCCGAAACTTGAAAATACCGCCTTCGCCGTGTTTGGCCTTGGCGATACCTCTTATGAGTTTTTCTGCCAGTCCGGTAAAGACTTCGACAGTAAACTGGCGGAGCTTGGCGGTGAGCGCTTGCTGGATCGCGTGGATGCAGATGTTGAATACCAACCGGCAGCCGCGCAGTGGCGCGCCCGTCTGGTTGATGTATTGAAAGCACGAGCGCCTGCTGCACCTTCTGTACAGGCCGCTGCGAGCGGTGCGATTAACGAGGTGCATACCAGTCCGTACACTAAAGAAGCGCCGCTTAGCGCATCGCTTTCTGTGAACCAGAAAATCACCGGTCGTGACTCCGAAAAAGACGTGCGTCATATCGAAATCGATCTGGGCGATTCCGGCCTGCGCTATCAGCCCGGTGACGCGCTCGGCGTGTGGTATCAAAACGATCCGGCGCTGGTCAAAGAGATTGTTGAACTGCTGTGGCTGAAAGGCGACGAGCCGGTCACGGTTGATGGCAAATTGCTACCGCTTACCGACGCGCTGCAGTGGCACTTCGAACTGACAGTTAACACAGCCAATATTGTAGAAAACTACGCCACCTTAACGCGCAGTGAAACGTTGCTGCCACTGGTGGGCGATAAAGCGCAGTTGCAACACTATGCTGCCACCACGCCTATCGTCGACATGCTGCGCTTTTCTCCGGCGCAGCTGGACGCGGAAGCGTTAATCGGTCTGCTGCGTCCGCTGACCCCGCGCCTGTACTCGATAGCCTCCTCACAGGCGGAAGTCGAAAACGAAGTACACGTGACCGTCGGTGCTGTGCGTTTTGACGTTGAAGGTCGTGCGCGTGCTGGTGGGGCGTCGAGCTTCCTCGCCGATCGCGTTGGCGAAGAAGGTGAAGTACGCGTGTTTATTGAACATAACGACAACTTCCGCCTGCCAGCCAATCCTGAAACACCGGTCATTATGATTGGGCCGGGGACGGGAATTGCACCGTTCCGCGCCTTTATGCAGCAGCGTGCTGCCGATGAAGCGACGGGTAAAAACTGGCTGTTCTTTGGCAATCCGCACTTTACCGAAGATTTTCTCTACCAGGTGGAGTGGCAGCGCTATGTCAAAGAGGGCGTACTTACCCGGATCGATCTCGCCTGGTCACGCGACCAAAAAGAAAAAGTCTACGTACAAGATAAACTGCGCCAACAAGGTGCGGAACTGTGGCGCTGGATTAATGACGGGGCGCACATTTATGTCTGCGGCGACGCCAATCGCATGGCGAAAGACGTTGAGCAGGCTTTGCTGGAAGTGATTGCCGAATTCGGTGCGATGGATACCGAAGCGGCGGATGAATTTTTAAGTGAGCTGCGCGTTGAGCGCCGTTATCAGCGAGATGTCTACTAATGAGTGAAAAACATCCAGGGCCACTGGTGGTCGAAGGTAAGCTGTCCGACGCTGAACGTATGAAGCTGGAAAGCAACTATCTGCGCGGCACTATTGCGGAAGATTTAAATGACGGCCTCACCGGCGGTTTTAAAGGTGATAACTTTCTGCTGATCCGTTTTCACGGCATGTACCAGCAGGATGACCGCGATATTCGCGCCGAGCGCGCCGAGCAGAAGCTGGAGCCGCGTCATGCGATGCTGCTGCGCTGCCGTCTGCCGGGCGGGGTCATTACCACCAAACAGTGGCAAGCAATCGATAAGTTTGCCCATGACAACACGATTTACGGCAGCATCCGTCTGACCAACCGCCAGACTTTCCAGTTTCACGGCATTCTGAAGAAGAACGTCAAGCCGGTGCATCAGATGCTCAACTCGGTCGGACTGGACGCGCTGGCGACCGCCAACGACATGAACCGTAACGTGTTGTGTACCTCTAACCCGTATGAGTCCGAGTTACACGCGGAGGCTTACGAGTGGGCGAAGAAGATCTCTGAACACCTGCTGCCGCGCACCCGGGCGTATGCAGAAATTTGGTTAGATCAGAAAAAGGTCGCCACCACCGATGAAGAGCCGATCCTCGGTCAAACTTATCTGCCGCGTAAGTTCAAAACCACGGTAGTTATTCCGCCGCAAAACGACATCGATCTGCATGCCAACGACATGAACTTCGTCGCGGTGGCAGAAAACGGCAAACTGGTGGGTTTCAACCTGCTGGTGGGCGGTGGGCTGTCTATTGAGCACGGTAACAAGAAAACCTACGCACGTACGGCCAGTGAATTTGGCTATCTGCCGTTGGAGCATACGCTGGCCGTCGCGGAAGCGGTAGTGACCACCCAGCGCGACTGGGGTAACCGTACCGACCGTAAAAACGCCAAAACCAAATATACGCTGGAGCGCGTCGGCGTTGAGACCTTTAAGGCGGAAGTAGAACGCCGGGCGGGCATCAAATTTGAATCGATTCGCCCATACGAATTTACCGGTCGCGGCGATCGAATCGGCTGGGTGAAGGGCATCGACAAAAAATGGCACCTGACGCTGTTTATTGAGAATGGTCGTATTCTGGATTATCCGGGACGTCCGCTGAAAACCGGGTTGCTGGAGATAGCAAAGATCCACAAAGGCGAGTTCCGTATTACCGCCAACCAGAACCTGATCATTGCCGGTGTGCCGGAAAGCGAGAAGGCGAAGATCGAGAAGATTGCGCAGCAGAGCGGCTTAATGAATGCCGTGACTCCGCAGCGTGAAAACTCGATGGCCTGTGTGTCGTTCCCGACCTGTCCGCTGGCGATGGCGGAAGCTGAGCGCTTCCTGCCGACGTTTATCGACAGCATTGACGCCCTGATGGCGAAATACGCGTTGAGCGATGAGAACATTGTGCTGCGCGTGACGGGCTGCCCGAACGGTTGTGGTCGTGCCATGCTGGCGGAAGTCGGCCTGGTCGGGAAAGCGCCGGGACGTTACAACCTGCACCTGGGCGGTAACCGTATCGGGACGCGTATTCCACGGATGTTCAAAGAGAACATCACCGAGACAGAAATTCTGACCATGCTGGATGAACTGATTGGGCGCTGGGCGAAAGAGCGTGAAGCGGGTGAAGGCTTCGGCGATTTTACGGTGCGTGCGGGCATTATTCGCCCGGTGCTCGATCCCGCGCGGGATTTCTGGGAATAACCTGAATTGCCGGATGGCGGCATGAATGCCTTATCAGGCCTACGTAGACTGTAGGCCTGATAAGCGAAGCGCCATCAGGCAAGGCATACAGAGAGGAACTTATGTCCAGACTCGATCTAAACGTCCTGAACGCGCTACCAAAAGTTGAGCGCGTCATGGCGCTGGCGGAAACCAACAGCCAGCTGGAAAAGCTGAGCGCGCAGGATCGCGTGGCGTGGGCGCTGGAGAATCTGCCCGGTGACTACGTGCTCTCTTCGAGCTTTGGTATTCAGGCGGCAGTCAGCCTGCACCTGGTGAATCAGATTCGCCCGGATATCCCGGTGATCCTCACCGATACCGGCTATTTGTTCCCGGAAACCTACCAGTTTATTGACGAATTAGCGGACACGCTCAAACTCAATCTGCAGGTTTACCGGGCAAAAGAGAGTGCTGCCTGGCAGGAAGCGCGTTATGGCAAACTGTGGGAGCAGGGCGTTGAAGGCATTGAGAAGTACAATGACATCAACAAAGTTGAACCGATGAACCGGGCGCTGCAAGAACTTAATGCGCAAACCTGGTTTGCCGGTCTGCGTCGTGAGCAATCCGGCAGTCGTGCCCATTTGCCGGTACTGGCTATTCAGCGCGGCGTGTTCAAACTGCTGCCGATAATCGACTGGGACAACCGTACGGTGTACCAGTACCTGCAACAACACGGGCTGAAGTACCACCCGCTGTGGGAGCAGGGCTATCTGTCGGTAGGCGATACCCACACCACACGTAAATGGGAACCAGGGATGGCGGAAGAAGAGACGCGCTTCTTCGGACTGAAGCGCGAGTGCGGATTGCACGAAGGGTAACAGGTAACAGGCCCGGTAAGCATCTGCATGCTACCGGGCAGAATACTGGTGAATTAGCTCGCCTTCGCCAGCTCTTTTACCAGTGGCAGCATAATGCGTACCACGTCGCGACTGCGGTGCTCAATCCGGCCGGGTAACGCTTTATCAATATGCTGCTGGTTATCTAGCCGAACGTCGTGCCAGCTGTTGCCTGCAGGGAATGAGGCAGTTTTTGCGCGCTGCTGATAGCCGTCTTTGTTGCCCAGGTTCCAGTTGGTTGCTTCGACGGAGAGCACGGAAATCCCCGCTTTGTCGAACACCTCCGCATCGTTACAACATCCAGTGCCTTTCGGGTAATCCTTGTTCAGACCTGGATTAGTGCTGGCGGAGATACCGCGACTGCGCGCGATAGCTAACGCCCGGTCGCGTGTGAGCTTACGAACTGCTTCTGGCGTTTTTTGCCCACTGTTGAAATAGAGCTTATCGCCGACGATCAGGTTATCGAGATTAATCACCAGCAGCGTATTTTTCTTCTCTGCGGCGCTCATGCGTTTGAGTACGTTCTCTGCGCCGAGCTTGCCTTCTTCTTCTCCGCTGGTGGCGATAAAGCGGATGCCGTACTCGGTCGGGACATTCTTGAGTTTTTCTGCCAGTTCCAGCATCACGCCGAGACCCGCCGCGTTATCGTCAATCCCTTGCAGCGTTAATCCACCGAGATTGGCATCGGAGTCGGCATCGCTTTGCGGCGCGTAGGTATCAAGGTGCGCCATAATAATAATCTGCTGCGGGGCCTTGCCTTCATGTGCTGCAATTACCGTGCTACCCGTTACGTTATGCCAGTTTTTATGGTTATTTTTGGCGGTATACACATAGCGGCTATTAAACGTCCGAATATCACTGCTGTATCCCATCTGCTGAAACTGCTGACGTAAATAATCGGCAGACAACATTTCTGCAGGCGAGCCCGTCACGCGACCAGGAAAAAACGTTGCAATATGGCGGGCCTGGAAGTTGGCGATATCTCCGGGCTTCGAAGAGGTTGCCTGTGCGGGAAGGATAAAGCACACGCCGAGCGCCAGGGCAGCAGGAAAGTGGCGCAATGCGGAAAACATAGTGAGTCCTTAAATACCAAGCATAAATTTTTACCCGCTAGTATGAAACCGTGATCGGGGTAAAACAATTTCATTTGCTCCTAAATGCCCGAAATCCGGCGGCTTAAGCACTTTTTGATATTTGCTTTTCCAGATCGTTATTCCTTTGAGGAACTACTCATTCCAATTCGTAATTTCATTCGTTCTCTTGCCCTCCCTATAGTCGAGTTATCTGAGCATCGTTAGAACAATAACGGCATTACATAGGAACGGTTATGGATCAAAAACGACTTACCCACCTGCGGCAACTGGAAGCGGAAAGCATCCATATTATTCGTGAGGTGGCCGCCGAGTTTTCTAATCCGGTGATGATGTATTCCATCGGCAAAGACTCCAGCGTAATGCTGCATCTGGCGCGCAAAGCGTTTTATCCCGGCACGCTGCCGTTCCCGTTGCTACATGTGGATACTGGCTGGAAATTCAGCGAGATGTATGAATTCCGTGACCGCACGGCAAAAACCTACGGTTGCGAGCTGCTGGTACATAAAAATCCGGAAGGGGTGGCGATGGGCATTAACCCGTTTGTTCACGGCAGCGCCAAGCATACTGACATTATGAAAACCGAAGGGCTGAAGCAGGCGCTGAACAAATACGGCTTTGATGCCGCGTTTGGCGGCGCCCGCCGTGATGAAGAGAAATCACGTGCTAAAGAGCGTATCTACTCTTTCCGTGACCGCTTTCATCGCTGGGACCCGAAAAACCAGCGCCCGGAATTGTGGCACAACTACAACGGGCAGATTAACAAAGGCGAAAGCATTCGCGTGTTCCCGCTCTCCAACTGGACCGAGCAGGATATCTGGCAGTACATCTGGTTGGAAAATATCGACATTGTGCCGCTGTACCTGGCTGCGGAGCGCCCGGTGCTGGAACGTGACGGTATGCTGATGATGATCGATGACGACAGGATCGATCTGCAGCCTGGTGAGGTTATCAAAAAACGCATGGTGCGTTTCCGCACGCTTGGCTGCTGGCCGCTTACCGGCGCCGTAGAGTCAAACGCGCAGACGCTGCCGGAAATCATTGAAGAGATGCTGGTTTCAACCACCAGTGAACGTCAGGGCCGCGTGATCGACCGCGACCAGGCGGGCTCCATGGAGCTGAAGAAACGTCAGGGGTATTTCTAAGGAGCCGCCATGAATACGACACTTGCACAACAAATTGCTAATGAAGGCGGCGTTGAAGCCTGGATGGTTGCCCAACAACACAAAAGCTTGCTGCGTTTTTTAACCTGCGGCAGCGTGGATGACGGTAAAAGCACGCTGATTGGCCGTCTGCTGCACGATACACGCCAGATTTACGAAGATCAGCTCTCATCGCTGCATAATGACAGTAAACGTCATGGCACCCAGGGCGAAAAACTGGATCTGGCGCTGCTGGTTGACGGACTGCAGGCCGAGCGTGAGCAGGGGATCACCATCGACGTGGCCTACCGATATTTCTCCACTGAGAAGCGCAAATTTATTATTGCCGATACCCCTGGGCACGAGCAGTACACCCGCAACATGGCGACCGGTGCATCCACATGCGACTTGGCGATCCTGTTGATTGATGCACGTAAAGGTGTGCTCGACCAGACCCGTCGCCACAGTTTTATCTCCACGCTGTTGGGGATCAAGCATCTGGTGGTGGCAATCAACAAAATGGATCTGGTGAGCTTCAGCGAAGAAACATTTACCCGAATTCGCGAAGATTATCTGACCTTTGCCGAACAGTTGCCGGGCAATCTGGACATTCGCTTTGTGCCGCTTTCTGCGCTGGAAGGCGACAACGTGGCCTCCCAGAGTGAGAACATGTCATGGTATAGCGGCCCGACGCTGCTGGAAGTTCTGGAAACGGTAGAGATCCAGCGTGCTGTCGAAACCCAACCGATGCGTTTCCCGGTGCAGTATGTGAATCGCCCGAACCTGGATTTTCGTGGCTATGCCGGAACCCTGGCCTCCGGTCGCGTAACGGTGGGACAGCGAGTTAAAGTGCTGCCGTCTGGCGTTGAGTCAAGCGTCGCGCGGATCGTCACCTTTGACGGCGACCTACAGGAAGCGCATGCGGGTGAAGCGATTACTCTGGTGCTGAAAGATGAAATCGACATCAGCCGTGGCGACCTGCTGTTGGATGCTCGCGAAGCTTTGCCTGCGGTACAACACGCCGCCGTTGACGTGGTATGGATGGCAGAACAACCGCTGTCGGAAGGTCAGAGTTATGACATCAAAGTGGCGGGCAAGAAGACGCGTGCCCGCGTAGATAGCGTGCAGTATCAGGTTGATATCAATAACCTGACTCAGCGTGACGTTGACGCGCTGCCGCTCAACGGTATTGGCCTGGTTAATTTGACGTTTGATGAACCGCTGGTGCTGGACACCTATCAGCATAACCCGGTGACGGGCGGGCTGATTATCATTGACCGCCTGACCAACGTTACCGTGGGTGCGGGACTGGTCCGTGAGCCTATCGAGCAAGAACAGGCCACGACATCCCCGTTCAGCGCGTTTGAACTGGAACTGAATGCGCTGGTGCGTCGTCACTTCCCGCACTGGAATGCACGTGATTTGCTGGGAGAAAAGTAATGGCCCTGCATGACGAAAACGTCGTCTGGCATGCCCATGCGGTAACGCGTGAAGATCGCGAAGTGCTGCACGGGCATAAAGGGGCGGTTGTTTGGTTTACCGGGCTCTCTGGCTCCGGTAAATCAACGGTGGCGGGGGCGCTGGAAGAGGTGCTGCATCGGTTGGGCGTCAGCACCTGGCTGCTGGATGGCGATAACGTGCGCCACGGCCTGTGCAGCGATCTGGGTTTTAGTGACGCCGATCGCAAGGAGAACATCCGGCGGGTGGGGGAAGTCGCTAGCCTGATGGTGGATGCCGGGCTGGTGGTGCTGACGGCATTTATCTCCCCGCATCGCGCTGAGCGGCAAATGGTCCGCGAGCGTGTCGGCGAGGGGCGATTTATAGAGGTGTTTGTCGATACGCCGCTGGCAACCTGTGAAGCCCGCGATCCGAAAGGGCTGTATAAAAAAGCCCGGGCGGGGGAACTGCGCAATTTCACTGGAATTGACGCGGTGTACGAAGCGCCTGAATCGCCAGAGATTCACCTGGATGGTGAACAATTGGTAACAAATTTGGTCCCTCAATTATTAGACCTGCTGAGGCAGGAAGATATTATCAGATCCTGAGACATCCCCGAGCTTATCGGCTCGGTCAGTCAAGGTCACAGGATTAGCTATGCGTAACAGCCATAACATTACTATTACAGAGTCAGACACCTTTAGCACCGACGACGAAACTACCTGGTCATTACCAGGTGCCGTGGTCGGTTTTGTGGCGTGGTTGTTGGCTCTGGGTATTCCATGTCTTATGTATGGCCCTAACACCTTGTTTTTCTTCATCTATACCTGGCCGTTTTTTCTGGCGTTGCTGCCTGTTGCAATTGTGGCGGGTATTGCCCTGCACTCGTTAATGAACGGGCGCCTGTTCCTGAGCATGACGAGTACCCTGTTGACGGTGGGTTTGATGTTCGGGGCATTATTTATGTGGCTTCTTGGCTAGGCTATATCCCTTCGCTTTGTATGACTACTGATGCTGAACTCGGGCTGGTCATAATTCAAACCGTAACCAACAATGAGATTATGTTCTCCTTACACGGGGTATACGTAACAACGGGCAAATGTGGTACATTTGCCCGCGTTGTCGCGGTATTCCCGCCTGCGGACGGAGAAGCGTCTGTGGAAGTTATGGGATGATAATGCCGTTTTTCAGGGGGCAGGATGGGTAAACTAACGCTGCTGTTGCTGGCTTTATTGGTCTGGCTCCAGTATTCGCTGTGGTTCGGTAAGAACGGCATACATGACTATAGCCGCGTCAACGATGATGTGGCTGCGCAGCAAGCTACAAATGCGAAACTTAAAGCGCGTAACGATCAGCTTTTTGCCGAAATTGACGATCTCAATGGCGGTCAGGAAGCGATTGAAGAGCGTGCTCGCAACGAACTCAGCATGACTAAGCCGGGCGAAACCTTTTATCGTCTGGTGCCTGACGCGTCTAAACGCGCTCAGACTGCAGGGCAAAACAATCGATAAACCAGCCAAGGATTTAACATGGCAGCCACTTTATTGGACGTTTGCGCCGTGGTACCGGCTGCCGGATTTGGCCGCCGAATGCAATCGGAGTGTCCTAAGCAGTATCTCTCCATCGGCAATAAAACCATTCTTGAGCACTCGGTTGCTGCGCTACTGGCGCATCCCCGGGTGACGCATGTCGTCATTGCAATCAGCCCTGGCGACAGCCGCTTTGCAGAACTTTCTCTCGCAGCGCATCCGCAAATCACCGTGGTGGATGGCGGTAATGAGCGTGCCGATTCGGTGCTAGCCGGTTTGCAAGCCGTCGGAAATGCCCATTGGGTGCTGGTGCATGATGCTGCCAGACCGTGCCTGCATCAGGACGATTTATCCCGTTTACTGGCGATAAGCGAAACCAGTCGAACAGGCGGGATCCTGGCCGTACCGGTGCGTGACACGATGAAGCGCGCGGAGCCGGGACGAATAGACATCGCTCATACAGTCGATCGCACTGATTTATGGCATGCGTTGACGCCGCAGTTTTTCCCTCGCGAGTTGTTACACGACTGCCTGACCCGGGCGCTCAACGAAGGCGCGACCATTACTGATGAAGCCTCGGCGCTGGAATATTGCGGTTTTCATCCACAGCTTGTCGAAGGACGCGCTGATAATATTAAAGTTACCCGTCCGGAAGATCTGGCGCTTGCGGAATTTTATCTGACCCGAAGAATCTAGACACAAAATCATTCAAGCTGCATCAAGGCGGCAACTGAGTGAATCCCCTGGAGCTTACATAAGTCAGTGACTGGGGGAACAAAGGCGGCCAACAAAGAGGCAGCTTGAAGGATGATGTGTATATCAGGAGAATGCATAATGCGAATTGGACACGGTTTTGACGTACACGCCTTTGGCGGTGTAGGCCCAATTATCATTGGTGGCGTGCGCATCCCGTATGAAAAGGGACTGCTGGCGCATTCTGATGGCGACGTCGCGTTACACGCGTTGACCGATGCGCTGTTGGGCGCAGCGGCACTGGGCGATATCGGTAAACTGTTCCCGGACACCGATCCGGCCTTTAAAGGGGCTGACAGCCGCGAATTATTACGTGAAGCCTGGCGTCGTATTCAGGCCAAAGGCTACACCCTCGGTAATGTGGATGTGACGATTATTGCTCAGGCACCGAAGATGCTGCCGCACATTCCGCAAATGCGTGTGTTTATTGCCGAAGATCTCGGCTGCCATATGGATGATGTTAACGTAAAAGCGACCACCACGGAGAAACTCGGCTTTACCGGGCGCGGGGAAGGGATTGCCTGTGAAGCGGTGGCGCTACTCATTAAGGCCGCAAAATGACAGAGTTTGAAAATCTGACATATCTCCACGGTAAACCGCAGGGCCGCGGCGTATTGAAAGCGAATCCAGAAGATTTTGTGGTGGTCGAAGATTTAGGCTTCGAGCCGGATGGAGAAGGTGAGCACGTTCTGGTACGCATCCTGAAGAACGGTTGTAACACCCGTTTTGTGGCGGATGCGCTGGCAAAGTTTCTGAAAATTCATGCTCGTGAAGTCAGCTTCGCCGGGCAGAAAGATAAGCATGCGGTTACGGAACAATGGCTGTGCGCGCGCGTGCCGGGCAACGTCATGCCTGATTTAAGCAAATTTGAGCTTGAAGGCTGTAAAGTGCTGGAGTACGCCCGCCACAAGCGTAAGCTGCGTTTAGGCGCCTTGAAAGGTAATGGCTTTACGCTGGTGCTGCGTGAAGTCAGTGCGCGTGATGACGTTGAAGCGCGTTTGCAGGCTATTAGCGAGCGTGGCGTACCGAACTATTTTGGTGCCCAACGTTTTGGCATTGGCGGCAGTAACCTGCAAGGAGCGCTGCGCTGGGCACAAAGCGATGCGCCGGTGCGCGATCGCAATAAACGCAGTTTTTGGTTGTCGGCAGCCCGCAGCGCGTTGTTTAATCAGATAGTCAATGAACGGTTGAAAAAAACAGACTTTAATCAAGTTGTTGACGGCGATGCGCTACAATTGTCTGGACGCGGAAGTTGGTTTGTTGCCACACCGGAAGAACAGGCTGAATTACAGCGTCGCGTTAATGACAAAGAATTAATGATTACAGCAGCATTACCCGGCTGCGGTGAGTGGGGAACTCAGCGCGACGCGCTGGCGTTTGAACAGGCCGCCATTGCCGATGAAGGCGTGCTGCAGTCTTTATTATTGCGTGAGAAAGTCGACGCATCGCGTCGCGCTATGCTGCTGTATCCACAACAATTAAGCTGGAACTGGTGGGATGACGTAACCGTTGAGTTACGCTTCTGGCTACCGGCAGGTAGCTTTGCCACCAGTGTAGTAAGGGAACTTATTAACACAACGGGTGATTATGCGTATATTGCTGAGTAACGATGATGGGGTTCATGCACCCGGTATACAAACGCTGGCGAAAGCGCTGCGTGAGTTTGCTGACGTACAGGTGGTTGCCCCGGATCGTAACCGCAGTGGCGCGTCTAACTCGCTGACGCTGGAATCCTCGCTTCGCACTTTCACCTTTGAAAACGGTGATATCGCCGTGCAAATGGGCACGCCTACCGACTGCGTCTATCTGGGTGTAAACGCATTAATGCGTCCGCGTCCGGACATTGTGGTTTCCGGGATTAACGCCGGCCCTAATCTGGGCGATGATGTCATTTATTCTGGAACCGTTGCTGCGGCGATGGAAGGTCGACACCTGGGTTTTCCCGCGCTGGCGGTTTCACTGGATGGTCATAAACACTACGATACCGCAGCCGCGATAACCTGTCGTATTTTACGCGCGTTAAGCCGCGAACCGCTGCGTACCGGGCGTATTCTGAATATCAACGTACCGGATTTGCCGCTGGATCAGATTAAAGGTATTCGCGTCACCCGCTGCGGCAGTCGACATCCTGCGGATCAGGTTATTCCGCAGCAGGACCCGCGCGGTAATACGCTTTACTGGATTGGACCACCGGGCGAAAAATGCGACGCCGGGCCGGATACGGATTTTGCCGCCGTCGATGAAGGTTATGTTTCCATCACGCCGCTGCATGTCGATTTAACCGCATACGGCGCGCATCAGGTGGTTTCTGACTGGTTAGACAGCGTGGGAGTCGACACGCAATGGTAAGCAGACGCGTACACACTCTTCTTGAACAATTACGTGCGCAGGGCATCAGAGATGAGCTGGTTCTTGATGCGCTCGCCGCCGTGCCGCGTGAAAAATTCATTGATGAGGCGTTTGAACATAAGGCCTGGGAAAATATCGCCCTGCCGATTGGTCAGGGGCAGACGATTTCGCAGCCTTATATGGTTGCGCGCATGACCGAGTTGCTCGAACTGACGCCGCAATCACGCGTGCTGGAAATTGGCACGGGTTCGGGTTACCAGACGGCGATTCTGGCGCATCTGGTGCAGCATGTATGCTCTGTTGAGCGTATTAAAGGCTTGCAATGGCAGGCACGTCGCCGCCTGAAACAGCTTGATTTACATAATGTTTCGACCCGTCATGGTGATGGATGGCAAGGCTGGCAGGCGCGAGCGCCGTTTGACGCCATCATTGTGACAGCAGCACCGCCGGAAATACCTACAGCGTTAATGACGCAGTTGGATGAAGGCGGCATTCTCGTCTTACCCGTGGGCGACGAGCACCAGTATTTGAAACGGGTGCGTCGTCGGGGAGGCGAATTTATTATCGATACCGTGGAGGCTGTACGCTTCGTTCCCTTAGTTAAAGGGGAGTTAGCGTAGATACAGGTTTTGAATACCTGGAGTTTTCCTGGATATTCTGGAATTAGTAAGCGTATCGTGGTCACGTTTTCCAGTGTCCAGCCCGAAGCCTTGCACGGTGATTACGTCACTGGTTATTAACCAATTTTTCCTGGGGGATAAATGAGCGCGGGAAGCCACAAATTTACCGTTCGCCGCATGGCGGCATTGTCACTGGTTTCGTTATGGCTGGCAGGCTGTTCTAACACTTCGAATCCGCCAGCGCCGGTCAATTCTGTTGACGGCGGAGCATCAACGAACACCAATTCTGGCATGCTAATCACGCCTCCACCAAAAATGGGCACGACGGCGACAGCACAGCAAACGCCGCAGATCCAATCGGTGCAGACTCCGGTCGCGCAGCCAACGCAAATTCAGTCCGTTGCACAGCAGCCTGTGCAAACGGAAAACGGACGCATTGTGTACAACCGTAAGTATGGGAACATTCCGAAAGGTAGCTATACCGGTGGCAGTACCTACACGGTTAAGAAAGGCGATACGCTTTTCTATATTGCCTGGATAACCGGGAACGATTTCCGTGACCTCGCCCAACGCAATAACGTTCCGGCCCCGTATGGCCTGAATGTGGGACAAACTCTGCAAGTGGGTAACGCATCAGGTACGCCGATTACCGGTGGTAATGCCATCACTCAGGCGGATGCAGCACAGCAAGGAGTTGTGACCAACCCTGCACAAAATTCCACCGTTGCTGTTGCTTCGAAACCAACAATTACGTATTCTGAGGATTCAGGTGAACAAAGTGCTAACAAAATGTTGCCGAACAACAAGCCTGCTGGGACAGTTGTCACAGCGCCAGTAACGGCACCAGCAGTTAGCGCAACCGAATCAACTGCAAGCTCAACGTCTACCAGTGCGCCAATCTCTACCTGGCGTTGGCCGACTGACGGCAAAGTGATCGAAAACTTCGCGGCTACCGAAGGTGGCAATAAAGGGATCGACATTGCAGGCAGTAAGGGACAGGCTATTGTCGCGACCGCAGATGGACGCGTCGTATATGCCGGTAACGCACTGCGTGGTTACGGTAATCTTATTATCATCAAGCACAACGATGATTACCTGAGTGCCTACGCCCATAACGATACAATGCTGGTCCGGGAACAACAAGAAATCAAGGCGGGGCAGAAAATAGCTACCATGGGTAGTACCGGAACCAGTTCTACACGCTTGCATTTTGAAATTCGTTACAAGGGGAAATCCGTAAACCCGCTGCGCTATTTACCGCAGCGATAATTCGGCGGAACCAGGCTTTCACTTGCTAGTTCCGTTTAGGGATCACGGGTAGGAGCCACCTTTATGAGTCAGAATACGCTGAAAGTTCATGATTTAAATGAAGACGCGGAATTTGATGAGAACGGAGTAGAGGCTTTTGATGAAAAAGCCTTGAGTGAAGAGGAACCCAGTGATAACGACCTGGCTGAAGAGGAGCTGTTATCGCAAGGGGCCACACAGCGTGTGTTGGACGCGACTCAGCTTTACCTTGGTGAGATTGGTTATTCGCCACTGTTAACAGCCGAAGAAGAAGTATATTTCGCGCGTCGCGCACTGCGTGGAGATATTGCCTCTCGCCGTCGCATGATTGAAAGTAACCTGCGTCTGGTGGTTAAAATTGCCCGTCGTTATGGCAATCGTGGTCTGGCGTTGCTGGATCTGATTGAAGAGGGCAATCTGGGGCTTATCCGTGCCGTCGAGAAGTTTGACCCGGAACGCGGGTTCCGCTTCTCAACATACGCAACCTGGTGGATCCGCCAGACGATCGAACGGGCGATTATGAACCAAACCCGTACGATCAGACTGCCGATCCATATAGTAAAAGAGCTGAACGTCTATCTGCGTACCGCGCGTGAGTTGTCGCATAAACTGGACCATGAACCGAGCGCAGAAGAGATAGCTGAACAACTGGACAAACCGGTTGATGACGTCAGCCGTATGCTCCGACTCAACGAGCGCATTACCTCGGTAGACACCCCTCTGGGTGGCGATTCCGAAAAAGCGTTGCTGGATATTCTGGCCGACGAAAAGGAAAACGGTCCGGAAGACACCACGCAAGACGATGATATGAAACAGAGCATCGTCAAATGGCTGTTCGAACTGAACGCCAAACAGCGTGAAGTGCTGGCACGTCGTTTCGGTTTGCTGGGGTACGAAGCTGCGACACTGGAAGATGTGGGCCGTGAAATTGGCCTCACCCGTGAACGTGTTCGTCAGATTCAGGTTGAAGGTCTGCGTCGTCTGCGTGAAATCCTGCAGACACAGGGACTGAATATCGAAGCGCTGTTCCGCGAGTAAGCACAGTTCAATCAAGAAAGGCCAGCCTCACTGAGACTGGCCTTTTTCTTGGTTTATTGCCCGATGGCGCGTTGCTTATCGGGCCGACAAAGACATCAGCTGTAGCGGCCATCCGGTCAATTACTTCATCATCTTACGTACCAGACGGGTAAACTGTTCGCGCTCTTCCTCGCTTAGCCTGCCCAGAAACTCATTATCGATGCTATCACCCAGCGGCGCTGCGCTTGTCAGCAGAGCTTCACCTTTCTCAGTCAAATAGACAAACCGCCGACGCTTATCCGCCGGGAAGTGTTCACGTTTAACCAGTTCGCGTTGTTCCATCCGGCTCAGCATTTCTGCGAGGGTAGCCTTGGTGCAGACCGCGGCTTCGGTGAGAGCAACCTGTTCAATGCCGGGTTGTTCGGCAATGGCGCGCATTACCGCGTACTGCGGTTTTGTAAGTTCCGGTAATTCGTGCTGCCAGCGTGATGTATGTTGTTGAAAAAGCTGACGTAACAGATGAAAAGCTTTATTTCGTAACTGCATGGGAACTCCGGAATAGCTATCGGCCTCTATCATAGCGGGTAACGCGTCATTTTTTAACGATCGTTTCTTTAGCTATTTGTGCGAGTCATCCTTGCCTGAAATGTGTCACGAGCGTATTTTAATTAAAACGTTCGTATGCGAACGAATTGTAAGGAATGAAATGAGACTGATCGTAGGAATGACCGGCGCAACGGGAGCACCGCTTGGTGTGTCGCTACTGCAGGCGCTGCGGGAAATGCCCGAAGTGGAAACACATCTGGTGTTGTCGAAGTGGGCAAAAACCACCATTGAACTGGAAACGCTGTACAGCGTTCGCGAGGTGTCTGCGCTGGCGGATTATTGCCACAACCCGGCGGACCAGGCGGCGACGATCTCTTCCGGCTCATTTCACACCAACGGCATGATTATTATCCCCTGCAGCATGAAAACGCTTGCGGGTATCCGCGCGGGCTATGCCGAGGGTCTGGTGGGGCGAGCAGCCGACGTGGTGCTAAAAGAAGGGCGCAAGCTGGTACTGGTGCCGCGTGAAATGCCGCTGAGTACCATTCATCTGGAAAATATGCTCGCACTTTCCCGCATGGGCGTCGCGATGGTGCCGCCCATGCCCGCGTTTTATAACCATCCCCAAACGATCGACGACATCACGCAGCACATTGTGGCGCGCGTGCTCGATCAGTTTGGTCTGGAACACCCGAACGCTCGTCGCTGGCAGGGTTTACGGCCGGCGCAGAATTTTTCACAGGAGAATGAATAATGGCATTTGATGATTTGCGTGGTTTCTTGCAGGCGCTGGACGACCAGGGGCAATTGCTGAAAATCAGTGAAGAGGTGAACGCTGAGCCAGATCTGGCCGCGGCCGCCAATGCGACCGGGCGTATCGGCGACGGCGCACCGGCGCTGTGGTTTGATAATATTCGCGGCTTTACCGATGCCCGTGTGGCGATGAACACCATCGGCTCATGGCAAAACCACGCCATTTCGATGGGGCTGCCGATCAATACGCCGGTCAGAAAACAGATTGATGAGTTTATCCGTCGCTGGGATAAATTTCCGATTGCCCCGGAACGCCGTGCGAACCCGGCATGGGCTGAGAATACCGTCGACGGTGAAGACATCAACCTGTTCGACATTCTGCCGCTGTTTCGTTTGAACGACGGCGACGGGGGCTTCTATCTCGACAAAGCCTGTGTGGTGTCGCGCGATCCGCTGGATCCGGATAACTTCGGCAAGCAAAACGTCGGCATCTACCGCATGGAAGTGAAGGGCAAACGTAAGCTTGGCCTGCAGCCGGTGCCGATGCACGACATCGCGCTGCATCTGCATAAAGCCGAAGAACGCGGCGAAGATCTGCCGATAGCGATCACCCTGGGCAACGATCCGATAATCACCCTGATGGGCGCCACGCCGCTGAAGTACGATCAGTCCGAATATGAAATGGCGGGAGCGCTGCGTGAAAGCCCGTACCCGATCGCTACCGCGCCGCTCACCGGTTTTGACGTACCGTGGGGCTCTGAGGTGATCCTCGAAGGAGTCATCGAAAGCCGTAAACGTGAAATCGAAGGCCCGTTTGGTGAGTTTACCGGTCACTATTCCGGGGGACGCAACATGACCGTGGTGCGTATCGATAAAGTCTCTTACCGTACTAAACCGATTTTTGAATCGCTGTATCTGGGTATGCCGTGGACTGAAATCGACTACCTGATGGGCCCCGCGACCTGTGTGCCGCTGTATCAGCAGCTGAAAGCGGAATTCCCGGAAGTGCAGGCGGTGAACGCCATGTACACCCACGGTCTACTGGCGATTATTTCTACCAAAAAGCGCTACGGTGGTTTTGCACGCGCGGTTGGCCTGCGGGCGATGACCACGCCGCACGGCCTGGGCTACGTGAAGATGGTGATTATGGTCGATGAAGACGTTGACCCGTTCAACCTGCCGCAGGTGATGTGGGCGCTGTCGTCGAAGGTCAACCCGGCAGGCGATCTGGTGCAGTTACCGAACATGTCGGTGCTGGAGTTGGATCCGGGTTCCAGCCCGGCAGGGATCACCGATAAGCTGGTCATTGATGCCACCACCCCGGTTGCACCGGATAACCGTGGTCACTACAGCCAACCGGTATGCGATTTACCGGAAACTAAAGCCTGGGCTGAAAAGCTGACCGCCATGCTGGCCAACCGTAAATAAGGAGTAGCAGATGATTTGTCCACGTTGTGCTGATGAACATATTGAAGTGATGGCAACCTCGCCGGTGAAAGGTGTCTGGACGGTATACCAGTGCCAGCATTGCCTGTACACCTGGCGTAATACTGAACCGCTACGCCGCACCAGTCGTGAACATTACCCGCAGGCGTTTCGCATGACGCAAAAAGATATCGATGACGCGCCAATGGTGCCGAGCATCCCGCCGCTGCTGGCGGAAGATAAGCGCTAATCAAAATGCCGGGCGTGGCTTTGCTTTGCCCGGCTTGCATATAGCGGTATTTTGTAGGCCCGATGAGCGCAGCGCCATCGGGCACAGCACACCTATATTAAGCCTCGGAATATCCGGGGGCTTGTTATTTTGCGAGCAGACTCGTAGCAAATGGCTTAATTTTTTCGAAGAAATGGCATCTGGAATAGAATTACGGCGGGTGCTTGAGGCTTTCTGAGCTTTGAGCATTTGCAAGGTCCCGGAAAGACAAAAGCCCCAGGAGATAGTTCTATCAACCTGAGGCTAACGTACAAA
>NZ_JADABY010000081.1 GCF_015672735.1 Citrobacter sp. Res13-Sevr-PEB04-36 | reverse complement strand
TGCACCTCAACGTCTTTCAGCACGTTGCCGCGGTTGTCCGCAAAAGCGGCGGAGTCCACCGCGATGCGGTAGCCCAGGCTGCCGTTGCCCAGGTCGATCACCCGCCCGTGATAATCGTGACCGTTGATGACCAGATCCACCCGGTCACCCGCCCGGGCATCCTCCCCGCTGACGGTGCCGGTCACCACCTGATGACGCATATACAGTTCGCTGCGGTTCAGGATGTTATCCGCCGTCACATCATCGATGGTCAGGGCGTTGTGCGCCTCGGTGTCCAGCGTCACGATGCGGTGATCCAGCGCGGTGACCTCATTCCCCGCCTTATCGTGGCTGACCACCGTCACCACCACCCCGTTACGGCCTGCCAGCAGCGTGCCCGCCGGGACCACCACGTCGTAGCCCAGATGACCGTTAATATCGACCACCGTGCCGGTAAACGTCTGTCCCTGCACGCTGACGGTCACCACATCGCCCGCCCGGGCGTCCGGTCCACCCACCTTGCCGCTGATCATTGTCGGCATACGGTTTTCTGTGGCGTTGACCACGTCATCCGTGGCCACCGGACGGATATCCACCCCGTTTTCAGCGTAGTTATCGAGATGTACGGTGTGGGTGCTGACCGCCACCGCCTCGTTACCTGCCGTATCCTGTGAGACGACGGTGGCGTGCACCTCAACGTCTTTCAGCACGTTGCCACGGTTGTCCGCAAA
>NZ_JADABY010000080.1 GCF_015672735.1 Citrobacter sp. Res13-Sevr-PEB04-36 | reverse complement strand
TTTAGGCATAGGGGGGCAGATTTTAGCCGCTAAAATCTGCAATGCACATGCTCTGACAAGGTAAGTAAAAAAGTGCATGAGAAAATAATAGACTTCTTACAATATATCGAAACATAAATACAGTTGGTGCACGCCCATTTATAACTACTAAAGGTCATTATCAAAATGGAGAAATATATTCTTCTTGCAAAAAAGACAATTGCTGCAGATCTTTACTCGAGTAATCCAATATTAATACGCTAAGAAAACACATCCTGTACACTGAAATACACATTGATGTGCACAGATATACTACGGCAACTGGAGGGCAGGACATGTAAAGTAGGCCCACCATAAACGGTGCTTCTACTTTACCTTCCCTTATTCGCAGCGGGGCTGATCAACGGGAGTCCTGCTCTGCGAGGCTAATCGGCTACCGCCTATATGGAGACGAGATGACTGACAATCAAACGCGGAAAAATTCCGCACCGATCAAGGTCTACTGCTTACCGGAAGAGAAGATGCAGATTGAAGCAAATGCCGCCGCTGCCGGTCTGAGTGTCGCGGCCTATTTGCGTAAAGTCGGTATGGGTTACGATGTGGAGTCAATGGTTGATATAGAACAGGTTAATGAACTTAGCCGAGTAAATGCTGATCTTGGAAGACTTGGCGGATTACTTAAATTATGGCTCGCAAATGATCCTCGAACAGTTGATTTTTCACCCACACTGATAAGAACCTTGCTTGCGAAAATAGAATCAACTCGGCAAGAACTAAGGAACATTATGGATAAAATCTTGGATAAATAAATGTGTGGTTTCCTATATACCTGCGTCTGTTAACAGACAGTGCGTTAAATATTACTGAACTGATGAAAAAGAGGTGAGCAAATGGATTTAATTTTCCAAGTGGTTTCATTACAAAGAGGGATTTTAGCCGCTAAAAAAGGTTTAATAGTTCCTTTCGTGGCGTCCGTCATGGCATTACCGGTGAAGGCCGGAATTCCCGTTATTGATGGCACTAATGTGATTCAGACCACAATCAGCGCAGTTAACAACGTTCAGGCTGTGGCTAAACAAATCCAGCAGTACCAGACGCAGCTGCAGCAGTATGAAAACATGCTGCAGAACACCGTAGCACCTGCGGCCTATATCTGGGACCAGGCAAATTCAACAATTAATAAATTGTTGCAGGTGCAGGATACCCTTAATTACTACAAGAATCAGGCCGGGAGTCTCGATGCGTACCTGAACCGATATCAGGATGTTAACTACTACAGGTTATCACCTTGCTTTAACAGTAATGTTGAATGTACCTCGTCTGAAATTAGCGCATTGCGTGAAGCTGAACAGAACAGTTCAGGGGCACGTAAAAAGGCCAATGACGCGCTATTTAAGGTAATTGACGAACAGCAGAACACCCTGCAGAGCGATGCTGATAACCTTGCAGATTTGCAAACTCAGGCAACCGGCTCACAAGGGCAAATGGAAGCTATTCAGGCCGCTACCCAGCTTGCCAGTGCGCAGACAAACCAGTTACTGCAAATCCGCTCGCTTCTGGTAGCTCAACAAAACGCCGCGGCAACACTGGCACAGGCTCAGGCCGATAAAGAAGCCCAACAAATAGCTGCTGATGAGAAAGTATTAGCTGGACAGAACACACCAAGCCCGAAGCGAATTTGGTGAGGAACAACTGAATGAAAAATAAAATTATGATGTTTTTTATTCTAATCATTTCAATGATTATATGTTCTTGCGAAAAAAACGATAACGTTTGCTCATCGAGGCCAGATAATAAACTTGATGAACATAAATACGATAAATGTGCTCTACGGAGTAATAATAAACCAAGCCCTAAACGAGAATGGTAATCATGAAAATAGTAAGTAAGCTCACCTTTTTAGGTATCATACTTTTCTTTTCTATAAATGCCTATGCTGGTCAATTAGATAGTAGCGGGCTACTTGATACTTTATTAGATAAGTTTCAACAAGTAGCCAGTACATGGACAACAGTAATTGCTGACTATGCAAATTGGCTCTTCTGGGGGCTGGTATTAATAAGTATGGTTTGGACATTTGGTATGATGGCGATGCAAGGGGAAGGGTTGACAGGCGTACTTGCTGAAATAGTTCGCTTTTTTGCCGTCATTGGTTTTTTTTATTATCTTTTAATCAACGGCCCATCCATATCGCAATCCATAATTAATTCAATGAGACAACTTGCAGCAAACGCTTTAGGAATAAGTACTGGTATTTCGCCCTCAAGCATAGTTGATATGGCGTTTGCGATATTAACAAAGGTCAGTTCAGCCGCATCAATTTGGTCGCCAATGATATCCACCATTATGATAACAGTCGCGATAATCGTTTTGGTGGTAATGTCCCTTATAGCGATAAATATGCTAATCATGTTGGTTTCTGCATGGGTGTTATGTTATGCAGGAGTTATATTGCTTGGGTTTGGTGGTTCGAAATGGACCTCTGATATATCAATTAATTACTTACGAACTGTTTTATCGATTGGCATTCAATTATTCACGATGACATTAATTATTGGTATTGGACAATCATTTATAGATCAATATTTTTCTCTTATTAAAGATGATGTTCCTGATCTTAATAGTCTTATCGTTTTGCTTCTGGCGTCAATTATCTTATTAGTATTAACGAATAAGCTACCACTGTTGTTATCAGGTGTTGTAGGAGGGGCTTCCTTACAAGGGATTGGTGGGTTTGGGGCGGGTATGATTACCGGCGCTGCCGCTACTGCCATCAGCGGTGCTGGAGCAATGGCGATGGGGGCATCAGCTCATGTCAGCGGCGGAGCCTCTGCATTAAAGGCAGCGTTCGAGTCTGCGCAATCTGCCATGGCCGAAGAATCTGGTTCTGGCGGTGGAGGCGGTTCCGGTGGAGGATTTGGCGGCGGGGAAGATACCGGTTCCGTAGATACTTCTGGCGACCAACCCTCAGGCGGTTCCGGTGGTTCGTCTGCTGGGAGCAGTTCAGGTAGCGCCAGCGGAGGAAGTCAGGGGTTTGCTTCATTCTCACGAGCTGGCCGTATGGCAAGCCATATGGGAAGCATTATGGCTAACGGCGCTGCTGAGTACCAGACAATGAAGCGAAGTGGCAATTCTTCTCGTGTCCAACAGACTATTGGAGGGGAGTTGGCGGCTCAGATACGTAAACAAACAGCTACTCGTCGGGATAACCGCGAACATGATGATTTTGCCGGAGATAGCTTATCCGGCAATAATAAATCTTGAATCAAGCGCGTCAGTTTATGGGGGAGCGCGAGCTGACGCTTTCAGTGAGCGAACTTTACTTCTGCAACTCAAAGGAAAAAATATGTCCAGAACTCCAGATTCACGGTTACGCCATGAGGGCTTTCGCAAAGCAGAGGCTTCCCTGAGACTTGAAGGAATGGACCCCAATGGTACGCCTCTGTACGAGTCCGTTAAGGCACGTATTATTTCAGGCGAGCTGACGTATGAGCAGGGGCGTTCTAAGATTCTTGCATACTACACAAAAGCAGATACCGCCGGGCCTGTAACAGTGGGAGAAATTCTGACAGAGGAATTTTTAAAACCGCTGAACATGTCAAATGATGAACTGGCGGAAGCTATGGGTATCTGCAAGCAGTATATTGACGATATTATCTGCGGTTTGCGTCGTCTTACAAATGACGATGCTCGCATTCTTGCTGCCATATTTGGGACTGATGAGGACTTCTGGAGTAATCTGCAGAAGTTGCAAGATCATAGGGAAAACGACGTAAGTAATTAATCTGCGTTCACCTCATGTTGCATCATGCATACCGCTCCTCAAGGGGCATAAAAGTAAGAATATTTGTTCAAAGTCATTTCTGGAACAAACTTCTCAGCAAGGGCTGGAAAAAATGTAAAAAATGTCCTCAAAATAAACGAAGCGAGTAGCATCAGTTTTCGGATTGCTATCTTGAAGTGTCAAGGAGGGATTAAATGAAAGTAAGTAGTGTAGCGATTCGGAACTTCCGCCGATTGGAAAATGTGCAGATTGACATTGAAGAGAAGGAGTCCATTTTTGTTGGTCCCAACAACAGTGGCAAAACTTCTGCCACTGCGGTTTTTCGTTGCTTTCTGGGGGGACGAGATTTCAAGATCTACGACTTTTCTGTCGCCCGGATAGCAGATTTCGACACATTTGGAGCGACCGGAGATGATACGCTCGTCCCCAAAATTAGTCTGGACCTTTGGTTCACTATCGACCCAGAAAGCATCGGTTTTGGTAGAGTTTTCACATTATTGCCAAATCTTTCGGATTTCACGAGTGTAGGGATTAGGCTGTCGTATGAGGTCTCTGAGGTAAGGAAGTTATACGAGAATTACAACGCTGCCTATCCTCCCAAGGAAGATGGAACGCGCTCTAAGTCGCTTTCGCAATATCTATCTATCGACGGAAATCTTGGCCGACATTTTACGGTTTGTTACTACTCACTAGACGAGAAGATTCAGGAGGGAGCACCGTCTGAGATCTTGTCGAGTTATCTTGATCCTGACGAAGGCAAGCGTCTTCTTAAGCAGCTCATACGTGTTGAGTTCGTGGACGCGCAGCGCAACATTAACGATGACAACAGCAGTCGCAGTAATAGGCTCTCTTCGGCATTTGCCACCTTCTACCAAAAGAATCTTGAGCAGGTTGACCATGCCGCTGATGCTCACAGCGTAATCGATGCGAATAACAAACAGCTGACTGATCACTATGCAAAGCAGTTTGCCCCACTGATCAATCTCATCAAGCGCCTTGGTGTGCCGTCAATTAATGATCGCGAATTGCAGATTATATCATCGCTTAGCCCCGAGACTGCTCTTCGGGGGAATACCGAATTACTTTATATTGACCCTAGCCGGAAGCATGAACTACCTGAGCTCTATAACGGTCTTGGATTCAAAAATCTAATTTATATGGCCATTCAGGCTCGTCACTTCCATTCTCAATGGGTAATGACCACCGAGAACAGACCTCTGTGCCTGATGATCTTCATTGAAGAACCTGAAGTTCATCTCCATGCTCAGGTACAACAAACTTTTATATCCAACATTTGGCAGGTAATTAATCAGTCCGCTGAGGTGGCTGGAGAACCGAATCTCGTACCGCAACTTGTCATAACCACGCATTCCTCACATATCATGGAGGCTGTGGATTTTGAGAAAGTTCGCTATTTCCAGCGCTGCCATTGTGAGGGTGAAACAGAAGCTGCTGGCATTCGCAATGCGTCAATGGTTCGAAGCCTCCGCGCTTTCCAGCCGAATGTGGAGACAATTGATGGTAAGGTTATTCCACCATCAGAATCGCTAGCCTTCCTTAAACGCTATTTACGTCTTACACACTGCGACCTATTTTTCGCCGATGCTGGCATCCTTGTTGAAGGCGCTGTTGAGAAGTTGTTAATGCCGACCATGATTGAGCGTGCTGCAGAGCGATTACGGACTGTGTATCTCACAGTTTTGGAGGTAGGGGGAGCGTATGCTCACCGTTTCGAGGGTTTGCTTAGTTTCCTTCATATTCCCTATCTAGTTATCACTGACATTGATTCAGTTTCACCTACCGGTTATCCCAAAGCCTGTCGAGCGGATGTTGCTGGAGCAAAAACGTCCAACGCGTCCCTAAAGAAACTTTGTGGGCTGACAACAATTGACCAACTGATCGCATTGACTTGCGCGCAGAAGCAGCACAACGATAAGGATCGTTGCATCGCTTTTCAGACAGATGTTTTGGTCGAGGAAAATGATGCCAGCGAGATGTTGCGTCCGCGCACGTTGGAAGAAGCAATTGTATATGAGAATTTTAGGCTACTTCGAACTGGTGCTTTATCTATTGGCATTCCTGTCCGAGCGTCTCTCAGCGACGCTTACCAGGATGTTTACGAAAGGGTTCGGTCGGATAATTTCAAAAAAACTGATTTTGCCATGGACATCTTGGCTTGCGCTGAGCAATGGATTGTCCCTGTATATATTGCCGAAGGGTTGAAATGGCTTGAGTCGCGCCTGTTACCCCCACTACCAGTTGTGGTGGATACAGAAGCCTCTGTCGCGGCGGGAGAATAGCATGAGGACATGGATAGAAAGCGAAGCGGATATTCAAGTCCGTGCATGCATCGATGGTCATCGTAGTTTTGCGATGATAGCCGGCGCAGGCGCGGGCAAGACTAGTTCACTGGTAGATGCTCTTGGCCGGGTTCGGGATAATGAAGGTAATGTCCTTAGAAAGCATGGTCAACGCATTGCTTGTATTACCTTTACCAAGCGTGCGGTTGAGGTCATCAAGAAAAGATTGGGGTTTGATGAGTTGTACCTAGTTTCGACTCTTCATGGATTTCTGTGGGGCTTGATTAGCCATTTCCACGAAAATATTCGTCAAGCGTTATATGAAAGCCGTATTCCAAATCTTATAGACAAGGCTAGGGAAGATGATAACGGCGGTAACAGCAAAAAGGCACTTAAAGCCCGTGCAAAAATAGAACGACTGACAGAACAGCTTTCCCTTCTCGAAGCAGTCAATCATTTTGACTATTCTGACACTAGCTTCAGTGATTACGAAAAAGGACAGATTGGGCATGATGATGTCATAGAAATTGCAACCTACTTGCTTAAAAATAATCAAACACTTAGACGGATCATTGGCCTGCGTTTCCCTTACATCTTCGTCGACGAAGCACAGGACACATTTGAGGGAATCGTCTCAGGACTCAATCTCGTCTGTGCGGGTGATGAACTTCCTATGATTGGCTATTTTGGTGACCCTTGGCAGCAGATTTATGACCGAAGTGCCGGTGATTTTTCGCCACCAGACAAAGGTAAAGTCATCAAGAAAGCTGAAAACTTTCGCTGTTCTAAAAGTGTTATCCGACTTCTCAATGCTTATCGTGGAGATGTTGAGCAGTATGCTGCTGGCGAAAATGCTGAATGTGAAGGCAGTGTTGAATTTTTGCTAATTAAAGCAGAAGAGCCAACAGAACCACGCAGGCGCTATTCAGAAGAACAGATTGAGCGGGCGCTAGCTCGTATGGATGCTGCAGTCGAAAACTGGGGTTGGGCAGGTCGCGACGATGTCATGAAGCTCTTCCTGGCACGTCAAATGATCGCGCGACGGCTTGGCTTCGCTGATCTCAATCGCCTCTTCACTGGAGACTATGCCTCATCAAGGGCTCAAGATGCTTTTGAGGAAGGAACGCATTTCCTTCTTAAACCATTTCTTTCGACGATTTGCCCTCTCATAACAGCTCAAAGCCAAGGTGACGATCGAAAAATTATTAATCTACTTCGTAGAGATAGTCCTGCTTTCGCGAGCAATGGATTAAATGCGGAAAAGTCACTGAAAGTGATGATTGAGACTTCGAGGTCTTTGGTTAAGCAGTTACATGCTTTGTGGGATACCGAAACGATTGGAACGATCCTTCACTTTTGCGTCGAGATGCAGATAATCCAGCCCTCAGAAAGATTGAGTGAGCATCTTGAACGTCCTCCACGTACTGAGCCTTTCAGTGAGGAGCTTCACAGTTTCGACAAAGGAGACTGGCTCGCAGACTCATTTTTTAAAATGGCCACAGGGGGAGTCTCCCGCTATTTCGAATATCTTAACAACAATACCGCCTATAGCACTCAACATGGAGTAAAGGGCGAGGAATATCCAAAGGTATTGGTCGTTTATGATGATGTCGAAGCAGCATGGAACCAATACAGCTTTAGTAAAACCCTTACTCCTCTCACCGCTGGGGTGCCCTCTGATCGGCAACGCTCTGTAACTCAGAAGCTCGTGTATGTCTCGTTTTCCCGTGCTGAGGAGGATCTACGTATAGTACTTTTCACAGCTAATCCAGAGGGAGCTCAAGCTGAACTAATTGAAAGTAAACTATTGTCGCCTGATCAAATACGAATTATGGCCTGAGGATTGTTATTGCCTTTTGATTTACTAAATGGGTGCTAAGGCAGCGACTAGCCTTTGCTCATAATTTGCAATGTTAGGGGGACAGGAAATGGCCGCCCGAGCAAAGATACATTGTTGTGGTATACCTCCCGACAGGTTACTTACAGCCACAAACGGTTATCTTGAGTCTAGGTTATTCAAGCTTATTTGATCATTAAGTTCGGTAAAAAATGTAGGGAGCCTCTATGTCTGAGATAACCGTGCCAACCAGTCATGTTTCGCTTTGCTCAAATTGCTTCACTGATGAAGGGCTGCGGATCGACGCTGCAAGACATGGCCTTGAACAACAAGGCGAATGCCCAAATTGCCAAAGCCCGGATGGGAAAAAACTGACCCGAGACCAGATTAAAGGTTTGGCGTGGCGCTTTTTCGTAAGCGGAACCACCGTCCGTTGTGACTACGGCGCAGCGCCAGTGATTCAGTTCAACGAGCACCATTATGGCCAAGGTGACATCGCCCCGTCAACGTGGCTTAAGAATGACGTAAAGCTTATTGAGGAGGTCGCTAAAATTGGATTTTTCTATTACGGCCCTCGATGGTGGATGGTCGGTGAAGTCGAGCCGCTAGCAAATGGCATTAAAAACTGAAGCCCGCGTCATTGCGGGTTTTTTACGTTTTCGACTTCACATTTTTTGGCAAATTTTCGCATCGCCTAGAATCCCGTTCTTATGGCATGGTAGATTGTACGATTTGAGCACGATTACGTTGCTAGCATGATTTCTTGCCCGACCATCGCTCTTACAGCCCCCAAACAAGCAGTTTTCATTGGGATGGCGCAGGGCGGTGATGCTAGCTAGCTTGGGTGGGCCAAGTGCTTACTCATGGTGCCTCTGCTGGGAGATTGGTGATGTTTGAAGAAACAATCCGCGCACTAAAAAAGCTTGGCGACGAAAAATCTACCGTCGCATTTTCCACAGACGATAGCGATTACTTTGATCGCGAGTGTCCCGCACCAGAATGCTTAGCTCAGTTCAAGGTTCTGATGGAAGATTGGAAGTCTAAGGTAAGGGATGAGGAGGTCTTTTGTCCGTTCTGCGGTCATACCGCTGATGCTCAGAAGTGGTGGACGCAGGAACAGCTGGAACATGCGCGGGACGTTGCTCTGGCGAAGGTTAAGGCGACTTTAGGTGGTGCACTTCGCCTTGACGCACAGAGATTCAATCAGAGGCAGCCCAAGGGGGGATTCATCTCGATGAGCATGAAGGTGAACAGCATACCTCAGCATGTCCCGATCCCCTATGCTGCGGCGGCACCCATGCGTCTTAAGATTGCCTGTGGAGAATGCGGATGTCGGTATGCCGTTGTCGGGGCGGCGTATTTCTGTCCGTCTTGTGGGGCAAACGCTGCAGAGCTTGTCTTCGAACTCACTGCCCAAGGCATCCGGCAGTCGCTTGAAGCGGTTAACGCCATTAGAGCCGCTATCTCGGACGCAGACACTGCTGAGAACACGTGCCGTCTGATCGTTGAGAGCGCTTTGCAGAACTCAGTCACGGCATTTCAGAGGGTTGCAGAAGCGCTTCACGCGCGCATAGCCCCGACGGTGAAGACACGACGCAATGCATTTCAGAATCTTTCCGAGGGCTCAGCTCTTTGGGAGGCCGCGATAGGGGGAGGTTACGATAAGCATCTTACCACCGTCGAGATGAAACAACTGACAACGGCCTTCCAACAACGTCATCTGCTTGCTCATACACAGGGTGTTGTCGACGATGACTACATCCGGAAAACCGGTGACACACGATACAAATTAGGACAGCGGTTGGTGATCAAGCGTGAGGCTGTGGCTGAAGCGCTTAATCTAATCGAGCAATTGACGCGTGGCATCCGTCAGGACGCCAAGGATAAAGGGTGAGAGTCCTGATCGAGCATCAAAAGCGTCTCACTACCACGATCAAGGCTTTGGTTGCTCCAAACAGTGGTACAGCGTCTGAAGCTGAGACAAGCAACTAGGTATATCGTCTTAACAAGTTCTCGAATGCTGCTGTGGGCGCAATCAACAACATATTGTGATTCTGTAAATGCCCGTATAGTCAGCCAGCATTGCTGCGGGTAGTGCTTCTGCATGAACCGCAAGCTGGTCGGCGTCCGTTAAACCATAATTTGGCCAATGGAATGAAATTTGTATGATAAAAAGAATAGATAAAATCGCCATAACTAATGTTAAGGGAATCGAAAACTCTGTTTTTGATGTTCAGCTTATTCCAAACAAGCCGACACTCGTTGTAGCTCCCAACGGTTTCGGAAAAAGCTCCATTACTGCCGCTTTCGGCTCCCTGCGTTCGAAAAAGATGGATTTGGATAAGGATGAATACCACAGGGGCGATGAAGAACGTCATCCATCCCTTAAAATCAGTTATACCATGCAGGATGGGAGCAAGATTGATAAAGAAGCAAATCATACAAAAAATGATCTGGCAGCGACATTTGGCGTTCATGTAATTAATAGCCAGTTGGTTTCAAAAGCAAAAAAACTCAAAATTGCGGGCGCTAACATCGTTACTTCAGCAATTGAAGTCACTCCAGTCGTACTAATCAAAAGTATTCCTCCAAAAGAAAAATTTCGTTACTCCTTCGCAGCAGTAAAAGGTGACTTCGGGAAAAACGGAAAGGCATTGCCAAACATTTCAAGCATTCTCGCTGATAACCGGGTGATGGCCAAAATTTGGAATCAGGTCGATTTTACTAAACAGGGTCAGGCCGGTGTTAATAAGGCTATAAGAGCGCTACAAGATGAGATCAACGCCGGAACTGGAAACTCGGATAAAATCCTTGCCGGCGTTAAGGATGAAACAATACAAGCGGTGTCAGCCATAGACTTCGTTAGCGGCATGTTGTCTGTTTTCGCGGAATCCGGTGTAAACTATTCCTCGCAAATTGAGGCTATTCTCGCAGCCTTACAGATTAGTAATATTCATGCCAGCGACAAGGCCGCCTTTAAAAAGGCAGGAGAGCGCGCTAACTATGTGTTCGAAAAGGCGTCCTATGTTGAGGACTTCTCTGCGCTGAAAGGAACTTGGCATAATATTCAGCCAAAGGAAACAGCGGATGGACTTGTGATTGCCTTTCCGAAGGCAAACCAGATTTCCAACGGAGAACGAGATATCATTTGCTTTGTAGCTCAGCTGAAAAAGGCCAAGCTCCAACTCAAGAAAAACAAGGCCATTATTTTAGTAATTGATGAGATATTTGACTATCTAGACGACGCCAATCTGGTTGCCTGCCAATATTATCTGACACAAATGATTGCGGAAGTGAAATCTGACGGTCGCCAAATTTTTCCATTAATTATGACTCACTTAAATCCTGGATTCTTCAGGAATTTTACTTTTAGCGATCAAAAAGTTTGCTATCTAAACAAAATTTCGGTCTCGGACAAAGCGGTCGAAAGCATAATCTCTAAGAGAGATGACCCCTCCATATCGGACGCAATTTCTAAGCACTTTCTGCATTTTCACTCGGACGACATGGACCTATCTAACGAGTTTAAGAACCTTGGGCTCCCGGCTGATCTGGCCACAGCGTCCCAGTTTTCAGTGCATTGTGCTAGCCATGTGCAGAGATATGTTGAAGGTAAAGGTTTCGATCCCCTTGCAGTTTGCAGTGGCGTGCGTCGAAAGGTAGAGCAATTAATCTTCGCTTCATTAGCGGAAGAGTCTCGCGAAGAGTTTTTATCGACACACAAAACCGTCAACAAATTACAATTCGCAGAGTCTGTGGGAACTACCGTTCCTGAAGTCTATTTTTTGCTGGCTGTAATTTATAATGATGCGATGCATGTAAGGCCCAACCAAGATAATTTTTCTGGATTAGGAACAAAACTGTCTAACCTAACCATCAAGCACATGATTTCCACAATGATTCAGCCCGACGCCTAATAAGGCACTGAACTTCTTCGGAAAAGCCGTTTTTGCCAAGCGGACAAGATGGTGGTCCTGAACTGCAGCTAATGCTGGATCGGATGGTCTAGTATTGGTTTGAGTCGGCTATTCTTGATGCTTGAGAGTATCTACGAGTTAGGAGGCGATTGATGAAAGACCGTAGTCACGGCGAGGCAATGGAAGAGCTTATCCACGCCGAACCGTCTTATATGGCGAAGCTGCTGGCCGAGGTTGTTCATGATGGCAATGCGGATGAGTTGGCAATCATGGAGCAGCAGATGTCGGGTGCTTTTGCCATGAGAGAAGTTAACCCGGCGTCATGAGCGGATTATGATTTTATATGGTATTGTTCATGGTATTGCGGTATGTGATGAGTTAGATGGCCTGATATTTAAGGGTTTTTATACCTAATTGACAATAGAGTGGGAATGATTTCGCGTCTGGCAACAGCTTGCACGTAAAAGCAGTAAAACACCTCTAAGTCCGCGTAACTGCGGGCTTTTTTGTTTTTGTGTCTGGCAAA
>NZ_JADABY010000008.1 GCF_015672735.1 Citrobacter sp. Res13-Sevr-PEB04-36 | reverse complement strand
TGCACGCTTTTTTCAATTTTGAAGGGATCAATTCCCCGTTTTTGCATGCGTCTGAAACGAATAATATTCAGGCCGTTCATCACCAGAAAACTGCCTTCAATCATCGTGCCGCCAATCGATCCCAACCAGAAATTATGCACCACCCAGCAGGCAGTCGCACACCACATCACACAGCGGACGGTTAATCCTTTACAGCGAAACAGCGCCAGGTGCTGGCCAGTGTGCCAATAATGGGGAGTAACTCCATCGCATGCTGTAGTTTCGCCAACCCAAGAACCAGCGTGAGAACGATAAAAACGGTCATCACCCACAGTTTGCGGGTGCGCATCGAGACCAGGGTTCGCACGGTGTTAAGCTCTGCGCTCATCCCCGCGGGCCAGGCCCCCATCAAAAAGAAGTGTACACCGATAGTGGCGCTATAGACGGCAAGCTGCAGCCGGAAGCGGCGCTCATCACGGTTGAAAAAGGTGGTAATCCCGATCAGAAAGGCGATGACACCTACGCCCTGGGCCAGCCAATACGCGGTCATGCAAGCAACCCCAACTCCATTTCGTAGGCCGGATAAGGCGAGTTCGCCGCCATCCGGCAACGGTTTATGCCTGATGGCGCTACGCTTATCAGGCCTACTGATCGCGTAGGCCTGTACAATTATTACAACGTTACGCCACTTTTGAAGATAGCCAGCTCGCGGAAGTCATTACGTTCGTTACAGGTCGGTTTACCATTGGCAAACTCGACGATGGTATCGACAAACTCATTCAGCAGTTGAGGCATGGCTTTACCGTGGATCAGCTGCCCCGCATCAAAATCGATCCAGTGCTTTTTCTTCGCCGCCAGCTCGCTGTTTGTGGCGATTTTCACCGTCGGTACAAAGCCGCCGTAAGGCGTGCCGCGACCGGTACTGAATAGCACCATATGGCAGCCAGCACCCGCCAGCGCGCTGGTGGCAACAGCGTCGTTCCCCGGGGCGCTTAACAGATTCAGGCCGTGCGTTTTTAGCCGTTCGCCGTAACGCAATACATCGACAACCTGGCTGGAACCCGCTTTCTGCGTGCAGCCCAGAGATTTGTCTTCCAGCGTGGTGATGCCACCTGCCTTGTTACCCGGTGACGGGTTCTCATAAATCGGCTGGTCGTGAGCAATGAAGTACTGCTTGAAGTCATTAACCATCGTCACCAGCTTGCCAAAGGTTTCTTCGTCACGGCAGTGGTCCATCAACAACTGCTCGGCACCGAACATTTCCGGCACTTCGGTCAGCACGGTGGTGCCGCCGTTGGCAATCACGTAGTCGGAGAAACGTCCCAGCATCGGGTTGGCGGTAATACCGGACAGGCCGTCAGAGCCGCCACATTCCAGACCAAACTTCAGCTCGCCCAGTTTACCCGGCTCTCGCTTATCGTGGCGCATTACGTTGTACAGTTGATGGAGATGTTCGATCCCCGCTTCCACTTCGTCTTCCTGATGTTGGCAGACCATGAAGTGCACGCGCTCAGGATCAAACTCGCCCAACGTTTCACGGAAAGCATCCACCTGGTTATTTTCACAACCGAGACCTACCACCAGTACCGCCCCCGCGTTCGGGTGGCGCACCATGTTTTGCAGCATGGTGCGGGTGTTGATGTGATCGTCACCCAACTGCGAGCAGCCGTAGGTGTGGCTGAAAAGATGAACGCCGTCGATACCTTCGGCATCATGTGTCTCTTTCAGGAAGCGAGTCTGCATCTGGCGTGCCATGGCGTTAACGCAGCCGACCGTCGGCAGGATCCACAGTTCGTTACGCACCCCGACATCGCCGTTGGCACGACGGTAGATCTGCACATCGCGATCTGCCGGTTGTACCTCAGGTTCCTGAAAGTCGGGTTGATAGCTATATTCATCCAGATCGCTCAGATTGGTGCGCGTATTGTGAGCATGGATATGTTCACCCGCCGCAATATCCGCCAGAGCATGGCCAATCGGCAGGCCATATTTAATGACGTTCTCACCCTGAGCAATATCGCTCAAGGCAAATTTGTGTCCACGTACAACGTCCTGTCGTAGCGTTACGGTATGGCTATCTACACTAACCTGCGTGCCTTGCGCCAGATCGGCCAGCGCAACCGCAACGTTATCCAGCGTATGGATCTTGATGTATTGCATATCAACCCGGACCTTAGTTCAGTTCAATGGCAAAATAATCGCGCGCATTGTTGAAGCAGATATTTCTCACCATTTCACCCAGCAACTGGATATCTGCCGGGGCTTCGCCTGCGGCAACCCAGCGGCCAATCATCTGGCACAGAATGCGGCGGAAATATTCATGTCGCGTATATGACAGGAAGCTACGGCTGTCGGTCAACATGCCGACAAAGCGGCTCAGCAGGCCGAGTTGCGCCAGCTGCGTCATTTGACGTTCCATTCCATCTTTCTGATCGTTAAACCACCAGCCAGAACCGAACTGCATTTTGCCCGGCATACCTTCGCCCTGGAAGTTACCTGTCATGGTGCCCAGCACTTCGTTGTCACGCGGGTTCAGGCAGTACAGGATGGTTTTTGGCAGCAGGTTTTCTTCGTTCTGCTTGCTGAGCAGTTTGGAGAGTTCTTCCGCAACCGGACGATCGTTAATGGAGTCGAAGCCTACGTCCGGCCCCAGCAGTTTGAACTGGCGCTGGTTGTTATTACGCAGTGCGCCAATATGGTACTGCTGGACCCAACCGCGACGTGCATATTCCGCACCAAGGAACACCAGCACAGCCGTTTTAAACTGCGCCACTTCATGCTCGCTCAGCGTTTCACCGGCCAGACGACGCGCCAGGATGCTGTCCAGTTCAGATTCATTAGATTCAGCAAACAGCACCACATCCAGCGCGTGGTCAGACACTTTACAGCCGTGAGCGGCAAAGTGGTCCAGGCGTTTGGTCAGCGCGGTTTGCAGATCGGTGAAGCGGCGGATATCGGTGTCGGACACCTCACCCAGCTTCGCCATGTAGTCATTAAAGGTCGCCTGCTCAATATTGAAAGCTTTATCCGGGCGCCAGCTCGGCAACACTTTGATGGCAAAGGTGCTGTCTTTGGCAACCGAAGCGTGATGTTCCAGTGAATCAATCGGATCGTCAGTGGTACCGACCATTTTCACATTCATCTGCTGCATGATGCCACGCGCGGAAAATTGTTCCTGCGCCAGCAGTTCGTTGCACTGATTCCAGATTTCATCCGCCGTCGCAGGCGACAGCAGCTTACCTGTAATACCAAACGGGCGGCGCAGCTCAAGATGCGTCCAGTGGTAGAGCGGGTTGCCAATGGTGTGTGGGACCGTCGCAGCCCAGGCGTCAAACTTCTCACGATCGGACGCATCGCCGGTACACAGGCGCTCAGAGACACCGTTGGTGCGCATGGCGCGCCATTTGTAGTGATCGCCTTTCAGCCAGATGTCATACAGGTTGTTAAAACGGTAGTTTTCAGCGATTTGTTGCGGTGGTAAATGGCAGTGGTAATCGAAGATCGGCTGGTCTTTGGCGTAATCATGATACAGACGGCGGGCAAATTCGGTATCCAGCAGGAAATCTTCAGTCATAAACGGGGTCATTATCGTCTTCCTCTCAGCGAGTGCGTCAGATTGCTTATGTTTTGATGCTGACAAAGTTATCACACCAATTTCCACGGACTGAAGATATTTTCGTGAGTTAGATCAACAAATGGTGACAAAAAATTTACTCTTAAAGAGGTAAATTGTGCGCCAGCCCGCGTCAGGACTGGCTTCGCTGAAGCGAAATAATGACCACACGAAGATTCACACTTTTGTGATGGCACTCACCTTTTAAAGCTGTATGACAAGTTATCTTTTTTGCCGTCGCAAACATAAGCCGACGGAATGCAAATTACCGATGGTCCACCATCGGATTGACCGGTACGGAAACCGAATTAGCACGATTCTTTAAATGGCAAAGTTCGGGGAGTACCGGTTTTTTTTCGGTCACCCCTTCGTAAAAAGAACATCCTCCGACCTACTCAGGAAGATGACCGCTCGTTCGCGGAAATAACAAAACGATGAGGTTTTACATGCGTAAAATTAAAGGGTTACGTTGGTATATGATCGCACTGGTGACGCTTGGCACGGTGCTGGGTTACCTGACGCGTAACACTGTGGCAGCGGCTGCGCCAACGCTGATGGAAGAGTTACACATCTCCACTCAACAGTATTCCTATATCATCGCAGCGTACTCTGCTGCTTACACCGTTATGCAACCCGTTGCTGGCTATGTTCTGGACGTGCTGGGAACAAAAATAGGTTACGCGATGTTCGCCGTTCTGTGGGCCGTCTTCTGTGGCGCGACGGCACTGGCTGGAAGCTGGGGTGGACTGGCGCTGGCGCGAGGCGCAGTCGGTGCGGCTGAAGCTGCGATGATCCCCGCAGGTCTGAAAGCCAGTTCTGAATGGTTCCCGGCCAAAGAGCGTTCTATTGCCGTTGGTTACTTTAACGTCGGTTCCTCTATTGGTGCGATGATTGCGCCGCCGCTGGTAGTCTGGGCCATCGTGATGCACAGCTGGCAGATGGCGTTCATTATCTCTGGTGCGTTGAGCTTCATCTGGGCCATGTCATGGCTTGTCTTCTACAAACACCCGCGCGACCAGAAAAAGCTGTCTGACGAAGAACGCGATTACATTCTCAACGGTCAGGAATCACAGCATAAAAACGGCGCTGCAAAGAAAATGTCTGTCGCGCAGATCCTGCGTAACCGCCAGTTCTGGGGCATTGCCCTGCCACGTTTCCTGGCAGAACCGGCCTGGGGGACGTTTAACGCCTGGATCCCGCTGTTCATGTTTAAAGTTTACGGCTTTAACCTGAAAGAAATTGCCATGTTCGCCTGGATGCCTATGCTGTTTGCTGACCTCGGCTGTATCGTCGGTGGGTATCTGCCGCCGCTGTTCCAGCGCTGGTTCGGTGTCAACCTGATTGTTTCGCGTAAATTGGTCGTCACCATGGGCGCATTCCTGATGATTGGCCCGGGTATGATTGGTCTGTTTACCAGCCCGTATATTGCTATCGCGCTACTGTGCGTCGGGGGCTTTGCTCACCAGGCCTTGTCCGGTGCGCTGATTACCCTCTCTTCTGACGTGTTTGGCCGTAATGAAGTAGCGACGGCTAATGGTCTGACCGGAATGTCTGCCTGGCTGGCGAGCACCCTGTTTGCACTGGTGGTCGGCGCCCTGGCTGACACCATCGGCTTTAGCCCGCTGTTTGCGGTGCTGGCGGTATTCGACCTGCTCGGTGCACTGGTCATCTGGACGGTACTGCAAAATAAACCAGCCAGCGAAACAGATTCAGGTCCGCAAACCGGCGATCCCGCACCACAAAGTTGACCTGACGCAATCACCAACGAAATACATTCAAAGCTGCCAGCACACTGGCGGCTTTTTTGTCGTCACAAGTGGAGCCAAATTCGCAAAAGTGGTATAACAAATAGAGTCTGCCGTATTATGCCTGGAGCGCATATGGAAATCACCGAACCACGACGTTTGTACCAACAACTTGCAGCCGATCTTAAAGCGCGTATTGAGCAGGGCGTTTACCTGGTGGGTGAGAAACTGCCCGCCGAGCGCTTTATCGCCGATGAAAAGAACGTCAGCCGCACCGTGGTTCGTGAAGCCATCATTATGCTCGAGGTTGAGGGCTACGTTGAAGTACGTAAAGGATCCGGGATCCACGTCATCTCTAACCAGCCCAAACACTACGTCGCGCCAGATGCCAATCTTGAGTTTGCCAGCTATGGTCCATTTGAACTGCTGCAGGCACGCCAGCTCATAGAGAGCAATATTGCCGAGTTTGCCGCCACCCAGGTGACCAAACAGGACATCATGAAACTGATGGAAATCCAGGAGAAGTCGCGCAACGAAAAAAGCTTCCGTGACTCCGAGTGGGATCTCCAGTTCCATGTGCAAGTAGCCCTGGCAACGCAAAATACCGCGCTGGCGGCAATTGTTGAAAAAATGTGGACCCAGCGTGTTCACAACCCGTACTGGAAGAAATTGCACGAACATATCGACCTGCGCACGGTTGATAACTGGTGCGATGACCATGACCAGATCCTGCGGGCATTAATCCGTAAAGATCCCCATGCAGCCAAACTGGCGATGTGGCAGCACCTTGAGAACACCAAACAGATGCTGTTTAACGAAACCAGCGATGATTTTGAGTTCAATGCTGACCGTTATCTTTTTACCGATAATCCGGTGGTTCATTTGGATACAGCCGCTAACGGCACAAAATAAGCATTATCATATTCACAGGCGCGCCATGGCGCCTGTTTCTGACGCTCGGTAAGCATTAGGTATAAAGTGTCAGCCTGTGTAAATCCTCTCGCCACCCTCCTTTGCGATAAGCAAAATCACGGTTCAACGACCGTAATTTCTATAACGGACTACGTTGACCTTTGTTACAATTAAATGCGTTTTGAATTTTTGTGTATCAGTGCTTGCTTACTTTGCAACTTAACAGGGAACAGTCCAGGCCGTGAATTTGTGCCAGACCGCGATTCAAGCAAAAAAAGATCAATAATATTGCGGCATTACAAACTCCAGAAACCCGGCATGACGACAACCGATTTCTCCAGGAATACTGAATGGAACTACTGACTCAATTACTGAATGCCTTGTGGGCTCAGGATTTTGAAACACTGGCTAATCCCTCGATGATTGGCATGCTGTATTTTGTCCTGTTTACAATTTTGTTTCTGGAAAACGGGCTGCTTCCTGCTGCCTTTTTACCTGGCGACAGCTTACTGGTGCTGGTCGGCGTACTTATTGCTAAAGGCGCAATGGGCTTTCCGCAAACGGTACTCCTCCTCACCACCGCGGCTAGCCTCGGCTGTTGGGTCAGCTATATCCAGGGACGATGGCTGGGAAATACCCGCATCGTGCAGAACTGGCTTTCCCATCTACCCGCACATTATCATCAGCGCGCACATCATCTTTTCCACAAACATGGTTTGTCTGCGCTGCTGGTGGGCCGATTCATTGCGTTTGTCAGAACATTGCTGCCGACCATTGCAGGATTGTCCGGCCTGAACAATGCACGCTTTCAGTTCTTCAACTGGATGAGCGGGTTATTGTGGGTGCTTATCCTGACATCACTGGGTTATCTACTGGGCAAAACGCCGGTATTCCTCAAGTATGAAGATCAGTTGATGTCTTGCCTGATGCTGCTTCCCGTTGTTTTACTGGTGTTTGGCCTTGCCGGTTCACTGGTTGTATTATGGAAAAAGAAATACGGGAACCGAGGGTAAATTATGCTGCCATCACGCATAACGCTCCGACGACTGGCCTGGACAACAACCTTTATCCTGTTTTTAGGCGCGCTTATCCTGACCTGGTCAGCTATTCGTCAACAGGAGTCGACGCTTGCCATACGCGCCGTAAACCAGGGCGTCAGCATGCCTGACGGATTCTCTATCTGGCATCATCTGGATGCCAACGGCATACGCTTTAAAAGCATTACCCCACAAAATGACGCGCTGCTGATCACCTTTGATTCCAGCGCGCAAAGCGCAGCTGCTAAGGTCGTTCTGGACAGAACGTTACCGCATGGCTTCGTCATCGCCCAACAGGATGATGATAATCAGGCGGTGCAGTGGTTATCGCGTTTACGTGACACCCCGCACCGTTTTGGTTAACTTCCAGGAATCTGAATTATTTCACCTACTTTGGTGATTTCACCGTTTAGTGCCTATGATTAATAAGCTGGGTTTATGGCCCATGCTTTTTTATCTGGAGCAACGACCGTCACACAACAAGGTCGAATCACAATGGAAGGTTCAAGTATGAAATACCGCATCGCTTTGGCTGTTACCCTTTTCGCTCTCAGTGCCGGCAGCTACGCCAACACCCTCTGTCAGGAAAAAGAACACGATATTCAGCGGGAGATAAGCTATGCCGAAAAGCACAACAATCAGAACCGTATCAACGGCCTGAACAAAGCACTGAGCGAAGTCCGGGCCAACTGTTCTGACAGCAAACTGCGTACCGAGCATCAGAAAAAAATCGCAGAACAGAAAGATGAGATAGCCGAGCGTGAACGCGATCTCGCCGAGGCGAAACAAAAAGGCGATACAGATAAAATAACCAAACGCGAGCACAAGCTCGCCGAAGCTCAGAATGAACTGAAAGAACTCGAGTCACGCGATTACTAAGTACGGTAACGACCCACTCACTTGGAGAAAACTATGTCAAAAGATAATGCTACGGAACACCTGCGCGCTGAGCTGAAATCCCTTGCGGATACGCTTGAAGAGGTACTGAGCTCCTCTGGCGATAAGTCGAAAGAAGAGTTGAGTAAAATTCGCAGCAAAGCAGAACGCGCGCTGAAAGAGAGCCGCAATCGCCTCGGGGAAACCAGCGATGTGATAGCCAAGCAAACCCGCGAAGCCGCTGCAAAAGCCGATAACTACGTGCGCGAAAATCCATGGACTGGCGTCGGCATTGGCGCTGCGGTCGGCGTGGTGCTTGGCGTATTACTGTCGCGCCGCTAACAATGGCGGATTCCGATCACGCACAAGGTCCAGGCAAAAACGTACTGGGTATCGGGCAACGGATCATCACGATCCTAGTTGAGATAGTCGAGACCCGGTTACGTCTGGCCGTTGTTGAACTGGAAGAGGAAAAAGCCAACCTCTTTCAGCTATTGCTGATGCTGGGGCTGACCATGCTGTTCGCAGCATTTGGCCTGATGAGCCTGATGGTGCTCATCATCTGGGCCGTAGACCCTCAGTATCGCCTCAACGCGATGATTGCCACCACCGTTGTGCTGCTACTTCTGGCGCTCATTGGCGGGATATGGACGCTACGTAAAGCCCGTAAGTCAACGCTGTTACGTCATACCCGCCATGAACTCGCTAACGACAGGCAGGCCCTGGAGGATGATGCTTAATGAGCAGTAAAGTCGAACGCCAAAAACGTAAGGCGCTGCTGCTTAGTCAGACCCAGCAGCAACGGCTGGATCTGACCGCCACCCGCCGCGACTGGCTGGAAGTCACCGCCGCATACGATCGCGGCTGGAATACCCTGCTGAGCCTGCGATCCTGGATACTGGTTGGCAGCAGTATCCTGGCTGTGCGCACGATTCGTCACCCGAATATGTTCGTGCGCTGGGCCAAACGCGGCTTTAGCGTCTGGAGCGCCTGGCGGCTGGTCAAAGCGACCCTCAGACAGCAGCAACTGCGCGGTTAATCTCTTCTGCTCTCCCCCACGTAGGCCTGATGGCAAGGCCTACTTCATTCTATTTTCCTCTTCACTCAAAATTTTTGAAAAATACTGACAGTTTTCCTTGCTAACAATTGTCACACTCCCCGTTTATGATTCTCTCCATCGACAGCAACGACGCGCTATGCAGCGTTGATGCACAAAAAACAAAAATAGCCGCCTGAGTGGTTTCCTGGAGAGTACGATGAAAAAATTAGAAGATGTTGGTGTACTGGTAGCGCGCATTCTGATGCCAATCCTGTTTATTTCTTCAGGCTGGGGAAAAATCAGCGGATATGCGGGTACACAACAATATATGGAAGCCATGGGCGTTCCGGGATTCATGTTACCGCTGGTTATTCTGCTTGAGTTCGGCGGCGGTTTGGCCATTCTGTTCGGCTTCCTGACTCGTACTACCGCACTGTTCACTGCAGGCTTTACGTTGCTAACCGCGTTCATCTTCCACAGCAACTTTGCTGAAGGTATGAACTCGCTGATGTTCATGAAAAACTTAACCATCGCAGGCGGTTTCCTGCTACTGGCTATCACCGGTCCAGGCGCATTCAGCATTGACCGCGTACTGAATAAAAAGTGGTAAGCAAGCTATACTAAACGCATCAAAAAGCGAGGAGACATCTCCTCGCTTTTGCTATCTGAGGAGGCAAAACCATGGGACAACTTATTGACGGCGTCTGGCATGACACCTGGTATGACACAAAATCTACCGGGGGAAAATTTCAACGTTCTGCATCGGCTTTCCGTAACTGGCTCACCGCGGATGGCGAACCTGGCCCGACCGGCGTAGGCGGCTTTGCCGCCGAAAAAGACCGCTATCACCTGTACGTTTCCCTCGCCTGTCCGTGGGCGCATCGCACGCTGATCCTACGCACGCTCAAAGGTCTGGAGCCATTTATCTCCGTTTCCGTTGTGCATCCGCTGATGCTAGAGAACGGATGGACGTTTGATGATAATTTCCCGGCCGCCACGGGAGATACGCTCTACCAGCACGAATTTCTCTATCAGCTCTATTTGCACGCCGACCCGCAGTACAGCGGCCGCGTCACCGTACCGGTGCTGTGGGATAAAAAGAATCACACCATCGTCAGTAATGAATCGGCGGAGATCATCCGCATGTTTAACACGGCGTTTGATGCACTGGGCGCCAAAGCCGGTGATTACTACCCGCCTGCCCTGCAAAGTAAAATTGACGAGTTGAACAGCTGGATTTATGACAACGTCAATAATGGCGTCTATAAAGCCGGTTTTGCCACCAGTCAGGAGGCATATGACGAGGCAGTCGAGAAAGTGTTTCACTCACTGGCGCGACTGGAACAGATTCTGGGTCAGCATCGCTATCTGACCGGCGACCAGTTAACCGAAGCCGATATTCGCCTGTGGACCACGCTGGTACGCTTTGATCCGGTGTACGTCACCCACTTCAAATGCGATAAACACCGCATTAGCGATTACCTGAACCTTTATGGTTTCCTGCGCGATATCTACCAAATGCCAGGCATTGCGGAGACCGTCAATTTTGACCATATCCGTCATCACTACTTCCGTAGCCACAAAACCATCAACCCGACCGGCATTATTTCAATCGGGCCATGGCAAGATCTCAGCGAGCCGCACGGGCGTGACAGCCGTTTCGCATGATTTACACAGGTCTCATCTGGGCAATGCCGTTCAGTTAACGCTTCAGTTTCAGAAAGTATAAACCTGTATTGACGGAAGTAATGAACATGCTACCTCAGAGAAAGGGTTCCGTTCACCTCAGCGATGTCATTTCTCTGAAGCACTGATTACGGTGAACGTGTAAAGGGCGTTCTTCGCCACGCCCTTTACAATCCCGGCTCCCGGCACGGAAAATTGTTGCTTCGCAATCCCCTCCGCTTATTCCTCCAGGTTACCGGGCCGGGCGCGAGGTAGCATCCCTGCAAAACGCGCCCTGAACCCGCATCCTTGCGGGTTCTCCCGGCCTTACGGAAACACGTCGGCAATTTTCAGCCGGACCAGCCCACACCTGTCCATCTGTGCTTTTACTTGAATATCTCTGAACAGCAAAACGGATATAGCTGAAAGCCAGAGCGCTGAAGCGACACCCTGGTCCGGCTGAAAATCGATGAGCCGTTGACGGCTGACCGGGTCTGCCCGCAGGGATGCGGGCAGAGGGGACGGCCTGCATGGATGCAGGCTCGGCCCCGACCCGACAGGCAGACGGAATAAGACGAATAACTCGCGCAGCGACGATTTTCCCGCCGGGAGCCTAGGTTGCAAGGGAGGCGGCGGTGAGCCTCCCTTGCACGTTCACGGGTATCTGCGCTTCAGAGAAATGACATCGCTGAGGTGAACGGAACCCTGAGTTGGAATCACATGTTCTCCATAATGTTTAACTGACAAGCAATACTCCTATAGGCGCCAATAATTAATACAACAAATATTTACCACAATTCTATTCACCGCTATTCTTGGTTTGATTACTTTAAAAACAAGTGATTGAACGCAGAATGAGGCGCAAATGGATTGGTATTTAAAAGTTCTTAAGAACTACTTTGGTTTTGGCGGGCGTGCACGGCGTAAAGAGTACTGGATGTTTGTTCTGCTCAACATCATCTTTTCGTTCGTGCTGGGCATTCTGGACAACATGCTTGGCTGGCAACGCGCCGGGGGAGAAGGCGTATTAACAACGATTTATGGGGTGCTGGTATTTATACCGTGGTGGGCTGTGCAGTTCCGCCGCTTGCATGATACCGACCGTTCCGCATGGTGGCTGCTGATATTGTTGATCCCCATTATCGGCTGGTTGGTTATCGTTATTTTCAACTGTCAGAGCGGTACACCGGGTAACAACCGTTTCGGTGCTGACCCTAAACAGCTGCCCTGACGTAGCACTCCTGTAATTTATAGGCCGGATAAAGTGCATTTGCACCGCATCCGGCGTAACCGTCCTGCTATTTCCCCGCAAACAGCTTCGGAATTTCCCGCAGACACCAGGATTTTGCCTCACCCATACTGTCCCGTCGCCAGGCCATGATGATATCAATTTCATTGGTGGATTCCGGGCTCACCACGCGCAGCCGACCCGCGGCAATATCCTCTTCCACCAGCGGATATGGCATGGTCGCCACGCCCAGCCCAGCCAACAGCGCCTGGCGTTTATCTTCAATTGAACTCACCGTCAGGCGCGGCTGTTTATCCAGTAGTTGGACGGTCAGCACCGGGCGCTCACGGGCGGTATCCGCCACAGCAATCCCCCGGTATTTTACCCGGGTCACTTCCGACAGCGGCTCCGGCTCCTCATGGATAGGATGATCCGGCGCGGCTACATAGACGTTCATCAGCGTGTACAGCTTGCGCGAATTAATCTCTGACGACGAGCGGAAATGCATATCCGGGGCGATCACGATATCCGCTCTTCCCTGCTCCAGGCGTTCCCACGCCCCGGCCAGCACTTCAGTGATCACCGAAAGCTGGGTATTTGCCTTGACGGAAAGCCGGTTGATGAGCGGAAAAAACGCCGCAGTAGGCACCAATGCTTCAGTAACAATCGTCAAATGCGTTTCCCAGCCACGGGCCAGGGCTTCAGCATCGGTGGTCAACTTATCGGCCGCTTCCAGCAGCACGCGCCCGCGCTCCAGTAGCATACGTCCTACGTTGGTGAATTTTGTGCGGTGGCCTGAGCGGTCAAACAGCACCACATCCAGCTCTTCCTCCAGTTTCTGCATGGTATAGCTGAGGGCGGAAGGAACGCGCCCCAGTTCATCTGCGGCGGCGGCAAAGCTGCCACGTCTGTCAATTGCATCCATCACGCGTAACGCTTCAAGCGTTAATGCCCTTTCTTTAGCCATGTCGTTCTCATTCAGGAAATTTGAACATACCAGGCAGAATATCTGGCTAACAATGCAGCGTCTAGCCATTTAACATAAAAGGAAGTAAAGAGAGGTCAAGAACTATGATTACTACCCGAACAGCCAAACAGTGCGGACAGGCAGACTACGGCTGGCTGCAAGCCCGTTATACCTTCTCCTTTGGACACTATTTTGATCCTAAGCTACTGGGTTATGCCTCGCTGCGTGTTTTGAACCAGGAAGTTCTGGCACCGGGGGCCTCTTTCCAGCCACGTACCTATCCAAAGGTGGATATCGTCAACCTGATCCTCGAAGGAGAAGCGGAATACCGCGACAGCGAAGGTAACCACGTCCAGGCAAAAGCCGGTGAGGTTTTACTGCTCGCCACACAGCCAGGGATTAGCTACAGCGAGCACAACCTCAGCAAGGATAAGCCATTGACCCGCATGCAATTATGGCTGGATGCCTGCCCGCAGCAGGAAAACGCCTGCGTACAGAAAACCACGCTAGCGACCGGCAAGCATCAGCTGATCGCCTCCCCGGACGGAGAACAGGGCAGCCTGCATCTTCGCCAGCAGGTGTGGATACACCATGTCGAACTGAAACAAGGTGAATCACTGAGTTTTCAGTTACATGGACCCCGCGCCTATTTGCAGTCGATCCACGGCACATTCCATGCACTAACGGCTGGAGCAGAAAAAGAAGCGCTGACCTGTGGTGATGGCGCATTTATTCGTGACGAAGCTAACATAACGTTAGTTGCTGATACGCCTTTGCGCGCTTTGCTGATAGATTTGCCCGTATAGTCAGGAAAAACAAGGGAGTACGACTATGAGCAAGAAAGCATTAAAAAAGCGTAAGCCGGTAGTTGCAGCCAAAGTTCAGGAAACGGTCATCCAGACCAAAACCTTTGACTATGAAGACATGCTGACGGAACTGGAAGCGATTGTTGCTGATGCCGAGGTACGGCTGGAAGAAGAAGACGCCGCCTGATTAGGCGGCTCCAACTGATGCCGGGTGGCGGCTACGCCTTACCCGGCCTACAGATTAATGCGCTTTACTGGCCATGATCTCAATGATCTGCTTGTCGGTTTCCTGCATCGAACGACATGCCAGCGCACACAGATTCGAAATAGATTGCTCCACGTTATGCGCCACAATCCCTTCGTTACCGGTCACTGCCGTATCGTCCAGCGCCATGAGCACCGCTTTCCACGCTGCCGACGCGCTGGTAGAGACCTTCATCGCGCAGCTGTTTGACGCGCCATCGCAAATCATCCCACTCACATCGCCAATCATGCTGCTGATCGCCATGGCGATAGTGTTATAGTGACTATCCACCAGCCATGCCATACCCGCCGCTGCCCCCATCGCCGCCGTCGTCGCCGCACATAGTGCCGACAAACGTGGAAGCTGATGATGGATGTAGATAGCGCTCAGGTGAGACAACATCAACGCACGCGCCAGCTTTTCATCATCCGCACCAAAGTGCTCGGCAACAACCATCACCGGGACAGTGGCGGTAATACCCTGATTACCGGAGCCGGAGTTGCTCATCGCCGGCAGCGTCGCCCCGCCCATTCGCGCATCCGACGCCGCACTGGTACGGATTAAAATGGCAGTCGACAGATCGTTTGCCAACAGGCCACGCGCGCACTGCTTCTCAAGCGTGGTTCCGATGTGCAAGCCCCAGTTACCGCGCAGGCCTTCCTGAGACAGCGCCCCATTCAGTTTTGCCGCATCAAGAATAAAGCGGATTGACTCAAACGGCACCGCATTCACAAACGCCAGAATCTCTTCCAGCGAGGTGTGGGATAACACCGCCAGCGGCGATTCCTGCTCTTCATCCTGCGCCTGTTCTTCTTTGCTGAACACCACGCCGTTGTGGGTCTCAATATGCACAATATTGGTATGACCGCCAACAATCGTGACACATGCCCATCCGTCACGGCTGTACACCTTAGCGCGTGAGAAGAGAATATCTTCGCAAGGCTGCTGCAGCATCACCGCCACGTTTCCGGCAGCCAGCATGGCTTTGGCATCTGCAATAGCCTCAGCAGATGCATCCTTCAATACTTCTAAACCGGCGTGGGCATTGCCACCCAGCGCACCCAGCGCGGCGGCGACGGGCAACCCTACCATTCCTGTCCCCGGCACGGTCACGCCCATGCCGTTCTTCATCAGGTTGGGCGAGACCCACGCATCAATGCGTTCAACCGCGCCGTTCAGCTCAGAGGATGCGACCGCCGCCGCCAGAGCCAGAGAGATAGGTTCGGTGCAGCCCAGGGCGGGCTTAACTTCTTCCTGCACTGCGCGAATAAAACTATCCCATAATGGATTCAATGTAGTCTCAAACATAACAACGACCTTTACTCAGATAACTCAGGAAAATGCCAGGAACGGGGAAACACACAGCAGCAGGCCTGTGATGATAATCAGGTACAGGGAGGCACCTTTATATTTGTGCAATACCGGAACTTTGTAGACCAGCCAGGCCGGGATCAAACAGCCCACCATGCCGAAGATTGGGCTACAAATAGAGGTAAAGCTCAGTACCGGCGCATTGAGCACAATTGCACTCCAGGCCAGCAGGATGGCGAAAACCATAATGCCGCGCTGAACCAGGGTTTCATTGATTTTCTCGGCTGGCATTTTACGGCGCAGCACGTTCATCACGATCCCCTGGGTCGCTTCACGGAAACCTAAGTACACGCCAAAGAACGCGGTCATCACGGCAAAGATGTTCAGAATAACGCTGACGATTTTCACCCAACCGGCTCCGTCACCGCTAATAAACTGAGCGGCAATCGCCAGGGCGGAAATGTTCTGCTCGTAGGCTTTAACCGCTTCATCATGGCCCATCGCCAGGGTGAAAGAGACGGCGTAGAAGAACACGGTGACAAACAGAATGCCGAACGCAATATTCATGGCGCGCAGCGCTTTATGACGTGCGACCTCAATGGATTTTGCGCGAGAACGGTACGAGATAACCATCGGGCTTAAGGTTTGAATAAACAGAATCGAGGTCAGCGTAAAAGGCAGCGTAATAATCGCGTTCTTAATCAGCAGTCCCATCGGCGGCAGCGTGCCCGCATTATACAAATGCCACATCCCCACCATCGACACACCAAGGGCGGCAACGACCAGCAGCTTGGTCAGCACCATACCGGTGGAGATTTTAAACAGTAATTTTTCGCCGCGTGACGAGATGGCTACCAGGATGCAAATCAGCACCAGACCATAGAACGGGCTGTCGGACAGTAATCCCTCGGTTACGCCAAACGTATGCAGATACGAGGCGCTGTCATTAGTGATGGCAGTGGAATAAACGAACATCCAGATAACCAGCATCACAAAATACAACGCACCTAACAGGATGCCCCAGTTTTTGCCTAAATAACCGCTAATGACGCTCGGGTAATCTTTGCACTCGGGAGATTCAGCCAGCGTGTTGATAAACAAACGCTGGAACAAATACATGGCGGGATAACCGATAATCGAGGACAGCAGGAATACCCACAGCCCCATTAGCCCTACCTGAACAGGAAGAAAAACAATCCCCGCGCCAATCGCCATACCGATACTCATAATGACCCAGCCGGTGTCCATGCTGTCGAACTTAATGGCTTCCTGCCATTCACTTTCGGTCATTCCCGCCCGACGCGCCGGAGCGGATGCGTCGAGTATTACGCTATTATTCGTTGCCGTTTCCATAATTTCCCGCTTAATGTGTAGGTAGAGGTTTTTTATTTTTTTCGTATTGCGTCAAGGCGATACGCAATTCATAAGATGCAGGCGAGCTCTTAGAATGAAGAAAATCATACGCTCAGGGTCAGAGAAAAACTTCACAAACAAAACCCCATAATCCCTATAGGTAAAGAAAGATTTTCTCTTAAAAACATCAAAGGTGGGATCGATTTCTGTTTTTGAAGCAGATCACAACAAAAAAAGGTGCACTTCTGTGCACCTTTTTGGTCATGCTATTTTGATTAACTCACATACAAACTACTTTGATCGCCAGGCCACCGCGCGAGGTTTCGCGGTATTTATCGTTCATGTCTTTGCCAGTTTCATACATCGTCTCGATAACTTTATCGAGCGACACCCGGGGTTCTGACGTGCGGCGCAGCGCCATACGCGCGGCGTTAACCGCTTTAACGGCGTTGATCGCATTACGTTCAATGCACGGAATTTGCACCTGTCCGGCGACCGGATCGCAGGTTAACCCCAGGTTATGCTCCATGGCGATTTCAGCGGCAATACAGACCTGCGCCGGGCTACCACCGAGCAGCTCTGTCAGCCCGGCTGCGGCCATGGAACAGGCCACGCCAATCTCACCCTGGCAACCCACTTCAGCCCCAGAAATAGACGCATTCATCTTATACAGCGCGCCTATCGCCCCCGCAGCCAGTAAATAGCGGGCGATGGAGTTGGCATTCACCGGACGGCGGAACTTGTCGTAATAGGCCAGCACGGCGGGGATAATGCCACACGCACCATTTGTCGGGGCGGTAACAACCCGGCACCCGGCGGCGTTCTCTTCGCTCACGGCCAGTGCGAACATGTTGATCCAGTCGATGACGTTCATCGGGTCACTGGACAGGTTGTCGCTGGAGACCAGCAACCGACGTAATGCCACGGCGCGACGTGGAACGTTAAGCGGGCCGGGCAGGACGCCTTCGGTGTTCATGCCGCGCTCGATTCCGGCGTGCATGACATCCCAGATTGCCGCAAAACCCGCGTCAATCTCATCTTTACTGCGCATCGCCAGCTCGTTTTGCATCATCAGGCCGGAAACGGAAAGCCCGTTGCGCTCACACAGTTTCAGCAGCTCGCTGGCAGAATGGAAATTGTACGGCACATGCGCTTCAACATCGTGCGCCTGACCAAAGTGATCCTCCTCAACGATAAAACCACCGCCAACGGAGTAATAGGTTTTGCTTAATAGCGTCTCGTTGCTGTTCCACGCGGTGATGCGCATACCATTTTCATGGCGCGGGAGCGTTTCGCTATGGAAGAGAATGTTCTCAGCAGGAGGGAAATCAACGATATGCGTGCCCTCTGCCACCGGGAGACGTCCGGTGCGGGCCACGTCCTGAATAAAGCCGTCAATGGCATCAATATTCACGTTTTGCGGACTGCTGCCTGCCAGCCCCATCATGATGGCGACATCGGTCGCATGACCTTTTCCGGTCAGGGAGAGCGAGCCGTAAAGGTCGACCACAATGCGCGTGGTCTGGTGCAATTCTCCGCTACTGACCAACTGGTCGATAAAGCTTTTACCTGCGTTCATTGGCCCCACGGTATGGGAGCTGGAAGGTCCAATGCCAATCTTAAAAATATCGAATGCGCTAATCATATCCACACCCTCGGATTGCCGTTCAGTGAAGACCAGGTTTCACACTCATTAACGGGATCGGGGCGATCCTGACGATCGCCCCGCGGGGAGTTACACCGTGTCGCCGCGTACGGCGATGGCTTCAATCTCCAGCTTCACGTCCTTCGGCAAGCGGGCGACCTGTACACAACTGCGTGCCGGGTAGATTGCCTCGTGCTCATCAAAGAACTGCTGATACACCTGATTTATGGTGGCGAAGTCGTTCAGATCGGCCACGAAAACGGTGGTCTTCACGATGTCGCTCACTTTCAAACCGGCGGACTCGACGATCGCTTTCACGTTTTCCAGGCTCTGACGCGCCTGATCGGTCACGTGCTCTGCCACTTCACCGGTCTGTGGACATACCGGGATTTGACCTGAAGTCAGCACCATGCTGCCCAGATCCACACCCTGTACGTAGGGCCCAATCGCCCCTGGCGCACAGTCGGTTGCAATAACTTTTCTCATAACCCCTCCGGCGTTAAAGCGCCTGGGTGAAAGTACGTGAAATAACGTCCTGCTGCTGTTCGCGGGTCAGCGCGTTAAAGCGCACCGCATAGCCAGACACGCGGATCGTCAGGTTCGGATAGTTTTCCGGGTGCTCAATAGCATCCATCAGCATTTCACGGTTCATGACGTTAACGTTCAGGTGCTGACCGCCCTCGACATGCGCTTCATGATGGAAATAACCGTCCAGCAGACCGACCAGGTTGGTTTTCCGCACGCTATCTTCTTTGCCCAGCGCGGCCGGCACAATCGAGAAGGTGTACGAGATACCATCTTTGGCATAGGTAAACGGCAGTTTGGCCACCGAGGTCAACGAGGCGACTGCCCCTTTGCGATCGCGGCCATGCATCGGGTTCGCCCCTGGTGCAAACGGCGTACCTGCGCGACGTCCGTCCGGGGTATTCCCGGTTTTCTGGCCGTACACCACGTTAGAGGTGATGGTCAGAATGGACTGCGTCGGCACCGCGTTGCGATAGGTTGGCAACACTTTAATTTTCTTCATAAAGCGTTCAACCAGATCGCAGGCAATGCTGTCTACGCGCTCATCGTTGTTCCCGTACTGCGGATAGTCGCCTTCAATTTCGAAGTCGACCGCCAGGCCGTTTTCATCACGGATCGGTTTGACGCGAGCGTACTTGATAGCCGACAGGGAGTCCGCGGCAACGGACAGACCCGCCATACCGCATGCCATGGTGCGATAAACATCACGATCGTGCAGCGCCATCAGCGAGGCTTCGTAGCTGTACTTGTCGTGCATGTAGTGAATGATGTTCAGCGCACTGATGTACTGCACGGCCAGCCAGTCCATAAAGTGGTCCAGGCTCTCCATCACCGTCTCGTAATCCAGCACGTCATCCATCAGCGGCGCAGTTTTCGGCCCGACCTGGATTTTCAGCTTCTCATCCACACCGCCGTTGATTGCGTACAGCAATGTTTTGGCGAGGTTGGCACGCGCACCAAAGAACTGCATTTGTTTGCCGATGACCATCGGGCTGACGCAGCAGGCAATGGCATAGTCATCGCTGTCAAAGTCAGCGCGCATCAGATCGTCGTTTTCATACTGTAAGGACGAGGTGACGATAGACACCTGTGCGGCATATTTTTTGAAGGCAATCGGTAAGCCTTCAGACCACAGCACCGTCAGGTTCGGCTCAGGCGCCGGTCCCATGGTGTGCAGCGTATGCAGATAGCGGAACGAGTTTTTGGTGACCAGCGTGCGGCCGTCCAGCCCCATCCCACCGATAACTTCGGTCGCCCAGATAGGATCGCCGGAGAACAGGGTGTCGAATTCCGGGGTACGCAGGAAGCGCACCATGCGGATCTTCATGATGAAGTGGTCGATCAGCTCCTGCGCCTGCTGCTCGTTTAAGACGCCAGCTTTAAAATCGCGCTCAATGTAAATATCGAGGAACGATGCGGTACGGCCCAGCGACATCGCGCCGCCGTTCTGCGATTTCACCGCAGCCAGGTAAGCAAAGTACACCCACTGCACGGCTTCCTGTGCGTTACGCGCCGGACGGGAAATATCGCAACCGTATTTCGCGGCCATTTCCTGCATTTGCAGCAGCGCACGACGGTGCTCAGACAGCTCTTCACGCAGGCGAATTGTCGCCTCCAGATTCTGCCCCCACTCCAGATTCGACTGGAGATCGGCAAACTGCTGCTCGCGTTCACGGACCAGGTAGCGAATACCGTACAACGCAACACGGCGGTAATCACCAATGATACGGCCACGGCCATAGCCATCCGGCAGACCGGTTAAAACACCGGACTTACGGCAGCGCAGCATATCCGGGGAATACGCGTCGAACACGCCCTGGTTATGGGTTTTACGCAGTTCAGTGTACTGGTACTCAAAATCAGCATCCATTTCACGACCGTAAGCATCAAAAGAGCTTTTGATCATGTTGATGCCGCCGAACGGATGCAGCGCACGCTTCAGCGGCTTATCCGTTTGCAGACCGACAATCTTTTCCAGTTCCTGTTCAATATAACCGGCATCATGCGCGGTAATTGTGGTGGCAATATTGGTATCGAAATCTACCGGCGCATGCGTCGAGTTTTCAATACGGATGCCCGCCATCACTTTTTCCCACAATGCTGTGGTTGCCGGCGTCGCTTCGGCGAGGAAAGACTCATCCCCTTCATAAGGCGTGTAGTTATGCTGAATAAAATCACGGACATTAATTTCTTCTTTCCAGTCCGTACCTTTAAAGCCTGACCACGCGTCGGCATACAGCATATCGCTGGTATCGATATTTACCTTCATGAAAAATAATCTCTCTACAGAAAATTAATTATGCAAATTCTGCTGGTGTGTTAATTTTGCCTAAATGAATAGCATCACGGGCAATCATTTTCTCTTCATTCGTCGGAATGACTGCACAAATAACCCGGGCATCGTCAGAAGAAATAATTCTCTCGCCATGAGAATTTGGCAGACTATTCATTTCGCTGTCGATATTCACACCTAATACGGCCAGATGTTCAATCACCAGACGGCGAATTAAGACTGAGTTTTCACCAATGCCGCCGGTGAAAATAATCCCATCAAGACGATGTAACGATGCAGCATGTCCGGCGATATGGCGTGCAATACGATGCACAAAAGTTTTAATCGCCAGCTGCGCACGCTCATGTCCTTCGTGCCAGGCTTTTTCCAGCGTACGTAAGTCAGAGGACAAACCGGAAATACCCAGCAGGCCAGACTCTTTATTGACTACGCGCTCAAGGTCGCTCAGCGTCTGGTTGGTTTCACTGGCGATCCACGCCATCGCGCCAAAGTCCACATCACCGCTACGCGTGCCCATCATCAGTCCTTCCAGCGGCGTCATACCCATTGAGGTATCCACGCTTTGTCCGTTACGGACCGCACAGATGGACGCGCCGTTACCCAGGTGCGCGACAACCAGGCCAGAATCTTCATCCTGGAGATCGAGAAGCTCGTGCGCTCGCTGAGAAACATAGCGGTGCGACGTGCCGTGGAAACCATAGCGACGAACGCCCAGCTCCTCGTAATATTTCCACGGTAAACCGTACAGATAGGCTTCAGGTGCCATCGTCTGGTGGAAGCTGGTGTCAAATACCGCCACCTGCTGTACACCCGGGAAAAGATGCTGTGCGGATTCAATCCCGCTCAGGTTCGCATAATTATGTAATGGTGCTAAAGGAGATACCCGACGAATATTGTCGATAACGTCATCTGTAATTATCGCTGATTCCGTAAAGATACTTCCACCGTGGGCAATGCGGTGACCAATTAAGGCCACGCTGTCCATTAAATTACGTTGTTCCAGTTCAACGGCAATGGCCTTTAATGCGTCTTCGTAGCTGTGGTGAGCCAGCTTAGCCGGCTCCCCACCATTAATTGCTATGAACGCATTTTCAGAGTTAATACCGTCTGCAATTCCCGCCATTAAAACATCACAGTTGGCTGCATCCAGCACTGAGAATTTAATGGAAGATGAACCGCAATTAATAACCAGTACTACCGGAAACTCATTCATTTCACTACTCCGCTCATCCTGAGCTTAAGGATTAAAACAGTTTGTAGACGATGTTCAGGATAGTCAGCAGACCAATCGCAGTAACAAACACGTTATCCAGACGGCCACGGTATTTCGCCAGAGACGGCGCTTTACGGATGGCATACATCGGCAGCAGGCAGAGCAGTGAGGCGATAATTGGCGCACCCATCGCTTCAATCAGGTCCAGGATGTTCGGGTTGGCGTAAGCCACTACCCAGGTGGAACCCATGATGAAGATCATGCTGATGGTGTTAAGTTTGCCAACGGAGACTTTGGTTTTATCACCTTTATAACCAAACTTCAGGACCAGACCGTTCAAACCTTCCAGCGTGCCCAGATAGTGGCCGAAGAAAGATTTGAAGATAGCGACCAGTGCGATGATAGAAGCACCGTATTCCAGAACGGTCGCGAAGGTCGATTTGGTGCCAGACAATGAAGCAAAGTGGTTCGCCAGGTATGACAGTACCGGAATGTTCTGCGCTTTGGCTTCGGCCATATTTGCCGGAGACAGCGTGAACAGGCAGCTAAAGGCGAAGAACATGACCACCGCAACCATCAGCATACTGGCGCGGGAGATGATCTTGGAACATTTCTGCTCGGTAAATTCGCGGCCATAATCTTTTTCATACTCTTCGCGTTTAGACACCACGAAGGAAGAAACAATTGGCGAGAAGTTGAAAGAGAACACCATGATGGAAATACCCAGCCATACGGTGACCAGAATACCGTCATGCCCGGTCAACGCTATATTGCTGAGATCCACCTGCTGGATAACCGCTGAGTTCCAGTAAGGAATCAGGGACAGAGAGATAAGTACCAGGCTGGCAATGAACGGCCATACCAGGAAGCTCATCACTTTAACCATCAGATCTTTACCGAAGTAGATGACGAATGCCATCAACAGCAGCAGGAACAGTGCCACGAAGCCACGGTTAAGCGCTGGCATCTGCAACTGGTTTTCCCAGAAGGTCATAAAGGTGTTGGTAATGGTGACGCCATAAATCCACAGCAGTGGGCAAATCGCAAAGAAGTAGAGGAACGTGATGACCACGCCACCCGTTTTACCAAAATGCTCTTCAACCGTTTCTGTGATGTTGCCGGAAGGGTTAGAACCGGAAAGACACAGGCGTGCCAGTGCACGGTGGCAATAGAACGCGATGGGGTACGCTAACACCAGCATCAACAGAATGGGGATCAGTCCGCCAAAGCCTGCGCGAATTGGGAAGAACAACACCCCGGCGCCGATGGCTGTACCAAATAAACCCAGTGTCCAGGTGGTGTCCGATTTGCGCCAGGACGATTGTTTTGTCTGGCTGGATACAATGCTATCAGTAGTACTCATATCCTATCCTCAACGAAATATATTAAGCGTCAACTAAACCAGTGATTTGGGATACACGAGAAAGATCGATATTACCGCCAGAAATAATACTGACTGTTTTTCTGTTCTGAATATAGCTATCTAATTTCCCGCTTAATAATGCAGCACATGCCAGCGCACCCGCGCCTTCTGTCACAACTTTATTTCGCTGAATTAATGCCACCATACTGTTGCGAATTTCATCTTCGCTGACCAGGACAATGTCATCCACTAACTCACGAACGATTTCATAGGTCAAAGTACCCGGGCGGGAGACGTCACAACCATCCGCCAGGGTGCCGGTCGTTCGGTGCGTGGTTATTTCTCCAGCGTGGAAAGATGCCGCCATGCCGTGAACGTTTTCGGACTGTACGCCAATAATTTTAATGGTCGGGTTGATGGATTTAATTGCTACAGCAATACCGGCAATCAGTCCGCCGCCACCAATTGGCACAATCACGTTGTCGACATCGTACAGATCTTCCAGAATTTCCAGACCAATTGTCCCCTGACCGGCAATGACTTTCGGATCATCATAAGGAGGAATAAAGATGCGACCTTCAGTCTCAACAATTTCGCTCACTTTGGCGATAGTGTCGTTGAAGTTGTCACCGTGCAGCACAACTTCTGCGGAGTAGTCACAGGTGGCAGCCACTTTAGACTTCGGCGCGCCTTTTGGCATCACCACTTTGCCGTCGATACCAAGCATCGCACAAGAAAGAGAAACCCCTTGCGCATGGTTACCTGCAGAGCACGCCACCACGCCTTTACATCTTTCGGCTTCAGTTAAAGAACTGAGTTTGTTAAAAGCACCGCGGATTTTAAATGAACCAGTACGCTGCATGTTTTCAAACTTGAGGAAAATTTCCCCTTTGCAACGTTCACTAAAATAGTTCGAGCGTGGCATTCCTGTTTTATAAATTTTCCCCGCCAGTCTTTTTTTCGCTTCGAGGATATCTTCAATTGCAACCGGGAGATCGTATGTAATGTGCATTAGAACCTCTTACCTGGGTATTAAAGTAAATAGATAGCCGTGTCCAGGGTCTGATATAGACCGATGGCATTAATTCCGTATTAAATCGAGTTTAATCTTTAATCAACTTCAATTAATTGCTTTCGTCGTTGACAATTATATGATGAATATTCTTTGGCTAATTCCACCAAAATTGATGCTGCTTTTTTTATTCGATAATTTTTAGACCATACGGCAGCATAACGCGCCACCGGTAAAGCCTCTTCTACCGGGATAGTAATAAACTGGTTTGAACCAAATGGTGTGGTCATATCGCAGGGAATTACTGTTAAGAAATCAGCATTGAGAACAAGATTATAAATCGTGACGACCGAGTCAGTATTAACGATGTTTTCACTGCTGATGCCATTTTTTTGTAACGTAGTAAGAAGTTCGCTGTAGTAACCCATATTCGTTTGTGGCAACACCCACTGTTCGTTTTTCAACGCGCTCAGCGTGGTGATGCCGGTGCGTGTTCGGGACTTGCTGGCGACCAGGATAAACTCTGACTCAAAAAGTGGTTCTACATGCAGATCCTGCAGTTTCATCTCATCGCTGAGTGTACCGATAGCGAAGTCCAGCCGCCCGTCACGAATCGCTGGTAAGAATGAGGAAAGCTGCGCTTCATACATCGAAACCTGTGCTTTCGGGAACACCTCTTTAAACTTCTTAATCATGCCGGACATGATGGTAAAGGCGATCAGTGATGGAAAGCCAAACGACACATCCACAACCGCGTTACTCGTCATGCTATTCATCTCATCAACCATATTTTTCATTTCACGGGTGATGGATTCAGACCATGAGAGCATTACCTGACCAGCCTGGGTTAATGTGACACCCGTATTTTTACGTACGACTAACTCGATGCCAAAATAAGCTTCAACATCATTAATAATTTTGCTAACAGCGGGTTGAGTCAAACCTAATTCTTTTGCAGCTGAGCCGATAGAACCACTTCTGATGACTTCCTGAAAGACCACTAAGTGCTGTGTTTTAGGGAGAGAAATAGTATTCATATCGGCCTGCTCTAATTACTTTGTTGACGGCAGGAAGTGTACCAAATTAAGCGAACAAGGATATGTGCTACCACTCACAAATCCCTTTCACTTACATTTCGTAAGATTATTATGAAACAATTAAATCTTTATTTATCAATGAGATAATAAAACACAATCTCACTTTAACCTGACTTTAATCAAAAAAAGATGGGGGGATAACAAAAATTTATGGCAATAACATGCTGTCTTTAACAGCTATTTAAAAAAAGAGTGAAAGGCGATATTTCAATCAATTACAGGATAAATACCCATCGGAATTACGCTTAAATTTAATGAGTAACTT
>NZ_JADABY010000079.1 GCF_015672735.1 Citrobacter sp. Res13-Sevr-PEB04-36 | reverse complement strand
GAAAATTAAGCCTGCTAAGATAGCAGGCTTAATGATAAGAAATTTAGGGGCGTAGCTCAGTTGGTAGAGCACCGGTCTCCAAAACCGGGTGTCGCGAGTTCGAGTCTCTCCGCCCCTGCCAGAAACAATCCTTAGCATTTTTGCTAAGGATTTTTTTTATCTGAAAATCCTACCCACCTTCTTACTGTTTATTTCCCGTTTCCTGGCATCCTTGCCGGCGTCCATTTTAATCATCCAGAATATTCGTTTTCAGCAGATCGCGGATAAGCACATGTTTATCGCTATTTTGTAGCCAAACTGCATATAACGGACGTGAAAGCGTTGTACTATCTGCAACCGTATGGAGATCGCTTTTTGTTTTCGCCCAACTAACGGGAAGCCAACTAAAACCCTTAAGTACAGAAAGTTGTTGCCTTGCCAGCTCAGCAGAACTGGTGGTAAGTACCGGCACTTCATCACTGGCAATTAATCCCACTTCGTGTTGTTGAAAATCTGCTCCCCATTCCAGACGCAGGTAATTCAACTCATCTTTAGTTTGTGATGGGGTGCTGCAATAGAGCGCCAGCATGAAATATCCCAACAGTTGACTGCTAAATTCGTCCATTTTAGGTGTTTCGGTGGTAATCAGCAGATCAAGCTGCCGTTCATGAAGTTGCTTCACTAACGACTGGCGCTGTGCAATCCTGGCTTCAAATTGCAGGCTGGCTTGTGGTTCTTGTGACTGATACAAACGTCCCAGCCAGCCATTGAGCATGCATTCCCAAAGGGAAGCGCTGGCACCGATAGAGAACTCATTATGGCGTGAGGTATTTGCAACCTCCTTACGTGCTGCTTGCCATGTATTCATCAGCGTTTCGGCATACGGCAATAATTTTTCACCCGCAGCGGTTAAACGGATATTGTTTCTGTGTCGGGTGAAGAGGTTCACACCCAGTTGATTTTCCAGTTGTCTGATGCGAAAACTGACTGCCGATTGGGTCAGATAGAGCGCTTCAGCTGCCCGGCCAAAGTGGCGCGTTCGGCTAACTTCCAGGAAAGTCTTTAACAATTCCGTATCCACAACTCACTCCATAAAATTATTTGTCGTTATGATTTAAATCTTTTGTTTGACGCTCTGTCAAGCGTAACTAATACTCCGCGCCATAAATAGCTCGGCCAAAGAATTAGGAGCGTGCAGGATGGCGGAAAGCTTTACGACGACTAATCGATATTTCGACAATAAATATTATCCCCGCGGATTCTCCCGTCATGGTGATTTCACCATTAAAGAGGCACAGCTGCTTGAGCGTCACGGTTATGCCTTTAATGAGCTGGATCTGGGCAAGCGTGAGCCGGTAACTGAAGAAGAGAAGTTGTTTGTTGCGGTATGCCGTGGTGAACGTGAGCCGGTTACCGAAGCTGAACGTGTGTGGTCAAAATACATGACGCGTATTAAGCGTCCAAAACGTTTTCACACGCTGTCTGGCGGCAAACCTCAGGTAGAAGGTGCAGAAGATTACACCGAGTCAGAGGATTAATAAAAAAGGGCGAAAGCCCTTTTTTTATGCCAGTAGTTTCTGCAAATGGATTAACAGCCGGTCTATTGCTCGATAGCCAACGGCTTCCTGTAAATGTTGACGGGTGATTTGGTCACATTGCTCAATATCCGCAATCGTGCGAGCGACCTTTATCAGTCGCTGCCAGGCGCGGATAGATAATCCCAGGTGCGCTAACGTTTCCTCCAGCCAGCGCGCGTCATCCCTGTGTAAGACGCAGAATTGATGTATATCCTGGCTGCCCAGATGCGCATTTAACTTATTTTGCCGCTGATACTGGCGCTCACGCGCGGCCATAACGCGTATCTTCACCGTCTCACTGTCTTCTCCCTTTACTGCTCGTTGACTGAGTATACCAGGCGGTGGAAGGGGAATTTCGAGGGACAAATCGAAGCGGTCAAGAAAAGGGCCGGATAAGCGATTGAGGTAGCGTAGCGTTTGCTCTGGGGTACAACGATTGTGGTTTCCCTGATAGTGTCCCGTTGGGCTTGGATTCATTGCTGCTATCAATTGAAAGCGTGCCGGGTAGGTTATTTTTGCCCGGGTGCGTGATAAATGAATCTGCCCGGATTCAATGGGTTCACGTAGGGCATCCAGCGTACGACGTTCAAACTCGGGCAATTCATCCAGAAATAATATGCCGTTATGTGCCAGCGAAATCTCACCCGGTGCCGGTATCGATCCCCCTCCAACCATTGCGGCTAAAGATGCGCTGTGATGCGGCGAACGAAAAGGGCGTTGCTTCCACTGCTTTTGTATTGTGTCGGCATTAATAAGACTGAGGATTGCTGCGCTTTCCAGTGCCTCATCATTGCTTAATGGTGGTAACAATCCGCGAAGGCGACTGGCAAGCATCGTTTTCCCCGTACCCGGCGGACCTATAAGCAGGAGATTGTGACCGCCTGCAGCGGTGATCTCCAGCCCTCGCTTGCCCTGTTCCTGGCCGATGACGTCGCTGAGGTCATCAGATGAGCCTGAAGGTGGAATCTCTACGCAAACAGGCCTTTCTAATTCATGCTTACCTTCGAGAAAAGCACACACAGCTTGCAGGTGATCGGCAATCAGGCAGCCCTCGCCGTGTATTAGCCCCACTTCTGCAGCGTTCTCTTTTGCAACAATAATTCGCCTGCCTGCGCGAATTGCTTCAGTTGCGCTGGATATTGCTCCGGGAACGCCACGTAGAGCGCCTGTAAGCGCTAGTTCACCGACTAACTCATAAGTATCGAGATTATGTGTCGTAAGCTGCTCTGACGCAGCCAGAAGCGCAATGGCTATAGGTAAATCATATCTCCCTCCTTCTTTAGGCAGATCTGCCGGGGCAAGGTTGATGGTTATCTTCTTGGCCGGAAATTTATACCCGCTATTAATAATTGCACTGCGAACTCGATCTCGAGCCTCTTTCACGGTGGTTTCGGGTAGTCCAACCATGGTTAAACCGGGCAAGCCATTACTGATATGGACTTCAATAGTAATGGGTGGTGCATTGACGCCTAGTGCGGCGCGCGTGTGGACTATCGATAGTGACATAACCCCCTCCTGATATAGGTATTATGTCGTAATAGATGGCGATGATATCTTGCTTAATTGATACTTTTAGATGCTGATTCACGTATTTTTATGCAAGGGGTGATATTTTTCGTAACCTCTGGAACAACGCTCGCAAGTGCCACTGAACGTGCCTCCTGCAGATGGAAAACATGATCGTGTTTGCTGAATAACGTGAAATATTTTCATTTTCTATTTTTTGTATAAAAAACAACGCGATTTATAGAAACCGTTAACCGTGTCAGAAAAATGAATGCAGAAATATCTTGTGCCATAGTTAAACTCTATGGTAACTCTTTAGGTATTCCTTCGAACAAGATGCAAGAAAATACAAAAATGACAGCCCTTCTACGAGTGATTAGCCTGGTCGTGATTAGCGTGGTGGTGATTATTATCCCACCGTGCGGGGCTGCACTTGGACGAGGAAAGGCTTAAAAAACAAGCCTTAACGAACTAAGACCCCCGCACCGAAAGGTTCGGGGGTTTTTTTTGACCTTAAAAACTTAAACGAGGAGCAGAAAGTGAACACTAGCATAAAATTCTGTTTCTCAAGATTTACGGCGGGGATGTAACTATGAATGGGGCACAGTGGGTGGTACATGCGTTGCGTGCACAAGGGGTGAAAACCGTCTTTGGTTATCCCGGTGGCGCGATTATGCCGGTTTACGATGCGTTGTACGACGGCGGCGTAGAACACCTGTTGTGTCGACACGAGCAGGGGGCGGCGATGGCGGCGATTGGCTATGCCCGCTCAACCGGTAAAACTGGTGTCTGTATCGCGACTTCCGGTCCTGGCGCAACTAACCTGATCACCGGCCTGGCTGATGCGCTGTTAGATTCCGTTCCCGTTGTGGCGATCACCGGTCAGGTCTCTTCTCCGTTTATCGGCACCGATGCGTTTCAGGAAGTGGACGTACTCGGCATGTCGCTGTCATGTACCAAACATAGCTTCCTGGTGCAGTCGCTGGAAGAGCTGCCGCGTATCATGGCCGAGGCCTTCGACGTGGCGAACTCTGGTCGTCCGGGTCCGGTTCTGGTTGATATCCCGAAAGACATTCAGTTAGCCAGCGGTACGCTGGAACCCTATTTCACCACCGTCGAAAACGCAGTAGCTTTCCCATATGCTGAGATTGAACAAGCCCGCAAGATGTTGGCGAAGGCACAGAAACCCGTACTGTACGTAGGTGGTGGCGTAGGGATGGCTCAGGCGGTTCCAGCGCTGCGTGAGTTTATTGCCGCAACGCATGTGCCGGTGGTTTGTACGTTGAAAGGCCTTGGCGCTGTGGATGTAGATTACCCGTACTATCTGGGCATGCTGGGTATGCACGGTACCAAAGCGGCAAACTTTGCGGTGCAGGAGTGCGACTTGCTGATCGCCGTTGGTGCGCGTTTTGATGACCGGGTGACCGGCAAGCTGAACACCTTTGCCCCCAATGCCAGTGTGATCCATATGGATATCGATCCGGCCGAGATGAACAAACTGCGTCTGGCACACGTTGCGCTGCAAGGCGATCTAAATACGCTGTTACCCGAATTACAACAACCGCTGGCCATCAACGAATGGTGCCAGCATGCCGCCGACATGCGTGCAGAACATGCCTGGCGCTATGATCATCCGGGGGAGGCTATTTACGCCCCGCTGTTGTTAAAACAGCTGTCCGAGAGGAAGCATAAGGATAGCGTGGTGACGACGGATGTTGGCCAGCATCAGATGTGGTCCGCACAACACATGACCTATACTCGCCCGGAGAACTTCATCACTTCCAGCGGCCTGGGGACGATGGGCTTTGGCTTACCTGCAGCTGTGGGGGCACAGGTAGCCCGCCCGGATGATACGGTAATCTGTATCTCCGGTGACGGCTCCTTCATGATGAACGTGCAGGAGTTGGGCACCGTAAAACGCAAGCAGTTGCCGCTGAAAATCGTCTTACTCGACAACCAACGGTTAGGCATGGTGCGACAATGGCAGCAGCTGTTTTTCCAGGAACGCTATAGCGAAACTACCCTGACCGATAATCCCGATTTTCTTATGTTGGCCGGCGCCTTCGGCATCCCTGGCCAACACATCACCCGTAAAGACCAGGTTGAAGCGGCTCTCGACACCATGCTGAACAGTAATGGGCCATACCTGCTTCATGTCTCAATCGACGAACTTGAGAATGTCTGGCCTCTGGTGCCTCCTGGTGCCAGTAACTCAGAAATGCTGGAGAAATCATCATGATGCAACATCAGGTCGCCGTTGAGGCTCGTTTCAATCCGGAAACGTTAGAACGTGTTTTGCGTGTGGTACGCCATCGTGGTTTTCAGGTGTGCTCCATGAATATGAACGCTGCCAGCGATGCGCAGAATATAAATATTGAATTGACCGTTGCCAGCCCACGGTCGGTCGACTTACTGTTTAGTCAGTTAAGTAAACTGGTAGATGTTGCACATGTTGCTATCTGCCAGAGCACAACCACATCACAACAAATTCGCGCCTGAGCGCAAAAGGAAGAGAAATAAATGACGACGAAAAAAGCTGATTTCATTTGGTCTAATGGCGAGATGATTCGTTGGGAAGATGCGAAGGTTCACGTGATGTCCCATGCGCTGCACTACGGTACATCCGTATTTGAAGGTATCCGTTGCTACGATTCTCACAAAGGACCGGTGGTGTTCCGTCATCGCGAGCACATGCAGCGTCTGCGTGATTCAGCCAAAATTTATCGTTTTCCGGTTTCTCAGAGCGTTGATGAGTTGATGGAAGCTTGCCGTGCGGTGATCCGTAAAAATAACCTGACCAGTGCGTATATCCGCCCGCTGGTGTTTGTTGGTGATGTCGGGATGGGCGTTAACCCACCGGCGGGATATACCACGGATGTGATCATTGCTGCGTTCCCGTGGGGGGCTTACCTGGGTGCTGATGCCCTGGATCAAGGGATCGACGCGATGGTCTCTTCCTGGAACCGTGTCGCACCTAACACCATTCCTACCGCCGCTAAGGCGGGCGGTAACTACCTGTCTTCACTGCTGGTGGGTAGCGAAGCGCGTCGTCATGGTTATCAGGAAGGTATTGCATTGGATGTGAACGGCTACATCTCCGAAGGCGCGGGTGAAAACCTGTTTGAAGTTAAAGATGGCATTCTGTTTACCCCTCCGTTTACCTCTTCCGCGCTGCCGGGCATCACACGTGATGCGATTATCAAACTGGCGAAAGACCTTGATATCGAAGTACGTGAACAGGTGCTGTCTCGTGAGTCTTTGTACCTGGCTGATGAAGTGTTCATGTCCGGTACGGCGGCAGAAATTACCCCAGTGCGCAGCGTTGACGGCATTCAGGTGGGTGAAGGCCGTTGTGGCCCGGTAACCAAACGAATCCAGCAAGCCTTCTTTGGCCTGTTCACCGGAGAAACGGAAGATAAATACGGTTGGTTAGATCAGGTTAACCAATAAACATAAATTTGGGACGGCACGCACCGTCCCAATTATTAGATAGACGGGAGTCAATACAGCATGCCTAAGTATCGTTCTGCTACCACCACCCATGGCCGTAATATGGCGGGTGCTCGCGCACTGTGGCGCGCCACCGGGATGACCGATGACGACTTCGGTAAACCGATTATCGCTGTGGTGAACTCCTTTACCCAGTTCGTGCCGGGGCACGTGCATCTGCGCGATCTCGGTAAGTTGGTTGCCGAACAGATTGAAGCCTCCGGCGGCGTAGCCAAAGAGTTTAATACTATCGCCGTGGATGATGGTATCGCTATGGGCCACGGGGGTATGCTGTATTCCCTGCCGTCACGTGAGCTGATCGCCGATTCGGTGGAGTACATGGTGAACGCCCACTGCGCCGATGCGATGGTCTGTATCTCCAACTGCGACAAAATTACCCCGGGGATGTTAATGGCCTCCCTGCGTCTGAACATCCCGGTGATCTTTGTGTCCGGCGGCCCGATGGAAGCCGGTAAAACCAAACTCTCAGATCAGATCATCAAACTCGATCTGGTGGATGCGATGATTCAGGGCGCGGACCCGAAAGTCTCTGATTCGCAAAGCGATCAGATTGAGCGCTCCGCCTGTCCGACCTGCGGTTCCTGTTCGGGGATGTTTACCGCTAACTCGATGAACTGCCTGACCGAAGCGCTGGGCCTGTCGCAGCCGGGTAACGGTTCGCTGCTGGCCACCCACGCCGATCGTAAACAGCTGTTCCTCAATGCGGGCTCACGTATCGTTGAGCTGACCAAACGCTATTACGAGCAGAATGATGATTCTGCGCTGCCGCGCAATATTGCCAACAAGGCGGCGTTTGAAAATGCCATGACCCTGGATATCGCTATGGGCGGTTCCACGAACACCGTTCTGCACCTGCTGGCGGCCGCACAGGAAGCCGAAATCGACTTTACCATGAGTGATATCGACAAGCTGTCCCGCAAAGTGCCGCAGCTGTGTAAAGTTGCGCCGAGCACCCAGAAATACCATATGGAAGATGTCCACCGTGCGGGTGGTGTACTGGGAATTTTAGGCGAGCTGGACCGTGCTGAGTTGCTGAACCGCGACGTGAAAAACGTGCTGGGGCTGACCCTGCCACAAACCCTGGATCGCTATGATGTCATGCTGACCCAGGATGAGGCGGTGAAAAACATGTTCCGCGCCGGCCCGGCGGGCGTTCGTACCACCCAGGCGTTCTCGCAGGATTGCCGCTGGGACACGCTGGATGACGATCGCGCCGAAGGCTGTATTCGCTCTCTGGAACACGCCTACAGCAAAGATGGCGGTCTGGCGGTGCTATACGGAAACTTTGCGGAAAACGGCTGTATCGTGAAGACCGCAGGCGTGGATGACAGCATCCTGAAATTCACCGGTCCGGCGAAAGTCTTTGAGAGCCAGGACGATGCTGTTGAAGCCATTCTCGGTGGCAAAGTGGTGGCTGGTGATGTGGTGGTGATTCGCTACGAAGGACCGAAAGGCGGACCGGGCATGCAGGAAATGCTCTACCCAACCACTTTCCTGAAATCGATGGGCCTCGGCAAGGCTTGTGCGCTGATTACCGATGGTCGTTTCTCCGGCGGGACGTCAGGTCTGTCTATCGGTCACGTCTCTCCGGAAGCGGCGAGCGGCGGTAACATCGCGATTATTGAAGATGGCGATATGATTGCAATTGATATCCCGAATCGTGGCATCCAGCTGTTGTTGAGCGATGCGGAGATTGCGGCCCGTCGTGAAGCGCAGGATGCTCGCGGTGATAAAGCCTGGACGCCAAAAGATCGCCAGCGTCAGGTCTCCTTCGCGCTGCGTGCCTATGCCAGCCTGGCAACCAGCGCTGACAAAGGCGCGGTGCGCGATAAATCGAAACTGGGGGGCTAATACCATGGCTGATTCGCAACCCCTGTCCGGCTCCCCTGAGGGCGCTGAGTACCTCAGGGCGGTGCTGCGTGCACCGGTCTATGAAGCGGTACAGGTGACACCGCTGCAAAAAATGGAAAAACTCTCCTCGCGTCTCGATAACGTAATTCTGGTTAAGCGCGAAGATCGCCAGCCAGTGCACAGTTTCAAGCTGCGCGGGGCCTACGCCATGATGGCGGGTCTGACCGAAGCGCAAAAAGCACAGGGTGTGATCACCGCGTCGGCAGGGAATCATGCCCAGGGTGTAGCATTTTCCTCCGCGCGTCTTGGGGTGAAGGCGCTGATCGTCATGCCCACGGCCACCGCGGATATCAAAGTCGATGCCGTTCGCGGCTTTGGCGGCGAAGTGCTGCTGCACGGGGCCAATTTTGATGAAGCCAAAGCCAAAGCGATTGAACTGTCGCAGCAGCAAGGGTTCACCTGGGTGCCGCCGTTCGATCACCCGATGGTGATCGCCGGGCAGGGCACACTGGCGCTTGAGCTGCTGCAGCAGGATGCGCATCTCGATCGGATATTTGTTCCGGTTGGCGGCGGCGGTCTGGCGGCGGGTGTGGCGGTGCTGATTAAACAGCTGATGCCACAAATCAAAGTTATTGCCGTGGAAGCCGAAGATTCAGCCTGCCTGAAGGCGGCACTGGATGCGGGTCACCCGGTCGATCTGCCGCGCGTAGGGCTGTTTGCTGAAGGTGTGGCGGTGAAACGCATCGGTGATGAAACCTTCCGCCTGTGTCAGGAATACCTCGACGACATTATCACCGTTGATAGCGATGCAATCTGTGCGGCAATGAAAGATCTTTTTGAGGATGTTCGTGCGGTGGCGGAGCCATCTGGTGCACTGGCGCTGGCGGGGATGAAAAAATACATCGCCCAGCACAATATTCGTGGTGAACGTCTGGCGCACGTGCTGTCCGGTGCCAACGTCAACTTCCACGGGTTGCGCTATGTGTCTGAACGCTGCGAGCTGGGTGAACAACGTGAAGCGCTGTTGGCGGTGACCATCCCGGAAGAAAAGGGGAGTTTCCTGAAATTCTGCCAGCTGTTGGGTGGACGTTCGGTGACCGAGTTTAACTACCGGTTTGCCGATGCGAAAGACGCCTGTATTTTTGTCGGCGTGCGCCTGAGTCGCGGTCTGGAAGAGCGCAAAGAGATCCTCCAGTTGCTCAGCGACGGCGGTTACAGCGTGGTGGATCTGTCCGATGATGAAATGGCCAAGCTACACGTGCGCTATATGGTCGGCGGACGCCCCTCGAAGCCGCTACAGGAACGTCTGTACAGCTTTGAGTTCCCCGAGTCGCCCGGAGCGTTGCTGAAATTCCTGCATACTTTAGGGACCCACTGGAATATCTCGTTGTTCCATTACCGCAGTCACGGCACTGACTATGGCCGCGTGCTGGCGGCGTTTGAATTGGGCGATCATGAGCCGGATTTTGAAACGCGGATCAACGAACTGGGCTACGACTGCCATGATGAGAGTCATAACCCGGCATTCAGGTTCTTTCTGGCAGGGTAGGCCAGATAAGGCGCTGGTGCCGCCATCCGGCATTAGTGGCCAGGCAGCAAACTCCAGAATGCTTCAATTAGCGGCTCATGCAGCCGCTTTTTTTGTGCGCAAACGCCCAGCTCAAACGGTGTTTTCTCGTCGCTACGTTCTAAAATCATCACGCGGTTACGTACCGGCTCCGGACTGTTTTCCAGCACGACTTCCGGCAGCAGCGCCACGCCGCAGCCCAGCGCCACCATTGAGACCATCGCCTCATGACCGCCGACCGTGGCATAGATTGATGGATTGCTGATTTTATGACGGCGGAACCACAGCTCAATCCGGCGGCGTACCGGGCCCTGGTCGGCCATGATAAACGGCACAGTGGACCAGTCGGGATCATCGATGGACACCTGATTGCGCACCGGGCACGGCAATGCCGGAGCAATTAACACCACCGCCAGATTTTCCAGCATTGAGAATGCCACCGCGCCAGGCAGGGTTTCTGGTTTCCCGGCTATTGCCAGATCCGCTTCTCCGGTGACCACTTTTTCCATAGCATCAGCGGCATCACCCGTAGACAGCTTAATTTCAACTGACGGGTGTTCGGCGCGAAAGCGATCGAGAATTGGCGGCAGATGGCTGTAAGCGGCGGTTACCGAACAAAAGATATGCAGCTCGCCCGACAGCGACGGCCCCTGCTGATCAAGGGTGTGGCGCAATTGCTGGTACTGCAATAACGTCTGCTGGGCAAAAATGCGCAGCTCTTCGCCCGCTTCGGTCAGCGTGACCGTGCGGTTATCCCGCACGAACAGCGGCTGGCCAAGATCCTCTTCGAGTCGCTGAATCTGCCGGGAAAGCGTGGAGGGGCTGACGTGCATCGCCCGCGCGCTGCGGCCAAAGTGGCGACTTTCCGCCAGGTGCAGGAAGGTTTTTAGATCGCGTAAATCCACGGCTCGCACTCCACGATTTTACATTGCATAAATTGCAACGTGACGTTGTGAATATATCAATTTCCGCAATAAATTTCCTGTTGTAATGTGGGTTCATTCTCGCTGAAACGCGAACCGAACAATATACTCGTCGTCTTTCAAGTTGCAGATGCGTTGGCTGCGTCAGCTCACCCCAGTCACTTACTTGAGTAAGCTCCTGGGGATTCGCTGCCTTGCCGCCTTCCTACAACTCGAAATCCATAGAGTAACGACACACAACATCACGGAGTACACCACCATGGCTAACTACTTTAATACACTGAACCTGCGCCAGCAGCTGGCACAGCTGGGTAAATGTCGCTTTATGGGCCGCGACGAATTCGCCGATGGCGCGAGCTACCTTCAGGGTAAAAAAGTGGTCATCGTCGGCTGTGGCGCTCAGGGTCTGAACCAGGGCCTGAACATGCGTGACTCCGGTTTGGATATCTCCTACGCCCTGCGTAAAGAAGCGATTGCCGAGAAGCGTGCTTCCTGGCGTAAAGCGACCGAAAACGGCTTCAAAGTCGGTACCTACGAAGAGCTTATCCCGCAGGCCGATCTGGTGGTGAACCTGACGCCTGACAAACAGCACTCTGACGTGGTGCGTTCCGTACAGCCGCTGATGAAAGACGGCGCGGCGCTGGGCTACTCTCACGGCTTTAATATCGTGGAAGTGGGCGAGCAGATCCGTAAAGACATTACTGTGGTGATGGTGGCGCCAAAGTGCCCGGGTACCGAAGTGCGTGAAGAGTACAAACGTGGTTTCGGCGTGCCAACGCTGATCGCGGTTCACCCGGAAAACGACCCGAAAGGCGAAGGCATGGCGATTGCCAAAGCCTGGGCAGCGGCAACGGGCGGTCACCGTGCGGGTGTTCTGGAATCCTCTTTCGTGGCGGAAGTGAAATCTGACCTGATGGGTGAACAGACTATCCTGTGCGGTATGCTGCAGGCTGGTTCTCTGCTGTGCTTCGACAAGCTGGTGGAAGAGGGTACCGACCCGGCATACGCGGAAAAACTGATTCAGTTCGGCTGGGAAACCATCACCGAAGCGCTGAAGCAGGGCGGCATCACTCTGATGATGGACCGTCTGTCTAACCCGGCGAAACTGCGTGCTTACGCGCTGTCCGAACAGCTCAAAGAGATCATGGCACCGCTGTTCCAGAAACACATGGATGACATCATCTCCGGTGAATTCTCCTCCGGTATGATGGCTGACTGGGCTAACGATGATAAGAAACTGCTGACCTGGCGTGAAGAGACCGGTAAAACCGCGTTCGAAACCGCTTCACAGTTTGACGGTAAGATTGGCGAGCAGGAGTACTTCGATAAAGGCGTTCTGATGATCGCGATGGTGAAAGCAGGCGTTGAGCTGGCATTCGAAACCATGGTGGATTCCGGCATCATCGAAGAGTCGGCTTACTACGAATCACTGCATGAGCTGCCGCTGATTGCCAACACTATCGCCCGTAAGCGTCTGTATGAAATGAACGTGGTGATCTCCGATACCGCAGAGTACGGTAACTACCTGTTCTCTTACGCTTGCGTACCGCTGCTGAAAGAGTTCATGACTACACTGCAAACCGGCGACCTGGGTAAAGCTATTGCTGAAGGTGCGGTAGATAACGCTCAGCTGCGTGATGTTAACGATGCGATTCGTGGCCACGAAATCGAGAAAGTGGGCCAGAAACTGCGCGGTTATATGACTGACATGAAGCGTATTGCTGTCGCAGGCTGATTCCTCGTCGCCTTTCGACTTGCAGATGCGTTGGCTGCAAATCGAAATGCTTAGCGGAACGGAATCGCTTTCCACTATCAAAAAAGCCCAGTGAGCTTACGCTCACTGGGCTTTTTATTAATTCCTGTAAAGTACTTTAATGATGTGGTAACCGAACTGGGTGTGCAGCGGGCCTGTTGGCTCCAGCACCGGGCAGGAGAAGACCACTTTATCAAACGCCGGAACCATCTGGCCCTGACGGAACTCACCCAGGTGGCCGCCTTTCTTACCTGACGGGCAGGTGGAGTGTTTCTTCGCCAGCTTCTCGAAGTCGGCACCATTTTTAATTTGCTCCAGAAGATCCAGTGCCAGTTTCTCTTCTTTAACAAGGATATGCAGTGCTGCTGCTGTTTTTGCCATGATCGTGCCTTGAGTGGGGTGGTTGAGGCTGGCTATACTACCATGCTCTAAATCTCCCCTCCCGACTTTCATTGAGTGATCTTTATGCGTTTAAACCCCGGACAACAACAAGCCGTCGAATTCGTCACCGGACCCTGCCTGGTGCTGGCGGGTGCTGGCTCCGGCAAAACCCGTGTGATCACCAATAAAATAGCGCACCTGATCCGCGTTTGCGGCTATCAGGCACGGCATATTGCGGCGGTGACCTTTACCAACAAAGCCGCGCGCGAGATGAAAGAGCGTGTGGCGCAGACGCTGGGCCGTAAAGAGGCGCGCGGGCTGATGATCTCCACCTTCCACACCCTGGGGCTGGACATTATCAAGCGTGAATACGCGGCGCTGGGCATGAAGTCGAACTTTTCATTGTTCGATGACACCGATCAGGTGGCGTTGCTGAAGGAGTTGACCGAAGGGCTCATCGAAGACGATAAGCTGATTCTCCAACAGCTGATCTCGACGATCTCCAACTGGAAAAATGATCTGATGACTCCGGCGCAGGCGGCAGCCAGCGCCAAAGGCGAGCGCGATCGTATTTTTGCCCACTGCTACGGTTTGTACGACGCGCACATGAAGGCGTGTAACGTCCTCGATTTTGACGATCTGATTTTGCTGCCTACGCTGCTGCTCCAGCGCAATGAAGAGGTCCGTGAACGCTGGCAGAACAAGATTCGTTATCTGCTGGTGGATGAATATCAGGATACCAACACCAGCCAGTACGAACTGGTAAAACTGCTGGTGGGTAGCCGGGCGCGCTTTACCGTGGTGGGCGATGACGACCAGTCTATCTATTCCTGGCGCGGTGCACGTCCGCAAAACCTGGTGCTGCTGAGCAAAGATTTTCCGGCGCTGCAGGTGGTCAAACTGGAACAGAACTACCGTTCTTCCGGACGTATCCTGAAAGCGGCAAACATCCTCATTGCCAACAACCCACATGTTTTTGAAAAACGACTCTTTTCCGAGCTGGGTTACGGTGTCGAGCTTAAGGTATTAAGCGCCAATAACGAAGAGCATGAAGCGGAGCGCGTCACCGGCGAACTGATTGCTCATCACTTCGTCAACAAGACGCAGTATAAAGATTACGCGATTCTGTACCGTGGTAATCATCAGTCGCGGGTGTTCGAAAAATTCCTGATGCAGAACCGCATCCCCTACAAAATTTCTGGCGGCACGTCGTTTTTCTCCCGTCCGGAGATCAAAGATCTGCTGGCCTATCTGCGGGTACTGAGTAACCCGGATGATGACAGCGCATTTCTACGTATCGTGAATACGCCAAAACGTGAAATTGGTCCGGCGACGCTGCAAAAGTTGGGCGAGTGGGCGATGACGCGTAATAAAAGCTTGTTCACCGCTAGCTTTGATATGGGGCTTAGCCAGACGCTAACCGGGCGTGGCTATGAGTCGCTGACCCGCTTTACGCACTGGCTGGGTGACATTCAGCGCCTGGCCGAGCGAGAACCGGTTGCGGCTGTGCGCGACCTGATCCACGGTATTGATTACGAATCGTGGCTCTATGAAACCTCACCCAGCCCGAAAGCCGCCGAAATGCGTATGAAAAACGTCAACACGCTGTTTAGCTGGATGACGGAAATGCTGGAAGGTAGTGATATTGATGAACCGATGACGCTGACCCAGGTTGTTACCCGCTTTACCCTGCGCGATATGATGGAGCGTGGGGAGAGTGAAGAAGACCTGGACCAGGTGCAGTTGATGACGTTACATGCCTCAAAAGGACTGGAATTCCCGTACGTATTTATGGTGGGAATGGAAGAGGGCTTTTTGCCTCACCAGAGCAGCATTGATGAAGATAACATCGATGAAGAGCGTCGTCTGGCCTATGTCGGTATCACTCGCGCACAGAAAGAACTGATTTTTACACTGTGTAAAGAGCGTCGTCAGTACGGTGAACTGGTGCGCCCGGAGCCGAGTCGTTTTCTGCTGGAATTACCTCAGGACGATATTATCTGGGAGCAGGAGCGAAAAGTGGTCAGCGCTGAGGAGCGGATGCAGAAAGGGCAAGCCAGCATCGCGAATATTCGGGCAATGATGGCGAAAGCAAAAGAGAAGTAGTTTTTTGTCGGCCGGATAAGCGTAGGCCATCCGGCAATACTTGAGGGTTAGTGCACTTCTAAAGGCCAGTGGACATAGCTCTGCCATTGGCTTTCCTGATCGATAAGCTCTTTACCCAGCGGATGATGTGCCAGCCAGTCTTCAGGCAGCGTTACCGTGAGATGCTCGTTCTTCGCTTCGAGATGAATTTCCGGTACTAAATCGTCCCGGCGACGGCTGGCAAAAATGATCGCCAGACGCAGCAAACGGCAAAGATGTTCCGCGATACGCGGTGGCACGGCGTTTTGCTGATGGAGCGAAGAGAGGTCGACCGGGTTGGTTTGGTTGAGTAACAGCGTGGCTAACAGTTTTTTCTGTGCGGGGGTGAATCCCGGAAGATCGAGATTACGCACCAGATAGGCCGCATGCTGCGGCGCCTGCTTAAAATCGACGCTGAGTCCAATCTCATGCAACTGACAGGCACTAATCAGTAGTTCGCGGCTGATAGATTCCAGATGCCACTTCTTCTCAACCTGATCGAGGAATTTACTTGCCAGGTTAGCGACACGATGCGCCTGATCGGTATCGACCATAAATCGACGCTGAATATTTCTCAACGTGCGACTGCGAATGTCCTGGTCCACGGCCAGATGCAGCATGCCATAGACCAGACCTTCACGTAATGCGCCGCCAGCAAGGGTCATACACTGGATATTGAGCTCAGTGAAAATGGCGATCAGGATTGCCAGCCCGCTGGGGAACACCAGCGCACGTTCCAGCGTTAACCCTTCGATTTCCAGCTCTTCAAGACGTCCACAATGAATGGCGCGCTGCTTTAACTGCTGAAGTTTTGCCAGCGTAATGCGCTCGTCCATGCCCTGCGCCATCATGATTTCCTGCAGTGCCTGTACGGTGCCAGAAGCCCCGACACACACTTTCCAGCCGTGAAAACGTAGATTGTCAGCGACAGGACGCAAGACTTCACGCGCCGCCTTCTCTGCCTCGTCAAAGTTTTCCTGCGCCAGATTACGATCGGTAAAGTACCGTTCGAGCCACGTGACGCAGCCCATTGACAGGCTAAACAAAGAGGTGGTTTGTGCACCTGAGCCAGTGACCAGTTCGGTACTGGCTCCGCCGATATCGACGACCAGACGCTGATCGGCACCGCCGGTGGTGTGGGCAACGCCCTGATAAATCAGCCGAGCTTCTTCTTCACCGCTAATAACCTGAACGGCACAGCCGAGGATCTCTTGCGCTTTAGCAATAAAAATGTCGGCATTGGTGGCGATGCGCAGTGTTGCCGTGGCAACCACGCGAATTTGTGGCTGAGGAATATCCTGCAGACGTTCAGCAAACAGGCGTAGACATTGCCAACCGCGCTCCATGGCTTCAGCAGAGAGCGCATTATCACTATTCAGGCCAGCGGCCAGGCGTACCTTGCGTTTAATTCGCGTGAGCGTCTGGATGCTTCCCGCTACCTCGCGTACAACCAGCATATGAAAACTATTGGAACCGAGATCAATCGCTGCATACAACGAGGTAGAATTCATACACTTCATCCTTCGACCTGTATCTGTGTTGGCTGCGTTTTCTCACCGCCTTGATACAGGCTGAATGATTTTGTGTATGGCATAACGTTTCTTAACCTGAACGACGACGATTACGCGGAGCACCACCGGTGCGGCGTGGGCCATTGCCAGGACGCGTTCGCGTCAGGCGCAGCGGTTTTGGCAAATCGGTCATCAGTGCATCCGGGTTATATTTGCTGACCGGAATCGAATGGCCGATATAGGCCTCGATGGCAGGTAAATTCAACGCGTACTCTTCACAGGCCAGGCTGATGGAGTGTCCGCTTGCGCCTGCACGACCGGTACGACCGATACGGTGTACGTAGTCTTCACAGTCATCCGGCAGGTCATAGTTAAACACATGTGTGACGGCTGGAATATGCAGACCACGTGCGGCAACGTCGGTCGCGACCAGAATGTCGAGATCGCCACGGGTGAATTCTTCCAGAATGCGCAGACGTTTTTTCTGTGCCACATCACCGGTCAGCAGACCGACGCGATGGCCGTCAGCAGCAAGGCTGCCCCAGATATCTTCGCAACGGTGTTTAGTGTTCGCAAAAACAATAGCGCGATCCGGCCACTCTTCTTCGATCAGCGTTTGCAGTAAACGCATTTTCTCTTCGTTTGAAGGATAGAAGAGCTCTTCTTTAATGCGGTGGCCCGTCTTCTGTTCCGGTTCGACTTCAACGTACTCGGCATTGTTCATTTGTTCGAACGCCAGTTCGCGAACGCGGTAGGAGAGAGTCGCAGAAAACAGCATATTCAGACGCTGGTTGGTTGGCGGCATACGACGGAACAGCCAGCGGATATCTTTAATAAAGCCCAGATCGTACATGCGATCGGCTTCATCCAGTACCACGACCTGAATCGCGCCCAGGTTGATGTGGTTCTGTTTTGCGTAGTCAATGAGACGGCCCGTGGTGCCGATAAGGATATCGACGCCGCTTTCCAGCACTTTCAATTGTTTGTCGTAACCGTCGCCGCCATAGGCCAGGCCTAATTTCAGGCCGGTAGTCTGCGCCAGTGGTTCCGCATCGGCGTGGATCTGCACGGCTAACTCACGCGTTGGCGCCATAATTAAGGCACGCGGTTGGTTCACCTTGCGATCGGCAATCGCGGGATGAGAGAGGAGATAATGAAACGTTGACGTCAGGAACGCCATCGTTTTCCCGGTACCGGTTTGCGCCTGCCCTGCAACATCACGACCTGCCAGCGTTAGCGGGAGGGCGAGTGCCTGAATGGGCGTGCAATTATGAAACCCTTTATTTTCAAGGGCTTCTATCACCTGTGGGTGCAGGGCGAAGTCGGAAAACTTCTGTTCTGTTAAATGTGTTTTGCTCATAGTGTGGTAGAATATCAGCTTACTATTGCTTTACGAAAGCGTATCCGGTGAAATAAAGTCAACCTTTAGTTGGTTAATGCTGTACACAAATCATTCTTGATGCGTCGAAGCGGCAAGCGAATGCGTCTACAGAAGCGTACATAATACGTGACTGGAGGTGAAGAGCGCAGCCAACAAAGAGGCGGCTGAAAGAGGATGTGTATACACCAACACACCAGGCTTATTCCTGTGGAGTTATTATGAGCGATAAAATTATTCACCTGACAGACGACAGTTTTGACACGGATGTACTCAAAGCGGACGGAGCTATCCTCGTTGATTTTTGGGCAGAGTGGTGCGGACCGTGTAAAATGATCGCTCCAATTCTGGATGAAATCGCTGACGAGTATCAGGGCAAATTGACGGTTGCGAAACTGAACATTGACCAAAACCCAGGCACCGCACCGAAGTATGGCATTCGTGGTATCCCGACCCTGCTGCTGTTCAAAAACGGTGAAGTTGCGGCGACAAAAGTCGGCGCACTGTCCAAAGGTCAGCTGAAAGAGTTCCTCGACGCTAACCTGGCGTAAGACGGAATTATCAAGTTCGGGCGACCCGATTCCTAAATTCTTCGGATGACTGGACGCCCGACTTGAGTCGTGCTAAGTTAGTGTTGACTTCGTATTAAACATACCTTATTAAGTTTGAATCTTGTATATCCAATGCTTCCCGTTGTCTCTCACGCGAGAAGTGGACAGATTCTTGGCTTGTCGCTCAATCCGTCTTGTCGTTTCAGTTCTGCGTACTTTCCTGTGACCAGACAGCGAACAGACATGAGTCGATGGCCGTAAACAGGCATGGATGACCCTGCCATACCATTCACAACATTAAGTTCGAGATTTACCCCAAGTTTAAGAACTCACACCATTATGAATCTTACCGAATTAAAGAATACGCCGGTTTCTGAGCTGATCACTCTCGGCGAAAATATGGGTCTGGAAAACCTGGCTCGTATGCGCAAGCAGGACATTATTTTTGCCATCCTGAAGCAGCACGCAAAGAGTGGCGAAGATATCTTTGGTGACGGTGTGCTGGAGATATTGCAGGATGGATTTGGTTTCCTCCGTTCAGGAGACAGTTCCTACCTCGCAGGCCCAGACGACATCTACGTATCCCCTAGCCAAATCCGCCGTTTCAACCTCCGCACTGGTGACACCATTTCCGGTAAGATTCGTCCTCCTAAAGAGGGTGAGCGTTACTTTGCATTGTTGAAAGTTAACGAAGTTAACTACGACAAGCCGGAAAACGCGCGTAATAAGATTCTGTTCGAGAACTTAACCCCGCTGCACGCAAACTCACGTCTGCGTATGGAACGTGGTAACGGCTCAACGGAAGATTTAACGGCTCGCGTCCTGGATCTGGCATCGCCGATCGGTCGTGGTCAGCGTGGTCTGATTGTGGCTCCGCCGAAAGCCGGTAAAACTATGCTGCTGCAGAACATCGCGCAGAGCATTGCCTACAACCACCCAGACTGCGTTCTGATGGTTCTGCTGATTGACGAACGTCCGGAAGAAGTAACCGAGATGCAGCGTCTGGTGAAAGGTGAAGTGATTGCTTCCACCTTTGACGAACCAGCATCCCGTCACGTTCAGGTTGCGGAAATGGTTATCGAGAAAGCGAAACGTCTGGTTGAACACAAGAAAGACGTTATCATCCTGCTCGACTCCATCACCCGTCTGGCACGTGCCTACAACACCGTCGTACCGGCTTCCGGTAAAGTGTTGACCGGTGGTGTGGACGCTAACGCCCTGCATCGTCCGAAGCGTTTCTTCGGTGCGGCACGTAACGTGGAAGAGGGTGGAAGCCTGACCATTATCGCCACGGCTCTGGTCGATACCGGCTCTAAAATGGATGAAGTTATCTATGAAGAGTTTAAAGGTACCGGCAACATGGAACTGCACCTCTCGCGTAAGATTGCTGAAAAACGCGTCTTCCCGGCTATCGACTACAACCGTTCCGGTACCCGTAAAGAAGAGCTGCTCACCACTCAGGAAGAGCTGCAGAAAATGTGGATCCTGCGCAAAATTATCCATCCGATGGGGGAAATTGATGCGATGGAATTCCTCATTAACAAGCTGGCGATGACCAAGACCAATGACGACTTCTTCGATATGATGAAGCGCTCTTAAGTCGAGCATCCTCTGAAAACGCCACGTTTTACGTGGCGTTTTGCTTTTATGTCTGTAACCTAAGCGACACATAAACAACAGTGATGTTATCCGTCTTTATTTTGTGTCCGATACATCATTCGCGTCGTGTGATTAATAATTATACAAAACAGGTATTTCGGAACGGAGTTTCCCTTCTGAATAAAGGTCTTCGTGGTTATACTTCTGCTAATAATTTTCTCTGAGAGCACGCATTGTGAATTTACTGACAGCAAGTACTGATCTCATCAGTATTTTTCTATTCACGACATTGTTCCTTTTTTTTGCACGTAAGGTCGCAAAAAAAATAGGCTTAGTGGATAAACCCAACTTCCGTAAACGTCACCAGGGGCTGATACCATTGGTTGGGGGAATCTCGGTTTATGCGGGGATTTGCTTCACGTTTTTAATTGCAAATTATTACATTCCACATGCTTCTCTCTATCTCGCCTGCGCTGGCGTGCTGGTGTTTATCGGCGCGCTGGACGATCGTTATGATATTAGCGTAAAAATTCGCGCTACAATTCAGGCGGCCATCGGCGTCATTATGATGGTGGTTGGCAAACTCTATCTCAGTAGTCTGGGCTACATCTTTGGCCCCTGGGAGATGGTTCTCGGTCCGTTCGGCTATTTCCTGACTCTTTTCGCCGTTTGGGCCGCGATTAACGCCTTTAATATGGTAGATGGTATTGATGGCCTGTTAGGTGGACTGTCCAGCGTATCCTTTGCCGCAATGGGCTTGATCCTCTGGTTTGATGGACAAACCAGCCTGGCAATCTGGTGCTTCGCGATGATTGCCGCCATTCTGCCTTATATTATGCTCAACCTCGGCGTGCTGGGTCGTCGCTACAAAGTCTTTATGGGCGATGCGGGCAGTACACTAATTGGTTTTACCGTTATCTGGATCCTGCTGGAAACTACGCAGGGTAAAACCCATCCTATTAGCCCGGTCACTGCGCTGTGGATTATCGCCATTCCCCTGATGGATATGGTGGCCATCATGTATCGTCGTTTGCGTAAGGGGATGAGTCCGTTCTCTCCGGATCGCCAGCATATTCATCATTTGATCATGCGTGCAGGGTTTACATCCCGACAGGCGTTTGTCCTGATTACGCTGGCTGCTGCGATTCTGGCCGCCATTGGTGTGCTGGCAGAATATTCTCATTTAGTGCCGGAATGGTTCATGCTGGTGCTGTTTTTGCTAGCATTCTTCTTCTACGGTTATTGCATCAAGCGTGCCTGGAAGGTGGCTAGATTTATCAAGCGTATGAAGCGCAGGCTACGAAGAAACCGCGAAAACAAGCCAAACTTAACTAAGTAAATGAGGAAGCGATGACACAGCCATTACCGGGAGAACATGCCGTGAACACTGAAAATGAACTGGACATCCGTGGGTTGTTTCGGACCTTATGGGCAGGGAAGGTGTGGATTGTCGGTATGGCCCTCGTCTTTGCGCTTGTTGCCCTCGCCTATACATTTTTTGCGCGTCAGGAGTGGAGTGCGACCGCCATTTCTGACCGGCCTACGGTGAATATGTTGGGTGGCTATTACTCTCAACAGCAGTTTTTACGTAATCTGGATATTAAGGCCAACCTTGCGTCAGCGGATCAACCGTCGGTGATGGACGAGGCTTATAAAGAGTTCGTCATGCAGGTTGCCTCGTGGGATACGCGCCGTGAGTTCTGGCAGCAGACCGATTACTTTAAGCAACGGATGGTTGGCAACAGTAAAGCTGATGCAGCATTGTTGGACGAGTTAATCAATAACATCCAGTTTATGCCTGGCGATGCGGTTCGTAATACTAATGACAGCGTGAGGCTGATTGCTGAGACGGCCCCTGATGCCAACAACCTGTTGCGCCAGTATGTGGCGTTTGCCAGCCAGCGTGCTGCACGTCATCTGAACGATGAGTTAAAGGGCGCGTGGGCTGCGCGTACTGTACAGATGAAAGCGCAGGTCAAACGCCAGGAAGAGGTGGCGAAATCGCTTTTCTCTCGTCGTGTTCATAACATTGAACAGGCGCTCAAAATTGCAGAACTGCATAATATTTCTCGCACTTCAACAGATGTGCCTGCGGATGAATTACCGGACTCTGAGCTGTTTTTACTCGGACGTCCTATGCTGCAGGCGCGACTCGAAAACCTGCAGGCAGTCGGTCCGGAATTCGATCTGGATTATTTCCAAAACAGAGCCATGCTGAATACTCTGAACGTCGGACCAACACTGGACCCACGTTTTCAGACCTATCGTTATTTGCGGACGCCGGAAGAGCCGGTAAAACGTGATAGCCCACGCCGTGCTTTCCTGATGATTATGTGGGGCATTGTCGGGGCCTTGATCGGTGCCGGTGTCGCGTTAACCCGTCGCCGCCCGATTTAGCTACACCGTTGCAGTGAGGGGCTGGGCTCTCACTGCCAATCCGAAGAGAATCGATGTGAAAGTACTGACTGTATTTGGCACGCGACCGGAGGCCATCAAGATGGCACCTCTGGTCCATGCGCTGGCAAAAGATCCTCATCTTGAGGCGAAAGTTTGCGTTACTGCGCAGCATCGGGAGATGCTTGATCAGGTGTTGAACCTCTTTTCTATTGTACCTGACTACGATCTCAATATTATGCAGCCAGGTCAGGGCCTCACCGAAATTACCTGTCGAATCCTTGAAGGATTAAAGCCTATTCTGGCTGAGTTTAAACCGGATGTGGTACTGGTACACGGTGATACCACGACGACTATTGCCACCAGTCTGGCCGCGTTTTATCAGCGTATTCCCGTAGGGCATGTTGAAGCTGGGTTGCGAACCGGCGATCTCTATTCTCCGTGGCCGGAAGAGGCGAACCGCACGCTGACCGGGCGTCTGGCGATGTATCATTTTGCACCTACTGAAAACTCTCGGCAGAACCTGTTACGCGAAAATATTGCCGATAACCGCATTTTTGTCACCGGCAATACGGTCATTGATGCGCTGATCTGGGTTCGCGATCGCGTACTGGCGAGTGATGAACTGCGGGCTGAACTGGCTGAGCATTATCCTTTCCTGAGCTTAGATAAAAAGATGATCCTGGTGACCGGTCATCGCCGGGAAAGCTTTGGTCGCGGTTTTGAGCAAATCTGCCATGCGCTGGCAGAAATTGCGGCGGCAAATCAGGATGTGCAGATTGTCTACCCGGTGCACCTGAATCCGAACGTCAGTGAGCCGGTTAATCGCATTCTGGGTCATGTTGACAACGTCGTGCTGATTGAGCCGCAGGAATACTTACCGTTTGTCTGGCTGATGAATCATGCCTGGTTGATCCTGACCGATTCTGGCGGTATTCAGGAAGAAGCCCCTTCTCTGGGCAAGCCTGTGCTGGTGATGAGAGAAACGACGGAGCGTCCGGAGGCCATTACTGCAGGAACGGTGCGGTTGGTGGGGACAGATCCGCAGCGTATTGTGGAAGAAGTCACGCGTTTGCTGCATGACGAAGATGAATATCAGACCATGAGCCGAGCCCATAATCCGTATGGCGATGGGCAAGCGTGTGGTCGTATTTTACACGCGTTAAAAAACAATCGGATATCGCTATGAGTTTTACGACCATTTCTGTCATTGGGCTGGGTTATATCGGGCTGCCAACCGCAGCTGCTTTTGCTTCCCGTCAAAAACACGTGATTGGCGTAGATGTTAATCAGCATGCGGTGGACACCATTAACCGTGGTGAGATCCATATCGTTGAACCCGACCTTGGCGCCGTGGTGAAAACCGCTGTCGAAGGGGGATATCTTCGGGCGACCACCAAACCGGTGGAAGCAGATGCGTATCTCATCGCAGTGCCTACCCCGTTCAAAGGGGAGCATGAACCCGATATGGTGTACGTCGAAGCGGCGGCGAAGTCTCTGGCACCGGTGCTGAAAAAAGGCGCATTGGTGATCCTTGAGTCAACGTCACCCGTCGGGGCAACCGAACAGATGGCCGTATGGCTTGCTGAAATGCGGCCTGACCTGACGTTCCCGCAACAAGCCGGGGAACAGGCGGACGTCAATATTGCCTATTGTCCTGAGCGTGTGTTGCCGGGCCAGGTGATGGTCGAGCTGATAAAAAACGATCGTGTGATTGGTGGGATGACGCCTGTCTGTTCCGCGCGTGCCAGTGAACTGTACAACATCTTCCTTGAAGGTGAATGCGTGGTGACCAATGCCCGTACGGCGGAAATGTGCAAACTTACTGAAAATAGCTTCCGTGACGTGAATATCGCCTTTGCCAATGAACTGTCACTGATTTGTGCCGAACAAGAGATTAACGTCTGGGAACTGATTCGCCTGGCAAACCGACACCCGCGCGTCAATATTCTACAGCCTGGCCCCGGCGTTGGCGGGCACTGTATTGCGGTCGATCCGTGGTTTATTGTGGCGCAGAACCCGCAGCAGGCAAAATTAATCCGCACCGCCCGTGAAGTAAATGATGGCAAACCCCACTGGGTTGTTGATCGGGTAAAAGCCGCCGTAGCGGATTGTCTGGCGAAGACGAACAAACGTGCCAGCGAGGTGAAAATTGCCTGTTTTGGGCTGGCATTTAAACCGAATATCGACGATTTACGTGAAAGCCCGGCGATGGGTATCGCGCTGAGTATTGCCCAGTGGCACGGTGGTGAAACGCTGGTAGTGGAACCGAACATCCATCAACTGCCGAAAAAACTGGATGGTCTTTGTACGCTGTCGAACCTGGATGATGCACTGGCAGGCGCCGATGTGCTGGTGATGCTGGTTGACCATAATGAATTTAAAGCGATTAAAGGCGATGCGGTACACCAGCAGTACGTGGTTGATACCAAAGGAGTCTGGCGATAATGAAACGAATTCTGGTCACCGGTGGCGCCGGGTTTATCGGCTCCGCGGTTGTACGTCATATTATTAATGAGACGCAGGATGCTGTGGTGGTGGTCGATAAACTGACCTATGCCGGAAACCTGATGTCGCTGACGCCGGTCGCACAGAATGACCGTTTTGCCTTTGAGAAAGTTGATATCTGCGATCGGGCTGCGCTTGACGTTGTCTTTCAACAGTATCAGCCAGACTGCGTCATGCACCTGGCGGCGGAAAGCCACGTTGATCGTTCCATTGATGGTCCGGCTGCATTTATCGAAACCAATATTGTGGGGACCTACACCCTGCTGGAAGCGGCGCGCGCTTACTGGAACGTATTAACCGATGAGAAAAAATCGGCGTTTCGTTTCCATCATATTTCGACCGATGAAGTGTATGGCGATCTCCATTCTACGGATGATTTTTTCACTGAAACCACGCCGTATGCACCAAGCAGCCCTTATTCCGCATCGAAAGCCAGTAGCGATCACCTGGTCCGTGCCTGGCTACGTACGTACGGTTTACCTACGCTGATTACCAACTGTTCCAACAACTACGGCCCGTACCACTTCCCGGAAAAGCTGATCCCACTGACGATTCTTAACGCGCTGGCGGGCAAACCGCTGCCGGTATACGGCAACGGGCAACAGATCCGCGACTGGCTGTACGTGGAGGATCATGCCCGCGCGTTGTATTGCGTAGCGACCACCGGATCTGTGGGTGAAACCTATAACATCGGCGGGCACAACGAGCGTAAGAATCTGGACGTAGTCGAGACGATTTGCTGTCTGCTGGAAGAACTGGCCCCCAACAAGCCACAGGGCCTTGCGCAGTACCGCTCACTGATCACCTTTGTTGACGATCGTCCAGGTCACGATCAACGTTACGCCATTGATGCGTCGAAGATTGCACGTGAACTTGGCTGGATGCCGCAGGAAACGTTTGAAAGTGGCATGCGCAAAACCGTGCAATGGTATCTGGCGAATGAGGCGTGGTGGAAGCCCGTGCAGGACGGCAGCTACCAGGGTGAACGTTTAGGTCTGAAGGGTTAATTTCCGGAGGAGGTACGCATGAAAGGTATCATTTTGGCGGGAGGATCGGGTTCTCGCCTGCACCCCATTACGCGCGGCGTATCGAAACAGCTATTACCGATTTACGACAAGCCGATGATTTACTACCCGCTATCGGTGCTGATGTTGGCGGGGATCCGTGAAATCCTGATTATCACCACGCCGGAAGATAAAGGCTATTTCCAGCGTTTGCTGGGCGATGGCTCTGAGTTTGGCATTGAGTTGCACTATGCCGAGCAGCCCAGCCCGGACGGACTGGCGCAGGCGTTTATCATCGGGGAAACGTTCCTTAACGGTGAGCCTTCCTGTTTGGTTTTAGGTGACAACATCTTCTTTGGGCAGGGATTTAGTCCAAAACTGCGCCACGTTGCTGCCCGAACGGAAGGGGCGACGGTATTTGGCTATCAGGTTATGGATCCTGAGCGTTTCGGCGTGGTGGAATTTGACGACAATTTCCGCGCCGTCTCGCTGGAAGAGAAGCCGAAAGAACCGAAATCTAACTGGGCGGTGACGGGACTCTATTTCTACGACAGTAAGGTGGTGGAGTACGCAAAACGCGTGAAGCCTTCCGAGCGTGGAGAATTAGAGATTACCTCCATCAACCAGATGTATCTTGACGCGGGTAACCTGACGGTAGAACTGCTCGGCCGTGGCTTTGCCTGGCTGGATACCGGTACGCATGACAGCCTGATTGAAGCGAGTATGTTCGTACAGACGGTTGAGAAACGTCAGGGCTTTAAAATTGCCTGCCTGGAAGAAATCGCCTGGCGTAACGGCTGGCTGGATGATGAAGGCGTGAAGCGTGCCGCCAGTTCTCTGGCCAAAACCGGTTATGGTCAATATTTGCTGGAGCTACTCCGTGCTCGTCCGCGCCAGTATTGAGCCGCTGAATTGGGAGAATACGTTCTTTGACGTGAAGAGCGCTATTGTGCGTGTTGACCCGCATGCGCCGGTTCTGACTGCGGATTCGTTGCAGCCCTGGGAGCGGGTACAGGCGAAAATTCCTGCGGCGAACGCCCAGGCGTTAGATGCATTGCAGCAGCTGGGTTTCTCACTGGTCGAAGGGGAAGTGGATTTAGCGCTGTCGGTCACGGGCGCTTATGACAATCCCAGCGCGCAGGTCGCACACACTGCAGATATCCCGGCGTTACGCCAGCTGGCGGGGCAAGCATTCGCGCAAAGCCGTTTTCGTGCACCGTGGTATTCGCCAGATGCCAGCGCGCGTTTCTACGCGCAGTGGATTGAAAATGCCGTACTGGGCACATTTGACCATCAGTGTCTCGTTTTTCGCACACCGGCTGGCGATATTCGGGGTTATGTCTCGCTGCGTGAACTGAATGAAACCGACGCGCGTATTGGCTTGCTGGCCGGTCGCGGTGCGGGTGCAGAACTGATGCAGGCTGCGCTTGGCTGGGCGCAGGCCCGCGGTAAAACAACATTGCGTGTGGCGACCCAAATGGGCAATATCGCCGCGCTTAAACGTTACATACAGAGCGGTGCCAATGTAGAAAGCACCGCGTACTGGTTATACAGGTGACAACATGATCCCATTTAACGCACCGCCGGTGGTGGGCACCGAGCTTGAATACATGCAGTCTGCGATGAGCAGCGGAAAACTGTGCGGTGACGGCGGCTTTACCCGTCGTTGCCAGCAGTGGCTGGAGCAACATTTTGGCAGCGCGAAAGTGCTGCTGACACCCTCCTGTACCGCCTCGCTTGAGATGGCGGCATTGCTGCTGGATATCCAGGCTGGCGATGAAGTGATCATGCCGAGCTACACCTTTGTCTCCACCGCCAACGCCTTCGTGCTGCGTGGGGCCAAAGTCGTCTTTGTCGATATCCGCCCTGATACCATGAACATTGACGAAACACTAATTGAAGCGGCGATTACCGACAAAACCCGCGCTATCGTACCGGTGCATTACGCGGGCGTTGCCTGCGAAATGGACACCATTATGGCACTGGCGGCGAAATACAACCTGTTCGTAGTGGAAGATGCCGCCCAGGGCGTGATGTCGACCTACAAAGGCCGCGCGCTGGGAACGATTGGTCATATCGGCTGCTTTAGCTTCCACGAAACCAAAAACTACACTGCGGGCGGCGAAGGTGGTGCGACGCTGATTAATGATAAAAAATTAATCGAACGTGCTGAAATCATCCGCGAAAAAGGGACCAACCGTAGCCAGTTCTTCCGTGGCCAGGTGGATAAATACACCTGGCGGGATATTGGTTCCAGCTATTTGATGTCCGATCTGCAGGCCGCCTATCTGTGGGCGCAACTGGAAGCGGCGGATCGAATCAACCAGCAGCGTCTGGCGCTGTGGCAGAATTATTATGATGCGCTGGAACCGCTGGCACGCGCCGGGCGTATTGAACTGCCTTCCATACCGCAGGGTTGCGTGCAGAACGCCCATATGTTTTATATCAAGCTGCGCGATATCGACGATCGCAGTGCGCTGATCAACTTCCTGAAAGAAGCCGAAATCATGGCGGTATTCCATTATATCCCGCTGCACGATTGCCCCGCTGGCGATAAATTTGGTGAGTTTGCTGGCACTGATCGTTACACCACCCAGGAGAGTGAACGTCTGCTGCGCCTGCCGCTGTTTTACAATCTGTCGCCGGTCAACCAGCGCACAGTGATTACGACTTTACTGAACTACTTCGCCTGATATGTCGCTTGCTAAAGCGTCCCTGTGGACGGCAGCCAGTACGCTGGTAAAAATTGGTGCGGGCTTGCTGGTGGTGAAGCTGCTGGCGGTTTCATTTGGTCCGGCGGGGGTAGGGCAGGCGGGTAACTTCCGCCAGATGGTTACCGTGCTTGGTGTGCTGGCGGGGGCCGGGATTTTCAACGGCGTCACGAAGTACGTTGCCCAGCATCATGACGAACCGACGCAGCTACGCCGCGTGGTGGGTACCTCTTCGGCGATGGTGCTGGGATTCTCCACGCTGATGGCCGCCCTTTTTCTACTGGCGGCAGCGCCGATAAGTCAGGGGCTGTTTGGTCATACGCATTATCAAGGGTTAGTACGGCTGGTTGCGCTGGTTCAGATGGGTATAGCCTGGGCGAACCTACTGCTGGCGCTGATGAAGGGCTTCCGCGATGCCGCCGGTAATGCACTGTCGCTGATTGTCGGTAGCCTGGTAGGCGTGGTGGCCTATTATGGCTGCTATCGTCTCGGGGGTTATGAAGGTGCGTTGTTAGGGCTGGCGCTGGTGCCTGCGCTGGTAGTGATCCCCGCTGCTACGATGTTGATTAAGCGTGGGACTATCCCGCTGCGCTACCTGAAACCCTGCTGGGATAACGGTCTGGCCGGGCAGTTAAGCAAGTTCACGCTGATGGCGTTGATCACCTCCGTGACGCTGCCGGTGGCGTACGTAATGATGCGAAACTTGCTGGCTGCACATTACAGCTGGGATGACGTGGGGATCTGGCAGGGAGTGAGCAGTATTTCCGATGCGTATCTGCAATTTATCACTGCTTCATTCAGCGTTTACTTGCTGCCGACGCTGTCGCGTTTAACTGAAAAGCACGACATTTCGCGCGAGGTCGTAAAGTCGCTGAAGTTTGTGCTACCGGCGGTTGCCGCCGCGAGTTTCACCGTCTGGCTGCTGCGTGACTTTGCTATCTGGCTGCTGTTTTCGGCTAAATTTGCCGCGATGCGCGATCTGTTTGCCTGGCAGCTGGTGGGCGATGTCCTGAAAGTGGGGGCCTACGTTTTTGGTTATCTGGTGATCGCGAAAGCGTCGCTGCGGTTTTATATTTTGGCTGAAATTAGCCAGTTCACGTTATTGACGGCATTTGCCCACTGGCTAATCCCTGCGCATGGCGCTCTGGGAGCAGCCCAGGCATATATGGCAACCTATGTGGTCTATTTTTCTCTCTGTTGCGGCGTATTTATACTCTGGCGTAGGCGGGCATGACAGTACTGATTCACGTTCTGGGATCGGATATCCCTCACCATAACCAAACCGTATTGCGGTTTTTCAACGAGTCGCTGGCTGCGACGAGCGAGCACGCGCGCGTGTTTATGGTTGCCGGTCAGGATGCGGGATTCAGCGAAAGCTGCCCGGCGTTATCGCTGAGTTTCTATAGCGGGAAAAAGGCGCTGGCAGAGGCGGTTATTAAGAAAGCGAAAGCGGATCGCCAACAGCGTTTCTTCTTTCACGGTCAGTTCAATACCAGCTTATGGCTGGCGTTGCTGAGTGGGGGAATTAAACCCGAACAGTTTTACTGGCACATCTGGGGCGCCGATCTGTATGAAGTCTCCAGTGGACTGAAATTCCGCCTGTTTTATCCGCTGCGTCGGATGGCGCAAAACCGCGTGGGCTGCGTGTTTGCCACGCGGGGTGATTTGCGCTATTTCGCTGGGCTGCATCCGCGCGTGCGCGGTGAGCTGCTTTATTTCCCGACGCGCATGGATCCATCGCTCAATACGATGAGCGACGGGCGTGAACGCAGCGGGAAAATGACCATTCTGGTGGGAAACTCCGGCGACCGCAGCAATGAACATATTGCCGCGCTGCGCGCCGTGCATCAGCAGTTTGGCGATACGGTGAACGTGATTGTGCCCATGGGTTACCCCGCTAATAACGCGGCGTATATTGATGACGTTCGTCAGGCTGGGCTGGCATTGTTTAGCGCGGAAAATTTACATATTCTCAGCGAAAAACTGGAATTTGAGGCTTATCTGGCGTTACTGCGTCAGTGCGATCTGGGTTACTTTATTTTTGCCCGTCAGCAGGGGATTGGGACCTTATGTCTGTTGATCCAGGCCGGTATTCCGTGTGTGCTTAACCGCGAAAACCCCTTCTGGCAGGATATGGCAGAGCAAAATCTGCCGGTGTTGTTTACCACCGATGAACTCAATGAGGGTATCGTGCGTGAAGCGCAGCGTCAGTTGGCCTCGGTCGATAAGAACGCCATCACCTTCTTTAACCCGAATTACCTGCAGCCGTGGCATAACGCGCTGAAAATTGCTTCCGGAGAAACGGTATGAGCCTGATGCAATTCAGCGGTCTGCTGGTGGTGTGGCTACTCTCCACGCTGTTTATCGCCACGTTGACCTGGTTTGAGTTCCGACGTGTACGCTTTAACTTCAATGTGTTCTTCTCGTTGCTGTTTTTATTGACGTTTTTCTTTGGCTTCCCGCTGACCAGCGTGCTGGTATTCCGCTTCGACGTGGCGGTGGCTCCACCGGAAATTCTGCTGCAGGCGCTGCTTTCAGCCGCTTGTTTCTATGCTGTCTATTACGTGACCTATAAAACTCGTTTACGCAGGCGAACGGCGGAAAGACCGCGTAAACCACTGTTTACCATCAACCGCGTTGAGGCTCATCTGACGTGGATAATGTTGATGGCGATTGCGTTAGTGAGCGTGGGCATATTCTTTATGCACAACGGCTTCCTGCTGTTCAGACTGCAGTCCTACAGCCAGATCTTCTCCAGTGAAGTTTCCGGTGTGGCGTTGAAGCGCTTCTTCTACTTCTTCATCCCGGCGATGCTGGTGGTGTACTTCCTGCGTCAGGACAGCAAAGCGTGGTTGTTCTTCCTGGTGAGCACCGTTGCGTTTGGCTTGCTGACCTATATGATTGTGGGCGGTACGCGCGCCAATATCATCATCGCCTTTGCCATCTTCTTGTTTATCGGCATTATTCGCGGCTGGATTTCGCTGTGGATGCTGGCGGTCGCTGGCGTGTTGGGCATTGTCGGGATGTTCTGGCTGGCGCTGAAGCGCTACGGCATGAACGTCAGCGGAGACGAAGCGTTCTATACTTTCCTGTACCTGACGCGAGATACCTTCTCGCCATGGGAAAACCTGGCACTGTTGCTGCAGAATTACCACAATATTGAGTTCCAGGGGTTGGCGCCGATCGTGCGTGACTTCTATGTGTTTATCCCCAGTTGGCTGTGGCCAGGGCGACCGAGCATCGTACTCAATTCGGCGAACTACTTTACCTGGGAAGTGTTGAACAACCACTCGGGGCTGGCTATCTCGCCAACATTAATTGGCTCGCTGGTGGTGATGGGCGGGGCGTTGTTTATCCCGTTAGGCGCGATCGTGGTTGGGCTTATCATTAAATGGTTTGACTGGCTATATGAATTAGGCAACCGGGAGACAAACCGCTACAAGTCGGCGATTTTGCACAGTTTCTGTTTCGGTGCCATTTTCAATATGATCGTGTTAGCACGTGAAGGACTGGATTCGTTTGTCTCGCGAGTGGTCTTTTTCCTCGTGATTTTTGGTGTCTGCTTGCTGGTGGCAAAACTGTTGTTCTGGCTGTTTGATAGTGCCGGACTGATTCATAAACGCATAAAATCGCTGCCCCGGACACAGGTTGAAGGATAGTAATGACTGATAACACCACTGCGCCGTTGTATCCACTGCGCGGATTACAACTGATTGGCTGGCGCGATATGCAGCATGCGCTGAATTACCTGTTTGCAGAAGGGCATCTCAGGCAGGGGACGCTGGTGGCGATCAATGCTGAGAAGATGCTGACAGCGGAAGATAACCCTGAGGTACGCGCGCTGATCGATGCCGCTGAGTTCAAATATGCCGATGGGATCAGCGTCGTGCGTTCCGTGCGAAAAAAATTTCCACAGGCCCAGATTTCACGTGTGGCCGGTGCCGATCTGTGGGAGGCCTTAATGGCACGAGCAGGCCGGGAAGGAACGCCGGTCTTCCTGATTGGCGGCAAGCCGGAAGTTCTGGCGCAGACTGAAGCAAAACTGCGTACACAATGGAACGTTAACATTGTGGGCAGTCAGGACGGCTATTTTACGCCACAGCAGCGTCAGGCGCTGTTCGAGCGCATTCACGCCAGCGGTGCACAGATTGTTACCGTGGCGATGGGGTCACCGAAACAAGAAATCTTTATGCGTGATTGCCGCCTGGTTCATCCCGATGCGCTGTATATGGGCGTGGGTGGCACCTACGACGTCTTTACTGGCCACGTAAAACGTGCGCCTAAAGTCTGGCAAAACCTCGGGCTGGAGTGGCTGTACCGCCTGCTGTCGCAACCAAGCCGTATCACTCGTCAACTTCGCTTATTACGATATCTGCGTTGGCACTATACCGGCAATCTCTGATCTCCTCTCTTCTTTGTTATGTAGCGCATTCTGCTGAGTGCGCTACTTATTCACAACATAATCGCTGCTTTCTCACACAATCCATTCATTTTTTGAATGCTTTAATTGCCATTTAAGCGATTTTAGGAAACCATTCGCAACAATCATGACAGCGCCGTGGTGTTTTGGGTGCCAGCCGTACAGCGGTCGGCGCCGTATGGTCTGCTATGGCAAAAAAACGATGTACCCATAACGATAACCGGTCATCCCGGAAAACATGCAAACACAACAAGAGGACTTATGGCAGAAAGTAAACCAGAGCTACAGCGTGGGCTGGAGGCTCGTCATATCGAATTAATTGCCCTTGGGGGCACCATTGGCGTCGGACTGTTTATGGGCGCTGCCAGCACCCTCAAATGGGCGGGACCGTCGGTCCTGTTGGCCTATATTGTCGCCGGGCTGTTTGTCTTTTTCATTATGCGTTCTATGGGCGAGATGCTGTTTCTGGAGCCGGTTGCGGGTTCATTTGCGGTTTATGCCCACCGTTACATGAGCCCCTTCTTTGGTTATCTCACTGCCTGGTCGTACTGGTTTATGTGGATGGCGGTGGGGATCTCGGAAATTACCGCCATTGGCGTCTACGTGCAGTTCTGGTTCCCGGATATGGCGCAGTGGATACCCGCGTTGATTGCGGTAGGGTTAGTGGCGCTGGCAAACCTGGCAGCGGTTCGTCTGTACGGTGAAATTGAGTTTTGGTTTGCGATGATCAAAGTGACCACCATCATTGTGATGATCGTCATTGGGGTTGGCGTTATCTTCTTCGGCTTTGGTAATGGCGGTCAGGCGATTGGCTTTGGCAACCTGACCGAGCACGGCGGCTTCTTTGCCGGTGGCTGGAAAGGCTTCCTGACCGCATTGTGTATCGTGGTGGCCTCTTATCAGGGGGTAGAGCTGATTGGCATCACGGCGGGTGAAGCCAAAAATCCGCAGGTCACGTTACGTAGCGCAGCAGGGAAAGTGCTGTGGCGTATCCTGATTTTCTACGTTGGCGCGATTTTTGTGATCGTCACTATCTTCCCGTGGAATGAGATTGGTAGCAACGGTAGCCCGTTTGTTCTCACGTTTGCCAAAATTGGTATTACTGCTGCGGCCGGAATCATCAACTTCGTGGTACTGACGGCGGCGCTCTCTGGCTGCAATAGCGGGATGTATAGTTGCGGTCGTATGCTGTACGCGCTGGCGAAGAATCGTCAGTTGCCCGCGGTTGTCGGAAAAGTCTCTCGTCATGGCGTACCGGTTGCTGGTGTGGCGATTTCTATCGCCATCTTGTTGATTGGCTCATGCCTGAACTACATCATTCCGAATCCGCAGCGTGTCTTTGTGTATGTCTATAGCGCCAGCGTGTTGCCGGGGATGGTACCGTGGTTTGTTATCCTGATAAGCCAGCTGCGTTTTCGCCAGGCGCACAAGGAGGCGATTGTCAGCCATCCTTTCCGCTCTATTCTGTTCCCATGGGCGAATTATTTGACGATGGCGTTCCTGATTTGCGTCTTAATCGGTATGTATTTTAATGAAGATACCCGAATGTCGCTGTTTGTGGGTATGGGCTTCTTACTGGCGGTGACGCTCATTTATAAGGTTTTTGGTCTGAATCGGCATGGGGAGAGCCAAAAACTGGAGGAATAAGCGACAAAACGCACAAACCATGACCAAACGATAATTTATTTTAAAAAAGCACTAGACAGCAGACCGAGACCTCCGTAATATCCAGCCCCGCAACGGCGCTAAGCGCCCGTAGCTCAGCTGGATAGAGCGCTGCCCTCCGGAGGCAGAGGTCTCAGGTTCGAATCCTGTCGGGCGCACCATTTAGTAGGGTGCCAGAGCTGCGGTGGTTTTAATACCGCGTAAAAGATTTGCAGTGGTGGCTATAGCTCAGTTGGTAGAGCCCTGGATTGTGATTCCAGTTGTCGTGGGTTCGAATCCCATTAGCCACCCCATTAATTTAAAGTTGTGAAATGCGAAGGTGGCGGAATTGGTAGACGCGCTAGCTTCAGGTGTTAGTGTCCTTAGGATGTGGGGGTTCGAGTCCCCCCCCTCGCACCACGACTTAAAGAATTGAACTAAAAATTCAAAAAGCAGTAAAACGGCGAGTAGCGCAGCTTGGTAGCGCAACTGGTTTGGGACCAGTGGGTCGGAGGTTCGAATCCTCTCTCGCCGACCAATTTTGAACCCCGCTTCGGCGGGGTTTTTTGTTTTCTGATTTTCCTTTCTTTCAAGCACTTACACATAGCAAACGCCGTGTGATAGCGCCAAAACCCCCTGAAATACCTGATGTCTTAAAAAGTCCGAATACCGGGTTTTTGCAGTGCAATAATGGCATGTCTTGTGCAATAATATGCACGTAGATGCTCATTCCATCTCTTATGTTCGCCATCTGGCCTCATAAACTCAGGAATGACGCAGAGCCGTTTACGGTGCTTATCGTCCACTGACAGATGTCGCGTTAGCCTCATCAAACACCATGGACATAACGTTGAGTGAAGCACCCATTTATGTTGTCATACAGACCTGTTTAACGCCTGCTCCGAAAGAAGCGGGCGTTTTTTTATGCATATACACGTCATCCTTCAAGCTGCCTCTTTGTTGGCTACGCCTGGGTTATTTGGCCCATCCCTGGGCCTCATCCCTACGGGGCCGCCGCAAGCAGCGTTCAAATCTGTTCCTGACAGATTTGTCACCCCAGTCACTTACTTATGTAAGCTCTTGGGGATTCCCGGACTTGCCGCCTTGATGCATCTTGAATGATTTTGTGTATACGATTGCCCGGTAAGCGAAGCGCCACCGGGCAAGAGGGAATTACTGCGGGGAGTTGTTGTTCTGCAACGTCAACATCAGGCCATCACGACGCATGGTGGCGGCTTCTTCCGGCTGATGCAGTCTGTCCAGCGCGTCGGCGAGCCAGGCGTAGTCGTAGGCATCCGGACGCTGTTTAAGGGCTGCACGGAAGGCGAGCGTTGCCTCCTGCCATTCACCGTGCTTCATCAATGACTGACCGAGCGTACTCCACAGAAGCGGGCGATCGCCCACGGCTTTAATCTGCTGACGCAGCACTTTTTCTATTTGCTCAGGGTTGTTGGTTTTCAGACGCGGTATTGGCAGCACCAGGCGATCGTCATACTGACGTTTCAGACCCTCGATAATGATTTGCTGTGCTGTGTCGTGATCGTCACACTCAATCAGATGCTCAGCCATGGCCACCTGCAGAGCAACCTGATGACGGGTTTTACGGTTCTGGTTTTTCCACCATGCGCGTAACCCTTCGCTGCCTTGATCGGCACGAACTTGATCCATCAGGCCCACCCAGGCTTGTTGCTCCAGCATGGCGCGATGCTCTTCATCACCCACTCGCGCTTTGGCCATAGAAGGAATGATATCCAGTAAGGAACTCCATGCGCCGGTGCGAATGTAAGCCTGCTCAGCCAGACGCAGCACTTCCGGGTGACGCGGAGTCACTTCCAGCAGCTTGTCGATGCTGTGGCGTGCGGCATGATTTTCATTGCGCGCCAGCTGCAGACGAACTCGAGCGATCTCCACCGGGATCGTATCGTTCCCGGCCAGTTCCGCTGCGCGTTCGAGGTGCTGGTTGGCCCGAGCTTCATCACCACGCTGTTGAGCCGCTTCTGCCGCCAGAAGGTAATTCACTACCGGCTGTTCTGCGTGATCGGCATTTTTCGACATCAGTTTTTCAACCTGCTGATAGTCGCCTTCTGCCAGCTTGAGTAATGCCTGTTCGGTCTGCTTACGTGCACGGCGGCGCTTGCGACCAACAAACCAGCCGCGGGTATGCGCACCGGTACGGAAAATACGGCGCAGCAGCCATTCAATCGCAAACAGAATGACCATGGCGACGATCAGGATGATCACCAGGCCGGTCACGCTGGTTTCGATGTTGTAGTTGTCTGTCTGGATCAGCACGTATCCCTGATGACCGGCGATCATCGGGCCAATGACGATCCCAGCGATCAGTAGCACAAAGAGCAATAATACTTTTAGCATCATTATTCTCCCTGCGTCGCGGTTGCCGGCGTGTCAGCCTGAGGTGCAGGTGCAGGTGCAGTTTCAGCCTCGGCTGGAGAGGTTGTCGGCTGGGCCAGTAAATTACGTACGCGGGTCTGCATGAGCTTCTCGATAATAGCCTGGCTCTGCAGCGTGTCTGGCACGTTCATACTGATGCTTTGCTGGCTCAACTGATCCACTTCGTCAAGAAACGCTTTGGTGGTGGCATCGTCGGTGTCGTAGTAGGCACGTACCCAGGTGGAGACATTTTCCAGCGCCTGGCGCCAGGTTTCTTCCTGATGACGCGGCACGGCCTGTGCGGCGACTAGCAGGCGAGAACGGATATTTTCACGCAGGTAAACGTCCTGATTCGGTGCCAGCAGCGGGACGGCGGTTTCATCGCGACGGCGAATGGTAATAAAGCTGTCCATAAAGTTCTGCCAGCTTTTTTGTAGATTGACGCGCCATTCGCTAATGGAGCTGGAAAGCTCGCTGCTGTCGGAATCCATCGGTGAATCATCGGTGTCATTGTCAGCCAGGCGTAGGTTATCAATCTGGTTGGAGAGTTGATTCACCTTGAGGATAATGCCGTCGTAGTCGACCTGTGAAACCGCAGACAGGCTGGCAATATCATCGGTGATGGCGCGACGAGCGGTAATCAAACTGGGGTCGTTCATGTCTGCCAGGCTGGCATCGGCGCTTTTCAGCAGTGCTGCCGCAGACGTGACGTCCTGATCGCTCCATAATTTACGTCCGGCCATTTTCACCAGGAAATCAGCCTGCGCCAGCAGCCAGGCTTTGGCATCACTGCCGGAAATGGTGGCAACTTTTTGCTGGACTTCATCAAGCTGTTTGACCAGCGCGGCCTGTTGGCGGTTGGCTTCATCCAACTGCGTTGCTTGCTGTTTAATTATGCCTTCCAGTTCGCTCTTCTGATTTTCCTGCGCTTTTTGCAGCGCGATGAGCTGATTAGCCAGCGCATCGCTAGTTGCGGTCTGCGTTATTGCCTGCTGTTTCCCCCAGCCATACAGACCCACGCCCGCTGCCAGCGCAATCGCAATCGCCACTGCGCTCAGGATCAGTGCGGTGCTGTTGTGGTTCTTTTTTTCTGCTTTGACTGGCTGTGGCGTCGTTTCCACGGCCTCCCTGGTCTCTTCAACCACGGCGGAGGATTTTTCTTGTTCCGTCATTATGGCATCCCATTATGAGAGTTATTGTAATGCGCGCAGTAGCGCATCGTTGTCGGCGTTATCAGCGACCTTAATATCTTGCCAGCCCAGTTCCCGGGCGAGGTGCGCCAGACGCTCACTGACGACCAGCAGCCGACAGCGTAGTAACCAGTGCTCACGATACCACTGCGGAATAAGCGACCAGAGCTGTTGCAGCATCTCTCCGCTGGTGACAACCACCGTCGTCACGCCGCGCGAATGCCAGCGCATCGCCTCTTCTGCACCATCGTAATGTTTTGCACTGCGTTGATAACATTCACAAAAATAAACATCGGCACCACGAGCAGTTAAGGTTTCGCCTATCAGCTCCCGACCGCCGTTGCCGCGTAAAATAAGCGCGCGTTTTCCCGCAATATTTTGTAATTCAGGTAATTGTAGCAAGACTTCGCTGATTTCCCGATCCAGTGGATAGTGAATATTACATCCGCTCACGGTATGTAGCGCCAGCGCCGTTGTACGGCCGATGGCAAAATAGCGCGGAAGTGAGGGCCAGCTAGCCCTCTGCTGCTGTAGCTCGGCATCGGCAAAGGTAACGGCGTGCTGTGAGAGGGCGAAGACCAGATCGTTTTCCGTGAGCGCCGACAGTCGGGAGGCTAGCGTAGCCAGTTCCCGACCCGGCGAAAACTCAATGAGCGGAAAACTCCAGGCCACCTGCCCCAGTGTGCGCAGACGGCTCACTAACTCTTCCCCTGCGGGAGACGGGCGGGTGACCAGAATACTCATGCCGGTGCTTCTCCGTTATAAACTTCAGCCAGAATGGTACGCGCACCGTTCTCTAACAGTTCTTCCGCCAGAGAAATACCCATTTGTTCGGCATCCTGTGGTGCGCCGCGACGCTCGCCGCACACCATCTGCGACCCATCAGGTGCACCGACCAGCGCACGTAGCCAAATTTCACCGTTGATGAGTTCAGCATAGCTGCCAATAGGCACCTGACAGCCCCCTTCCAGGCGCGTGTTCATGGCGCGTTCCGCTTTGACGCGCAGGGCGGTTTCTTCATGGTTGAGCGGGGCCAGCAGCGCCTGGGTGCGCAGATCGTCAAGTCGACATTCTATGCCTACTGCGCCTTGCCCGACAGCCGGCAGAGAGACTTCCGGTGGTAGTGCGGTCCGGACGCGTGACTCAAGTCCCAAACGTTTTAACCCGGCGACGGCGAGAATAATGGCGTCATAGTCGCCGTTATCCAGTTTGCTCAAGCGAGTACCCACGTTGCCACGCAGCGATCGGATAATAAGATCCGGGCGCTGCTTCGCCAACTGACACTGGCGACGCAGACTCGAGGTCCCAACGATGCTACCTTCCGGGAGTTCATCCAGTGAGTTAAATTTATTTGAGACAAACGCATCGCGTGGGTCTTCGCGTTCACAGATAGTGACCAGGCCAAGCCCTTCAGGGAACTCGACCGGCACATCCTTCATAGAGTGCACGGCGATATCGGCGCGTTTTTCCAACAGCGCGACTTCCAGCTCTTTGACAAATAAACCTTTCCCACCAACTTTCGCCAGCGGGGTATCCAGGATCACGTCGCCACGGGTCACCATAGGGACCAGTTCAACGACCAGGCCGGGGTGATTTGCCATCAAAGCGTCTTTGACATAATGTGCCTGCCAGAGCGCAAGGGGGCTTTGGCGTGTGGCAATTCTCAAAACATTGTCTAACATGCTTGTTACCGTCATTATCAATCATTAACCATCCTAACATCCTTATCAAAGGGATGTCAGCGTTACGCTCAAACGTAGTGAGACGAAAAGGCGCTGCATCATCACTGGCAGTGATTAATGACGAGAGACCTCCCGACCGTATGAAGGAATTTACACGCAACGAACGGTGCTACACTTGTATGTAGCGCATCTTTCTTTACGGTCAATGAGCAAGGTGTTAAATTGATCACGTTTTAGACCATTTTTTCGTCGGTACTCCCTAAAAAAAGTACGGCGAAAAAAAGGTAACGGTTATTTTTGACATACGGTTTATCTGAATTGCTGAAGAGTGTTGGTAAGCGCATGCGCTGCAGCAGTCGACAACATGCCAGATAGCAAAATCAGGCGATACGTCTTGTACCTCTATATTGAGACTCTGAAACAGAGACTGGATGCCATAAATCAACTGCGTGTCGATCGCGCGCTTGCTGCCATGGGCCCTGCTTTCCAGCAGGTATACAGTCTGCTGCCGACATTATTGCACTATCACCATCCGCTGATGCCGGGTTACCTCGATGGTAACGTTCCCAAGGGCATATGCTTTTACACGCCTGATGAAACCCAACGTCACTATCTGAATGAGCTGGAACTGTACCGCGGCATGTCTCCGCAGGACCCCCCGAAGGGCGAACTGCCAATTACCGGCGTTTACTCGATGGGCAGCACTTCTTCAGTCGGGCAAAGCTGTTCCTCTGACCTGGACATCTGGGTTTGCCATCAATCCTGGCTGGATAGTGAAGAGCGTCAGTTGCTGCAGCGTAAATGCAGCCTGTTGGAAAGCTGGGCAGCCTCGCTGGGCGTGGAAGTCAGCTTCTTCCTGATTGATGAAAACCGTTTCCGTCACAATGAAAGCGGCAGTCTGGGTGGTGAAGACTGTGGTTCGACGCAGCATATCCTGTTGCTTGATGAGTTCTATCGCACTGCTGTGCGCCTCGCGGGCAAACGTATACTGTGGAATATGGTGCCGGGCGAAGAAGAAGAGCATTACGACGATTACGTCATGACGCTCTACGCGCAAGGGGTGTTAACGCCAAACGAATGGCTGGATCTGGGTGGGCTTAGCTCGCTCTCCGCCGAAGAGTACTTTGGTGCCAGCCTCTGGCAGTTGTACAAGAGTATCGACTCCCCGTACAAAGCGGTGCTGAAAACACTGCTGCTTGAAGCATATTCCTGGGAATACCCCAATCCACGCCTGTTGGCGAAAGATATTAAACAGCGCCTGCACGACGGCGAGATCGTCTCTTTTGGTCTCGATCCGTACTGCATGATGCTGGAGCGCGTGACCGAGTACCTCACGGCAATTGAAGATCCGACGCGCCTCGATTTAGTGCGTCGATGTTTCTACCTAAAAGTGTGTGAGAAACTGAGCCGCGAACGCGCCTGCGTGGGCTGGCGTCGTGAAGTGCTAAGTCAGTTAGTAAAAGAGTGGGGTTGGGACGACGCCCGTCTGACCATGCTGGATAACCGCGCTAACTGGAAGATTGACCAGGTACGTGAAGCGCACAACGAACTGCTCGATGCGATGATGCAGAGCTACCGTAATCTGATCCGCTTTGCGCGCCGTAATAACCTCAGCGTCAGTGCCAGCCCGCAGGACATCGGTGTTTTGACCCGTAAGCTGTACGCTGCGTTTGAAGCCCTGCCGGGTAAAGTGACGCTGGTGAACCCGCAGATCTCACCGGACCTCTCGGAACCGTATCTGACCTTTATCCATGTGCCGCCGGGCCGTGCTAACCGTTCCGGTTGGTATCTCTACAACCGTGCGCCCAACATGGATTCGATCATCAGCCATCAGCCGCTGGAATATAACCGTTACCTGAACAAGCTGGTGGCGTGGGCGTGGTTTAACGGTCTGCTGACGTCACGTACGCATTTGTTTATTAAGGGCAATGGTATTGTCGATCTGCCAAAGCTGCAGGAAATGGTCGCCGACGTATCGCACCACTTCCCGCTGCGTTTACCGGCACCGACGCCAAAAGCACTCTACAGCCCGTGTGAGATTCGCCATCTGGCGATTATCGTCAACCTTGAATACGACCCGACGGCGGCATTCCGCAATCAGGTGGTACATTTTGATTTCCGCAAGCTGGATGTCTTCAGCTTTGGCGAAGAACAAAATTGCCTGGTCGGTAGCGTAGATCTGCTGTACCGCAACTCGTGGAACGAAGTGCGTACGCTGCACTTCAACGGCGAGCAGGCGATGATTGAAGCGTTAAAAACGATTCTCGGCAAAATGCATCAAGATGCGGCACCGCCGGACAGCGTCGAGGTCTTCTGTTATAGCCAGCATTTACGTGGTCTGATCCGTACCCGCGTTCAGCAACTGGTGTCCGAGTGTATTGAGCTGCGCCTTTCCAGTACGCGCCATGAAACCGGTCGTTTCAAAGCGCTGCGTGTTTCCGGGCAGACGTGGGGACTGTTCTTTGAGCGTTTGAACGTGTCGGTACAGAAACTGGAAAACGCCATTGAATTTTACGGCGCGATTTCACACAACAAGCTGCACGGTCTTTCCGTTCAGGTTGAGACTAACCACGTGAAATTGCCGTCGGTGGTGGATGGTTTTGCCAGTGAAGGGATCATTCAGTTCTTTTTTGAAGAAACGGGTGATGAGCAGGGCTTTAATATCTACATTCTGGACGAGAGTAATCGGGTCGAGGTGTATCACCATTGCGAAGGCAGCAAAGAAGAGCTGGTTCGCGATGTCAGCCGCTTCTACTCCTCGTCGCACGATCGCTTTACCTACGGCTCCAGCTTCATTAACTTTAATCTGCCGCAGTTCTATCAGATTGTGAAAACCGATGGCCGTGCGCAGGTTATCCCGTTCCGTACCCAGCCGATTAACCCGGTCCCGCCGGCTAATCAGGATAATGACACGCCGATGTTGCAGCAGTATTTTTCGTGATTATGGTGCCGGATGGCGGTGTAAACACCTTATCCGGCCTACAATTGACGCGCAACGGGTAGGCCGGATAAGCAAAGCGCATCCGGCACAAAACCTCAACGGAAGCTCACGGCTTCTCCCGCCTGTTGCGTTGCAGCCTGCTCCAGCAGATCCCAGAAGCGTTCACCGCTACGGTCGCAAATCCATTCGTCACCTTTCAAGTTAAAATGGTAGCCACCCTGTTTGGTCGCCAGCCACACCTGATGCAGCGGCTCCTGACGGTTAATAATAATCTTGCTGCCGTTTTCAAAGCTGATGGTCAGCACGCCGCCGTTGATCTCGCAGTCGATATCGCTGTCGCCGTCCCAGTCGTCCAGACGCTCTTCAATGGTCATCCACAGGGTGTCGGCAAGGCGGTGAAATTCACTGTCGTTCATTGGTGTTTTTCCGTTTTTTCATGATGGCGAGAGTATAACCTGAAAGAATTCACGTTGCAGTTTTAGCCAAACTCTTGCTTTTACGTCTTCTCCTGCGATGATAGAAAACAGAAAGTATGAACTTTACGGGCAATCCATAATGAAAAACGTGTTTCAGGCACTCGCTGTACTTCTTACTCTGTTCAGCCTGACGGGCTGTGGTCTGAAAGGTCCACTCTATTTCCCGCCAGCAGATAAAACCGCGCCGCCACCGACGAAGCCAGTTGAAACGCAATCGCAGTCCACAGTGCCCGATCGAAACGATCGAGCAACGGGAGATGGGCCTTCCCAGGTAAACTACTAAAGCGAAGTCTCTGTACCCGCGTGAACGGAGTGAACGATGCAATTCTCTAAAATGCATGGCCTTGGCAACGATTTTATGGTCGTCGACGCGGTAACGCAGAATGTCTTTTTTTCACCGGAGCTTATCCGCCGCCTGGCCGACAGGCATCTTGGTGTGGGATTTGATCAGCTGCTGGTGGTTGAGCCTCCGTATGATCCGGAGCTGGATTTCCATTACCGTATCTTTAATGCTGACGGTAGCGAAGTGTCGCAGTGCGGTAACGGTGCCCGTTGTTTTGCGCGTTTTGTACGCCTGAAAGGGCTGACCAATAAACGTGATATCCGCGTCAGTACGGCGAATGGCCGCATGGTATTAACTGTGACGGACGATGAGCTGGTGCGGGTCAATATGGGCGAGCCCAATTTTGAACCCTCGCAGGTGCCTTTTCGCGCCAATAAAGCAGAGAAGACCTATATTATGCGGGCGGCTGAGCAGACAGTATTGTGCGGCGTGGTATCAATGGGGAATCCACACTGTGTCATTCAGGTTGATGATGTGGATACGGCCACGGTGGAAACGCTGGGACCGGTTCTGGAAAGCCACGAACGCTTTCCTGAGCGCGCCAATATTGGATTTATGCAAGTGGTGAAACGCGAGCACATCCGGCTGCGCGTCTATGAACGTGGGGCGGGTGAAACGCAGGCCTGTGGCAGCGGAGCGTGCGCTGCTGTCGCTGTCGGTATTCAGCAGGGCCTGCTGGCAGAAGAAGTGCGCGTGGAACTACCGGGCGGTCGCCTTGATATCGCCTGGAAAGGCCCGGGTCATCCGTTGTATATGACTGGCCCGGCGGCACATGTCTACGACGGATTTATTCATCTATGAAGCAACCAGGGGAAGAACTACAGGAAACGCTCATGGAACTTGACGATCGGGCGGTCGTCGAATATCTGCAACGTCACCCTGAGTTTTTTATCCGTAATGCGCAAGCGGTTGAAGCGATGCGCGTCCCGCACCCGGTGCGGGGTACGATCTCTTTAGTTGAATGGCATATGGCTCGGGCGCGTAATCATATCAACGTGCTTGAAGAGAACATGACGTTATTGATGGAACAGGCTAACGCTAACGAAAGCCTGTTTTATCGCCTGTTAAATCTGCAAGGACGGCTGGCGGCGGCCAGCAGCCTCGACGATATGCTGATGCGATTTCATCGCTGGGCACGTGAGCTGGGGCTGGCAGGCGCGACGGTTCGTCTGTTCCCGGATCGCTGGCGGCTTGGCGCCCCTTCAAAGTTTACCCATCTGGCATTAAGTCGTCAGGCCTTCGAGCCGCTGCGTATTCAGCGTCTCGGGCAGTCACAGCACTATCTGGGTCCGCTCAATGGCCCGGAACTGCTGGTGATGATGCCGGAGGCGAAAGCGGTTGGTTCGGTAGCCATGTCGATGCTGGGGCAAGATGGTTCCCTTGGCGTCATGCTGTTCAGCAGCCGTGATGTTAATCATTACCAGCAAGGGCAGGGCACGCAGCTATTGCAGGAAATCTCGCTGATGTTGCCGGAACTGCTGGAGCGCTGGATTGAACGCGTATGACCGACTCACCGCTTTCTCAGGACGTTGCACGCTTCTTACGCTATCTGGGCGTGGAGCGTCAGCTTAGTCCCATCACGTTGCTCAATTATCGGCGTCAGCTGGATGCCATCATCGCGATAGCCGAAGAAACCGGCCTGCAAAGCTGGCAACAATGTGATGCTGCAAGGGTGCGCAGTGTTGCCGTACGCAGTCGCCGCAACGGTCTGGGACCGGCGAGCCTGGCGTTGCGCCTCTCCGCCTTACGCAGTTTCTTCGACTGGCTGGTGAATCAGGGTGAGCTGAAAGCCAACCCGGCAAAAGGTATTTCTGCGCCGAAGGCACCGCGGCATCTGCCGAAAAATATTGATGTGGATGACGTTAACCGACTGCTGGATATCGATCTCAACGATCCCCTCGCCGTGCGCGACCGGGCTATGCTGGAGGTGATGTACGGCGCGGGACTGCGTTTGTCGGAACTGGTTGGCCTGGATATTAAACATCTCGATCTCGACACCGGCGAAGTGTGGGTGATGGGTAAAGGCAGCAAAGAGCGCCGCCTGCCAATTGGCCGCAATGCGGTGGCGTGGATCGAACACTGGCTGGATCTGCGCGGGCTTTTCGGCAGTGACGAAGACGCGCTGTTTCTGTCAAAACTGGGCAAACGTATCTCCGCGCGTAACGTGCAGAAACGTTTTGCCGAATGGGGTATCAAGCAGGGGCTGAATAGCCATGTGCATCCCCATAAACTGCGCCACTCGTTTGCGACGCATATGCTGGAGTCGAGCGGCGACCTGCGCGGGGTACAAGAGCTGTTGGGACACGCTAACCTCTCTACCACGCAAATCTATACCCATCTTGATTTTCAACACCTGGCTTCAGTGTACGATGCGGCGCATCCGCGCGCCAAACGGGGGAAATAATGCGTTTTTACCGGCCTTTGGGGCGTATTTCTGCGCTCACCTTTGACCTTGATGACACCCTTTACGATAACCGTCCCGTTATCACGCGCACCGAGCAGGAAGCGCTCGCGTTTGTGCAAAACTATCACCCGGCGCTGAGCACCTTACAAAATACCGACCTGCAGCGCCTGCGCCAGGCCGTGCGCGACGCCGAACCGGATATTTACCATGATGTCACCCAGTGGCGGCATCGTGCCGTAGAGCGCGCCATGCTGGAGGCTGGCCTGTCGGCGGCAGAGGCGAAAATGGGGGCGAACGCGGCGATGATGAACTTCGCCAAATGGCGCAGCCGCATCGACGTCCCGCAATCTACGCATGACACGCTGAAGGTACTGGCCCGCAAGTGGCCGCTGGTGGCCATCACCAACGGTAACGCGCAGCCGGAGCTGTTTGGTCTGGGCGATTATTTTGAGTTTGTGCTGCGTGCCGGCCCCGATGGGCGCTCAAAACCGTTCAGTGACATGTACTCGCTGGCGGCGGAAAAGCTGAATATGCCCATAGGTGAGATCCTGCACGTCGGTGATGACCTGACGACAGACGTCGCCGGAGCCATCCGCTGTGGCATGCAGGCCTGCTGGATCAAGCCGGAAAATGCCGACCTGATGCAAACCGCTGACAGTCGTTTACTGCCGCATATCGAAATTTCACAGTTGGCATCTCTGACCTCGCTGATATAATCATCAACAACTCTGTATAAATTTCCAGGGGCCCATACACGTCGCACTTCAAGTTGCAGATGCGTTGGCTGCACTCGTTCACCCCAGTCACGTACTTATGTACGCTCCTGGGGATGAACTCCCTTGCCGCCTTCCTGCAACTTGAATTGCTTAGTGTATTACTGAGCCCTGTTGATTCCGGCGGTGCCAATGGACGTTTCTTACCTGCTCGATAGCCTCAATGACGAACAGCGCCAGGCTGTGGCCGCGCCACGCAGCAATATGCTGGTTCTGGCAGGTGCGGGGAGTGGTAAAACGCGCGTGCTGGTACACCGCATCGCCTGGTTACTGACGGTTGAGAACAACTCACCATACTCGATTATGGCGGTGACCTTTACCAACAAAGCGGCGGCAGAAATGCGCCACCGTATTGGTCAGATTATGGGAACCAGCCAGGGCGGTATGTGGGTCGGTACCTTCCACGGTCTGGCGCACCGCCTGCTGCGTGCGCACCATATGGATGCCAACCTGCCGCAGGATTTCCAGATCCTCGACAGCGAAGACCAGTTGCGCCTGCTGAAGCGTCTGATCAAAGCGATGAACCTCGATGAGAAGCAGTGGCCAGCGCGCCAGGCAATGTGGTTTATCAACAGTCAGAAAGACGAAGGGCTGCGCCCGCATCATCTTCAAAGCTACGGTAATCCGGTCGAGCAAACCTGGCAGAAGGTTTACCAGGCCTACCAGGAAGCGTGCGATCGCGCCGGGCTGGTGGATTTCGCCGAGTTGCTGCTGCGAGCCCACGAACTGTGGCTCAACAAACCGCACATTCTGCAGCACTACCGCGAACGTTTTACCAACATCCTGGTGGACGAATTCCAGGATACCAACAATATCCAGTATGCCTGGATCCGCCTGCTGGCGGGTGACACCGGCAAGGTGATGATCGTCGGCGATGATGATCAGTCAATCTACGGCTGGCGCGGAGCGCAGGTGGAAAACATCCAGCGCTTCCTCAACGACTTCCCCGGTGCCGAAACTATTCGTCTGGAGCAGAACTACCGCTCGACCAACAATATCCTTAGCGCGGCTAACGCCCTGATTGAAAACAATAACGGGCGTTTGGGCAAAAAACTGTGGACCGAGGGCGTCGACGGTGAGCCGATCTCACTCTATTGCGCGTTCAATGAACTCGATGAAGCGCGTTTTGTGGTTAACCGCATTAAAGCCTGGCAGGACAACGGCGGTCAGCTGACGCAGTGCGCCATTCTTTATCGCAGCAACGCCCAGTCGCGCGTGCTGGAAGAGGCGCTGTTACAGGCCAGCATGCCGTACCGTATTTACGGTGGAATGCGCTTCTTCGAGCGTCAGGAAATTAAAGACGCGCTCTCTTACCTGCGCCTGATAGCTAATCGTAACGACGACGCCGCGTTCGAGCGTGTGGTGAATACCCCCACGCGCGGTATCGGCGATCGTACGCTGGACGTGGTGCGTCAGACTTCGCGCGACCGCCAGCTGACAATGTGGCAGGCGTGTCGTGAACTGCTGCAGGAAAAAGCCCTAGCCGGGCGTGCCGCCAGCGCACTACAGCGCTTTATGGAACTTATCGACGCACTGGCGCAGGAAACCGCCGATATGCCGCTGCACGTGCAGACCGACCGGGTAATAAAAGACTCCGGTCTGCGCATGATGTACGAGCAGGAAAAGGGCGAGAAGGGCCAGACGCGTATCGAAAACTTAGAGGAACTGGTGACGGCAACGCGCCAGTTCAGTTACAACGAAGAAGACGAAGACTTGATGCCGCTACAGGCGTTCCTCTCCCACGCGGCGCTGGAAGCGGGCGAAGGGCAGGCGGATACCTGGCAGGATGCGGTCCAGCTAATGACCTTGCACTCGGCCAAAGGTCTGGAGTTCCCGCAGGTGTTTATCGTCGGAATGGAAGAGGGCATGTTCCCCAGCCAGATGTCACTCGATGAAGGCGGGCGCCTCGAAGAGGAACGCCGCCTGGCCTATGTGGGCGTTACCCGTGCGATGCAGAAACTGACGTTGACCTACGCCGAAACGCGTCGCCTGTACGGCAAAGAGGTTTACCACCGGCCATCCCGGTTTATTGGTGAATTACCAGAGACCTGCGTGGAAGAGGTTCGCCTGCGCGCCACGGTCAGCCGTCCGGTGAGCCACCAACGGATGGGCACGCCGATGGCGGAGAACGACACCGGCTATAAGCTCGGTCAGCGTGTGCGTCACGCCAAGTTTGGCGAGGGCACCATCGTCAACCTGGAAGGCAGCGGTGAACACAGTCGTTTGCAGGTCGCGTTCCAGGGGCAGGGGATTAAATGGCTGGTTGCCGCCTACGCCAGACTGGAAACCGTTTGATCGCCTGATGGCGCTACGCTTATCAGGCCTGCATGTTGCTTAATATTATGATTTGTAGGCCGGATAAGGCGAAGCCACCATCCGGCAATCTTTCGGTTAATATTCTGAAATCATAGATAAATCCCCCCGTTCTGCTAACCTTGCAGCATGAGGGGAAATTATTACTTTTTCGCCATCTGTTGCGTGTTGACGTCAAAATTTTGCTGGCGTAACATGCGCGCACGATTACGCTAAGAGGACATTCGCCTTGGACACACCCAGTAGATACTGGCTCATTATCCTGTCATCCAGGATCAACTCCTAAGGCTATCCCTTTTTGCTGATAGCCTTCGCGGTTGTCAGCGACCTTCTGTTTATTCTCGTCGCGCCGAGTCAGGCTGTTTAATGGTCTGAAACCCAATTTGTTTCTGTGTGCCCACCGAACTGTCCGATAATTTTTTGCATTGGGAGTCCCGGTCATGCTGAGCGCATTTCAACTGGAAAACAATCGTTTAATACGTCTTGAGGCGGATGAAATTGATCATCTCGCCAGTTCGGTTTGGGTCGATTTAGTCGAGCCGGATGACGATGAACGAAACCGTGTGCAAAAGGACTTGGGCCAGAACCTGGCTACGCGCCCTGAACTGGAAGACATCGAAGCATCCGCGCGTTTCTTTGAAGACGAAGACGGCCTGCACATCCACTCCTTCTTCTTCTATGAAGATGCCGACGATCACGCGGGCAACTCAACCGTGGCATTCACCATTCGAGAAGGTCGCCTGTTTACTCTGCGCGAGCGCGAACTGCCGGCGTTTCGTCTGTACCGTATGCGTGCGCGTAGCCAGGCGATGGTTGACGGCAACGCTTACGAGCTGCTACTCGATCTGTTCGAAACAAAAATCGAACAGCTGGCGGATGAGATAGAAAACATCTACAGCGATCTGGAAAAACTCAGCCGCGTGATTATGGAAGGGCGTCAGGGCGATGAATATGACGAAGCGCTCTCCACGCTGGCGGAACTGGAAGATATTGGCTGGAAAGTTCGTCTGTGTCTGATGGATACCCAGCGCGCATTAAACTTCCTGGTGCGTAAGGCGCGACTGCCGGGCGGTCAGCTGGAGCAGGCGCGCGAGATCCTGCGTGATATCGAATCCCTGCTGCCGCACAATGAATCCCTGTTCCAGAAGGTTAACTTCCTGATGCAGGCGGCGATGGGCTTTATCAACATCGAACAGAACCGCATTATCAAGATCTTCTCGGTGGTCTCCGTTGTGTTCCTGCCGCCGACACTGGTGGCGTCCAGCTACGGCATGAACTTTGAGTTCATGCCAGAACTGCACTGGAGCTTCGGTTACCCAGGCGCGATTGTCTTTATGATGCTCGCGGGCCTGGCGCCATATTTGTACTTTAAGCGCAAGAACTGGCTGTAGCAGAGAGTTATTAACGCTCCCGTAGGCCTGATAAGCGCAGCGCCATCAGGCAGAAAGATGCCGGATGGCAACGTAACCGTCTTATCCGGCCTACAAAATCAGTGCCATCAGGCACAATCACAGCCCCCTTCGCGTTCTGCGTAGGGTATAAATCGCATCCATCACGAATATCGCCAGCGCGACCCAGATAAAGGCGAACGTCACCATCTTATCTGCGCCCGGTACTTCACCGTAGAATGTCACCGCCAGCAGGAACATCAGCGTCGGCCCGATATACTGGAAAAAGCCCAGCGTGGACAGACGCAGACGGGTCGCTGCACCGGTAAAGCACAGCAGTGGAATGGTGGTCACGACCCCTGCTGCAATCAGCAACAGATTGAGCGACATGGGGTTCTGTCCCATATGGCTGGTTGGGCTATCGGCAATACCAAACAGATAGATTGCCGCAATCGGTAACAGCCACAAGGTTTCGATCAGCATGCCGGTTTGCGCCTCGACGGCGATCTTCTTACGCACCAGGCCATAAAAAGCAAAACTGAAGGCCAGTCCCAGCGCAATGATTGGCAGCGAGCCGAACGTCCACAACTGTACCAGTACGCCGCAGGCGGCGAGCAGCACGGCCAGCCACTGCATGCGGCGAAAGCGCTCGCCGAGGAAAATCATGCCCAGCACAATATTCACCAGCGGGTTAATAAAGTAGCCGAGGCTGGCTTCCAGCATATGGTGATTGTTGACCGCCCAAATGAATAGCAACCAGTTGCCGCCGATGAGCACCGCGGAAAGCGCCAGCAGGAAAACCTTCTTTGGCGTTTGCAGCAGAGTTTTGACCCCTGACCATTGGCGGCTGATACTCATCAACACCACCATAAAGAAAAACGACCAGATCACACGGTGCGTCAGGATTTCGTCTGCGGGGACGTAGTAAATCAGCTTGAAGTACGCGGGTGCAATGCCCCAAATAAAATAGGCAGCAAGAGCGAGTAATACGCCTTGCCGCGTTTGCTTAGCATCCATCGGGAAAACTCATTTCAGAAATGTAACAGCAGTTTACCTTGTTTCAGGCGCTTACCCCACCATATAAGTGGCGGTGGCGCTGGCGATATAAAGCTGCTCTTCGTTATGCAGTTCCACGCGCGCAACGGCAACTTTATTACCCGCCCGCAGTAGACTGCTGGTAGCCGTGAAGCGATTCCCTCTCCCCGGGCGTAGGTAATCAACGCGGAGATCGATGGTTCCCATGCGCGACATCCGCTGGCGCAGTTCGTCCTCGCTGATGGTTTCGTGGCGCGTCAGCGTACTTCCCACGCACACCAGCCCGGCTGCCACGTCCAGTGCCGAGGCGATCACGCCGCCGTGCAGGATGCTTTGCGCCCAGTTACCGACCATCATTGGTTGGTTGTTAAAGGCCAGTTGGGCAAACTCTTTCTCGTAGCGTTCCAGCTCCAGCCCTAGCGCCCGGTTAAATGGCATATGGTAGACAAACATTTCGCCCACTAATTTCAGCGCTTGCTCAGCAGTCAGTACAGCAGACATACAATCCCTAACTCTCAATGGTTAATGAAGTGTTGATATTATGCTTCTTAGTTGTTGTTTTCTACTTTAGGACGGGATAACTAACGAGGAACGCACTAAGTATGTAAAATGCTATCAATAAAATCTTACAATTCATCAATAATACATTCAGGAGAATACTACCGATGCGGGCGATTCTGGGTTGGTTATTACCAGCAGTCATGCTGCCGTTGACGGCGTATGCGCAGGAAGCGACAGTGAAAGAGATTCATGATGCACCTGCAGTACGCGGCAGTATTATTGCCAATATGCTGCAAGAACATGACAATCCTTTCACGCTTTACCCTTATGACACTAACTATCTCATCTACACCAATACCAGCGATATGAATAAAGAGGCCATCAGCAGCTACAGTTGGTCCGAAAATGCGCGTAAAGATGAAGTGAAGTTTCAACTGAGCCTGGCGTTTCCGTTGTGGCGCGGGATTTTAGGTCCGAACTCTGTGCTGGGTGGCTCCTATACCCAGAAATCCTGGTGGCAGCTTTCCAATAGCGAAGAATCGGCACCGTTTCGCGAAACTAACTACGAACCACAGCTGTTCCTCGGTTTTGCCACCGATTATCGCGTTGCCGGCTGGACATTGCGCGATGTAGAAATGGGATACAACCATGACTCTAACGGTCGTTCCGATCCAACCTCGCGCAGCTGGAACCGCCTGTATACCCGCCTGATGGCAGAACACGGTAACTGGCTGGTGGAAGTGAAGCCGTGGTACGTCATCGGCAGCACTGACGATAACCCTGATATCACTAAATATATGGGCTACTATCAGCTCAAACTGGGTTACCACCTCGGTGACGCCGTTTTAAGTGCGAAAGGTCAGTACAACTGGAATACCGGCTACGGCGGGGCTGAGCTGGGCGTCAGCTACCCCATCACCAAACATGTTCGTCTTTATACCCAGGTCTACAGTGGTTATGGCGAGTCGCTGATTGACTATAACTTTAATCAGACGCGCGTTGGCGTGGGTGTAATGCTCAACGATATCTTCTGATCGGCATTGAGAGTATTTTAATCATTGCAGTTTCTCTCTCAGGCGCTGAAAATAGCGCCTGTTTTTATTTAAGGTTAACGGGGTTAATGTGGCGCAGGCGGAAGTGTTGAATCTGGAAATGGGCGCTAAACAGGTTTTGCAGGAAACCTTTGGCTACCAACAGTTTCGCCCTGGTCAGGAAGAAATCATCGACACCGTGCTCTCTGGCCGCGATTGCCTGGTCGTTATGCCAACCGGTGGCGGTAAATCCCTCTGTTATCAAATTCCCGCATTATTGCTGAATGGCCTCACCGTTGTGGTTTCGCCGCTGATTTCCCTGATGAAAGACCAGGTCGATCAGCTGCTGGCAAACGGTGTGGCGGCGGCATGCCTGAACTCCACCCAGAGCCGTGAACAGCAGCAAGAGGTGATGGCAGGCTGTCGCAGCGGGCAAATCCGCCTGCTGTACATTGCGCCCGAGCGCCTGATGCTGGATAACTTCCTTGATAATCTGGCTCACTGGAATCCGGTACTGCTGGCGGTAGATGAAGCGCACTGTATTTCCCAGTGGGGGCATGATTTCCGGCCGGAATATGCCGCGCTGGGTCAGCTGCGTCAGCGTTTCCCTGCGCTTCCTTTTGTAGCGCTCACGGCCACCGCCGATGACACCACCCGGCTGGATATTGTGCGTCTGCTCGGGCTTAACGATCCCCTCATTCAGATCAGCAGCTTCGACCGTCCAAATATCCGCTACATGCTGATGGAGAAGTTTAAGCCGCTCGATCAGCTAATGCGCTACGTGCAGGAGCAACGCGGAAAGTCCGGCATTATTTACTGTAACAGCCGCGCGAAGGTTGAAGACACCGCGGCGCGCCTGCAAAGCCGCGGGATCAGCGCCGGGGCCTATCATGCCGGGCTGGAAAACAGCGTACGCGCCGACGTGCAGGAGAAATTCCAGCGCGACGACCTGCAAATCGTTGTCGCGACCGTGGCGTTTGGCATGGGCATTAACAAACCCAACGTGCGCTTCGTGGTGCATTTCGATATCCCGCGTAATATCGAGTCCTACTATCAGGAAACCGGGCGTGCCGGGCGTGATGGCCTGCCCGCAGAAGCGATGCTGTTTTACGATCCGGCCGATATGGCGTGGCTCCGCCGTTGTCTCGAAGAGAAACCCGCCGGACAACTGCTGGATATCGAGCGTCACAAGCTCAATGCGATGGGGGCCTTTGCCGAGGCGCAAACCTGTCGTCGTCTGGTGCTGCTGAACTATTTTGGCGAAGGGCGTCAGGAGCCGTGCGGCAACTGCGATATTTGTCTCGATCCGCCTAAACAGTACGACGGCTTAATGGATGCGCGTAAAGCGCTGTCGACGATCTACCGCGTTAACCAACGTTTTGGTATGGGCTATGTCGTCGAGGTTCTGCGCGGGGCAAATAACCAGCGCATTCGTGAGATGGCGCATGACAAGCTGCCGGTCTACGGCATTGGTCGTGAACAGAGCCACGAACATTGGGTGAGCGTCATTCGCCAGCTGATTCACCTCGGACTAGTGACGCAGAATATTGCCCACCACTCCGCGTTGCAGTTAACCGAAGCTGCGCGTCCGGTACTGCGCGGCGTTGTGCCGTTACAGCTTGCCGTGCCGCGTATTGTGGCGCTTAAACCGCGCGCAATGCAGAAATCCTTTGGCGGTAACTACGATCGTAAGCTGTTTGCCAAACTGCGTAAGCTGCGTAAAGCTATTGCCGATGAAGAGAATATCCCGCCGTATGTGGTCTTCAACGACGCCACGCTGATTGAAATGGCCGAGCAAATGCCGGTGTCACCGAGCGAAATGCTGAGCGTCAACGGCGTGGGAATGCGTAAACTTGAGCGTTTTGGCAAAGAGTTTATGGCACTTATCCGTGCGCATGTTGATGGTGACGACGAAGAGTAGTCAGCCAGGCAAAAAAGTGCCAGGATGGTGACTCTCTGAACTATTCCCCCGCGAGTCATTTTTATGTTAACGCTATTTTTTACCGTTGCGTTGGTACACATCGTAGCGCTGATGAGTCCTGGCCCCGATTTTTTCTTTGTTTCGCAAACGGCCGTTAGCCGCTCGCGCAAAGAGGCGATGATGGGCGTGCTGGGTATTACCTGCGGCGTCATGGTCTGGGCGGGCGTGGCACTGCTCGGTCTGCATCTGATCATCGAAAAAATGGCCTGGCTGCACACGATTATTATGGTCGGCGGTGGTCTGTATCTGTGCTGGATGGGGTATCAGATGCTGCGCGGCGCGTTTAAAAAACAGGACGTTGCGGCACCTGCGCCGCAGGTTGAGCTGGCGCAGAGCGGACGCAGTTTTTTAAAAGGTCTGCTGACCAACCTGGCGAATCCCAAAGCCATTATCTATTTTGGCTCCGTCTTTTCGCTGTTTGTCGGCGACAACGTCGGTACCGCTGCCCGTTGGGGTATTTTTGCGCTGATTATCGTCGAGACGCTGGCGTGGTTTACCGTGGTCGCCAGCCTGTTTGCGCTGCCGAAAATGCGTCGTGGCTATCAGCGTCTGGCGAAGTGGATTGACGGCTTTGCCGGCGCGTTATTCGCGGGCTTCGGTATTCATCTGATAATTTCGCGCTAACTTTGTTACCCGCCTGGGGGGCCCAGGCGGAATACGGTTTATTGCGCAAGCTTTTGTAATTCGTCCTTCGAAAGACCGGTCATTTCCATAATTGTGTTGGTATCAAGACCCCGCTTGAGCATCGCTTTTGCGACATCTGTCAGAGCAATGCGCTTGCCCTCTTCGCGGCCTATTTGCTTTAGTTGATCCGCCATTGTCATCAATTTATCTCCATGCTGCGGCACACGTTGTGCCAGCTTATACAATAATGTCTGAACATCTTGTGTATTCCCTGCTTGCACCATGTAGTTTACCAGTACGGTTACTTGTTGTCCGCTCATCTTCTCCAGCGTAAACAGGCGGGTAAGTTTATCCAGCAACTGTGCCATGTCGCGCTGGCGAATATGTTTTTGTACTAACGTCAGTGCCGCCATACTGCGATGTTGCATGATCTCATCATCTGGAATAACCGTCACATCCACCAACGGAAACGGTGTGCTGTAAAGCTGACCGGCGGTAGCCGGATCCTCAAAGTGATCCAGCCAGCTCATTGAACCCTGCCAGGGGCTTTGCTTCCCATGGTAAAAAAGCACAGGAATGACCAGCGGCAGACGGTCGTGTCCCGCTTCAAGGTGACGTTGCATGGCAGCGATAGCATAGCGCATCAGTCTGAACGACATATGTTTGTCTGGTGAGCTTTGGTGCTCAATGAGCACATGTACATAGCCGCAGCCGCTGGTCGTTTCGAGTGAATAAAGTACGTCACTTAAATAGGGACGTAAATCGTCCTCCACAAAGCTGCCTGATTCCAGATGTAGCGTTTCCAGTTTGCAGATTTTGAGTAACGAGGGCGGAAGATGGAGTTCGATAAAGTCCCGGGCGGTTTCTACACGGGAGAGGAAGGTCTTAAATACTGCGTCATGAGGTGTGGTTGCTTCCGCCATTGTTCATCATCCCTGAGTGGTGAATATGGTGGCATTCTGGCATTAGCACTCAACACCTGACAGCACAGAATAAAAGATGTTTCTCCCTTTGCAGCGAGTTTCGCGAAGTCATATAGCGATGTTCAGATCGTTCGCATTTCATTGCGAGCACTATTCCAGTTATCTAGGCATGCCGTGCTGACGCCAGCAGGGCGCCTATCAGCATAAACAACGAGCCAAACACTTTGTTTAGCGCCTTCATCTGCTTGGGGCCTTTTATCCAGCCCGCAATGCGGGTGGCCAGCGTCGCGTAACCGATCATCACAATAATATCGACCACAATGGTGGTCACGCCCAGTACAACATACTGCATCAGTTGAGGCACCTGCGGCATGATGAACTGTGGGAACAGGGCGGCGAGAAATACAATGCTCTTTGGGTTGGTCAGGTTGACGAAGACGGCGCGCTTGAACAGGCGACTGCGCGATTGCGTATTGGCCATGGTGTTCAGGTCAATGGCTCCCGCCGCGCGCCATTGCTGAATGCCCAGCCAGATCAGATAGGCTGCCCCCGCCCACTTCAGCACCTCAAAGGCGATCACTGACCGTGAGAATAGCGTTCCCAGCCCAATACCGACCAGCACAATATGAATGCCCAGTCCGGTCTGCAAACCGGCAATTGACGCCGTTGCTCCGCGATAACCATGGCTGATGGCGGTTGTCATGGTGTTGATCGCCCCTGATCCTGGCGACAAGCTCAAAACAATGGACGTCAGCAGGTAGGCGAACCACCATTCAAAGGTCATGAGAAACTCCCGACTTGTCTATTTTTATGCCACAATACGCTACTGCCGATGCGTTGTAACAGACCCGGCAAAAAAAACGATTTTACTTGGTCAACGAGGCTGGATACCCGATGTTTCAGCAGCAAAAAGACTGGGAAACAAGAGAAAACGCGTTTGCCGCTTTTTCCATGGGGCCACTGACAGATTTCTGGCGTCAGCGGGAGGAAGCGGAATTTACCGGCGTAGATAATGTTCCCGTACGCTTTGTTCGCTTTCGTGCAGACAAAAACGATCGCGTCATCGTCGTCTGTCCCGGGCGCATAGAAAGCTACGTAAAATACGCTGAACTGGCGTATGACCTGTTTTATGCTGGTTTTGACGTCCTCATTATCGACCATCGTGGCCAGGGGCGTTCCGGGCGGATGCTCTCGGATCCGCACCGTGGTCATGTGGATAACTTTAATGACTACGTCGACGATTTGACCGCCTTCTGGCAGCAGGAAGTGCAGCCAGGTCCATGGAGAAAACGCTATATACTGGCGCATTCCATGGGTGGGGCAATTGCCACGCTGTTCCTGCAGCGCCACCCTAATCAGTGTGATGCTATTGCCCTCAGCGCCCCGATGTTTGGGATTGTGATGCGCTTTCCCGACTGGATGGTGCGCCATATTCTTGACTGGGCAGAAGGGCATCCGCGCATCCGTGAAGGCTATGCGATGGGAACCGGTCGCTGGCGGGCGTTGCCGTTTGGGATGAATGCGCTCACCCACAGCCGGCAGCGCTATCGGCGTAACCTGCGCTTCTATGCTGATGATCCGCAGCTGCGGGTGGGTGGCCCGACCTATCACTGGGTGCGTGAAGGCATTCTGGCGGGCGAGCAGGTACTGGCCGGGGCCGGGGATGATGCGACCCCAACATTGCTTATTCAGGCTGAAGAAGAGCGTGTGGTGGATAACCGCATGCACTATCGTTTTTGTGAACTCCGCGCCGCAGCGGGCCATCCTGTAGAAGGAGGTCAACCGCTGGTCATAAAAGGCGCATACCATGAGATCCTTTTTGAAAAGGACGCAATGCGCTCAGTCGCGCTCAACGCCATTGTTGAATTTTTCGACAGGCATAACTCATCCAGCGGACACCGCTTTGCTTAGAGGTTTAATTTTTTATGTATCAGGTAGTTGCATCTGATTTAGACGGTACGCTGCTTTCCCCCGACCATACCCTGTCCCCGTATGCCAAAGAGACGCTGAAACTGCTGACTGCTCGTGGCGTGAATTTTGTGTTCGCGACCGGCCGTCATCATATTGATGTGGGGCAAATTCGCGACAACCTTGGCATTAAGTCCTACATGATCACCTCCAACGGTGCGCGCGTACATGATACTGACGGGAATCTTGTGTTCTCGCATAACCTGGATCGCGACATTGCCAGCGACCTGTTTGGTGTGGTGAATGCGAACCCGGATATCGTGACCAACGTGTATCGCGATGATGAGTGGTTTATGAACCGCCATCGCCCGGATGAAATGCGTTTCTTCAAAGAAGCAGTATTTAACTATTCGCTGTTCGAACCCGCGTTGCTGGAGCCGGAAGGCGTCAGTAAAGTGTTTTTCACCACCGACTCTCATGAAATCCTGCTGCCGCTGGAGCAGGCGATTAACGCCCGTTGGGGTGACCGTGTGAACGTCAGTTTCTCTACGCTGACCTGCCTGGAAGTGATGGCCGGTGGCGTATCAAAAGGCCATGCACTGGAAGCGGTGGCAAAAGCGATGGGCTTCAGCCTGAAAGACTGTATTGCTTTCGGTGACGGCATGAACGACGCGGAGATGCTCTCGATGGCAGGAAAAGGCTGCATTATGGGCAATGCGCATCAGCGCCTGAAGGATCTGCACCCGGAGCTGGACGTGATCGGGCTTAATGCCGACGATGCCGTGCCGCATTATCTGCGAGAACTGTTTTTACAGTAACGGAACCGCTCATTAGTTAGTCAGTTGTCAACCGTGAACTTCGCTACAATGGGTGTATCTTTTGTTCAGAGACATCTATTGTGGCGCTACTCATCATTACCACTATTCTGTGGGCCTTTTCCTTTAGCCTGTTTGGCGAGTACCTTGCTGGTCATGTCGATAGCTATTTTGCAGTGCTGGTACGGGTCGGACTGGCGGCGTTGGTGTTCCTGCCATTTCTGCGTACCCGCGGACACAGCGTAAAAACAATTGGTCTGTACATGCTGGTGGGTGCCATGCAGCTTGGCATCATGTATATGCTGAGTTTCCGCGCTTATTTGTACCTGACGGTTTCCGAGTTACTGTTATTTACCGTCCTGACGCCGCTCTATATCACGCTGATTTATGATCTGATGAGCCGACGCCGTTTACGCTGGAGCTACGCGTTTAGCGCGCTGTTGGCGGTGATTGGGGCGGGGATCATTCGTTACGATCAGGTGACCAGTCATTTCTGGACCGGCCTGCTGCTGGTACAGCTTTCCAACATCAGCTTTGCCATCGGCATGGTGGGCTATAAGCGTCTGATGGAAACCCGTCCCATGCCGCAGCACAACGCGTTTGCCTGGTTTTATATGGGGGCATTGCTGGTGGCGGTCATTGCCTGGTTGATAGTGGGGAATGCGCAAAAAATGCCTGAAACCTCGCTGCAGTGGGGGATTCTGGTGTTCCTTGGCGTGGCGGCATCGGGCATCGGTTACTTTATGTGGAACTACGGCGCGACGCAGGTAGATGCAGGTACGCTGGGTATCATGAACAATATGCATGTGCCTGCGGGGCTGTTGGTTAACCTGGCCATCTGGCACCAGCAGCCTCACTGGCCAAGCTTCATCATTGGTGCGGCGGTGATAGTGGCCTCACTGTGGGTACATCGAAAGTGGGTCGCTCCGCACTCCGTACAAACGGCAGGTGATCGCAGGCGTGATTCCGCGCTGAGCGAATAAATGCTTCGGTGACCGGCTGACGCTGCTCGCCATCGCGCACAGCGGCGTACAGTCGGCTCCACAATCCATCTCCCAGGGTTTTGGTCACCACCAGGCCCTGGCGTTCAAAACTCTCCACTACCCAGTGCGGCAGAGCTGCAATGCCCATTCTGGCGGCTACCATCTGGATCAACAGCAGGGTGTTATCCACGCTCTTCAGCGACGGACTAACGCCCGCAGGCTGCAGGAAATGCCGCCAGACATCCAGTCGGCTGCGCTGTACCGGATATATCAACAGGGTTTCGCTGGCTAAATCTTCCGGTGTTATCTGCGTTTTGCTGGCCAGTGGGTGATCGGGTGCCAGAATCAGACGGACTTCAAAATCAAACATCGGTGAATAGTGCAGGCCACTGCGCGGCAGAATGTCAGATGTCATCACCAGGTCCAGCTCATCCTGCTGCAGAGCCGGTTGCGGATCGAACGTCACGCCGGATTTAAAATCCATCTCTACCTGTGGCCAGTTAGCACGGAAATTCTCCAGGGCGGGCGTCAGCCACTGAATACAACTGTGGCATTCAATGGCGATGCGCAGCCGGGTTTGCTGCGGTTCATTGCATGCCTGAAGCGCGCGACCGATTTGTGGCAATACCTGATTAGCCAGCTGCAACAAAATCTCACCCTGTGGCGTAAAACGTAGCGGCTGGCTTTTACGCACAAATAGCCGAAAGCCGAGGCGTTGTTCCAGATCGCTGAACTGGTGAGACAGGGCGGATTGGGTCTGATGCAATGTCGCTGCTGCGCCTGCCAGTGAACCACTGTTCCGCAACGCCTGTAGCGTTTTCAGATGTTTAATCTCGATCATGAAAGTCCTTCACTTCGGCATGAATAAATTGCGCTTGAGGAATATACAGTAACTGGCAAATATGGATGTGTAAACATCTGGACGGCTAAAATCCTTCGTCTTTTAAATTTATGGTGCGTTGGCTGCGTTTTTCCACCCTGGTCACTTACTTCAGTAAGCTCCCGGGGATGAACAAACTTGCCGCCTTCCCTAAATTCAAAATCCATAGGATTTACATATAATTAGAGGAAGAAAAAATGACAATACTTAATCACACCCTCGGTTTCCCTCGCGTTGGCCTGCGTCGCGAGTTGAAAAAAGCGCAAGAAAGCTACTGGGCGGGTAACGCCTCTCGTGAAGAATTGCTGGCAACGGGTCGCGAACTGCGTGCTCGTCACTGGGATCAACAAAAGCAAGCTGGCGTTGACCTGCTGCCAGTGGGCGATTTTGCCTGGTACGATCATGTGCTGACCACCAGCCTGCTGCTGGGTAACGTTCCGGCCCGCCATCAGAACAAAGATGGATCTGTTGATATCGACACCTTATTCCGTATTGGCCGTGGTCGCGCACCGACTGGTGAACCGGCGGCGGCGGCAGAAATGACCAAATGGTTTAATACCAACTATCACTACATGGTGCCTGAGTTCACCAAAGGCCAGCAGTTCAAACTGACCTGGACTCAGCTGCTGGATGAAGTGGACGAAGCGCTGGCGCTGGGCCACAAAGTGAAGCCCGTCCTGCTGGGGCCGGTAACCTATCTGTGGCTGGGCAAAGTGAAGGGTGAACAGTTTGACCGCCTGAGTCTGTTGAACGACATCCTGCCGGTTTACCAGCAGGTGCTAGCTGAGCTGGCAAAACGCGGTATTGAGTGGGTGCAGATTGATGAACCAGCGCTGGTGCTGGAGTTGTCCCAGGAATGGCTGAACGCCTTTAAACCGGCGTACGATGCGCTGACCGGGCAGGTGAAGCTGCTGCTGACTACCTATTTCGAGGGTGTGACGCCGAATCTGGATACCATCACCTCGCTGTCGGTACAGGGTCTGCATGTGGATCTGGTTCATGGTAAAGATGACGTAGCCGAGTTGCACTCGCATTTGCCCGCAAACTGGCTGCTCTCTGCAGGCCTGATTAACGGCCGTAACGTCTGGCGTGCCGATCTGACCGAGAAATATGCACAGATTAAAGACATTGTCGGCAAACGTCCGCTTTGGGTGGCCTCTTCTTGTTCTCTTCTGCATAGCCCAATTGATCTGAGCGTCGAAACCCGCCTTGATACCGAAGTGAAAAGCTGGTTTGCCTTCGCCCTGCAAAAGTGCGGTGAACTGGCGCTGCTGCGTGATGCGCTGAACAGCGGCGATACCGCAGCGTTGGTTGAGTGGAGTGCGCCAATTCAGGCGCGTCGTCAGTCAACCCGCGTCCACAATGCGGCAGTCGAAAAACGTCTGGCGGCAATCACCGCGCAGGACAGTCAACGTTCTCACGCTTACCCGGTACGTGCCGAAGCTCAGCGTGCGCGCTTTAACCTGCCAGCGTGGCCGACCACGACGATCGGATCTTTCCCGCAAACCACGGAAATCCGCGGCCTGCGTCTGGATTTTAAAAAGGGTAACCTGGATGCGGGCAACTACCGTACCGGTATCGCCGAGCATATCAAACAGGCGATCGCTGAGCAGGAACGTTTAGGCCTGGACGTACTGGTACACGGCGAAGCCGAGCGTAACGACATGGTTGAATACTTTGGCGAGCATCTGGACGGCTTTGTCTTTACTCAGAATGGTTGGGTACAGAGCTACGGCTCCCGCTGCGTGAAGCCGCCGGTAGTGATTGGTGACGTGAGTCGTCCGGAAGCGATTACCGTTGAGTGGGCAAAATACGCCCAGTCGCTGACTGACAAACCGGTCAAAGGCATGCTGACAGGCCCGGTGACCATTCTCTGCTGGTCATTCCCACGCGAAGATGTGACTCGCGAAACCATCGCTAAGCAGATTGCGCTGGCACTGCGTGACGAAGTCGCCGATCTGGAAGCCGCCGGTATTGGCATCATCCAGATTGATGAACCGGCACTACGTGAAGGTCTGCCTCTGCGTCGTAGCGACTGGGCGGCGTATCTGGAATGGGGTGTTGAGGCCTTCCGCATCAACGCCGCGGTGGCGAAGGACGAAACGCAGATCCACACCCACATGTGTTACTGCGAGTTCAACGACATCATGGATTCCATCGCTGCGCTTGATGCCGATGTGATCACCATTGAAACCTCGCGTTCCGACATGGAGCTACTGGAGTCGTTCGAAGAGTTCGACTACCCGAACGAAATCGGGCCGGGCGTGTACGATATTCACTCGCCGAACGTCCCAAGCGTGGAATGGATTGAAGCCCTGCTGAAGAAAGCGGAACAGCGTATCCCGGCTGAGCGTCTGTGGGTGAACCCGGACTGCGGTCTGAAGACTCGCGGCTGGCCGGAAACCCGCGCGGCGCTGGCGAATATGGTGAAAGCGGCGCAGAACCTGCGTCAGGCTTAATTCGGTGCCCGATCGCCGGGGGCGTTAACGCTGACCCGGCCAACAGGAACGTGCAAGTCGTTGTAAGCCCGGTAAGGCGTAGCCGCCACCGGGCGATTAACATTTATTTCTTCCCACCATACTGCGCAAACCACGCCAGCATTCTTTGCCAGCCGTCATTGGCGGACTCTTCGTGATAGCTCGGGCGATAATCCGCGTTAAAAGCATGCCCGGCATCGGGATACACCACGATTTCTGCTTTGGCATTCGCCGCGCGCAATGCCTGACGCATGGTTTCCACGCTATCTTGTGAAATGCTGGTGTCCTGCGCGCCATAAAGTCCCAACACGGGGGCGTTAAGATCGGTAGCGATATCGACGGGATGCCTGGGCGAGTTCAGCGTTTTGTCGCCGACCAGTTTGCCATACCATGCCACTGCCGCTTTTAACTGTGGGTTGTGTGCAGCATACAGCCAGGTGATGCGTCCACCCCAGCAAAAACCAGTGATCATCAGTTGGTGTGCGTCACCGCCGTTGCGTGAGGCCCAACTGGCGACGTGGTCCAGATCGGCCAGCACCTGAGAGTCCGGGACTTTGGCCACCAGGCCGCTTAACAGCGTGGAAATATCGGCAAAATCATTCGGATCGCCCTCGCGAAAGTAAAGCTCTGGTGCGACAGCCAGATACCCTTCCAGCGCCAGGCGGCGACAAATATCACGGATGTGTTCATGAACGCCAAAAATTTCCTGCACGACGATAACGACCGGTAGCGGACCTTCGCTGTGCTTCGGGCGTGCATGATACGCAGGCATATCATCACCTTGAGACGGAATCGACGTTATTCCCGCGATGATTTCGTTATCCGGGGTGTGAACCGCCGTTGCAGCGGGTGGGGATACTGCAGGTGCAAAGCCAGATTGTCGTGTTGTTGCCATGGTATTCTCCGTACCCTTAAGTATTTAGCCAAATAGCGCATCATTAACTATAGACGCGTGCAATGAACCACATTGCCTTAAACGGTCTATCTTTTGTGCAAGGCTTGCCTGTATCGAGTGGTTAATGTGATGTTCATCACTATTTCATGGTAATGAAATGCAACTGTTTTGCATCATAGTGATGACTGTCACGAAAATATGTTTATGCCTTCGGTAAAGTGTGTTTTTGCTTCTTCTGACAAAACCGATTCACAGAGGAGTTTTTATGTCTAAGTCTGATGTTTTTCATCTCGGCCTCACCAAGAACGATTTACAAGGGGCTACGCTTGCTATCGTCCCTGGCGACCCTGAGCGTGTGGAAAAGATCGCCGCGCTGATGGACAAGCCGGTTAAGCTGGCATCTCATCGCGAGTTCACTACCTGGCGTGCAGAGCTGGATGGGAAAGCAGTGATCGTCTGCTCTACCGGTATTGGCGGCCCGTCGACCTCTATCGCTGTAGAAGAACTGGCGCAGCTGGGCATTCGTACCTTCCTGCGTATCGGTACGACCGGCGCTATTCAGCCGCATATCAACGTGGGTGACGTGCTGGTTACCACCGCGTCTGTCCGTCTGGATGGGGCGAGCCTGCACTTCGCACCGATGGAATTCCCGGCTGTTGCCGATTTCGAATGCACCACTGCGCTGGTGGAAGCCGCGAAATCTATTGGCGCGACTACCCACGTCGGCGTTACTGCGTCTTCTGATACCTTCTACCCAGGCCAGGAGCGTTATGACACCTTCTCTGGTCGCGTGGTGAGCCGTTTCAAAGGCTCGATGGAAGAGTGGCAGTCCATGGGCGTCATGAACTACGAAATGGAATCTGCGACGCTGCTGACCATGTGCGCAAGCCAGGGTCTGCGTGCCGGTATGGTTGCGGGTGTTATCGTTAACCGTACACAGCAAGAGATCCCGAATGCTGAAACCATGAAGCAGACGGAAAGCCACGCGGTGAAAATCGTGGTAGAAGCTGCGCGTCGCCTGCTGTAATTTTCTCTCCTTTCTGAAAAGGCCGACGCGTTCGGCCTTTTTATTTTGCGTAGTACCTCGCAGGAAATTCCTTTTAAACTGGACGTTTATACAGCACAATTCTATTTTGTGCGGGTAAGTCGTTGCTGTAAGGGGGCGTAGTGGATATTTCGATAATGATAAGTGCCGTCGTGGCGTTAGCTGCAGGGCTGCTTGTGGGCTGGCTGGCGACCAAAGCGCGTGCCGACCAAGTCCGCGCAGATCTTATCGAAGAACTGCGTGAACTGGATATTGCGCTAAGCGTTGCGCGTCAACAGCTGGCACAGGAAGCCCACTGGCGTGACGAGTGCGAGCTGCTCAACAACGAACTCCGCAGCCTGCACAGTATTAATACCTCCCTCGAAGCCGATCTCCGGGAAGTCACTACCCGGTTGGAAGCCACGCAACAACATGCGGAAGATAAAATTCGTCAGATGGTCAACAGCGAACAACGCCTGAGCGAACAGTTTGAAAATCTGGCGAATCGTATTTTTGAACACAGCAATCGTCGCGTCGATGAGCAAAATCGCCAAAGCCTGAACAACCTGCTTACACCATTGCGTGAACAGCTGGACGGTTTTCGCCGTCAGGTGCAGGATAGCTTTGGCAAAGAGGCGCAAGAGCGTCATACCCTGGCGCACGAAATTCGTAACCTCCAGCAGCTGAACGCGCAGATGGCGCAGGAAGCGGTTAACCTGACGCGGGCGCTGAAAGGTGATAACAAAACCCAGGGCAACTGGGGAGAAGTCGTCCTCACGCGGGTACTGGAGGCGTCCGGTCTGCGTGAAGGCTATGAGTATGAAACCCAGGTCAGCATAGAAAATGACGCGCGTTCGCGGATGCAGCCGGATGTTATTGTCCGATTGCCGCAGGGCAAAGACGTGGTGATCGATGCGAAAATGACGCTGGTTGCCTATGAACGCTACTTTAATGCAGAAGATGACTACACCCGTGAAAGTGCGTTACAGGAGCACATTGCCTCCGTGCGCAACCATATTCGCCTGCTGGGCCGTAAAGACTACCAACAGCTTCCGGGTTTACGTACGCTTGACTATGTTCTGATGTTTATCCCCGTTGAGCCTGCTTTTCTGCTGGCACTGGACAGACAGCCCGAACTGATTACCGAAGCGCTCAGAAATAACATTATGCTGGTGAGTCCCACCACGCTGTTGGTAGCATTACGCACCATCGCTAACCTGTGGCGGTATGAGCATCAGAGCCGTAATGCGCAGCAGATCGCGGACAGGGCCAGCAAGCTTTATGACAAAATGCGGCTGTTTGTCGATGATATGTCGGCGATTGGCCAGAGCCTGGACAAGGCGCAAGATAACTACCGTCAGGCGATGAAAAAGCTGTCTTCGGGGCGCGGAAACGTTCTGGCTCAGGCGGAAGCGTTTCGTGGGTTAGGCGTAGAGATTAAGCGCGAAATTAATCCTGAACTGGCTGAACAAGCCACGACCCAGGATGAAGAGTACCGCTTACGTTCGGTCCCGGAGGCGCAGCAAGACGAGACTTACCCCGATGAAAAGGCGGTAAATCAGCAATCAAACTAGCCCGTTTGGGGTAGTGGAACCTGGCAGAAGGGTAGGGCAAATTGGCCCAATCTGTTACACTTCTCGAACATTTTTTGGATGAGCAGGCACTGAGATGGTGGATAATTCACAAGAAACGACGCACTTTGGCTTTCAGACCGTCGCTAAAGAGCAGAAAGCTGACATGGTGGCCCACGTTTTTCATTCTGTGGCGTCTAAATATGACGTTATGAATGACTTAATGTCATTTGGCATTCATCGTTTGTGGAAGCGCTTCACCATTGATTGCAGTGGCGTGCGCCGCGGACAGACTGTCCTGGATTTGGCCGGTGGAACGGGCGATCTGACAGCAAAATTTTCTCGCATGGTCGGTGAAACCGGGAAAGTTGTTCTGGCGGACATCAATGACTCAATGCTCAAAATGGGTCGCGAAAAGCTGCGCAACATTGGCGTGATTGGCAATGTTGAGTACGTCCAGGCGAATGCGGAAGCATTACCATTCCCTGACAATACCTTTGACTGTATTACCATTTCGTTCGGCCTGCGTAACGTCACGGATAAAGACAAAGCACTGCGTTCCATGTATCGCGTGTTGAAACCTGGTGGACGTTTATTGGTGCTGGAATTTTCCAAGCCGATTATCGAGCCGCTGAGCAAAGCGTATGACGCATACTCTTTCCATATTCTGCCGCGTATTGGTTCAATGGTGGCAAGCGATGCAGATAGTTACCGCTATCTGGCAGAGTCCATTCGCATGCATCCCGATCAGGACACGTTAAAAGCTATGATGCAAGATGCCGGGTTTGAAAGCGTTGATTACTACAACCTGACGGCAGGTGTTGTTGCGCTGCATCGTGGTTACAAGTTCTGACAGGAGATCGGGGATGCCTTTTAAACCCTTAGTGACCGCAGGCGTTGAAAATCTGCTCAACACCTTTCTGTATCGTTCACCGGCACTGAAGTCAGCCAGAACGCGTTTGCAAGGCAAGGTGCTGCGTGTAGATCTCAAAGGATTTTCGACCCCGCTAGTCCTGGTGTTTAGTGAGCGCCAGGTTGATGTACTGGGGGCATGGGAAGGCGAAGCTGATTGCACCGTGATCACGCATGCCAGCGTGTTACCGAAATTGCGCGACCGCCAGCAGCTCACGGCGCTTATTCGTAGCGGTGAGCTGGAAGTGCAGGGCGATATTCAGGTGGTGCAGAATGTTGTCGCGCTGGCTGACCTGGCGGAGTTCGATCCCGCAGAACTGCTTGCCCCTTATACCGGCGATATCGTTGCAGAAGGGATCAGCAAGACCCTGCGTGGTGGAGCTACGTTTTTATGCCACACCATTCAACGTCAGCAACGTTACGTTGCCGAAGCGATCACCGAAGAGTGGCGTATGGCTCCGGGCCCGCTTGAGGTTGCATGGTTTGCGGAAGAAACCGCAGCCGTTGCGCGTGCGGCCGAATCTCTGGCCAAACGGCTGGAAAAACTGGAGGCCAAATGACGCCAGGAGAAGTACGGCGCCTTTATTTCATCATTCGCACTTTCTTAAGCTACGGTCTTGATGAACTCATCCCCAAAATGCGTATTACGCTGCCGCTTCGATTGTGGCGCTACACGTTGTTCTGGATGCCCAACCGACATAAAGAAAAACCGCTGGGTGAGAGACTGAGGCTGGCTTTGCAGGAGCTGGGACCAGTGTGGATCAAATTTGGTCAAATGCTTTCCACACGTCGTGACCTTTTCCCTCCGCAAATCGCCGATCAGCTTGCACTGCTGCAGGACCGGGTAGCCCCATTCGATGGACAACGTGCAAAACAACAAATCGAAGAAGCAATGGGCGGACTCCCTGTTGAAGAATGGTTTGATGATTTTGACATCACACCGCTGGCATCTGCGTCTATTGCACAGGTACACACAGCGCGGCTGAAATCGAACGGTAAAGAGGTGGTGATCAAGGTCATTCGCCCGGATATTCTGCCGGTCATCAGAGCCGATTTAAAACTGATCTATCGCCTTGCTCGCTGGGTGCCTCGCTTGCTGCCGGATGGTCGCCGCCTGCGGCCAACGGAAGTGGTGCGTGAATATGAAAAAACGCTGATCGATGAGCTGAATCTGCTGCGCGAATCGGCGAACGCGATTCAGCTGCGGCGTAATTTCGAAGACAGCCCGATGCTGTACATCCCGGAAGTGTATTCCGACTATTGCAGTCAGAGCATGATGGTGATGGAGCGTATTTACGGTATCCCGGTTTCAGATGTTGCAGCGCTTGAGAAGAACGGCACCAATATGCAGCTGTTGGCAGAGCGTGGCGTTCAGGTCTTCTTTACTCAGGTATTCCGCGACAGCTTTTTCCATGCGGACATGCACCCCGGGAATATTTTTGTTAGCTATGAACACCCTGAGAACCCGAAATATATTGGCATTGATTGCGGGATTGTTGGTTCGCTAAATAAAGAAGATAAGCGTTACCTGGCGGAAAACTTTATCGCTTTCTTTAATCGTGACTACCGCAAGGTTGCCGAGCTGCACGTGGATTCAGGCTGGGTTCCGCCGGACACCAACGTCGAAGAGTTTGAATTTGCTATTCGTACCGTGTGCGAGCCGATATTTGAAAAACCGCTGTCGGAGATTTCATTCGGTCACGTGCTGTTGAACCTGTTTAACACCGCACGTCGATTTAATATGGAAGTCCAGCCGCAACTGGTGCTGTTACAGAAGACATTGCTGTATGTCGAGGGTGTCGGACGACAGCTGTATCCACAGTTAGATTTATGGAAAACAGCCAAACCATTTCTGGAGTCGTGGATTAAAGATCAGGTTGGTATTCCTGCGCTTGTCAGGGCTTTTAAAGAAAAAGCACCGTTCTGGGTCGAAAAAATGCCAGAAATACCTGAACTTGTGTATGACAGTTTGCGCCAGGGCAAACATTTACAACACAGTGTTGATAAGATTGCGCGCGAGCTTCAGGCGAATCATGTTCGTCAGGGACAATCCCGTTATTTATTGGGTATTGGCGCAACGCTGCTGCTAAGTGGGACATTCCTGCTAGTAAGCCGTCCTGATTGGGGTTTGATGCCTGGCTGGCTAATGGCTGGTGGTGTCGTTGCCTGGCTGATAGGCTGGCGCAAAATGCGCTGAATTTTTCATCGCTCAAGACAGGTCGTGTAACGTATACTACGACCTTATTAATTCATCATCTATGACAGAGGAACATGTATGGGTGGTATCAGTATCTGGCAGTTGTTGATCATTGCCGTCATCGTTGTACTGCTATTTGGCACCAAGAAACTCGGCTCCATCGGTTCCGACCTTGGCGCGTCTATCAAAGGCTTCAAAAAAGCGATGGGTGATGATGAACCCAAGCAAGATAAAACCAGCCAGGACGCTGATTTTACTGCTAAATCCATCACCGATAAGCAGGGCGAAGTGAAAAAAGAAGACGCCAAAAGCCACGATAAAGAGCAGGTATAATCCGTGTTTGATATCGGTTTTAGCGAACTGTTATTGGTGTTCGTGATTGGCCTCATTGTCCTGGGGCCACAACGACTGCCGGTAGCGGTAAAAACGGTCGCGGGTTGGGTTCGCGCGTTGCGTTCCCTTGCAACTACGGTTCAGAATGAACTGACCCAGGAGCTTAAGCTTCAGGAGTTTCAGGACAGCCTGAAGAAGGTTGAGAAAGCGAGCCTGACAAATCTGACGCCGGAGCTGAAAGCATCGATGGATGAACTGCGTGAAGCTGCGGAGTCAATGAAGCGTTCTTACAGTGCTAACGACGCTGAAAAAGCGAGCGATGAAGCGCACACTATCCATAATCCGGTGGTGAAAGACAGCGAAGCACAGCACGAGGGGGTTACCCCGGCTACCGCTGAAGCGCAGGCCAGCTCGCCAGAGCAAAAACCGCAATCCACGGGTGTTAACACGCCGGAGCTGACGGAAGCCGCTTCCGCTACGTTGACGGTTGCAGAAAAGAAAGCTGCCGCACCTGTTGTCGAATCCTCCCCCTCGTCGAGTGATAAACCGTAAACATGGCTGTAGAAGATACCCAACCGCTCATTACGCATCTGATTGAGCTGCGTAAGCGACTCCTGAACTGCATCATTGCGGTAATCGTGATCTTTCTGGCGTTGGTTTACTTTGCCAACGACATTTACCATATGGTCGCGGCGCCGTTGATTAAACAGATGCCGCAGGGTGCGACGATGATCGCCACAGATGTGGCCTCGCCGTTCTTTACCCCGATAAAGCTCACTTTCATGGTGTCGCTGATCCTGTCAGCACCAGTGATCCTATACCAGGTATGGGCATTTATTGCGCCAGCTTTATATAAGCATGAACGCCGGCTTGTGGTGCCGCTACTGGTTTCAAGTTCGCTGCTGTTCTATATCGGCATGGCGTTTGCCTACTTTGTCGTCTTCCCGCTGGCGTTTGGTTTCCTTGCCAATACGGCCCCGCAGGGCGTACAGGTTTCGACGGATATTGCCAGCTATCTCAGCTTTGTAATGGCGCTATTTATGGCCTTTGGGGTCTCTTTCGAGGTTCCCGTTGCCATTGTGCTGCTGTGCTGGATGGGCATTACGACGCCTGACGAATTACGTAAAAAACGTCCTTATGTCGTTGTCGGCGCATTTGTCGTGGGGATGTTGTTGACCCCGCCAGATGTCTTCTCACAAACGCTGTTGGCAATACCGATGTACTGCCTGTTTGAAGTCGGCGTTTTCTTCTCCCGTTTCTATGTCGGTAAGCGACGTACACGAGACGAAGATAATGAGGCGGAGAACGAAAAAGCTGAAGCCGCCGATAAAACCGAAGAATAAATTCAACCGCCCGTAAGGGCGGTTGTCATATGGGAGGAAGCATGTTTGATATTGGCGTTAATCTAACCAGTACGCAATTTGCAAAAGACAGGGATGAGGTTGTCGCGCGCGCCTTTGCTGCCGGCGTAAATGGCATGCTTTTGACCGGGACTAACCTGCACGAAAGCCAGCAGGCGTTAAAACTGGCACAGCATTATCCACATTGCTGGTCCACGGCTGGTGTTCACCCGCATGACAGTAGTCAATGGCAATCCTCAACTGAAGAGGCGATTGTGGCGCTGGCAAACCAGTCTGAAGTGGTCGCCATTGGTGAATGTGGTCTGGATTTCAATCGCAATTTCTCCACGCCGCAGGAGCAGGAGCGTGCATTTGAGGCACAACTGCGCATCGCTGCCGAGCTGCAGATGCCGGTGTTCATGCATTGCCGCGACGCGCACGACCGTTTCCTAACACTGCTCGAACCCTGGCTGGACAGCCTTCCAGGCGCAGTGTTGCACTGCTTTACCGGTTCACGTCAGGAGATGCAGGCCTGCGTAGACAGAGGGCTGTATATTGGCATCACCGGATGGGTCTGCGATGAGCGTCGGGGCATGGAACTTCGGGAACTGTTGCCGTTTATCCCGGTGGAAAGGCTGTTGATCGAAACCGATGCTCCTTATTTACTCCCCCGCGATTTAACACCGAAACCGGCTTCACGGCGTAATGAACCTGCGCACCTGCCGCATATTCTTGAGCATATTGCACACTGGCGCGGGGAGGACCCTCTGCGCCTGGCTGCCGCCATCGACGCCAACGTCAGAACACTCTTCGAAGTCACCTTCTGAGGCGGATTTAGATTTTTCGAAAACCGGTGTTTTTCACGCTCTGCTTAACCTCTTTATTCAGCAGGTTGAGCAGCAGCATGGAACGTGCCTCGCCATCCGGTTCGGTGAAAATTGCTTTCAACCCTTCAAATGCACCTTCGGTGATAATCACGCTATCTCCTGGATACGGGGTTTCCGGGTCAACAATCCCCTCCGGCTTGTAGATGGAAAGCTGGTGAATAACGGAAGACGGAACTGTTGCCGGCGTTGCGCCAAAGCGGACGAAATGGCTGACGCCACGCGTGGCATTGATGGTGGTGGTGTGGATCACTTCCGGGTCGAATTCGACAAACATGTAGTTAGGGAAAAGTGGCTCACTGACTGTAGTACGTTTTCCACGCACCATTTTTTCCAGGGTGATCAAGGGCGTCAGGCAGTTCACCGCCTGTCTTTCCAGGTGTTCCTGGGCACGCTGAAGTTGCCCGCGTTTGCAGTACAGTAAATACCAGGCTTGCATAATAACTCTTATCCGCTTGTTCTGAGCGCAAGCATAACAAAAGCCATGCGCTAAGTTAATTATACCCGCCTCAACGCCTCCCTAAACCTATTAGGTATATAATCCCAGTGCTTTCATATACCACCAGAGTTCACGCTAATTTAACAAAAATACAGCATCACAATGATGAACGCCGTATAATGAGGCGCTTACGAAGAGGCCACAATGGACGCCATGAAATATAACGATTTACGCGACTTCCTGACGCTGCTTGAACAGCAGGGTGAGCTCAAACGCATTACGCTTCCAGTGGACCCTCATCTGGAAATTACTGAAATTGCCGATCGCACGCTGCGTGCGGGCGGGCCTGCGCTGTTGTTTGAGAACCCTAAAGGCTATTCGATGCCGGTGCTGTGCAACCTGTTTGGCACGCCAAAGCGTGTTGCGATGGGGATGGGGCAAGAAGATGTCTCTGCGCTGCGGGAAGTGGGTAAGCTGTTGGCGTTTTTGAAAGAGCCGGAGCCGCCAAAAGGGTTCCGCGATCTGTTTGATAAGCTGCCGCAGTTCAAGCAAGTTTTGAATATGCCGACTAAACGGCTGCGCGGTGCGCCTTGTCAGCAAAAAATCGCATCAGGCGATGACGTTGATCTTAACCGTATTCCCATCATGACCTGCTGGCCTGAAGATGCCGCCCCGCTGATCACCTGGGGACTCACTGTGACGCGTGGCCCGCATAAAGAGCGGCAGAATCTGGGCATCTACCGTCAGCAGCTGATCGGTAAAAACAAGCTCATTATGCGCTGGCTTTCCCATCGTGGTGGCGCGCTTGATTATCAGGAGTGGTGTGCTGCGCATCCTGGTGAGCGTTTTTCGGTTGCGGTAGCGCTGGGGGCCGATCCGGCAACGATTTTAGGGGCGGTGACGCCGGTACCTGACACGTTATCGGAATATGCGTTTGCCGGACTGCTACGCGGAACCAAGACCGAAGTAGTTAAATGTATTTCCAACGATCTCGAAGTCCCTGCCAGTGCGGAGATTGTGCTGGAAGGGTATATTGAACCGGGGGAGTTGGCACCGGAAGGCCCGTATGGCGACCATACAGGTTACTACAATGAGGTGGATAGCTTCCCAGTCTTCACTGTCACGCATGTTACCCAGCGAGAAGATGCTATTTATCACTCCACCTACACCGGGCGTCCGCCTGATGAACCTGCCGTGCTGGGCGTGGCGCTGAACGAAGTATTCGTGCCGATTCTGCAAAAGCAGTTCCCGGAAATCGTCGATTTTTACCTGCCGCCAGAAGGCTGTTCGTATCGACTGGCGGTTGTCACGATCAAAAAACAGTACGCCGGTCATGCCAAACGCGTCATGATGGGCGTTTGGTCGTTTTTACGTCAGTTTATGTACACCAAATTTGTTATTGTCTGCGATGATGATGTCAACGCACGTGACTGGAATGATGTGATTTGGGCGATTACCACCCGTATGGACCCGGCCCGGGATACGGTGTTGGTAGAGAATACACCGATTGATTACCTGGATTTTGCCTCGCCGGTCTCCGGCCTTGGTTCAAAAATGGGCCTGGATGCCACCAATAAATGGCCGGGTGAGACCCAACGTGAATGGGGACGTCCGATTAAAAAAGATCCCGAAGTGACCGCGCGCATTGACGCAATTTGGGATGAATTAGCCATCTTTAATGACGGCAAAAGCGCCTGAGGCGCGATCGTTTTGCCTATTGATCCGACAGAGAGAGCGCATGACAACCTTAAGCTGTAAAGTGACCTCGGTAGAAGCTATTACTGACACCGTATATCGCGTCCGTTTAGTGCCAGACGCGGCGTTTTCCTTTCGTGCTGGTCAGTATTTAATGGTCGTGATGGACGAACGGGATAAGCGTCCGTTCTCTATGGCATCAACGCCGGATGAGCACGGGTTCATTGAGCTGCACGTGGGTGCCTCTGAGCTTAACCTGTATGCCATGGCCGTCATGGATCGCATTCTCCAGGATCGAGAAATCAACGTGGATATCCCGCACGGCGAAGCCTGGCTGCGTGACGATGAAGACCGTCCGCTGATCCTGATTGCAGGCGGCACTGGCTTCTCTTACGCGCGCTCGATTCTGTTGACAGCGCTGGCGCGTAATCCAAACCGTGACGTGACCATTTACTGGGGCGGGCGTGAAGAGAAGCATCTCTACGATCTCGGCGAACTGGAAGCTCTGTCTGTTACTCACCCTAATCTGCGTGTTGAGCCTGTGGTGGAACAGCCTGAAGCTGGCTGGCGTGGCCGTACGGGGACCGTATTAACGGCAGTATTGCAGGATCACGGCACGCTGGCTGAGCATGATATCTACATTGCCGGGCGTTTTGAGATGGCAAAAATCGCACGTGACCTGTTCTGTAATGAGCGTCAGGCACGTGAAGATCGCCTGTTTGGTGATGCGTTCGCGTTTATTTAAAAATAAAAAACCCGCCCCTGACAGGCGGGAAGAACGGCAACTAAACCTTCTCTCTTCGCCATTGGCACCATAACTGCGTTGGCTGCGATCATTCACCCGAATCACTTACTTGAAGTAAGCTCATCGGGATGAATGAGGGACATCCGTGTCCCTCACTGAAAGCAGCCTTCGGCTGTTCAAATTCGTTCCTGACGAATTTGTCATTCGCTTGCCGTCTTGTTCTGGCTCCAATGGCTTTGAGATAACATTTTGTAGGCCGGATAAGACGTTTTTACGTCGCCATCCGGCATTGTTGCCCGGGGCGCTTCGCTTGCCTGGCCTACAAGATGTGGCACTCTGTGATTACACTCTTTCAAATACCGTGGCGATACCTTGACCCAACCCAATACACATCGTCGCCAGACCAAACTGCACGTCTTTGCGCTCCATCAGGTTCAGCAGGGTGGTGCTGATACGCGCACCAGAACATCCCAGCGGGTGGCCCAGGGCGATCGCCCCGCCGTTGAGGTTGATCTTCTCGTCAATCTGCTCCATCAAACCCAGATCTTTAATGCACGGCAGGATCTGCGCAGCAAAGGCTTCGTTCATCTCAAACAAACCGATGTCACTGACGGAAAGCCCGGCTTTTTTCAGCGCCAACTTTGAGGCTGGAACCGGGCCGTAACCCATGATTGATGGATCGCAGCCGACCACCGCCATTGAGCGAATGCGCGCGCGTGGCGTCAGGCCCAGTTCGCGGGCACGGCTCTCGCTCATTATCAACATAGCAGCGGCGCCGTCGGAAAGTGCGGAAGAGGTACCGGCAGTGACCGTACCGCTAACTGGATCAAACGCCGGGCGCAGGGTAGACAGCGCCTCGATGGTGGTTTCCGGGCGGATCACTTCGTCGTAGTTAAACTGTTTCAACACGCCGTCGGCATCGTGACCGCCAGTCGGGATGATTTCATTTTTAAATGCGCCAGACTGGGTGGCAGCCCAGGCGCGAGCGTGTGAACGTGCGGCGAAGGCATCCTGCATTTCACGGCTGATACCGTGCATACGAGAGAGCATTTCTGCCGTCAGGCCCATCATCCCCGCGGCTTTTGCCACGTTGCGGCTCATACCCGGATGAAAATCTACGCCGTGGCTCATTGGCACGTGACCCATATGCTCCACGCCGCCAATCAGGCAAGCCTGAGCATCGCCGGTCATAATCATGCGCGCCGCATCGTGCAGGGCCTGCATGGATGAACCGCACAAGCGGTTGACGGTGACAGCCGGGACGGAGTGTGGGACTTCCGCTAGCAGTGCGGCGTTACGGGCGATATTGAACCCTTGCTCCAGCGTCTGCTGTACGCAACCCCAGTAAATGTCATCGAGAGTCGCTGGCTCAAGCGCTGGATTCCGCGCCAGCAGGCTACGCATTAAATGTGCGGAGAGATCTTCTGCCCGCACGTGACGGAACGCGCCCCCTTTCGAACGGCCCATCGGGGTACGGATCGCATCAACAATTACAACCTGTTCCATTGTGACTCCTTAAGCCGTTTTCAGGTCGCCAACCGGGCGGGCAGGCTCAACCGAGGGATAGTACGGTTCGTTATGACGCGCTTTATTACGCAATCCTTCCGGCACCTCATACAGTGGGCTGAGGTGCTGGTATTGCTGCGCCATATCGAGGTATTTGGCGCTGCCGAGTGTATCCAGCCAGCGGAACGCACCGCCGTGGAACGGAGGGAAGCCGAGACCGTAAACCAGTGCCATATCGGCTTCCGCCGGGCTGGCAATGATGCCTTCTTCCAGGCAGCGCACCACTTCGTTGACCATTGGGATCATCATGCGGGCGATAATCTCATCATCGCTGAAGTCGCGTTTCGGCTGGCTGACGTCTGCCAGCAGGCCATCGACCGCAGCATCCTCTTCTTTCTTCGGCTTGCCTTTGCTGTCTTCTTTATAACGCCAGAACCCGAGACCATTTTTCTGTCCAAAGCGGCTGGCATCGAACAGTGCATCGATCGCGTCGCGATAATCTTTCTGCATCCGCTGCGGGAAGCCTGCGGACATCACTGCCTGCGCGTGATGTGCGGTATCAATACCGACTACGTCCAGTAAATATGCCGGGCCCATTGGCCAACCGAACTGTTTCTCCATCACCTTATCGACTTTGCGGAAGTCCGCGCCGTCGCGCAGTAACTGGCTGAAACCGGCGAAGTAGGGGAACAGCACGCGGTTTACAAAGAAGCCAGGGCAGTCGTTGACCACAATCGGCGTCTTGCCCATCAAGCTTGCCCAGGCGACGACTTTGGCGATGGTTTCATCCGAGCTTTTCTCGCCGCGAATAATTTCAACCAGCGGCATCCGGTGCACCGGGTTAAAGAAGTGCATGCCACAGAAGTTTTCCGGGCGCTTCAGGACGCTGGCCAGTTCGCTAATCGGAATGGTCGACGTGTTCGACGCCAGCACGGTATCCGGGCGCACTTTATCTTCGGTCTCTGCCAGCACCGCTTTTTTCACTTTTGGATTTTCAACAACCGCTTCCACCACCACGTCCACGCGATCAAAGCCGGTGTAGTCGAGGGTTGGCTGGATAGTGGAAATCACACCTGCCATCTTCAGGCCGTCGATCTTGCCGCGCTCGAGTTGCTTATTCAGCAGCTTGGCGGCTTCGGTCATGCCCAGCGTCAGCGATTTGTCGTTGATATCTTTCATGATAACCGGCACGCCTTTCCAGGCAGCCTGGTAGGCTATACCGCCACCCATAATGCCTGCGCCCAGAACTGCGGCTTGCTTCGGTGTCTCAATATCCTTCGTCAGTTTTTTCGCTTTCGCTTTGACAAACTGATCGTTGAGGAAGATACCGACCAGCGCACGTGCCTCGTTGGTGTGCGCCAGCGGAACAAAACTTTTGTTTTCCAGATTCAGCGCTTCTTCACGACCAAAGCGGGCGGCAGCTTCAATCGTTTTCACGGCGGTGATCGGGGCTGGGTAATGTTTCCCTGCCGTCTGCGCAACCATGCCTTTGGCGATGGTAAAGCTCATGGCCGCTTCAATTTTGCTGAGTTTCAGCGGCTCCAGTTTTGGTTGGCGTTTGGTCCGCCAGTCGAGGTCGCCGTTGATTGCCTGACGCAGTACCGCCATTGCGCCCTCGAGCAGTTTTTCCTGCTTCACAATGCCATCAACCAGACCGATTTTCAGTGCCTGCTCGGCACCGACGTCTTTACCTGCGGCAATGATTTCCAGCGCGCTGTCTGCACCCAGCATGCGTGGCATACGCACGGAACCGCCAAAGCCCGGCATGATGCCCAGCTTGGTTTCCGGTAGACCGATGCGCAGGTCCGGGGTTGCCAGACGGTAGTCGGTCGCCAGGACGCACTCGCAGCCGCCACCCAGCGCATAGCCGTTGACTGCAGACAGCGTTGGGACAGGCAGATCTTCCAGGCGATTAAAGACGCTGTTGGCAAAGTGCAGCCACTGGCTTAGCTGTTCTTCAGGAACAAGGAACAGTGAAAGGAATTCGGTGATATCGGCACCGACAATAAAGGCTGCTTTGTTAGAACGCAGCAGCAGCCCTTTTAAATCATGTTGTTTCTCCAGCACATCCAGCGCATGGCCAAGGCTGGCTACGGTTGCCGTGTCGAGTTTATTGACCGAGCCAGGGGCATCGAACACCAGTTCGGCGATGCCATCTTCCAGCCAGTCGAGGTACAGGGTGTCGCCTTTGTAAAGCATGTCAGTCTCCTGAATCCGCAAGGTGATCTGGTCATACCAGATGAATCGAAGTGTGTATTTTGTGTTAATAAAATGCAAATGAATGATTAAAGAAATGACGGGCCGATCACGCTCGGCAGAAATCACGCAGTCACAGGACGATGTGCTAAGATGCGGAGACTTGAGGTCAAAAAAACAGAAGGGTAAATAATGGAATCACTGGCCGCACTCTATAAAAATCATATTGTTACCTTACAGGAACGGACCCGCGATGCGCTGGCGCGTTTTAAGCTGGATGCGTTACTTATTCACTCCGGTGAGCTGGTTAACGTTTTTCTCGACGACCATCCGTATCCGTTCAAGGTCAATCCGCAGTTTAAAGCCTGGGTACCCGTCACGCAGGTTCCCAACTGCTGGTTGCTGGTGGATGGCGTTAATAAGCCTAAGTTGTGGTTTTACCTGCCGGTGGATTACTGGCACAACGTTGAGCCGCTACCTACCTCTTTCTGGACCGAAGAAGTTGAAATCATTGCGTTGCCAAAAGCCGACGGTATTGGTAGCCAGTTGCCAGCTGCCCGCGGCAATATCGGGTACATCGGCCCGGTACCGGAACGTGCGTTGCAGCTGGACATTGCTGCCAGCAACATCAACCCGAAAGGGGTGATCGACTATCTTCACTATTACCGTGCGTATAAAACCGATTACGAGCTGGCCTGCATGCGCGAAGCGCAGAAAATGGCGGTAAGTGGACACCGTGCAGCCGAAGAAGCATTCCGTTCAGGGATGAGCGAGTTCGACATCAACCTTGCGTACCTGACTGCCACGGGGCATCGCGATACCGACGTGCCTTACAGCAATATTGTCGCGCTCAATGAACATGCCTCCGTGCTGCATTACACCAAGCTGGATCATCAGCCACCGTCAGAAATCCGCAGCTTCCTGTTGGACGCCGGGGCGGAATATAACGGCTATGCGGCAGACCTGACGCGGACCTGGTCGGCTAAAAGCGACAACGACTATGCACAGTTGGTGAAAGACGTTAATGAAGAAGAATTGGCGCTGATTGCAACCATGAAAGCGGGCGTCAGCTATGTGGACTATCACATTCAGTTCCATCAGCGTATTGCGAAGCTGCTGCGTAAACATCAAATCATCACCGACATGAGTGAAGAGGCAATAGTGGAAAACGATCTTACCGGGCCGTTTATGCCGCACGGTATTGGTCACCCGCTGGGCCTGCAGGTCCATGATGTCGCTGGTTTTATGCAGGATGACAGCGGTACGCATCTGGCCGCACCGTCGAAGTATCCGTATCTGCGCTGCACTCGCGTGCTGCAGCCGGGCATGGTCCTGACCATCGAGCCGGGCATTTACTTTATTGAATCGCTGCTGGCACCGTGGCGTGAAGGGCAGTTCAGTAAACACTTCAACTGGCAGAAAATTGATGCCCTGAAACCGTTCGGCGGTATACGTATTGAAGACAACGTGGTCGTCCATGAGAATCATATCGAAAATATGACTCGGGATTTGAAACTGGCGTAATGGACAGTTGGTTAATCCCTGCGGCGCCGGTTAGCGCCGTTGAAGAAATCAAAAAAAGCCGCTTCATTACGTTGCTCGCCCATACGGACGGCGTAGAGGCGGCAAAAGCGTTTGTTGAGTCAGTCAGAGCAGAGCATCCGGACGCCCGCCACCATTGCGTGGCGTGGGTAGCGGGTGCGCCGGATGACTCGCAACAGCTAGGCTTTTCGGATGATGGCGAACCGGCGGGGACGGCAGGGAAACCGATGCTTGCGCAGCTGATGGGCAGTGGCGTCGGTGAGATTACCGCGGTGGTGGTGCGCTACTACGGCGGTATTCTTCTCGGTACCGGTGGGTTGGTAAAAGCCTACGGTGGTGGGGTGAGCCAGGCATTGCGGCAATTAACAACGCAGCGCAAGACGCCGCTTACCGAATATACTTTGCAGTGTGAGTACGGCCAACTGGCAGGTATTGAAGCACTGTTGGGGCAGTTCGACGGTAAAATCATAGCCAGTGATTTCCAGGCATTCGTTCAGCTACGGGTAGCGCTTCCTTACACGAAAGTGAATGAATTTTCAGCAAGGCTGGCGGATTTTAGTCGAGGTTCATTGCAATTGTTAGCGATTGAAGAATAATCCCCACCTCATTTTAAAGAACTAAGGAAGCGGCAGAGATGCATTTTCGCGCCATTACCCGAATCGTAGGACTACTGGTTATCTTATTCTCGGGGACAATGATTATCCCCGGACTGGTAGCGCTCATCTACCGTGATGGGGCGGGTCGTGCATTTACGCAAACTTTCTTTGTCGCGCTGGCGATTGGTTCCATGTTGTGGTGGCCGAACCGTAAAGAAAAGGGCGAACTGAAATCCCGCGAAGGGTTTCTTATCGTGGTCTTGTTCTGGACCGTGCTGGGCAGCGTGGGTGCACTACCGTTTATCTTTTCTGAAAGTCCGAACCTCACGATCACCGATGCGTTTTTCGAATCCTTCTCCGGTTTAACCACGACGGGCGCAACCACGTTGGTGGGGCTGGATTCATTACCTCACGCGATTCTCTTTTATCGTCAAATGCTGCAATGGTTTGGCGGGATGGGGATCATCGTGCTGGCGGTGGCTATTCTGCCCATTCTTGGCGTTGGCGGTATGCAGCTTTACCGGGCAGAAATGCCAGGGCCGCTGAAAGACAATAAAATGCGTCCGCGTATTGCCGAAACGGCGAAAACCCTGTGGCTTATCTATGTATTGCTGACAGTGGCCTGTGCGCTGGCGCTGTGGTTTGCCGGCATGCCTGCGTTTGACGCTATCGGCCACAGCTTTGCGACCATTGCTATCGGCGGCTTTTCAACGCATGACGCCAGCGTGGGCTATTTTGACAGCCCGACTATCAACACGATTATTGCTATCTTCCTGCTGATCTCCGGGTGTAACTATGGTCTGCACTTCTCTTTATTAAGTGGGCGTAGTCTGAAGGTCTATTGGCGCGACCCGGAATTTCGCATGTTCATTGGGGTACAGTTGACGCTGGTGGCTATCTGTACGCTGGTGTTGTGGATCCACAACACCTATGGTTCGGCGCTAACGACAATCAATCAGGCCTTTTTCCAGGTGGTATCAATGGCGACCACAGCGGGGTTCACCACGGACAGCATTGCCCGCTGGCCGCTGTTCCTGCCCGTGCTGCTGCTGTGTTCTGCCTTTATTGGTGGTTGTGCCGGGTCAACGGGCGGTGGCTTGAAGGTGATCCGTATCCTGCTGCTGTTCAAGCAAGGTAACCGTGAACTGAAGCGCCTGGTCCACCCGAATGCGGTTTACAGTATTAAACTGGGTCACCGTGCATTGCCGGAACGTATCCTCGAAGCGGTGTGGGGATTTTTCTCGGCCTATGCGTTGGTCTTTATTATCAGTATGCTGGCGATTATCGCGACCGGTGTGGATGACTTCTCTGCATTTGCTTCCGTTGTCGCGACGCTGAATAACCTGGGGCCTGGGCTGGGCGTGGTTGCCGACAACTTTGCCAGTATGAATCCGGTGGCGAAATGGATCCTGATTGCCAATATGCTGTTTGGTCGTCTGGAGGTCTTTACTCTGCTGGTACTCTTTACCCCTACCTTCTGGCGTGAATAATGGAGTAACGCGTGAAAACACTGATTCTTTTTTCTTCCCGGGATGGGCAAACGCGCGAAATCGCTGAGTATCTAGCTTCCGAGCTCAAAGAGCTGGGCGTCTGGGCGGATGTTATGAATCTGCACCGCACCGAAGAGCCTGACTGGCAGCACTATGACAGCGTGGTGATCGGTGCCTCGATTCGCTACGGTCACTACCATTCTGCTTTTCAGACGTTTGTGAAGAAGCACGCTACGCGGCTGAACGCGATGCCGAGTGCGTTCTACTCCGTTAATCTAGTCGCCCGTAAGCCGGAAAAACGTACCCCGCAAACCAACAGCTATGCGCGCAAGTTTCTGATGAGCTCGCCGTGGCGACCCGATCGTAGCGCGGTGATCGCTGGCGCACTGCTTTATCCTCGCTATCGTTGGTATGACCGCGTCATGATCCAACTGATTATGAAGATGTCCGGTGGCGAAACGGATACGAATAAAGAAGTGGTCTATACCGATTGGGAACAGGTTGCGAGTTTTGCGCGAGAAATAGCCCAATTAACCAACAAAGCGTCGTTAAAATAAACGTAAAGAATAAAAAATACGCACTCGGAAA
>NZ_JADABY010000078.1 GCF_015672735.1 Citrobacter sp. Res13-Sevr-PEB04-36 | reverse complement strand
AGCCAGGGATATCCCCTGAATAAGGGTTATTTCATGCATGTTAATCACCTTAAATAAATAAGTCCTTTTATTACGGAAAAACTGATTTACCTTTTACTCAGGGATCTTTTCTTTTTGATCGCCGGGGACATCCTGAATAAAGATATTTACGCCCTTTTTTTTAATAAACTGAAGGTCATCAAGATCCTGAGCGTTAACATAGACTTTACTGCTGATCTGCTTTTTGCCTTCTGAGAAATGCATATTGCCAACGTTGACAGCGTCCAACGTAATTCCACCTTCAAGAAGCATTCTTACCGTCTGCGGTGTCCGGCAAATAAGGAATATTTTTTGGTGTGGTGCGGCTTTACCAATGACATTGATTGTTTTTTCTATGGAGAAAAATCGGATACCAAAACCGTAGGTTTCTGCAGTAATGCCCATTAGTTTCTGTTGGATCTCATCCTGCGCGACGTCATCATCGACAACGACTAGCAGGTTAGCTCCGATTGTGGATGTCCAGGTAACGCCAACCTGGCCGTGGACTAATCGGTTATCGATACGGGTTAATAAAATATTTGGACTGCTCATAATTAAATCCTCGCCATAAAATATTTGAATAATATAGATTATTGGAATACATTATTATTGCTGTACCGCATCCATAAATTTATTTAGCGTAATTTAAAAAATATGTCTCCTTTGTTATATGATTAGCGAACGCTATCTGATACTCACCAAGTAGCGTTCCTTCATAAAAAATGAAGCCAGAAAGCGGTTATGATAATTCGCGGGCAGGCATTAATCTGTTTGCCGATCCGCAGACATTAATTTTACTGCGCACCACTTCTTTCATGGCATCCATACCGACACGCATGTAGTAACGGGGATCGTTACCCTGTGGATTTTCAGCAAACCACGCTTTAACTGCATCGGCAAAGGCGATTTTTAGTTCGGTGGCGACGTTGACTTTACACACGCCCAACTCAATGGTGCGGCGGACATATTCGTCAGGTACATCACTTGCGCCATGCAGTACTAGTGGAATATCGACCACTTCACGAATTTCCGCCAGACGCTGGAAATCTATTTTAGGGGTTTTGGTGTAGAGACCGTGTGCAGTGCCGATAGCGACGGCGAGGCTGTCTACGCCAGTACATTCGACAAAACGTTTTGCTTCCTGTGGGTCTGTCAGGAAAGCGCTTTCTGCATCCACGCTCATGTCATCTTCAACGCCGCCCAGACGGCCTAATTCTGCTTCAACGCTGCAATCTTTGGCGTGGCAAAAATCCACCACTGATTTCACCAGCTTTACGTTTTCCTCGAACGGGAAATGGCTGCCGTCGATCATGGCACTACGAACTCCTGCGTTCACTTTACGACGAATATCGTCCAGCGACTCATGGTGATCAAGATGTAGAGCCAACGGCATGTCATAGCTGGTGGAGTAGGCGCTGCACAGTGCGTAGATCTCTTCCAGGGCAATATGCTTAAAGGTGCCGGGCGTTCCGGCGAGGATCACCGGCGATCGCATTTCATTGCATACTTCGAGGATCGCCTGGATTGTTTCGGCATTGTGAATGTTAAAAGCAGGTACGGCATAACCCTTTACCTGGGCATCCTGCAGGAGGTACTTCGTAGAAATAATGCTCATGATGCGTTTCCTCTTAAGCCTGCCATGGATGAATAACGACGCCTTGCACTACGCGGTTGACTGTACCGCTGGCAGAAGGGGTATCCGGTGTATTGCCGATATTGATGGATTGCGTCAGTGCGAAAACCTGGGCATACATCAGGAAGCAGAAGGCGAGTTCCATATCGATGAAAGGGCGTGAAGGCGGCAACAGAATATGTGGGCCGGATTCAATAATGGCATCGGTCTCTGCGGCAATGGCGACAACTCGGAGTGCTTGTTGATCGCGGCGTAGCTCCGCCAGCAGATCGAGATCGTACTGACGTGTGTAGGAATGGCTGGAGACAAACACCACGACCAGCGTTTCGTTATCGACCAGTGATTTAGGACCATGGCGAAAACCGGTTGGCGAGTCATAGAATGCGGCCAATTTACCTGCTGTAAGTTCCAGAACTTTCAGCGCTGATTCACGTGCAACACCTTGTAACCCACCGCTGCCGAGGTAAACGATCCGTTTCCACGGTTCGTTACCAAACACGCCGTGGCTGAAATCGCCCAGTGACGTCAGGATCGTTTGACAGCGATCGGCCACGTCGCGGAACGTGTGGCTGTTAATTTTCTCTGGAGCAAATACGGCCAGGCAACTGGCCATCATAGTGGTAATGCTGCTGGTCATCGCGAAACCGCGATCGTGCGTTTCCGCAGGCATTAGCAGTGCAAACGCGTTATCGCTGTCGACCGCGTTTTGGTACAGGCTACCAGCTTCGTTACAGGTGATTGAGAGGTGATAGCACTCAGGTACAAACTGATTAGCCAGCTCAACTGCTGCAACGCTCTCCGGGCTGTTACCAGACCGGGCGAAAGAGACCAGCAGTAGCGGATGCGCAGGTGCCAAATAATCCATCGGATTGGTGACCAGATCGGTCGTTGGTACGGCGCTGATGTTCTTCCCTGTGTGGCTGGCGAGCCATGGGGCAATAATGTCACCGATAAACGCGGAAGTTCCTGCACCCGTCAGTACGATCCGCAGATCGCTTTTATGCAGCAAAGGTGCGAGAAAGCTGTCGATAGAGGATCGGATTTTTTCGATATTACTGAGGGAGCGGATCCAACAGGCAGGCTGCTGACGGATTTCTTCTTCTGTCCAGGTGCCTGTTATTGCAGTAACAGGGGTGTAGGTTTCTGGCATAACTTAAGTCCTTAGTCTCGTAAATTCCACATAAGACGCTGGCGAAAATGTCGCTATCTTTCGTTTCGTTTCACTTGTTCATATGATTGATTGATTAAAATTTATAGGAAAGAAATCGAAAGATCAATGATACGAAATGAAATAAAACGAAATTTGTGATCGTGAGAACGATGACTGTATTTATCTTATTGATTTACAAGCAATAGGATTAACACTGTGCGGATTAGTATTTTCTCAATCGAAAGGAAAAGAAAGGCCTGGCAATCGAGGGTTGCAGGCCAACAGGAGATAAAATGAAAGGGCTAGAGGGGGAGAGCCTGACCCTGAATCCAGATTTGTTGTAAATGTAGCCCACTATTAAGCGCGATCGTATCGGCACGCTTGCCCACCGCTAACGATCCCAGCAGGCGATCGATTCCCAACAGGCGCGCAGGGTGGAGTGAGGCCATACGAATGGCCTCTTCTGCCGTTATCCCGGTGAATTCGACCATATTACGTACCGCTGTATCAACCGAGAGCGTACTGCCTGCCAGCCCACCGGAGGCGGTACGCACAATACCGCCGTGCATTTCCACCTCTTCACCGCATAGCGTATAGCGCCCGTCTGGCATTCCAGCAGCCTGCATTGCGTCGGTGATCAGCACCAGCCTGTCTTTCGCGCAGCAGCAGCACAACTTCATGGCTGCCGGGTGGACGTGGTGCCCGTCAGCGATAAGCTCCAGCCAGGCGCGTGGGTCGGTTAACCCTGCGCCAACCATTCCTGGCTCCCGGTGATGTAAGCCGGTCATGCCGTTGTAGCAGTGTACTAACCCGTTTGCACCGGCATCAAAGGCCGCGCGGGTTTGTTCCCAGGTGGCAGCGCTATGACCTAGCATTACCCTGACATCCTGTTGTCTGAGGTGCTGGATAGCTTGCAGTGCACCTGGCTTTTCCGGCGCGAGCGCAACCACGCGCAATGTTTGTTGGGAGATAGCAATTAGCGCATCCAGTTCATTAAGCTCCAGCTCCCTGAAAAGCTCCGGCGGGTGCGCGCCCTTGTTCTGTGGCGTAAAGTACGGACCTTCAAGATAACTGCCCAGCACCTGCGCGCCTGGCCCGCCGGTGTGATAACGATGGGCGATGCGTTCCAGCGTCCTGTGAATATCGTGCAATGGGGCGGTGACGGTGGTGGGTAGCCAATTGGCTACCCCTTCACGCGCTTTGTGCATCGCCAGTTTATCGATCGTATCCGGCGCCTCATCCATCACATCGACGCCTCCACCACCGTGTACGTGGATATCGATGTAAGCCGGACAAAGCAGCTCTGCATCGCGACCCACCACGCCAGAGGGGATAGGCTCAATCGCTGTGATTACACCTTTTTCTATACGCAATTGATGATCGTCCAGCCAGCCCTGCTCAGTCAGTAGACGTCTGGCGCGCAGCAGTTGTGTCATATCCCTTCCTCAACGGGGTGTTCTTCGCGACACCGTCCCAGTTCATCGACCAGGCTGGTCAGACCGCGATGCCCGCACTCCAGTGCTTGTGAACGAAATTCTTCGCTACTCAGGCCATCGCGCTCCAGCACCATCTCCAGCAGCAACTGCAGATTGGTGCCGGTGATCACTTCAGTCCCTTGTTTTTGCATAGCCAGCGTGGAAGCGACGCGAAATGGCGTACCGCCCAACAGGTCTGTCAGAAATACGATATCTTGCTGAGCGTCGAGTTCACTTACCGCCTGTTCAAGCTGCGAGGTGAGTAAGGCAGTCGTTGAAGTTTCTGGAAAGTCGATGGCGATGAACTGCGACTGTTCACCCAGAATCTGTTTCATCGCCTTTTCCATTCCGCTGGCGAACCCGCCATGACCCGTCAAAATAATACCTAACATCTACAACCCCTTGTATTTACAGGAAGTGACAGAACTTGCCTACCACACCGAGCACCACGGTAATGGCGATAAGGCGCAGAGGACTCCAGCCACGACGGACCAGCCAGAACATGGTCAATGTGTAGACCAGCGGCAGAAAAGCTGGCATTAGCTTATCGATAACGTCTGTTTGCAGTTTCACAACCGCATCGCCAGCAGTGATTTCCAGTGTAGTGCTCAGGCGAACATAGGTTGCTACCAGCGCGCCAATCACTGTCATCCCAACGATGGAGGCCGCATGCCCAACCTTCTTGGTATTGGCCTTAATTAGCGGGATGGCCGCGACGCCCATCCGATAAGCGTAGTGTGCCAGACCAAAGCGTAGGCCCAAGTGAACCACGTTGAAAAACACGATAAAAACAACGGCGCCGAGAATAGAACCTTGCAGAGCAAGGCTGGCCCCGATCCCTCCGCAAATGGGCAGTAGCGTTAACCAGAACATCGCATCACCAATGCCGCCGAGTGGTGCACCCACGGCAATCTTGGTACTTTGAATACTGTTCACGTCCTGCTTGGAGCGTTCCATCGCGAGGATGATGCCAATGACAAATGTCACCAGAAATGGATGGGTATTAAAGAAACCCATATGGCCTTTCATTGAACGCGCGAGATCGCGTTTATTGGTATGAATTTTTTTCAGTGCGGGCAGCAGACCGTACAACCATCCTGATGCCTGCATACGTTCGTAGTTAAAGGATGCTTGTAGCAGCATGGAGCGCCAGGCTACGCGGTTAATGTCTTTTTTCGTCAGCTCCGCACCAATGTTCTGGTCTTCATAGATATTTTCATTGGTACCGGTAAGCAGCGTATCTTCGGTATCGGAAGCGTTCGGCAGAGCCGTTTGGTTAGATTCCATCTTCGAATTCCTCTTTTTGTGCTGCTGGGGCCGTAGGTTCAGGTGATTTACGCAGAAAATCGATCAGTGCCATTGCCAACGCGGCGGCGGCGATCGCCAGTACCGGGAGTTTGAGCCAGGCTGCGGCAACAAAACCCAGGATGAAATAGGGGATGTAGACGTTTTTCATCATGATTTTCAGCAGCACGGCAAAACCAATTGCTGGCATGATGCCGCCTGCGACGCCAAGGCCATCAATCAGGCGGGTTGGCAGCACGTCAATGGCGGTTTTGGCATGTTCTGCACCAAAGTAAATAGGCAGGAAGGCGCATAAGAAGTAGAACGTCCCCAGCGCCAGTAACGCCAGATAGTTCACTCGCTCAATTCCGTCTGTATCGGCATTCGCCGCCATCCGATCGCAGCGAGCCATAACCCCTGACATCACGGAGAACAGGAAGGTAATACCCATCTGAACCGCTACGGCGAACGGCACCGCTACGCCGACGGCGACCTCCGGTTTTACGCCGGTGGTAATGGCAAACGTTGTTCCGACAATGGTCCCGATGATAACGTTCGGCGGCTGAGCGCCCGCCAGAGGGGCCAGACCCATCCAGACCAGTTCCAGCGTACCACCGGTTAAAATACCGGTATGTAGATCGCCCGGTATCAGCCCGACCAACGGTCCAAGAACTACCGGGCGGTGCATATGCGTTAACCCGTTGAACATATCCAGGCCTGCGATAAAGGCGAGAATACCCAACGCAAAAGCCTGCAACAGACTAATTTCCATTGTGAATTCCTCAGAGAAGTTTAAAGAGGTCCTGGGCGGGTTCGGTTGGAACGCCCTGAACGAAACATTCCACACCGGCGGCTTTCAGCCCGTTAAACGCCGTAATATCGTTAGCGTCCACAGAAACAGTTTTTGCGATTTGCTGCTTGCCATTGGCGTAGTGCATATTGCCAACGTTGATGCGGTCAACAGGCACACCGCCTTCAACCAGGCGAAAGAAATCTGCGGGTGATTTGCAGACCAACAGAATTTTCTGTCGATCGGCGGCCCGATGAATATTGTCGATCACCTTTTGCAGTGACCAGAAGCGCACCGCGATTCCTTCTGCGAGCACCATTTCCATTAGGTTTTGCTGAACCTGATCTTCAGCGACTTCATCATTGGCAACCAGAACCAGATTTGCCCCCGCAAATCCGACCCATTGCACACCGACCTGACCGTGAATTAAACGTTCGTCAATGCGACTTAATACAATGTTTGGCATAGCGTTTTTCTCTTTCTTGTTATGCATTATGGGATGATGCGCCCTGGCAGGCACGGTGGTATTGCTGCAGTATGTCCTGAATATGGTTAATGATGAGCTCTCGTGGTGTGGCGTTGAGACCTCCCTCGCGCACTTTTACGTACTGTAACGGTAAGTACTGGCTGATGAGCGGCAGTGGAATAGGATCGTCCGCCAGGTTGCGAACAAGTCGATCAAAGGCATCATCGATCTGACTATCTGGCCAATAGTAACGAACCCGATCGGAGTAACTGTAACCACGCGCCAGACGGCGTGCGTTGCCATCTCCGTGGTAATGGCTTTGCCAGTATTCCGGGCGATCGAGCATCACGCTTTCCAGAACATGGCGCAGACCGGAGCAGGCTTTCGCCGGCAATAATTCTTCTTCAATAGCGGCCAGTGAGAACAGCGCTTCACGCAGGGCGAAGGTCAGGGCTGGGCCAACCTTCAGGATTGCGAAGTGGTCTTTGACCAGCTGGCGTAGTGACTGTGGTGTTTGATAATCAGTGGAATGCGCTTCAAAGACCAATGTGTCGTAGGCTTCGACCATCTTGCTTAAGGCGACGGCTTTTTGTGGCTGATAATCAATGATGTGCGTGTGATCGAATTCGACGCCGGGCTGTACAACCAGCGCGATAATGCGTGGCCAGATGGCGTCCAGGCCCTGTTTTTCAAACGCATGATGGTGAGCTTCCAGCGTGGTGCGTGCTGCGTCAGGCGTGGTAACCTCCAGCTCCGTTAACGTTTCGTGGGCACCGCCGGGAACCGGAACTTCTGTGCCGATCACGTAAACCAGGTCGGACTCGCCAAAATGAGCTGTACAGGTTTCTTCGGCGACCTTCGCCAGACGTGCGGCACGCTCAGCGACGATAGCATCTGTTAATGGAACAGGATCGCCCTGGCAGGACATACTGCAATCCAGGTGGATTTTTTTAAATCCCGCCGCCACGTAACTTTTGATGAGATCGTCGGCATTGGCCATTGCTTGTTCTGCAGGCAAGTTTTGCCAGCGATTAGGGCCAAGATGGTCACCACCTAAAATCAGTTGGTCGTGGGGAAAATCAAACGAATCGGCCAGGCTGTACACAAAACGGCGAAAATCGGCTGGCGTCATGCCCGTATAGCCGCCAAACTGGTCAACCTGATTGGATGTTGCTTCAATTAGCAGCGGTGTCTGGTTTTCGTGGGCGTAGCGTATTGCTGATTCCAGTACCAGTGGATGCGCAGAACAAACAGCATAAATCCCGTTTGTCTCCCCTCGTTTATGCTGCTCCACCATTGTAGTTAGATGTTTCACTTTCCTCTCCAGGTCAGATTACGACGACATCAATCTTTCGTTTTGTTTCATTTGATACTGCGTCATGTCGCTATAAAAATAAAATGAAAGATATTTGTTTTCCGATCTGTTTCACAAAAGAAACATAATGAAAGGCTTCAGCGACGGTTCCACCGATGACTGAGCCGGTTGTGGCGCTTGCAATCCGGCAAAAGAAAGGCGTTAATAGGCAAAACGAAATGAAACGAAAGAATTAACTAAAGGATTTCTTATGAGCAATACTGATTCTGCAAGTAAGCGGGTAACAGGTACCAGCGAGCGGCGTGAGCAGATCATCCAGCGGTTGCGGCAGCAAGGAAGCGTGCAGGTGAACGATCTTTCTGTTTTGTTCGGTGTCTCTACGGTGACGATCCGCAACGATCTGGCTTTTCTGGAAAAGCAGGGCATTGCCGTTCGTGCCTATGGCGGGGCGCTGATCTGCGACAGCAACACGCCTGGGGCTGAGCCTTCAGTTGAAGACAAAAGCTCGCTGAATACTGCGGTAAAACGCAGCATTGCCAGGGCTGCCGCTGAACTGATCAAGCCTGGGCATCGTGTGATCCTTGATTCTGGTACCACGACCTATGAAATTGCTCGCCTGATGCGCCAACATACCGATGTGATTGCAATGACTAACGGTATGAACGTCGCCAGTGCCTTGCTGGAAGCTGAAGGTGTTGAGCTGCTGATGACCGGCGGACATCTGCGTCGCCAGTCGCTGTCTTTTTATGGCGATCAGGCCGAGCAGTCTTTGCAGAATTACCACTTCGACATGCTGTTTCTCGGCGTCGATGCTATTGATTTAGAACGCGGTGTCAGTACGCACAATGAAGACGAAGCCAGGCTTAACCGCCGGATGTGCGAAGTGGCAGAACGGATTATTGTGGTGACTGATTCCAGCAAGTTCAATCGTTCCAGTCTGCATAAGATCGTTGATACGCAACGTATTCATACCATTATTGTTGATGAAGGTATTCCAGCGGAATGCCTACAAGAATTACACCGTAGTGGTGTCGAGGTGATCATTGTTCAGTAATGCCGTCCTGGCATTAAAATTCAGAAGTGTGATTTCCTTCAATTAAACAGAAATAAAAAATAAGCGGGCTTTTTCAGCGAGCCCGCTTTCGTTTTTCAGCCTTTTTCCACCACCTCATTTCACCTACCTCCTTTCATTTTTTCGTTTTTCCCCTTTCGGTTTGTCTACAGTGAAAGAAAAACCCTGTTTTTTCCGAAAATCAACGCTGGAATAGTGTTCACAAATTCACCTTATGGCTTCTGATGTAATATATTCAAAACAAAACGAAAGTGCTAAAGCGCTAAAACATAACAACATGAATATTTGATGGAGCAATAGAAATGCTGGATAACTTAAGACGTCGCGAACAGATTATCGACCTGCTGTGCGATCAAGGCAGTGTTCGTGTGGAGCCGCTCAGCGTCCATTTTGGTGTGTCATCTGTCACGATCCGCAACGACTTGCGTTATCTGGAGCAGAAAGGGTGCGTCATGCGCTCTTACGGTGGTGCGGTACTAAATCAACATTTTGCGCTTGATCGGCCCTTGCAGGATAAGGACCGACTGAATCGCGACGTGAAATCACGCATTGCGGAGAAAGCCGCCAGTTTTGTGAAAGATGGCGACACGTTAATTCTTGATTCCGGTTCGACGACCACGCTCATTCCCCCCTGCTAAAAAATCGCCGCGATCTGGTAGTGATGACCAATGCGCTTAACATAGCCTGGGAGCTCGCTAACTTTGAACGTGTGGATGTCATGATTCTGGGCGGAAATGTAAGGCAGAGCGTGTATTCCCTGTATGGTCCGTCGGCGGAGCACCAGCTCAGGCAATATCGGTTTGATAAGCTGTTTTTAGGTGTGGATGGATTCTGTCTGGAAGCGGGGATTACCACACCACATCCGGGTGAGGCGCACCTCAACCAGGTGATGTGTCAGGTTGCGCAGGAAGTTACCGTGGTGGCTGATTCCAGCAAGTTTGGTCGCAAAAGTTTTTGCATGATTAGCGAAATCAGCGGGATTGATCGCATCATTACTGACAGCGGTATTCCGGATCATTACCATCAGGCTTTGATCCAGCTCGGTATTGATGTGGTGATAGCCGACGAATAAAAGGTTGGCGAGACGCGCTCGCCAACCACTGTTTTAGTGGACAGGCGTTCCTTGCTCTACCAGTAACAATGCTGCGCCACGTACGCCGCTCGATGCGCCATGGATGGCAGGGAATACACGGGCTGGCTCCAGCCCCGGGAAAAGATAACGCGACATGGCGGTAGGCAGTAACGTATAGATTTCCTCAATATTGGAAACGCCGCCACCAAGGACAAAGGCATCGACATCCAGGATCAGCTGTAATTGTGCCAGCGTGCAGCCCAGCATATCTATCCACGCCTCAACAGTTGTTACCGCACTGGCGTTGCCATGACGATAGTGCTCCAGTAGGGTCTCCATCTTGAGCTGCTCACCGCTGAAGTGCTTGTGCAGCCAAAGTAGGCCAGGACCGGATTGATAACGTTCCAGGCAGCCTTGTAGGCCACAGCCACACTTCAGTTCGGGCAGGTGATATCGACGCATAAACGTTGCCGGAAGCGGTAAATGACCAAACTCACTCGCCATTCGGTTACGGCCCCGATACAGTTGGCCATTGATGACTAACCCTCCGCCCATTCCGGTGCCAATGATAGCGCCAAAAATTCTGGAGAACTGACGAGCCTGCTGGGTATGGGCTTCCGACAGCGCGAAGCAGCAGCAGTCATTGTCCAGCTCAACCGAACGGTTAAGGCGACGAGCCAGGTCGTCCATCACCTGACGCCCGGTCAGGCAGGGCACGTTAGATGACAGCAATTTGCCGGTATGTCTGTCCATTAATCCGGGCATCCCGATGCCAATTTTACCCTGTGTGCCCGTCGCCCAGTCGGCGGTATCAATAAGAGAAGTAAAAGTCGAAAGAAAGAGCTCATAATCCTGAACCGGCGTGGCAACGCGCTTGCGCCAGCAAACCTGCATTTCCTTATCAAAGGCGACAATTTCTGTTTTTGTTCCGCCAATATCAACACCGTAAAACATGCTTCATCTCCTCCGGCTTTACAGCTTCACCAGACAGTTTTCCTTGCGTGCGCGCTCTGCGGCAAAGACCATTAAGTGGCTCTCCAGTGACTCATCCGGGCCGGAGAGGATCATGCTCTGATCTTCCGCCATCACTGCGTGGATAAAGCGATCCATCAGATAGTAGTCACCGCCGCCATGGCCCCCCATCTGTGTTTGCGTCCCTTCGGCGATCTCCTCGATTTCATGGACAGTTTCTTTGTCGGTCAGGAAATCAAACACCCGAATCTGCTCGCCATCTCCTTCCAGATAACCTCGGGTACCAAACAGACGTGTCTTTCTGTCTTCCATTTTGGTAAATGCGGTCATGGTAAACGTCACCGTCTGCTGGTGGGCAAAACGTAAGTTAACAACCTGATGGTCCACCACGTCGTTATCACAACGATAAACGCAGCGGCCATATGGTCCTTCACGCAATGCCTGACGTACATTCTCTTCGCTGGGATCGGCGGTCAGAACGCGACGGAAGTGTGGAGTGCATTTGTGATTTTCACCCAGATAAATTTTGCAAGCGGACCAGGGACATGTTGGCTCAACCTGGCAATCGAGGCAGCGATCTGCTGCTCCTGCCGGTTGGTTTTCTTTTACGAAATGGCTCAGGCTGCCAAACGAACCCACATCCCGGCAGTTGTCGCCCATGATGTAGCGGATCCAGTCCATATCATGACAGGATTTTTGCAGCAGCATAAACGATGACTCCGCCTCGTTACGCCAGTTACCGCGTACGAAAGAGTGGGCCTGATGCCAGTAGCCGACCGGTTCGAGGTGTTGCATGCTGACAATGTCACCAATCGCGCCGTCATCAAGCAGGGATTTCAGTTTTTGCGTATAGCGCGTGTAGCGCAGAACGTGGGCGACGGCCAGCAGGACGTTATTGCGTTTGACCGCATCAATGATGATACGACAATCTTCTGGCGTCGGGGCGAGCGGTTTTTCCAGCAAGATATGATAGCCAAGGTTGGCAAATGCCACTGCAGGGTCTTTGTGCATATTATCTTGCGTACAAATAAGCACCACGTCAGCCATTTTTGGCTGGTCAGCGGCTTCTTGCCAGTCGTGAAATACGTTATTTCGATCAATGTTGTGCTGCTCAACAAATTGCTGGCGATAAGCTTCTCTGGGTTCAGCAACGCCGATCACCTGCATTCTGTCCGGATGCTCAAGCGCATAGCGTGAATATATTTCGCCGCGCGCACCTGCCCCTACCACTAAAACAGTCACTTTATTTGCACACATATAAACCTCTCATTTTGTACCCAGCCCGAATGACGGTCAGGCCAAATTCTCTTCATGTTGCTTATCAAATAAAAAGGCGGCTTCAAGATTAAATTTAACGTTGATAGATTCGCCCGGTAGAGGGTTCCAGTCCGGTGAGGAGTTAATTCGCAAAATCATATGTTGCTCACCAATATCAAAATGCAGGAGATCTTCATTGCCCATTCTTTCTACGTTGGCAATTTTTGCGTTGAATGCGGAATTATCACCCTGTGGCGCTAGCTGAATAGCTTCCGGACGGATGCCAAACCAGACGCTGGTATGCGGATATTGCTCCAGCAGGCCAGCCAGTCGCGTATTCAATGGCAGGATCAAATTGTCTGCCAGGCGGAGTCCCCGACCGCCGGATTCGACATTGAGAAGCAGAATATTCATCGCGGGATTACCAATAAAACCGGCCACGAACTTATTCTTTGGATGATGGTAGATATTGCCGGGGGTATCGACCTGCATAATACGGCCGCCGTTAAGAACGCAAATCCGATCCCCCATGGTCATGGCTTCAATTTGATCGTGGGTGACATACACCATCGTGGCGCTGACGCCTTCGCTACGCAGTTGGCGGTGAAGCTCAGTCAACCGTACACGCATCGAAACACGCAATTTGGCATCGAGGTTAGACAGCGGTTCATCAAATAAAAAGACTTCAGGCTTGCGCACAATGGCTCTGCCAACGGCCACGCGCTGGCATTGCCCACCTGAAAGCTGGCCCGGTTTTTTATCAAGTAGCGTTTCAATTTCCAGCTTGTGCGCCGCTTCCCGTACGCGCACATCAATTTCCTGCTTGTTCATTTTTCCCTGCAGACTGAACGCCATATTTTTATAAATCGTCATATGGGGATACAGGGCATAGTTCTGGAAGACCATTGCAACGCCGCGTTCTTTCGGCAGTAGATCGTTCACGCAGCGTTTCCCGATGGCAATATGACCCTGTGTGATATCTTCCAGTCCGGCGATCATGCGTAGTAGTGTTGATTTTGCGCAGCCCGATGGCCCAACAAAAACCATAAATTCGCCATCGTGAATTTCGAGGTCAACGCCATGAATCGCCTGAAAACCATTGGGATAGACTTTGCTTACTGCCTGTAACTGAATACCTGACATAACACTGCCCCTTATCCTTTAATTCCGGCACCTGCGATGCCGCGAATAAAATAGCGCTGGAAGAAAATATAAAGTAACAACATAGGGATAATCGCCAGCAATGCGCCCGCCATTAACATCGGATATTCAACACCTGAGCGGCCAGAAAGCGAGGCCAGTCCTACAGGTAGCGTCATTTTGTCCATTGACGTATTGACGATCAGTGGCCACATCAAATTATTCCAGCTCCATAGTCCGTTAATAATGACGCAGGCAATCAGTCCTGGTTTAATTAACGGCAGCATGATTTTGAAAAATATCGTCAGGTGGTTGTAGCCATCCATAATGGCAGCTTCTTCAAGTTCTTTCGGTACGGACAGAAAAAACTGGCGCAATAAAAAGGCGCTATAAATACTGAATAATCCTGGAAGCACCAGACCTGGAATAGAGTTCAACAGACCCATTTTCTCAACGGTTAAAAACTGCGGGATCAAAAAGATCTGTCCGGGCACCATCAGAATCGAAATGCACAGCATAAACAGGACATCGCGCCCTTTGAAACGCAGGCGCGAGAAACCATATGCCGCCATGGCCGCAATCAGTGTCTGCAAAATAACGATGACTAACGTGGAGATGATCGAGTTAACGTAAAAACTGCCAAAGGGCATTTCATGTAAGATTTTGTAGTAAGCCTGAAACCCTGGACTGGCGGGCAGCAGGACCGGGGGAAAGGCGATACTTTCTGCCTGGGTTTTAAAAGATGTGATGATCATCCAGATAAAGGGAACCACCGTGACCAGCGTCGCCAGGGTCATCAGGCCGTAAATAAGCCATTTTTCACGTTTTGTCATAAACATAGCGGTGCCTTACTGTGCCTTAAGTCGTTTGCCAAGCCATACCTGCAGCAAGGTCAGTACCATCGTGATCACAAATATCACTACGGCAATGGCTGAGGCATACCCTTTTTCGTGGTAGATGAAGGCGTATTTGTAGAAGAGATAGGCGATGGTCATCGTTTGATCGTCAACCATGGACGAACTGCCAAACAGCAGATACACGACATCGAAAATTTGCAGCGTTTCGATAAACGAGATCACCAGAACGAAAAACAGCGTCGGAATCATCAACGGTAAGGTGATAGACCAGAATCCGCGTAATTTGCTGATGCCGTCCAGGGACATCGCTTCATAAATCTGTTTGGGGATCCCCTGTAGCCCGGCAAGCAGAATGATCATCTTTAGCGCAATCGCCGACCAGATAATGACCAGTGAGGCGCTCAGGCGGACAACGTCGGGGTCGGATAACCAACCTATGGCGGGGATATCAAAGAAAGCCAGGATCTGATTAATTAAACCGAAGTTACGGTTCATAAGCCATTGCCAGACCATCGCAATCGCCGCAGGCATGGTGACAGCGGGCAGGAACAGCAATGTGCGAAATAGCCACTGACCGCGTATTGCTTGATTCAGACCAATGGCTAGCAGTAATGATAGGATGGTGATAATCGGTACACAAATAAAGACATAGGCCAGCGTGTTATATATTGCTGAGCGAAATTCATCATCGCTAAATAAATTAATATAATTATCTAAGCTTAGCGTGGTCCATATTTGAAATTCACCAAGGTCGGTGAAACTATAGAAAACGTTCTGGAAGAATGGTGTAAAGTAGAAAATTATTAATCCCACCAGCAGAGGAAGGATCATTATCCAACCCCAAAATCGTTCTTCTTTCTCCAGCTTAGAAAGGGCTTTTTTCTGTTCTTCCCTGGCCGGTAATTGCGGGGATGCAGCTTCATCTGAATAGCTCATACAGACTCCGGGATGCTCACTTTACGATCAAACAATAGGGCGGAGGTGAGAGGGAGCTGTGCTCCCTCAGGATTATTTCTGCATTTCACGTTCAACACGTTTTGCAACACCGGGCATGACTTTCTCTGGGTCATTACCCGTCCAGACTTTTTTCAAACCATCATTCAGGATGCTATTCCATTTAGCCGTGTTCGAGCCTGCGGTTGGGTACTTATGCGAAAAAGCCAGCGAGTCGATATAGGCGGAAACGTCAATATCTTTAAAACCTGCCGCCCACTCTTTAGCCACTTTTTGGTTGGCTGGAATAACGACTTTTCCTGTTGCCAGCGTTTTTTGTGCATGTTCGGAGCTCATAAATTCAATGAATTTCCAGGCTGCTTCTTTATGTTGGCTTTTTGCTGACATCGCAAATGCCAGGCTATGGGATACACCCGCTTGTTCCGCCATTTTGGGCATTGGAACCACGCCGATATGATCCTTTATCAGCTCGTTTTGTGAGAATGGCAGCGCCCACCATGAGCCTGCATAGACCATGGCTAACCGGTTGGACTGAAAGACATCTGAGGCCTCCATTTCTCCTGGTGGCTGGATAAGGCCAGCCTTCAACATGCCCTGAACATCGCGGTACATGGCAATGGCTTTGTCGTTGGCGACGTCTGTTTTCCCGTCCGGCAAGACTATCTTATCTCCGGCCTGCAATAGCAGGTTAAAGTAACTGTCCTGTCCGCTGCTGAATTCCATAGCCAGTGGATAAGATTGCTTATCCAGTCCTTTACGCAGTTGTTCAGTCTTTTGTTTTAAATCGTCCCATGTCCAGTTTTTATCTGGCCAGGTAACACCAGCCTGATCGAAAAGTTTTTTGTTGTACCAGACGGCAATAGCGTCAATATCACGGGGAATGGCATATTGTTTGGACTGGTACTGATAGGCCTCTACTGAGCTTTTAACAAAGTCATCAAGATTGGGTGATGACTTATCTTTTAAATACTCGCTCAGTGGTTCCAGCATACCGTTTTTAACATATTGCTGGAAATTAGGCATATTCATCCAGAATACATCTGGGGCAACATTTCCACCCACCGCCGAACTCAGTTTGATGAAATACTGATCGTAAGGGGTTAACTCAATTTCAACTTTAATGTCGGGGTTATTTTTTTCAAACTCATTTACCAGTTGCTGCTCGCCGGGAAGCTGGTTTCGGTCCCACAGCGTGTAGCGTAATTTAACAGGCTTAGTGTCAGCCTGGCCTTCAGCGTTCGCGACGACAGGTGTAGCCAGTAAACATGAAATAAGGCACACCAATGCGATGTTATTTTTATTCAGGGTAGACATAACTTCCCTCTTTATTCAGGTCAGAATGCTTGGGAGGTAAATTACAAGAGCCATTGAATAATCTGTATAACCTGGGGGAAAGTCAAAGGGGAAAAAAGAAGGGATTATCATATAAAAATAGGGTTGTCTTTCGGTAGGTTTCTCTTTTAGCAAAACGAAAATATCACCAACATGAAGGGTGATATAATTTGCTTTACTTTCAAGTGGTTAATTTTCCCGCACTGATAAAAGTGAAAAAAAGAGGGTGCCAAAAAAAGCATTAAATATGCGAGCGCTATCACTAATCCGTTATGAACTGAAATGAGAGTAAGCCGCCAATAGGATTGTAAAAGCCGGATGGGGTCATCCGGCATGCATATTTAGCTAAACAGACGGAATAGCCAGCTCCGTTTTGGCTGTGCCGCTGCGGTTGGGGGAGCCGCGGACACTGAGACTATCTCACCTAATCCTTCTTCAATGCTTTGTCCGATTTCCCGCAGGGACTGGCGAGCATCTGAACCTTGAGCAGTGAATCGCATACGATGACCATTTTTGGCTCCTAATGAGACCACTTTCATCAGATTTTTGCCATCAACCGGCCCCGTGGCATTATCAAGATTTTCAATCGTGATGTGGCTGGCAAACTGCTTGATAAACTTCACCAATACCGCGCTTGGCCTGGCGTGCAGCCCGTGTGGATTTTGAATGACAAAGATGGCCTGTTCACCCTCCAACCGCGCTTCCGGCTGAGCCTGATGTGCATCTGTTCCCGTCAGAATGGCTAATACCTCGGCTGGTGTTTCGGCACGTTGTAGTGCCTGTGGAACGCTGTCATCACTTAGTACGCGGGTTAATTGACGCAGGATCTCAAGATGTTCATTAGAACGCGCCGCAATACCGGTGACCATATGCGCCACGTTCTCGTCATCCCATGCGACGCCCTGACGAAATACGATAATCTTGACACCAGTATTCAGGACGGCATCACGAGTTTCTGGTGTTCCATGGGGGATGGCAATTCCGTTCCCGAGGTACGTTGAGATCTGCGCTTCACGATCCCGCATACCTTGTAAATATTCCGGCGTAGTATTTCCGGCTTCAACCAGTTTCTCCGAGACACGCTGGAGTGCAGTGGTTTTATCGACTCGCTCATCACTGATAAAAATATCCTGTTCACAAAGTTGCATTCTGACCTCCCGTCTCAATGGTGCTGCTGTCTGGACTGACAGGTTGTTTGCGATTGAGCCACAGTCTCCACGAGCCGAGCATGATGGCGCCGCATGCGGAGCCTGCCAAAATGCACAACACCCAGGCAATAGGCTTACTGACTAATGGCAGGATCAGGAATCCGCCGTGTGGTGCGGGAACCTGAATATGCAAGCTGTAGCTGAGAACGGCTGAAATACTTGAAGCGATCATCATCATCGGGATCACGCGTAGCGGATCTTTTGCGGCAAAAGGAATTGCGCCTTCGGTGATGTGTGTGCACCCCAAGATATAGTTCACCATACCGGCGGCACGCTCTTCCTCGCTAAAACCTTTCGGGAAGAAGGTCGTTGCCAGTGCGATGACCAGTGGAGGAGTGATACAGGCAGCGGAAACGCCTGCCATAAAGAAGTAATTACCCTGGCCGAGTAGCAGTGTGCCGGTAACGTAGGCTGCCTTATTGACCGGGCCGCCAAAGTCGAATGAACACATTGCACCGACGACAATCCCAAGCAGAATAGGATTGGCTTCCTGTAATGATGCAAGCCAGTTCATCATGCCGTTATTGATAGCGGCAACGGGCTGTCCGAGCAGCGCCATCAGGATACCAATCGCCAGGACGCCAATTAGCGGCATGATAAAAATAGATTTCAGTCCTTCATACTGGCGAGGTAAACCATCAAGCTGATTTTTTACCCACAGCATGAGATAGCCTGCGGCAAAACCCGCAATGATACCGCCGAGAAAACCTGCACCCGTTACGTTAGCCAGTAAGCCACCGACGAAGCCAGCCACCATTCCGGGTCTACCGGATATAGAATAAGCGATATATGCCGTAAAAACAGGAACCATAATGGAAAACGCTTGCTGTCCAATCTTCATCAGCATCGCGGCAATGGCGTTATATTCCGGTGATTTAGGGTCGGCGGAATAAATACCCCACAAAAAAGAAACAGCAATGAGTATCCCGCCAGCAACCACAAATGGCAGCATGTTCGAAACACCACTCATAAGGTGTTTGTAAATCTGACGACCAAAAGATTCCTTTTCAATAGTATTCTGTGAAATGATTTGGGTTCCTTTACGAATTGACGCCTCTCCATTGATGATTTTATTAATTAGTTCGGTTGGGTGATGAATTGCTTCCTTTACCGGAACCTCAATTACTGGTAAACCGTTAAAACGGTCGGGAGACACATCTTTATCGGCTGCGATAATTACACCCGCTATATCAATAAGATCAGTGGGCGTAATAGCATTCTCGACACCGCTGGCACCATTGGTTTCCACCTTTATTTCGACAGACATTTTTTTAGCTGCATGTTTTAAAGCTTCTTCAGCCATAAAAGTATGAGCAATACCGGTAGGGCAGCCGGTAACTGCAATGATCTTTTTCATAAGCAGACCTTTAGTTTATTTTTGTTTACAGCTTTCGGACCTGGATTTGAGGAAGTAATGTATTAATAGCCGCAAGTTGGCCGAGTCCGGCTGAGCTTGCGACATCTGCACCCGTTGCGCTGGCAAGTGCCAGAGCATATTCCACTTCGCCAGTGGTTAACCAATGGCTTAGGAATGCAGCAAGCGAGGCATCACCCGCACAGGCTGAGCTCACCAGTTTAATAATGGGTGCGGTGCAAAACCAACTATCAATACCGTTTGAGAAGTACATACCTTTGGCTCCTAGCGTCAGTAAAACATTCTGTGCGCCGAGAGAATGCAACTCTGCAAAGGCATCTTTTGCCTGAGAATCATCAGTTACGGTTAAACCGAAAATGGCCTTTATCTCTTCATCGTTTGGTTTAATTAATAATGGATTAAACTCCAGTAATTGACGTAATGATGAATGGCTAATATCCAGAATTACCGCAATTTCTTTTTTCTGACAAATCTGCATAATTTCAGCATAAAAGTTACTTTCAATCCCCTGAGGTAAGCTGCCGCTAATAACCAGATACTCAGCGTCGGGTAATCGTGATATTTCATTCAATACTTGTTGCTTACAATCATCAGGAATAAATGAGCCGGGATTGACCAGTTTGTACTCCTGGTGACCATCATTGATAAAGATATTAATTCTTGTTGGCTCATTCACCCAGGCAGGAGATACGCAAATTTTCTTTTTACGTAACTCCTCCACAATATAACGACCAGTGAATCCACCAAAAATACCGAGTATATGTACAGGTTGTTGGAAATGATTCAGTACCAGGGCGACGTTGACACCTTTTCCATTTGGGCAATATTCCGTATGGTGCGTGCGATTCACAATGTTTGGCAGTAAAGGATCGCTAAATATATTCATATCAATCGCGGTATTGAGCGTTAACGTATAGATCACCGACATTCCCTCACAACTGTCCTTCACAACCGCAGACGTGGATCACCTTGCGTACGACTTCTTTCATCGCCTGTTTTGCAGGCTGCATATAGTGACGTGGATCGTTGGCGTTAGGGTTTTGCGCAAAGTACTGCTTTAACGCATCAGAAAAAGCGATTTTCAATTCTGTCGCGACGTTTACTTTGCATACCCCCAGACTAATGGCTTTGCGGATATCGCTTTCTGGCAGTCCGGAGGCACCGTGCAGTACAAGAGGAATATCGACCTGTGCGCGGATTTCTGCCAGACGGTCAAAGTCGAGTTTGGGCTCTGCGGCGTACAGTCCGTGCGCGGTGCCGATGGCAACGGCCAGCGAGTCAATTCCGGTCCGCGCAACAAATTCGCGAGCCTGTTGTGGGTTGGTATACATCGCATCTTTGCTGTCGACGATCAGATCGTCTTCCACACCGCCCAGACGTCCCAGCTCTGCTTCTACACTCGTATCGTAGCGATGGCAAAAATCGACCACTTTCTTCACCAGCGCCACGTTTTCTTCAAATTGGAAATGGGAACCATCAATCATGACGGAACGTATTCCCGCCAGCACCTTACTTTCAATATCACCCGTTGATTCATGGTGATCGAGGTGAATTGCCAGAGGGAGATTGTGCTCTCGAGCCAGATCGCCTGCGATCGCCACGATATTTCCGGTCCCGGCATAGCTGAAAGTTCCGGGCGTACCCGCCACGATCAACGGTGAGCGCATTTCCGCTGCGGTTTCGACAACGACCTGCAAGGTTTCCAGGTTATGGATATTAAAAGCCGGTACCGCGTAGCCATCGCGTTGCGCTTTCTGAAGCATATTTTTGCTGGAAATAATGAACATAGGTTTCTCTCTATAGTTTTCTTTCTAAATTAAAGTGATTGTCTTTTTTTAACCTTCATTTTGAAAGTAATGTAACGATCATTTGTCGTTATGATTGTGATCAGCTACGCAAAATCGCAATGAACTTTATGAAATGAAAGTTATTTATTGACTGTGAGTTTTTTTTTGTAAGTTAATAAAGAAAAGCAAATTTCTTATAATCTATTGATATTACTGAGATGTTTTGATTTTTTTTCATCTTCGTGAACGATACGTAATTGACATCACTCAGAGGAAATTTAAAAATGAAAGTTAAAGAGCGGAAGAGACTTCCGACATGTCATATAAAAAGGGTATGTTGTGGCAAAACCATCTACCAGCCTGCTAAAGAGGCGTCTGGACATTGCCGAAATCGTTCGTAAGAATGGTGAAATCAAAGTGGACGATCTGGCTGAAATGTTAGCGGTTTCAGGGGTGACGATCCGTAATGATCTCAATTACCTGGAGCAGCAGGGTTACCTGAAACGGTCTTTTGGCGGGGCGATTTACACCGCACAGCCGGTTAGAGCATCTGTCGCTCAGGATATGAGTCGGATGCAGGAGTCGGATCGTTGCGCAGAGCTTGAACTGGCAAAGCAGGTTGCCCGCCTGGTTGCTGATGAAGATTCGCTTTTTCTCGGGGCGGGAGTGGTTCCGCGTAAGGCAATCCCCTTGCTTGGCGAATCTCGTGAGTTGTGCCTGGCGTTCAATGATCTCGGTCATGTGGCTACTGCGCGGGATTATATCGACGGTGAAATTGTTTTGCTGGGCGGTACTCTGGACTGTAGCGGACAGAGGCTGGAAGGCGAAATTGCTATTCAGTCTATCCAGCGTTTTCAGCCAACCTGTAGCGTTGTGATGATTGATCACGTTAGCGAAGATGGCATTCTGAGTGTAGCAAGCGAAAGCGCTGCAGCAATACTGGCGGAATCACTCAAATTCAGCCAGCGATGCGTGGCGGTCATTGCACAACGTCCAGTTTATGGTGAAGCAAGATATTCTGTAGGTAAGTTGAGCGCACTTAGTGCGGTGGTGACCCCGCAGATTGTTGCTGCCGAGTATCATTCTCGTTTTATCGCCGTTGGATTGACCAATAGCTACACCAACAATGAATGTCTGACCTGGATAAATCCCACCCTGCATCCGGCAAGGTGAAGGACAACGCATGAAAATGACTATTGCGACACTTGGTGAATTACTCGTCGAATTTTTGGCGAAAAAAGAGAATCAGGGTTTTTCGTCCCCTGGCGAATTTTGGGGACCGTATCCCAGTGGGGCTCCAGCTATCTTTGCCGATCAGGTCGCTAAGTTGGGCTTCCAGTCTTTGCTGTTTAGTTGCGTTGGCAATGATGCATTTGGGGAGATGAATATCGCCCGGCTGAGACGAGATGGCGTGAACGTTAAGGGAATTTCCGTTCTTCCTAACGCCACCACAGGCAGTGCGTTCGTTAGCTATCGCACACAGGCACAACGCGATTTTATCTTCAATTTGCCCAATAGCGCTTGTGGGCTGCTAAGCGCTGAGCATCTCGATGGAACGCTGCTTGAGCAATGTAATCACTTCCACATTATGGGTTCTTCATTGTTTTCCTTTCGTCTGATTGATGCCGTGCGTAAAGCTATCAGCATTGTTAAAGAGAACGGAGGGACTATCTCGTTCGATCCAAATATTCGTAAAGAGATGCTGAATATTCGTGAGATGTCACAGGCCTTTGAATACATTCTGGATTACACCGATTTCTTCCTGCCAAGTGATGGTGAACTGGACTATTTCGGTTTGAGCAAGTCACGCGAGGAGACTCAGATTGTAGAAAACCTGCTTGCCCGGGGAATTAAACATATTGTGATTAAACGCGGTCCTCGCGGTGCCAGTTATTATTCTCAGAACGAGCAGCATCACGTTGCGGGTTATCCGGTTGACGTTGTCGATCCCACAGGTGCTGGTGATTGCTTTGGCGCAACGTTTGTCAGCCTGTATCTTGCTAGATATGCTGTTCCTGATGCGTTGGCCCATGCTAATGCGGCAGGCTCGTTGGCAATATCAACGCGTGGACCAATGGAAGGTACGTCAACGTTAGCGCAGATTAAGGCGCTGATGGAGTGAAATACCAGATGACAATGACATCTTCTGGTATTTCACTGGTTGGGATAATCAGGTCACTGGTGCCGGGTTAAACACCGCCAGTTGGTTATGTAGCCCCCACTGATCCGAGAAGGTTTTCTTACGCCCGCTGGCGACGTCGAGAATGAACTCGAACAGTTTCAGGCCGACATCTTCAATGGTTTCTTCACCGGTAGCGATGGTTCCGGCGTTGATGTCCATCAGGTCAAACCAACGGTTGGCCAGTTCGGTACGCGTCGCCATTTTAATCACTGGAACCGCCATCAGACCGTACGGTGTGCCGCGACCGGTGGTGAACACTTGCACGGTGATCCCGGAAGCGACCTGCTGCGTGCCGCAAACAAAGTCGCTGGCAGGCGTTGCTGCGTAAATCAGCCCACGTTTGGTCGGGCGTTGGCCCGGTGATAACACTTCCACAATGGCGCTCTTGCCGGACTTAGCAATGGAACCCAGCGCTTTTTCTACCACGTTTGCCAGGCCACCTTTCTTGTTGCCCGGAGACGGGTTGGCACTACGGTCAGTTTTGCCCATATCGAGATAGTTATCGTACCAGGCCATCTCTTCGAGCAGGCGTTTACCCACTTCTTCGTTAATCGCACGTGGGGTCAGAAGATGGATCGCATCGCGCACTTCAGTCACTTCCGAAAACATCACGGTGGCGCCGCAGCGCACCAGCAGATCGGAGGCGTAGCCCACTGCCGGATTAGCGGTGACGCCAGAAAACGCATCGCTGCCGCCGCACTGCATGCCGACCACCAGTTCAGAGGCCGGGCAGATTTCACGCTGGCGTTGGTTGAGTTTTACCAGATGGCGCTCGGCAACCTGCAAAATATCTTCAACCATCGATTTAAAGCCTACGTGTTTTTCATCCTGCAGGCTGACAATGCTGGCGCTGTCCACCGGTATGCTTTTCACATCTTGCGTGCCTTCCAGCAGGCGTTCCGGCTGGAGTTTCTCGCAGCCAAGGCCGATAACCATCACTTCGCCACCAAAGTTCGGGTTCAGGGCAATATTATGGATGGTACGAATCGGCACGATTGCGGCCGGTGCATTGATGGCCACTCCGCAGCCATACAGATGGTTGAGCCCCACCACGCCGTCAACGTTCGGGTATTTTGGCAGCAGATCGCGCTCAATGATTTTCACCACATAATCCACCACCCCCGCCACGCAGTGCACGCTGGTGGAGATGCCGAGCAGGTTCTTGGTGCCCACGCTGCCGTCGGCATTACGGTAGCCTTCGAAGGTGTAGCCTTCAAGAGGAGGAAGCGGCTCCGGCACTTTGGTGGCCAGCGGCAGCGTCTCCAGCGGCGGGGCTTTGGGCAGCTCAACCATTGACTCATCAATCCAACTACCGCGTGCGATGTCGCGAACGGCGTAACCGATCACTTCGCCATAGCGCACGATTTCGCCGTGAACAGCAATATCCGTGAGCGCCACTTTATGACCCTGGGGAATATGTTCAATCAGCGCCAGTCCGTCCGGGAAACGCGTCCCGGCTTTCAGACCATTGTCATTGACAATAATCGCCACATTATCAGTGTCGTGTACTTTAATATAAAACGCCGTGGGCGATTCTTGTCTAATTTCGATGTCGGCCATTGTCCAGTATTCTCCAGCCAGGTGGTGATAATAGATATATATCGAATCTAATTATAAGTAATAAAGACTCAGTGTCGTGGAATAAGAATGTCAGGAGTTTTAATTTAAGAATGTGAACGAGATCACTTAAACTCAGGAAGGCCGTGCCAGCAAGGGTATCAATACGTAAATGTGTGCATCAGCGCCCATGGTTATGTGCATATGCATAAGATAATATTTTAATTCTATTCGATTAGTGAGCGTTTGCACAATGATTAACGATGCTGCGCTGATTATACTGAATCACGGTTTAATAGCGAATAAATAGCGATTGATAAATAACAGTGTGATTTATCTTTCTGTGGTTTATCACTGAATACCCCCTCAAAAATAATAATAAAAACATTTTATGTGCCAGAGGAAAATAGAATGATACTGGATACGGTTGTAGAGAAAAAGAAAGGTACGCACACCCGATATTTAATACTGCTGATAATTTTTATTGTCACCGCCGTTAACTATGCGGACCGCGCGACGCTGTCCATTGCCGGTACTGAAGTGGCAAAAGAGCTGCAGCTCAGCGCTATATCAATGGGTTACATTTTCTCCGCCTTCGGCTGGGCCTATTTGCTGATGCAAATCCCTGGAGGCTGGCTACTCGACAAGTTTGGTTCGAAGAAGGTCTATACCTACAGTCTTTTCTTTTGGTCGCTGTTTACCTTCCTGCAGGGTTTTGTCGATATGTTCCCGCTGGCCTGGGCGGGGATCTCCATGTTTATCATGCGTTTTATGCTGGGCTTCTCGGAAGCGCCTTCCTTCCCGGCTAACGCCCGTATTGTTGCAGCCTGGTTCCCGACCAAAGAGCGTGGCACGGCCTCTGCGATTTTCAACTCCGCACAGTATTTCTCTCTGGCGCTGTTTTCACCGTTGCTGGGCTGGCTGACCTTCGCCTGGGGCTGGGAACATGTCTTTACCGTGATGGGCGTGATTGGCTTTGTGCTGACCGGACTGTGGGTAAAACTGATCCATAACCCGACCGATCACCCGCGGATGTCGCAGGAAGAGCTGAAGTTTATCTCGGATAACGGCGCGGTGGTGGATATGGATCACAAGAAGCCGGGCAGTGCTGCGGCGAGCGGTCCGAAACTGCATTACATCAAGCAACTGCTGACAAACCGCATGATGTTGGGGGTGTTCTTTGGGCAGTATTTTATCAATACCATCACCTGGTTCTTCCTGACCTGGTTCCCTATCTACCTGGTACAGGAAAAAGGCATGTCGATCCTGAAAGTCGGCCTGGTCGCGTCTATTCCGGCGCTGTGTGGATTTGCCGGTGGCGTACTGGGCGGCGTGTTCTCAGATTACCTGATCAAACGCGGCGCCAGCATCACCCTGGCGCGTAAGCTGCCGATCGTGCTCGGAATGCTGCTTGCCTCAACCATTATCCTGTGCAATTACACAGATAATACGACCTTAGTGGTGGCGCTGATGGCGTTGGCGTTCTTCGGTAAAGGTTTTGGCGCGCTGGGTTGGCCGGTGATTTCCGATACCGCCCCGAAAGAGATTGTTGGTCTGTGCGGTGGCGTATTTAACGTATTTGGTAACGTAGCTTCCATCGTAACCCCACTGGTGATTGGTTACCTGGTGAGCGAGCTGCACTCATTTAATGCTGCGCTGGTGTTTGTAGGGTGCTCGGCGCTGATGGCGATGGTTTGCTACCTGTTTATTGTCGGTGACATTAAACGTATGGAATTGCAGAAATAAACAAAGGTATAGGCGATGAATAACACGATTTTCCCGAACAAATTTAAAGCGGCGCTTGCAGCGCATCAGATTCAGATTGGTTGCTGGTCCGCGCTGGCAAGCCCGATCAGTACCGAAGTATTAGGCCTGGCCGGTTTTGACTGGCTGGTGCTGGACGGTGAACATGCGCCAAACGATATCTCGACGTTTATCCCACAGTTGATGGCGCTGAAAGGCAGTTCCAGCGCGCCGGTTGTGCGTGTGCCGACCAATGAGCCGGTGATCATCAAGCGTTTGCTGGATATTGGTTTCTACAATTTCCTGATCCCGTTTGTTGAGACTGAACAAGAAGCGGCCAACGCCGTGGCGTCTACCCGTTATCCACCGGAAGGGATTCGCGGCGTGTCTGTTTCCCACCGCGCCAATATGTTTGGCACCGTGCCGGACTACTTCGCACAGTCAAACAAAAACATCACCATCATCGTGCAGATCGAAAGTCAGCAGGGTGTTGATAACGTGGATGCGATTGCCGCAACCGAAGGCGTGGACGGTATTTTCGTCGGCCCAAGCGACCTGGCCGCCGCGTTAGGCCACCTGGGCAATGCCTCCCATCCGGAAGTGCAAAAGGCGATTCAGCACATCTTTGCTCGTGCAAAAGCACATGGCAAGCCAAGCGGCATTCTGGCACCGGTTGATGCAGATGCCCGTCGCTATCTGGACTGGGGCGCGACGTTTGTTGCCGTCGGTAGCGATCTCGGCGTGTTCCGCTCGGCTACGCAAAAACTGGCTGATTCTTTTAAGAAATAACCACCATCGACAGTATAGAGAGATAAAGACATGACAATGAAAGTAGGTTTTATTGGCCTCGGTATTATGGGTAAACCAATGAGTAAAAACCTCCTCAAGGCAGGTTACTCGCTGGTGGTTGCTGACCGTAACCCAGAAGCGATTGCGGAAGTTATCGCCGCAGGCGCAGAAACCGCTACCACGGCGAAAGCGATTGCTGAACAGTGCGATGTGATCATCACCATGTTGCCGAACTCTCCACACGTAAAAGAAGTGGCGTTGGGCGAAGGCGGTATCATCGAAGGCGCGAAACCGGGCACCGTTCTTATCGACATGAGCTCCATCGCACCACTGGCGAGCCGCGAAATCAGCGAAGCGCTGAAAGCGAAAGGTGTGGATATGCTGGACGCACCAGTCAGCGGCGGCGAACCGAAAGCGATTGATGGCACCCTTTCAGTGATGGTTGGTGGTGATAAAGCGATTTTCGATAAGTACTACGATCTGCTGAAAGCGATGGCGGGGTCCGTGGTGCATACCGGTGACATCGGCGCAGGTAACGTCACCAAACTGGCAAACCAGGTTATCGTGGCGCTGAATATTGCGGCGATGTCTGAGGCGCTGACCCTGGCAACCAAGGCGGGTGTGAACCCGGACCTGGTGTATCAGGCTATTCGCGGCGGTCTGGCGGGCAGTACCGTGTTGGATGCGAAAGCGCCGATGGTGATGGATCGTAACTTTAAGCCGGGTTTCCGTATCGACCTGCATATCAAAGATCTGGCGAATGCGCTGGATACCTCACACGGTGTGGGCGCACAGCTTCCGCTGACCGCAGCGGTAATGGAAATGATGCAGGCGCTACGTGCTGACGGCCTGGGAACGGCTGACCACAGTGCTCTGGCATGTTACTACGAAAAACTGGCGAAAGTGGAAGTCACTCGCTAAACAAGAAGGGCGCGACTGCGCGCCCTGTAATTCTTGCCTTGCGCGGCACTGTCAGGCTACATAACTATGAAAATCGTAATTGCCCCAGACTCTTATAAAGAAAGCCTTTCTGCCACTGAGGTAGCGCAGGCGATAGAAAAAGGATTTCGGGAAATTTTTCCTGATGCGCACTATGTTTCTGTTCCGCTCGCCGACGGTGGAGAAGGAACCGTCGAAGCGATGATTGCTGCCACGCAGGGGACTGAACATTCCGCGTGGGTGACGGGGCCGCTGGGCGAAAAAGTGAATGCCAGCTGGGGCATGTCCGGAGATGGCAATACTGCGTTTATCGAAATGGCGGCAGCCAGTGGTCTGGCGCTGGTTCCTCCGGAAAAACGTAATCCCATAATTACGACATCTCGCGGCACTGGAGAGTTGATTCTTAAGGCGCTGGAGAGCGGCGCGCAAAATATCATTATTGGTATTGGCGGCAGTGCGACCAACGACGGCGGAGCGGGGATGGTACAGGCTCTGGGGGCGAAACTCTGCGATGCCAACGGTACTGAAATTGGCTATGGCGGCGGTTGCCTGAATAGTCTGAACGCTATTGATATCTCGGGTCTGGATCCACGCTTAAAAACCTGTTCGATTCGTGTTGCCTGTGATGTGACGAATCCACTGACCGGCGAAAACGGAGCATCCCGCATTTTTGGCCCGCAGAAGGGTGCGACTGAAGAACGCATTATCGAGCTGGATCGTAATTTGTCTCACTTTGCCGACATCATAAAAAAATCGTTACGGGTCGACGTGAAGGATGTGCCTGGTGCCGGAGCAGCCGGTGGTATGGGGGCGGCATTAATGGCATTTTTAGGTGCAGAACTGCGTAGCGGGATAGAGATTGTGACCCAGGCGCTCAATCTTGAAGAGCATATTCATGACTGTACGCTGGTGGTCACCGGTGAAGGACGCATTGACAGCCAGAGTATTCACGGCAAAGTGCCTGTTGGCGTGGCAAGTGTGGCGAAGAAATATCGCAAGCCGGTAATTGGTATTGCGGGCAGTCTGACACGCGATGTAGGTGTAGTGCATCAATATGGTATCGACGCGGTGTTTAGCGTATTGACCAGCATAGGCTCGTTGGAAGAGGCCTTCCGTGGGGCATTTGATAACATTTATCGGTCTTCCAGAAACATTGCTGCCACGCTGGCGATAGGAATGCGCAGTGCGGGGTGACATTGGCCTGCAAACCCTCTATACTTCGCGCCGAAGCTGACCAGACAGTCGCCGCTTCGTCGTCGTCCTCTTCGGAGGAGACGGGCGGAGGGGAGGAAAGTCCGGGCTCCATAGGGCAGGGTGCCAGGTAACGCCTGGGGGGGAAACCCACGACCAGTGCAACAGAGAGCAAACCGCCGATGGCCCGCGCAAGTGGGATCAGGTAAGGGTGAAAGGGTGCGGTAAGAGCGCACCGCGCGGCTGGTAACAGTCCGTGGCACGGTAAACTCCACCCGGAGCAAGGCCAAATAGGGGTTCACAAGGTACGGCCCGTACTGAACCCGGGTAGGCTGCTTGAGCCAGTGAGCGATTGCTGGCCTAGATGAATGACTGTCCACGACAGAACCCGGCTTATCGGTCAGCTTCACTCTTTATAAAACCCCGCTTCGGCGGGGTTTTTGCTTTTGTGGGCAGGATGAATGACTGTCCACGACGCTATACTCAAAAGAACACGGCTTATCGGTCAGCTTCACTCTTTATAGAACCCCGCTTCGGCGGGGTTTTTGCTTTTGTGGGCAGGATGAATGACTGTCCACGACGCTATACTCAAAAGAACACGGCTTATCGGTCAGCTTCACTCTTTATAGAACCCCGCTTCGGCGGGGTTTTTGTTTTTGTGGGCAGGATGAATGACTGTCCACGACGCTATACTCAAAAGAACACGGCTTATCGGTCAGCTTCACTCTTTATAGAACCCCGCTTCGGCGGGGTTTTTGTTTTTGTGGGCAGGATGAATGACTGTCCACGACGCTATGCTCAAAAGAACACGGCTTATCGGTCAGCTTCACTCTTTATAGAACCCCGCTTCGGTGGGGTTTTTGCTTTTGTGGGCACTCATTCTGCCTGATGGTCCTGAGCTAGCCAGGCGGATCAGACTCCCGGTTTCTTATAGGTTGGATAGGGTGCTTGTGCCGCCATTCGCTAAATTTGCGGTAAATCTAATTTTTATTTTCCTATTATTTATATGCAAAACGTCTTTTACAGCGGTAAAGGTGTTGCTGAATATTTCCAGTTTTGTGACAACAAACACAAAACGCTGTGCGATACGTTTCTATCAAGAGAAAACGTACGCAATCGATCGCCATCACAAAATTACTTGCTGATAAATCACCAAAAAACAGTGTTAACAAATTGTTATTTTTAATGGTTGTTTGTGTTCTTTATTTTAAATAATAATAAATGCAATGTTCTTTTATAAACAATTGAGGCAA
>NZ_JADABY010000077.1 GCF_015672735.1 Citrobacter sp. Res13-Sevr-PEB04-36 | reverse complement strand
GTGAAGTGATTCACATCCGCCGTGTCGATGGAGGCGCATTATAGGGAGTCGACTCAGGAAGACAAGCGGAAAAATGCATTTTTGTTTCAACCGCTCACCTTTTACCCACAACGCTTACTTTTGCTGCTTTTTTATCGCCAATGGCAGGTCAGCGAGGCTATTTATCACTAAATCAGCCGCATTTTCTGCTTCTGGCGTGACAGGCTTGCCGGTGCGCACCAATACCTTGGTCCCAACGTTAGCGGCTGCCGCCGCCTGCATGTCTTCTATTTTGTCGCCTACCATATAGGAAGACGCCATATCGATGTGCAGGAACTCTTGCGCAGAGAGAAGCATTCCCGGATGCGGTTTACGACAGTCGCAAACCTGGCGGTACTCTTCTACAGATCCCTGCGGGTGATGCGGGCAATAGTAGATGCCATCCAGATCAACGTCACGATCGGCCAGCGACCAGTCCATCCACTCCGTCAGCGTTTCGAATTGCGCCTCGGTAAATTTACCGCGAGCAATACCCGACTGGTTAGTCACGACGATAAGCGCATAGCCCATCTGTTTAAGTTCACGCATGGCATCAATAACGCCGTCGATAAACTCGAACTCGTCGATCTCATGTACATAACCGTGGTCCACATTAATGGTGCCATCACGGTCGAGAAAAATTGCAGGTACAGTCTTTGCCACCTTTTATAGCTCCTGAATAAGGCATGTTGCTCTAGTATCGCATGTTTCGGCAGTCAAGAAAGTGCTCATCGTGCAAAGCCAGATTGATTTAGACGTCTGGATGCCTTAACATCCATCTTATTAACGACGTCGACCGTACCAGACAGACGAAAATGCCACGGCTAACTTAATTACGATAATAAATAACCAATGATTAAACTTTCGAATATCACCAAAGTGTTCCAGCAGGGGACGCGCACCATTCAGGCACTGAACAATGTCAGTCTGCATGTTCCTGCCGGACAGATTTATGGCGTTATTGGCGCCTCAGGCGCCGGTAAAAGTACGCTCATCCGCTGCGTTAACTTACTTGAGCGCCCAACCGAGGGCAGTGTACAGGTCGGCGGTCAGGAGCTCACCACGCTTTCTGAATCCGAACTGACCAAAGCTCGCCGTCAAATTGGCATGATTTTCCAACACTTTAACCTGCTATCTTCCCGCACGGTATTTGGTAACGTCGCGCTTCCGCTGGAGCTGGACAACACACCAAAAGAAGAGATCAAACGTCGCGTTACGGAACTGCTGGATTTAGTAGGTCTTGGGGATAAGCACGACAGCTATGCCGCCAACCTTTCGGGTGGACAGAAACAGCGTGTCGCTATTGCCCGTGCCCTGGCAAGCCAACCGAAGGTATTACTGTGCGATGAGGCCACCAGCGCGCTCGATCCGGCAACCACTCGTTCGATTCTGGAATTGCTGAAAGACATTAACCGCCGTCTTGGGTTAACCATCCTGCTGATTACCCATGAGATGGACGTCGTAAAACGTATTTGTGACTGTGTAGCGGTTATCAGTGATGGTGAACTGATCGAGCAGGACACGGTGAGTGAAGTGTTTTCACACCCAAAAACCCCGCTGGCGCAGAAATTCATTCAATCCACGCTGCATCTGGATATTCCAGAAGATTACCTGGAGCGTTTAAAAGCAGAGCCAGAAGCCGACAGCGTCCCGATGCTGCGCATGGAATTTACCGGCCATTCTGTCGATGCCCCACTGCTCTCCGAAATCGCTCGCCGCTTTAATGTGAACAATAACATTATCAGCGCGCAGATGGATTACGCTGGTGGCGTCAAGTTCGGCATCATGCTGACTGAAATGCACGGCGCACCGGAAGATACACAAGCGGCCATCAACTGGCTGCAGGAACACCATGTAAAAGTAGAGGTACTGGGTTATGTCTGAGCCGATGATGTGGCTGCTGGTTCGCGGCGTATGGGAAACGCTGGCAATGACCTTTGTGTCCGGTTTTTTTGGCTTTGTGATTGGCCTGCCCGTCGGCGTACTGCTGTACGTCACGCGTCCGGGGCAAATCATCGAGAACGCGAAGCTCTATCGTACGCTATCAGCACTGGTCAATATTTTCCGTTCCATCCCGTTCATTATACTGCTGGTGTGGATGATTCCATTTACCCGCATGATTGTCGGCACCTCCATCGGTTTGCAGGCCGCTATCGTCCCGCTAACCGTGGGTGCCGCACCGTTTATTGCCCGTATGGTAGAAAACGCGCTGCTGGAAATCCCTACCGGGCTGATTGAAGCCTCGCGAGCGATGGGCGCTACGCCGTTACAGATCGTGCGTAAAGTGTTACTCCCAGAAGCGTTGCCGGGCCTGGTGAATGCGGCAACGATCACACTGATTACCCTGGTCGGTTATTCAGCAATGGGCGGGGCAGTCGGTGCAGGCGGCCTTGGGCAGATTGGCTATCAATACGGCTACATTGGATACAACGCTACCGTGATGAATACAGTACTGGTATTACTTGTCGTTCTGGTTTATTTAATTCAGTTATCCGGCGATCGCATCGTCCGGGCGGTCACGCACAAGTAACGTTGCACACAACACAGAAAAACTCATTAAGAAAAGGAAATAAGCATGGCGTTCAAATTCAAAACCTTTGCGGCAGTTGGAGCCCTGATCGGTTCTCTGGCACTTGTGGGTTGCGGTCAGGATGAAAAAGATCCAAACCACATCAAAGTGGGCGTTATTGTTGGCGCAGAGCAGCAGGTTGCCGAAGTCGCGCAGAAAGTGGCGAAAGAAAAATACGGTCTGGACGTTGAACTGGTCACGTTCAACGATTACGTCCTGCCTAACGAAGCGCTGAGCAAAGGCGATATCGATGCCAACGCCTTCCAGCACAAACCGTACCTGGATCAGCAGATCAAAGATCGCGGTTACAAACTGGTTGCTGCAGGCAATACGTTTGTTTACCCGATTGCTGGCTATTCCAAAAAGATCAAATCACTGGATGAGTTGCAGGAAGGTTCTCAGGTAGCCATTCCAAACGACCCGACTAACCTCGGCCGTTCCCTGCTGTTGCTGCAGAAAGTGGGCCTGATCAAACTGAAAGACGGCGTTGGCCTGCTGCCAACCGCGCTGGACGTTGTTGAAAACCCGAAAAACCTGAAGCTGGTAGAGCTGGAAGCACCGCAACTGCCGCGTTCACTGGACGATGCACAAATCGCCCTGGCGGTTATCAATACCACCTACGCCAGCCAGATCGGCCTGACCCCGGCAAAAGACGGTATCTTTGTTGAAGATAAAGACTCCCCGTACGTAAACCTGATCGTGACTCGCGAAGACAATAAAGATGCTGAGAACGTGAAGAAATTTGTTGAGGCGTATCAGTCTGACGAAGTTTACGAAGCGGCAAACAAAGTCTTTAACGGCGGTGCTGTTAAGGGCTGGTAGTTTTAGGCTGTTTCCAGAATCTGTAATATCATCAGGACGGGCGCTTGCCCGTCTTGTCATTTATGCAAGCACCTGATTCAATATCTGACGTTTAGATCATTCATTGAGGAAATATTATGCGTGCTTTACCGATCTGTTTAGTAGCACTCATGTTGAGCGGCTGTTCTATGTTAAGCAGATCCCCTGTTGAACCCGTTCAAAGCACCGCGACCCCGCCGAAAGCGGAGCCAGAAAAACCAAAAGCGCCGCGTGCCACACCGGTAAGAATTATTACTAACGCTGAAGATCTGGTCGGTAAACCGTTCCGCGATCTGGGCGAAGTCAGCGGTGAATCCTGTCAGGCATCAAACCAGGATTCCCCTCCGAGCATTCCAACCGCACGCAAACGCATGCAGATTAATGCGTCTAAAATGAAAGCGAATGCGGTATTGCTGCACAGCTGCGAAGTGACCAGCGGAACACCAGGTTGCTACCGTCAGGCGGTTTGTATCGGTTCTGCACTAAATATTTCAACGAAATGAGCCATTTTCAGTTCGAGCAAATAGGCGTTATCCGCTCTCCCTATAAAGAAAAATTCGCCGTTCCGCGCCAGCCTGGTCTGGTGAACAGCGCCAACGGCGAACTACATTTGCTCGCACCGTATAACCAGGCCGATGCCGTTCGCGGCCTGGAAGCATTCAGTCATTTGTGGGTGATTTTTGTTTTTCACCAGACAATGGAAGGTGGATGGCGGCCAACCGTGCGCCCTCCCCGACTCGGCGGCAACGCCAGAATGGGAGTCTTTGCCACACGCTCGACCTTTCGCCCTAATCCTGTCGGCATGTCACTGGTCGAACTGAAAGGCATTGTTTGCCACAAAGAGAACGTCATCCTGCAATTGGGCAGTCTGGATCTGGTCGACGGAACCCCGGTGGTCGATATCAAGCCCTACCTGCCATTTGCTGAAGCACTGCCTGATGCCACCGCCAGCTATGCACAGCATGCGCCAGAGGCGGAAATGGCTGTCGGTTTCACCCCTGAGGTTGAGCAACAACTTCTGATGCTAGAAAAACGTTATCCGTTGCTAAAAACATTTATTGGTGAAGTGCTGGCACAGGACCCGCGTCCTGCGTATCGTAAGGGTGAAGAGACAGGCAAAACGTACGCCGTCTGGCTACACGATTTCAATGTGCGCTGGCGCGTGACAGCAGAGGGTTTCGAAGTCTTTGCGCTCGAACCCCGGTAATTTCACGCCCTTCTCTTTTGACATCCCTTACTCGCTGGTAAACTAAACCACTTTTTTTGTGTCAGGCTCGCGTTGAGCCTGTTCGATCGTTCAACTGGAACCGTAACAACATGCGTACTAGCCAATATCTGCTCTCCACTCTGAAGGAGACACCTGCCGACGCCGAGGTTATCAGCCACCAGCTGATGCTGCGCGCCGGGATGATCCGCAAGCTGGCCTCCGGGTTATACACCTGGCTGCCGACCGGCGTGCGCGTCCTGAAAAAAGTCGAAAACATCGTGCGTGAAGAGATGAACAACGCCGGTGCTATCGAGGTGTTAATGCCGGTAGTTCAGCCTTCTGAACTATGGGAAGAGAGCGGCCGTTGGGAACAGTACGGCCCGGAACTGCTGCGTATTGCTGACCGCGGCGATCGTCCATTCGTACTCGGCCCAACGCATGAAGAAGTGATCACCGACCTGATCCGTAACGAGCTCAGCTCTTACAAACAGCTGCCGCTGAACTTCTACCAGATCCAGACTAAATTCCGTGACGAAGTACGCCCACGTTTCGGCGTCATGCGCTCCCGCGAATTCCTGATGAAAGATGCATACTCTTTCCATACGACGCAGGAATCTTTGCAAGAAACCTACGACGCAATGTATGCCGCGTACAGCAAGATCTTCAGCCGTATGGGTCTGGATTTCCGTGCGGTACAGGCTGACACCGGTTCTATCGGCGGTAGCGCCTCTCACGAATTCCAGGTACTGGCGCAGAGCGGCGAAGATGACGTCGTGTTCTCTGACAGCTCCGACTTTGCTGCCAACATTGAATTTGCAGAAGCCGTAGCGCCAAAAGAACCGCGCGGCGCCGCCACGCAGGAAATGACGCTGGTCGATACGCCAAACGCGAAAACCATCGCTGAGCTGGTTGAGCAGTTCAATCTGCCGATCGAAAAAACCGTGAAAACCCTGCTGGTGAAAGCGGTCGAAGGCAGCAGCTACCCGCTGGTGGCATTGCTGGTTCGTGGCGATCACGAGCTGAACGAAGTCAAAGCAGAAAAGCTGCCGCAGGTTGCCAGCCCACTGACCTTCGCCACCGAAGAAGAAATTCGTGCCGTAGTCAAAGCGGGTCCGGGTTCTCTCGGTCCGGTGAACATGCCGATCCCGGTAGTTATCGACCGCACCGTTGCGGTAATGAGCGATTTCGCTGCCGGTGCCAACATCGACGGTAAACACTATTTCGGCATTAACTGGGATCGCGATGTCGCAACTCCGGAAGTGGCTGACATCCGTAACGTGGTCGCCGGCGACCCGAGCCCGGACGGCAAAGGCACACTACTGATTAAACGCGGTATCGAAGTGGGTCACATCTTCCAGTTGGGTACCAAGTACTCTGAAGCAATGAAAGCTTCCGTTCAGGGCGAAGATGGTCGTAACCAGATTCTGACCATGGGCTGCTACGGTATCGGGGTGACTCGCGTTGTTGCTGCCGCTATTGAACAGAACTTTGACGATCGCGGCATCGTATGGCCGGACGCCATCGCACCGTTCCAGGTGGCGATTCTGCCGATGAACATGCACAAATCCTACCGCGTACAGGAACTGGCTGAGAAGCTTTACGCTGAGCTACGCGCGCAGGGTATCGAAGTGCTGATGGACGATCGTAAAGAACGTCCAGGCGTGATGTTTGCCGATATGGAACTGATCGGTATTCCGCACACCATCGTGCTGGGCGACCGTAACCTCGACAACGATGATATCGAATACAAATACCGTCGTCACGGCGAGAAACAGCTGATTAAAACCGGCGACATCGTCGACTATCTGATTAAAGCCATTAAAGGCTAATACCAGCAAAAGGCCCTGATCATCAGGGCCTTTTTTTCATCGATTAATTACACCCTTTACCGGGTATAAACTTCGCATCTTTATCCGCCATCAGCGTTTTCACCTTCTCGCCCGTGTCCGGGTTCGCCTCCTGCGTGAAATGTCCTTCAAGGGTCAGCAAGACAGATTGCCCCGTTTCCGCTCGTGCCGATAAATAGTCGCGTTCAAGTTGGGCATTATTCGCAACCGGCATACGCTTGCCCGTCGCACAGTCGGTAAAGATAGCCGCATCCGCCATATAGAAATACATCCCGCGCATCGGCATTGGCGTGACGGGCAAGCTGGCTGAGACCGGCTCAAGGGTATAGTTGAACTGCGACTCGATCGAATTACCTTCACGATCGAGCATTTCCAGCGCCTCGCCTTTTGCCCGGTAGTAAGATTTTTCACCTTTGCTGTCGGTCAACACCAGCTTATCCGCCGTGCGGGCCCAGGTGCCATAAGAGGCAAAGGAAGACGGCTCATCCCGTACGCCCTGATAGCGTTCGTTCATCACCCATGTCCCGTCTTTTTCCAGGAACAACGAGGTTTCAATCCCTTCGCAGTCGGCGCAGGGCAAGATACCACGCCAGCTTTGCTGCATTGGTTTTAATTCTGCCGCCCGCGTCGGCTGTAATGCTTCGACCTCAGTACGATTATTACAGCCGATCAAGGAAAAGAGCGTACATGCAGCGATGACTGACAATATTGCTGTTTTCACTATGAATTTTCCTTATGATTTTTTTATTCCTGTTCGTCAGTCCTGCGAGCGACGAACTTTCCCACGCAGCGCCTTCACTGTGGATTTTTGCGCCTTCGATGACAACCGGCGCTCTTTCGAGGCGCGCGTAGGGCGGGTTGCCTGTCGGCTTTTTTGCACCGCGGTTAATTCTTTAATCACCTGCACCAGGCGGGCCAGGGCAGCTTCCCGATTAAGCTCCTGGCTGCGGTATTCCTGCGCCTTGATGATGATGACACCATCTGCTGTGATCAGATGGTGACTGGCTGCCAGCAGGCGTTCCTTGTAATACTCTGGCAGGCCAGAGGCCCGAATGTCAAAGCGCAAATGAATGGCCGTCGAGGTTTTGTTAACGTGCTGTCCGCCCGCACCCTGTGCCCGGATAGCCGTGATTTCCAGCTCATTATCAGGGATAGAGACGTTTCGGGAGAGTACAATCATCAACGTTGCTGCCACGCGGTCAGATGAATTTCCAGATTGTTCTGAGAGTCTGACAACCAGATGGCCCCATCCTGGATAGTCGCCTGTAATGTCATGGTACGGCCGGCAAAATCGCTCAGTTGTGCCAGTTGCTCGTCATCCAGATACCAGACGGATAGATTAGCAAATTGAGCACACTTGCTCTGGTTTTGCTGCCACCAGATTTGCGCCGCACGGCTGTTATAGGTAAATAGGGCAACTTCCGCAGACTGAGTACAGGCTTTCTTTATACGACGTTCATCCGGCAGGCCGAGCTCAATCCATAAATCAATATCCAGATGATCGTTACGCAGCCATGCTTCCGGCTCATCTTCCGCACTCAAGCCCCGCGTAAACTGCAACCGCTCATTGGCATATTTAATCCATGCCAACAGGCGCAGCATCATGCGCTCCTGGGTTTCAGAAGGGTGACGCGCCAGCGTCAATGCCGCATCAAGAAACTGGTTGCGGTCAAGATCCGCCACGTTGACAACGGCTTTATAAATTGTCGCTTTAAGCGCCATGAGAGAACTCCTTTCGAATCAGGCGCACATTGTAGCGAAAACTGCGCCAAAAGGCTGCTAACCGCACCTATCAAGGCGCTGATATTGCTTGAATGAGTATGGTATAGTCACCTTGCTAAACAGAGTTTATCTTCGTAGGCTTAGACTTGCATCCACGGTTAAGTCAGAGTACTGACAGGAGGGCATGTGGAAAAATATTGTGAGTTAATACGCAAGCGGTACGCGGAAATCGCCAGCGGAGACTTAGGGTATATCCCGGATGCGCTGGGTTGCGTATTGAAAGTACTGAATGAAGTGGCGGCAGACAGCGCCCTTTCAGAGTCGGTCAGAGAAAAAGCGGCCTATGCTGCCGCGAACTTACTGGTGAGCGATTATGTCAATGAATGAAACGTATCAACCCATTAACTGTGATGATTACGACAATCTTGAGCTCGCCTGCCAGCACCATTTATTACTGACACTGGCGCTAAAAGATGGCGAAGTTCTGCAGGCGAAAGCCAATGACCTGGTTTCACGCAAAAATGTGGAATATCTGGTTGCAGACGTCTCAGGTGAATCACGTGAGCTTCGTCTCGACAAGATTGCCAGCTTCAGCCATCCGGAAATCGGAACCGTGGTGGTTAGCGAGTCATAAACCATTTTGCCTGATGGCGGTGCAAGCACCTTACCTGACCTACTCTCCATGCGAAATGTAGGCCTGATAAGCGCAGCGTCATCAGGCATGCCATACCAGATTCACGCCTTCTTCCCCTTCCGCCAGTCCTTCCCGCGTTACAAAGACACCGGCTGCCGCAATCAGCGTTTCACCGTAAAACAGTAACGGCGTGGTATCGCGTCGCCAGGGCGGGATCCCCTGCTCCTGCCATATTTTTTTGAGTTTACGCCCACCGTTACGCCCGACAATGTGCAATAACCCGGGCGCTTTAAAGCGAATACTGACGGGTTCATCCATACGCGGTATACGCAGTTTGCCAGCGGGAAGTAACTGTAATTCTCCCAGCCCGGCTGGCAACTTCAGCGGCGTTTGCCAGCATGACCACGGGATCACCCGGTCACTTTGCCCGGCAACAGATTTAATCCACCACAGCTGTGACTGATAGCGGCGGATTTCGTATTCACCAACGCACAAGCGCGGCACGGCATCTTCTCGCGCCAGCGCCACTTCCTGCCAGATCCGCTCCAGTGCATCCCGGGAGGGCATCGGTGCATTCAGTCCAGCTAGCCAGCGACGAAGCAACGCCGCACGCCGTACATCACTCATCGTCATTAATGGCGCTAGCTGCAAGGTGCCTTGAGCGGTGACACACCCCGCTAAATCATTGGCGAGTAGCTCATCCAGTAAGCTTTCCTGCTCGGCACACAGCGCCGCACTACGAGCCGTTGCCTCAGCAAAGTGCGACCAACGCTGTTGCAGTTGCGGGATAATACGTAGCCGCAGGAAATTGCGATCGTAGGCATCATCCTGATTACTTTCATCTTCAATCCAGCGTAGTCCATACTTCAACGCCCAGCGTTCAAGCACGTCACGCGTTTGCGCCAATAGAGGGCGAATAAGTTGGGTTCCAGCAAACGGAGAGCATTCCCCCATGGCGGAAAGCCCGGCAGGACCACTGCCGCGCTTAAGCGCCAACAGAAAAGTTTCACACTGGTCATCCAGATGCTGGGCGGTCATCAGCACTTCACCTGGCAGCAGCGCCCGGGCAAAAGCCTGATAGCGCGCCCGCCGGGCCTGCGCCTCTATCCCCATCCCGCCATCCTGAAGATGCACCCGCTCAACCACCAGCGGCACCTGCCATTGTGCACAAACCGATTCGCAGTGTGTCACCCATTCGTCTGCGTGCGGACTCAACCCATGGTGGATGTGAATAGCACGAAGGGCGACGTCGGGGTGCTGTTTTCGCCACAGCATCAACTGATGCAAAAGCACGGTCGAGTCGAGGCCGCCGCTAAAAGCCACCAGGATACGGGGAGAAGTCAGAAGTGAAGTGTTCAGCGTGAGTGTCGTCATGATGATTGCTTACAAGGGTATTGCCCGGCACGTTACCGGGCTGCGGTCACAATGACAAGCCTTACAGCTCGTACAGTTCAAGCGGTAATCCGTCTGGATCGTTGAAAAAGGTAAAACGTTTACCGGTAAAGGGGTCGATACGTACCGGCTCACATTTCACATAATGACGTTCCAGATGGGCTATCGCCTTTTCCACATCATCCACGCTAAATGCCAGGTGGCGTAAACCGCAGGCTTCCGGTCGGCTGGGACGGCATGGTGGAAACGGAAAAGAAAAAAGCTCAATCACGTACTGCCCGTTCAGCGCCAGATCGCCTTTCCAGGAATCACGCTCTTCCCGATAGGCCTCGCTTATCAGCATAAAGCCCAGAACATCACAGTAAAATGCCTTACTCACCGCGTAATCCATCGCAATAATGGCAATATGGTGAACCTGTTTTAATCCCAGCATAGCGTCTTGGCCTCTTTAGTTTTCTTTTCGCACGTTACTCGTCCGCAGTCAGTTCCGGCAAGTTGTTATGCCATTTTTAAGACTCTCACACGGTACACGCCGTCCTCGCCCAGTTTAGCGCCATGAATATCCGTGTCGAATCCAGGGTAATGATGGCCAACAGAACACAGCATCAGCAGGAAATCGAGCACCGACCGGCTTTCTTCGGTGATCATTTCCCCCGGCATCAGCAGCGGTACACCAGGAGGATAAGGCAGGATCATATTTGCAGAAACACGCCCCACCAGTTGATCGAGCATCACCGTCTCTGCTTCACCTTTGATCTGCCGCTGCCAGGCCTGATGCGGCGTCATTTTCATTTCAGGCAGGGTGTCAAATGCCCGTAGCATTAGCCCGGAGAGATCGTGTTGGCGGATCAGATTGTGGATCCCCTGTGCCAGATCCTGAATACGCATATTGCGATAGAAATCCGGATCTTCAGCATACAAATCTGGCAGCATATTCTTCACACGCAAATTCAGATCGTACGAACGTTTGAACTCTGTCAGCCCGCGCAGCAACCCCATCGCCCGGGTTTTATCAATACCAATGCTGAACAGAAATAACAGATTATACGGACCCGTTTTCTCCACCACGACACCACGTTCGTCGAGGAATTTCGCCACCAGCGCCGCCGGGATCCCTTCGTCGCTCATGTTTCCCTGTTCATCCATCCCCGGCGTCAGAATAGTCACTTTCACCGGGTCGAGGAACATGTGGTCGGCGTCGGCATCGGTAAACCCATGCCAGTCTTCACCCGGCGCAACGGGCCAGCATTCCGCTTCATCCACCTTTTCCGGCTGCCAGATATCAAAGAACCAGCCGTCCGACTCTTCCCGCAGTCGCTGAACTTCTTTGCGAAAATGCAGCGCACGCTCAACGGAGCGATTGATTAAGCGCTTGCCCGAGTTGCCGCGCAGCATTGCCGCTGCCGTTTCTATTGACGCGACAATCGGATAACTCGGCGACGTCGAGGTATGCATCATAAAGGCTTCATTAAAGGTCTCTTCATCGTAGTCACCTTTAATGTGGATCAGAGATGCCTGAGACAGCGCCGCTAGCATCTTGTGGGTAGACTGCGTTTCAAAGATAACTTTGCCCGGCACCCTTTCACCGCTCATGCCGCTTTTCCCCTGATAGATTGGGTGAAAATGGGTGTATGGCACCCAGGCCGAGTCAAAGTGGATAGAAGGTACATCCAACGTCTGTTTGATCCAGTTGGTGTTATACAGCAGACCGTCGTAGGTGGAGTTGGTGATCACCGCATGTACTGGCCACTGGGCCTGGACGGTCTCTCCGACTTTACGTTCAATACTCTCGCAGGTAAATTCACGCTTAGGTATGCCACCAAGAATTCCCAGCGCATTACGCGTGGGTTTCAGCCAAATGGGCACCACGTCACTCATCATCAGCAAATGCGCCAGTGATTTATGACAGTTGCGATCGATCAGTAACGTACTTCCGGTCGGGGCTGCATACATACCGACAATTTTGTTCGACGTCGAGGTGCCATTCGTCACCATATAGCTCTGCTCAGCACCAAAGGTGCGGGCGATATACTCTTCGGCCTCCAGGTGCGGGCCGGTATGATCCAGCAGCGATCCCAATTCGGTCACGGAAATGGAGACGTCGGCCTTGAGCGTATTGCCGCCAAAAAAGTCATAGAACAGGCAGCCCACCGGGCTCTTTTGGTACGCAGTTCCCGCCATATGCCCCGGTGTACAGAAGGTATACTTCCCTTCTTTCACGTAGGTGAACAACGCCTTGGTAAACGGCGGAGTGATATTATCAAGGTACTCATTGGTGTACTGGCGAATGCGGGTGGCAATATCGTCAGACTGGCCTAGAGCATACTCGAAAAACCACAGCGCCATGCGCAGGTCGTGTGCGCTGACATCCATCGTCGAATGGGTATTGATAAAGGCGTACAGCGGGAGATATTCGTTAAGCTGGTTGATATCGCTACACAGCTCCAGGCTGTATTCATCCCAGTCAAAAATGACACCACAAATTCGCGGGTTGTGCTCAATAAATTTCAGCAGGTCGACACTATTCTGCGGCCAGATAATCTGGAACCCCTGCTGCTGTAACGCACGTTCAAGTTCCTTGATGGGCTCATCTTTATAAAAGACGCCATGCGGTCCCATGATGGCAATGATATTCATGCATTCCTCCTGGAAAAACCTTAGTTAATCATAGCCTGGTCAAACCGCAGGTAAAAAAAAGGGCCACAGCTTTGTGGCCCTTTTCAGAATATATGCAGTTTACGCGTAACCGTAGCTCATCAGACGCTGGTAACGGCGATTTTTCAGCTCTTCCGTGCTTAACACGTCAAGATCGGCCAGATCGGTCAGCAGTTGTGCTTTCAGCGACGCAGCCATGACTTCTGGATTACGATGAGCCCCGCCCAGCGGTTCCGGTACGATAGAATCGATAAGCTTCAGCTCTTTCAGACGCGTCGCAATAATACCCATCGCTTCTGCCGCCAGCGGCGCTTTGTCTGCGCTTTTCCACAAAATGGACGCACAGCCTTCCGGGGAGATAACGGAATAGGTGCTGTATTGCAGCATATTCACTTTATCGCCTACGCCGATTGCCAACGCGCCGCCAGATCCACCTTCACCGATAACGGTACAGATAACCGGCACGCTCAGACGTGACATTTCACGCAGGTTGCGCGCAATCGCTTCAGACTGGCCGCGTTCTTCCGCACCCACGCCTGGGTATGCGCCAGGGGTGTCGATGAAGGTAATGATCGGCATCTTGAAACGTTCGGCCATTTCCATCAGGCGCAGCGCTTTGCGGTAACCTTCCGGCGCGGGCATGCCGAAGTTGCGACGAATCTTCTCTTTGGTCTCACGGCCCTTCTGATGACCAATGATCATCACCGGACGACCATCAAGGCGCGCGATACCGCCGACAATAGCTTTATCATCCGCATAGGCACGATCGCCCGCCAGCTCATCAAACTCATCAAACGCCAGGCGGACATAATCCAGGGTGTACGGACGCTGTGGATGGCGTGCCAGCTGGGCTACCTGCCATGCGCCAAGATCGGCAAAGATTTTGCGCGTCAGTTCTACGCTTTTTTCGCGCAGGCGATGCACTTCTTCATCGATGTTAATATCCAGTTTCTCATCCTGACGGCTCACCGCAGTCAGAGAATCGATTTTTGCTTCCAGCTCTGCAATCGGCTGTTCAAAATCAAGGAAATTCAGACTCATAGTATTCCTGTATTAGTCAAACTCCAGTTCCACCTGCTCCGAACCAATAAGGCCACGGAGATCGTTAAGTAAACGATCGCTCGGAGAGACACGCCACGTTGCGCCAAAACGCAACCGCGCACGTGCATCCGCCCTCTGATAGTAGAGATGTACTGGAATTGTCCCCGAGCGGTGGGGTTCCAGAGACTGACGGAGTCGGTTTAAAAGCTGGTCATCAATTTGCCTGTCCGTCAGCGAGATAGCAAGCCCGCGAGCGTATTTTTCCCGGGCTTCGTCAATATCCATGACTTCACGGGCCATCATTTTAAGCCCGCCGCTGAAGTCATCAAAGCTGACCTGTCCGCTGACGATAAGTATGCGGTCTTTTTCCAGCAAATGCTGGTATTTCTCCAGAGCCTCAGTAAATAACATCACTTCCAGACGCCCGGAACGGTCATCCAGCGTACAGATGCCGATACGATTGCCGCGCTTGGTGACCATTACCCGCGCAGCAATGACGAGCCCCGCAGCCGTGGTGACTTTACCACGATCTGTCGGATGCATGTCTTTCAGCCTGTGGCCTCCGACATAGCGCTCAATTTCTTTTAAATACTGGTTGATGGGGTGTCCCGTCAGGTAAAGCCCTAACGTTTCACGCTCACCGTCTAATACCACCTGCTCCGGCCACGGCGTGCAGTTGGCATAAGATTGTTCAATTTGTTCCGGCTCTTCCGCCAGGACGCCAAACATATCGGCCTGGCCGATGGCTTCGGCTTTGGCATGCTGATCGGCGGCTTTAAGCGCATCATTCAGCGAATTCATCAGTGCGGCACGATGCGGGCCAAGGCGGTCAAACGCCCCGGACATGATCAGTTTTTCCAGCACTCGGCGGTTTAACTTTTTGATATCAGTACGGGCGCAGAGATCGAACAGCTCGCGGAAATAGCCACCTTTGTTACGCGCTTCAATAATAGCTTCAATGGGGCCTTCACCCACACCTTTTATCGCGCCGATGCCATACACAATCTCACCGTCATCATTCACGTGGAAATGATACAGCCCGGAGTTGATATCCGGCGGCAGGATTTTCAGTCCCATGCGCCAGCATTCATCCACCAGTCCAACCACTTTCTCAGTGTTATCCATATCGGCGGTCATTACCGCGGCCATAAACTCAGCGGGGTAATGCGTTTTCAGCCATAGCGTCTGGTAAGACACCAGCGCATAGGCAGCGGAGTGCGATTTGTTAAACCCGTAACCGGCAAATTTCTCTACCAGGTCAAAGATTTTGATCGCCAGTTCACCGTCTACGCCGCGCTTCCTCGCCCCTTCTTCAAAGGTGCCGCGCTGCTTGGCCATCTCTTCCGGCTTTTTCTTACCCATCGCACGACGCAGCATATCCGCGCCGCCAAGAGTATAGCCAGACAGCTCCTGGGCGATCTGCATGACCTGTTCCTGATACAGGATAATGCCGTACGTCGGCTCCAGAACAGGTTTCAGGCACTCATGCTGCCATTGTACGTCCGGGTAGGATATCTCTTCTCGCCCGTGCTTACGGTCGATAAAGTTATCTACCATCCCCGACTGCAGCGGACCGGGGCGAAACAACGCCACCAGGGCTATCATATCTTCGAAGCAGTCAGGCTGCAGGCGCTTGATCAGATCCTTCATGCCGCGGGATTCAAGCTGGAAGACGGCGGTCGTCTCCGAGCGTTGCAGCATATCGAAACATTTTTTATCGTCGAGCGGAATGGCGGCGATATCAATCGGCTCCAGTCCCTGCTTTGCCCGACGCGGGTTGATCATTTTCAGCGCCCAGTCAATGATCGTCAGCGTACGCAGCCCCAGGAAGTCAAACTTCACCAGCCCGGCGTATTCCACGTCGTTTTTATCGAACTGAGTGACCGGATGAAGACCTTCTTCATCACAGTAGAGCGGAGCAAAGTCGGTAATTTTAGTGGGCGCGATAACCACGCCACCCGCATGCTTACCGGCGTTACGTGTGACACCCTCCAGCTTACGCGCCATGTCGATAAGCGCCCTGACCTCTTCGTCCGCCTCGTAGATTTCTGGCAGTTGTGGCTCAGCCTCAAAGGCTTTTGCCAGCGTCATTCCCGGATCGGGTGGCACTAGTTTAGAAATCCTGTCGACAAACCCGTACGGATGCCCGAGCACGCGGCCCACGTCGCGGATAACCGCTTTTGCCGCCATGGTACCGAAGGTAATAATCTGCGATACCGCATCACGGCCATACATCTCCGCTACGTGTTCAATCACCTGGTCGCGTTTCTCCATGCAGAAGTCAACGTCGAAGTCGGGCATCGAAACACGTTCCGGGTTAAGAAAACGTTCGAACAGCAGATCAAATTCCAGCGGATCGAGGTCGGTTATTTTCAGCGCATAGGCCACCAGCGAACCCGCACCGGAACCACGGCCAGGTCCAACCGGCACGCCGTTGTCTTTCGACCACTGGATAAATTCCATTACGATCAGGAAGTAACCTGGGAACCCCATCTGGTTGATAACTTTAAGTTCAATCTCCAGACGTTCGTCGTAAGGAGGACGCTTCTGCGCTCGAATGTCAGGATCGGGGAACAGAAACTCCAGACGTTCTTCCAGCCCTTCACGCGATTTTGCCACGAGGAAATCCTCAGTGGTCATATCCCCGGTCGGGAACTGCGGCAGAAAATATTCACCCAGACGTACTGTCACGTTACAGCGCTTGGCTATCTCGACGGTATTTTGCAGCGCTTCCGGGATGTCGGAAAACAGCTCGCACATCTCTTCTTCGCTGCGCATATACTGCTGCGGCGAATAGTTACGCGGACGTTTCGGATCATCGAGAGTGAAACCATCATGGATCGCAACGCGGATCTCATGTGCGTCAAAGTCTCCGGTTTCAAGGAAGCGAACATCGTTGGTCGCCACCACCGGCAGACCCCGCGTTTCGGCCAGCGCCACCGCAGCATGCAGATAATTTTCTTCGTCCTGCCGGCCGGTTCGGATCAGTTCCAGAAAATAACAATCGGGGAAATGTTCTTCATAAAACGTGATGCACTCTTCAACCAGCGCGCTGTTACCGCGTAGCAGGCTACGTCCGACGTCGCCCATGCGACCACCGGAAAGTAAAATTAAGCCGTCTTTTAAGTCGATCAGCCAGTCTCTGTCAATGGTCGGCCCTTCAGCACCATAACCGCGCTGATAGGCTTTTGATATCAACAACGTCAGATTCTGGTAGCCCGTATTATTGGCTGCAAGCACCGTGAGTTGAGTCAATTCGTCGCCAAACTGCTCACTACGGACATGAAAATCAGCGCCAACAATCGGCTTAATGCCCGCACCGTGACCCGCTCCGTAGAACTTCACCAGACCACACAGGTTGGTGAAATCGGTGATCGCCAGCGCAGGCATACCCAACGCGGCCGCCTTTTTCACCAGCGGCCCGGTTTTCGCCAGCCCATCAATCATGGAGTAGTCGCTGTGCACCCGCAGGTGGACGAAACGTGGTTCAGACATCTTCAGATTCCGGTTTACTTATTCTTGCCACAAGAATCAGGACGTAAGTCCCAGTGCGCGTTTGACAGGAGCAAAGCTGCGACGGTGATGCTCGATAGCACCATGTTCAACGAGCGCAGCCAAATGAAAAGCAGTTGGATAGCCTTTATGCTGCGCAAAACCGTACTGCGGGAAAACAGTATCCAGCGCCGCCATCTCAGCATCACGGGTGACTTTTGCCAGGATAGACGCCGCACTGATCTCCGCCACGCGACTGTCCCCTTTCACTACTGCCATCGACGGCATCGGCAATACCGGACAACGATTTCCGTCAATTAGCACGTATTCTGGCGTGATGTGCAAACCAGCCACCGCGCGCTGCATGGCCAGCATGGTGGCATGCAGGATATTCAGCTCGTCAATTTCATGCGGTTCCGCACGCCCAAGACTCCAGCTCAACGCTTTTTCTTTGATTTCATCGTACAGCGCCAGGCGACGCTTTTCAGACAATTTTTTGGAGTCGTTGAGACCAACAATCGGACGCGCCGGGTCAAGAATAACTGCTGCAGTCACCACGGCCCCAACCAAAGGACCCCGTCCTACTTCATCCACACCCGCCACTAAATGCGTATGTGGATAAACAAATTCAATCATTGTGCTAACTCCAGGACCGCATCCGCCGCCTGCTCATCGGCATTACAACGGATCTGCTGGTGCAGGTCGCGGAACGTATCGTGCATCGCATGGCTGGTTTTGCCATTCGCCAGCAACGGCTGCAGCGCGTTCGCCAGCGCCTGCGGTTCGCATTCATCCTGCAACAGCTCTTTGACTAATTCTCTTCCCGCCAGCAGGTTCGGCAACGAAACATAATCGGTTTTCACCAGACGCTTCGCCAGCCAGAACGTAAAAGGTTTCATACGATAACCGACAACCATTGGGCACTTCGCCAGCATACATTCCAGCGCTGCCGTGCCAGAAGCCAGCAGCGCGGCATCGCTGGCAACCATCGCTTCACGCCCCATCCCATTGAGCAGGTGTACGGAAAGTTCCGGCGCTACTTCAGCCTTGATACGCTCAAACTGTTCTCGCCGTTTGGCATTAACCAGCGGCACGACCACTTCGAGATCGGGATACTGCTGGCGTAGCAGCTGTGCCGTTTTCAGAAAATCGGCGCTAAGCATCTCCACTTCAGCCCCTCGGCTTCCCGGCAATAGCGCCAGGCAGTGCGCGTCATGAGGAATACCCAGCACGTCGCGGGCTGCATTTTTATCCGGATCCAACGGCATGGCGTCCGCCATGGTGTGGCCGATAAAACGGCAAGGAACATTAAATTTGTCATAAAACGCTTTTTCGAAAGGCAGAAAAGCCAGCACCATATTGGTGGATCTGCCTATTTTGAAAACGCGTTTCTGTCGCCATGCCCATACAGAAGGACTGACATAATGAATGGTTTTAATACCCTGTTTTTTCAAGTTCCCTTCAAGGGTGATATTGAAATCAGGCGCATCGATACCGACGAAAACGTCCGGCTTAAGGTCAGTGAAACGGCGAGTCAGATCGGCGCGAATATGCAGCAAACGTCGCAGACGACCGAGCACCTCAACAATGCCCATCACCGCCAGTTCTTCCATTTCGTACCAGGCTTCACAGCCTTCGGCCTGCATCAACGGACCTGCCACGCCAACAAAACGGGCATTAGGTACACGCGCCTTGAGTGCGCGAATTAATCCGGCACCAAGAATATCGCCGGAGGTTTCTCCGGCGACGAGGGCAATCGTTAATGGACGCTGCTCAGTCATTAACGAATCAGGCCACGCGTTGAGCGTTCAAAGAAATCACTGAAAGCCTGAACATCCGGATACTGCTTCGCCAGTTCGGCGATTTCCGGTTTCACTTCTTCCAGCGTTTTGCCGCTGCGGTACAACGCTTTATAGGCATTGCGGATCGCGGTAATCGCTTCGCGGGTGAACCCACGACGCTTCAAACCTTCGATATTGACACCAAACGGCGTCGCGTGGTTGCCCTGAGCAATAACGTACGGCGGAACGTCCTGAGCAACGCCAGAACAACCGCCGACCATCACGTGCGCACCGATGATGCAGAACTGATGCACCGCCGTCATTCCACCGATGATAACGAAATCATCAAGCGTTACATGTCCGGCAAGCGTGGCGTTATTCGCCAGAATACAGCGATTACCAATCGTACAATCATGCGCGACGTGCGCATTGATCATCAGTAAGTTATCGCTGCCCACCTTCGTCAACCCACCGCCCTGCACTGTGCCACGATGAATGGTGACGCTTTCGCGGATGCGGTTGCGATCGCCAATTTCCACGCGGGTCGGTTCGCCAGCATATTTAAGATCCTGGTTTACTTCGCCGATGGAGGCAAACTGATAGATCTCATTATCGCGACCAATTTTAGTATGGCCATTCACGACAACATGAGACTTCAGTACGGTACCCTCACCAATTTCAACGTGGGGTCCAACAATACAAAAAGGACCAATATGGGCATTGGCACCAATACTGGCACCCTCTTCCACAATGGCGGTCGGGTGAATAAAGGCGGATTTATCAATCACGTATCAGGCCTCCCGGCTACGGGCACACATCATCGTTGCTTCGCACACAACTTTACCGTCGACCAGCGCAACCCCTTTAAAACGGGTCAGGCCGCGGCGCGTTTTCTCGAAAGTCACTTCCATGATCATCTGATCGCCTGGCACGACAGGGCGCTTGAAGCGTGCTTCATCGATACCTGCAAAGTAATACAGCTCGCCTGGCTCCAGTTTTCCTACGCTTTTAAACGCCAGAATACCCGTTGCCTGCGCCATCGCTTCCAGAATCAGCACGCCCGGAAAAATCGGTTTACCCGGGAAGTGGCCCTGGAAGAAAGGCTCGTTAACGGATACATTTTTCACTGCGCGCAGAAAACGACCTTCTTCAAAATCCAGCACACGGTCAACCAGCAAAAACGGAAAACGGTGCGGCAGAAGTTCCAAAATCTCTTCAATATGCAGAGTATGAGTGTTAGTAGTCAAAATACTCTTCCTGTCAAAATATACTAAAAGGCAATAATAACACGGCCTGCCGCAATCGTATGAATGTGACAGGCCGTAAAGTCAGACATGCGTAAAACGATGCTTTAGTCTTGTTGATTAACCTTGCGTTCAATCGCCTTGAGACGCTTGCTCATATCATCAATATTCATCACCAACGCCGCAGTTTTACGCCATACCTTGTTAGGTTGTAGCGGAATGCCTGAGGAATAGACGCCCGGTTCAGTGATAGGACGCATCACCATACCCATGCCAGTCACCGTGACTTTGTCGCATATTTCCATATGCCCATTGATCACGCTGGCACCGCCAATCATACAGTAACGACCAATCTTCAGGCTACCCGCCATAATGACGCCACCGGCGACTGCCGTATTGTCGCCAATCACAACGTTATGCGCAATCTGGCACTGGTTATCAATGATAACACCATTGCCGATCACGGTATCGTCCAAAGCACCACGGTCGATGGTCGTGCAAGCGCCGATCTCAACACGATCGCCAATAATCACGCGACCAAGTTGCGGGATCTTCACCCAGTTACCACGATCGTTTGCATAGCCAAAGCCGTCAGATCCGACGACAGTGCTGGACTGGATCAGGCAATTTTCACCGATCTGGATGTCATGATAAATCGTCACATTCGCCCACAAGCGTGAACCTGCACCGATTTTTGTATTTTTTCCGACGAAACAGCCTGCACCGATAACCACGTTATCGCCCAGTTCTACGCCAGACTCGATGACCGCATTTGCGCCAACAGAAACATTCTTACCCAGCTTCGCCGTCGCATCAATCACTGCACTGGATGCAATGTTCTGCGCCGGCTGAGGCGTGGTATCTAAAATTTGCGCCATTCGTGCATAGGTCAGGTAGGGATTCTTCACTACCAACGCTGCACTCTTAGCAAAAGGAAGATCGTCCTGCGTCATCACAACGGCAGAAGCCTGGCACAGGCTTAAGTGCTCACGATACTTAGGATTCACCATGAACGTGATATTGCCAGTTTGCGCAGATTGCATGGACGCTACGCCGGTGATGACGATATCGCCATCACCGTGTAATTCTGCATCCAACTGCTCTGCTAAATCAGCCAGTCGAATTGAAGGCATTACTTATTTAACCTGTTTCAGTACGTCAGCGGTGATGTCTTTTACATCGCTGCTGTTGTAAGCAACGGTGTTTGCGTCAACGACCAGATCGATGCTCTGGCTGCTAGCGACAGATTTCACAGCAGTCTGGATACGCGTAACCAGTTTGCCACGTTCTTCATTGGAACGACGTGCACGATCCTGCTCAAAAGCTTGCGCTTTCTGAGAGAAAGTCTGGCGCTGAGCCATAACGTCTTTTTCCAGCTTAGTACGATCGCTACCTGCTTTCATGGATTGCAGACGCTGCATTTTAGATTGCAGATCGGATTCCATGCGCTGCAGTTCGCTGGCGCGGCCTTTGAACTCGTTTTCCAGCGTGCTGGAAACACCAGTCTTCTGCGCAACCTGTTGGAACAGGCTACCCATATTGACGATTGCAATTTTGTCGGCAGCCTGTGCAGACGTTGCCATCGCTAAACCAAGACCTGCAGCTAATAACCACTTTTTCACAATAAACTCCTTACCATCCCATTTGCACCCGAAGGTGCAGTTCTTTGCGTGGCCAGGCGATCCCATGCAGGACCGCCAAAAGTCATCGCTACACTACCACTACATTCCTTTGCGAAGAACAGTTACCAGGTTTTACCGATGTTAAACTGGAACTGCTCTGCTTTGTCTCCATCGTACTTTTTGAACGGCTGGGCGTAGGAGAAGACCAACGGCCCCAATGGGGACATCCATTGTAACGCTATACCGGCAGACATACGGATATTGCTCGGATCGCTATAATCTGGCACACCGATAGCTCGGGTGTCGGCAGTATCCTGCCAGTTTGTATCCCAAACGGTACCCATATCCCAGAAGAAGGACGTACGGACCGAGTTGGCATACTTGTCACTAATAAACGGCGTTGGGGTAATAAATTCCAGGCTGGCGACAGCCATGGCGTTACCACCGACTGCATCATCTGATTTACAGTCTTTACCGTCAGTGTTAGTACACTCTTCGTAGTCATCAGGATCTCCGGCGTAAGCCCCGGATTTATAGATCGCTTTCGGACCGATGGTATTCGACTGGAAACCACGCACGGTGCTCGAACCACCCGCATAGAAGTTCTCATAGAACGGCATCTCTTTACTGCCAATACCGTCTCCGTAACCCAACTTGGTACGACCCAGAACAACCCATTTATGGTCGTCATCGATCGGCACATAGGTCGCGGTATCCAACGTCGCTTTGTAGTATTCGTTATCCGAGCCAGGAATAGTAACCTTACCATTCAGGTTGACACGCGAGCCTTCGGTAGGGAAGTACCCACGGTCCAGCTTGTTGTACGTCCAACCGTAGTTAAAGGTGAAATCATCAGCGGCAAAGCTGTTGGTATTACTTTCACCCATTGACTCAAGATAACGGTCCATCGCTACCTGCGGCTGCATGTTGGACAGTTTGTTATGTACATAACCCAGGCCCGCACGCAGCGTGTTGTATTCATTGACCGGGAAACCTAACGTGACGTCTGTACCATAACTTTTGTTGGTATAGTCAGACAGGTCTGCGTCATCCGCTTCGAAGTCGTTATAGAAGACGCGGCCGCCAAGGCTCACACCATCCACGGTGAAGTACGGGTTGGTCACAGACAATTCAGTATAGGTCTGGTAATCGTTCTTGGTGCCGTTAATACCGACAGAATACCCGGTGCCTAACCAGTTATCCTGCTGAACGCCTGCCTGGAAGCTCACGCCGCTCTCGGTACCGTAACCGACGCCGAAGTTAAAGCTACCGGTGTTACGTTCTTTCACCTTGTAGACCACATCAACCTGATCCGGACTGCCCGGAATGCGTTGAGTATCGGTATCGACGGTTTCGAAGTAGCCCAGACGGTTCAGACGTTCTTTACCCTGATCGACCAGATCGCTACCCAGCCAGGCGCCTTCCATCTGGCGCATTTCACGGCGCAGCACGGAATCTTTCGAGGTATCGTTACCTTCAAAGCGGATCTTACGCACATAGAAACGGTTACCCGCATCTACGTTTACACGCAATTTAACCGTCTTGTCGGCATCGTTGATTTCAGGCTGCGACTGTACGCGCGGGTAGGCATAACCATAGCGCCCCAGAAGCTTCTTGATATCATCTTCCATTTTGGTCACTTTGGTGCCGTTATAGAGTTCACCCGGTTCGATTTTCGTCAGGCTCTCAATTTCAGCAGAGTGTCCGGCCAGGTTACCGCTCACCTGTACCCCAGAAAGCTTGTACTGCTCGCCTTCTGTGATGTTGACGGTGATATAGATACCCTTCTTATCCGGCGTCAGGCTAACCTGCGTGGAATCAATATTAAAGCGAGCGTAGCCGCGATCCAGGTAGTAGCTGCGCAGGGTTTCAAGGTCGCCCGCCAGTTTCTGTTTCTGGTATTTACGATCGCCCACCACGTTCCACCACGGCACTTCATCGCGCAGTTGGAAGTGAGAGATAAGCTCGTCGGTTGTAAAGGCATGGTTACCGACGATATTGATCTGTTGGATCTTCGCCGAGACACCTTCCTGGAACACCAGTTTGAGGTCAACGCGGTTACGCGGCAACGGCGTCACCACCGCTTTCACACTGGCGCTGTACTTACCGACGCTATAGTAGAAATCTTCCAGGCCTTTTTCGATATCGGCAAGCGTCGTGCGATCAAGAGACTCGCCAACACGCACGCCAGACGCCTCGAGGTTTTGCTTCAGCATGTCGTCTTTTACCGATTTGTTACCGGAGAAAGTAATGCTGGCAATCGTCGGACGTTCTTTTACCTGAACCAGAAGGGTATCACCATCGCGCAGGACGCGGACATCCTCAAAGTTACCGGTGGCGAACAGAGCACGAATGGTATTACTGATATCTTCATCATTAACCGTGTCGCCTGTGCGCACCGGCATACTGAGGAGAGCCGCACCAACGGCGACTCGCTGTAGGCCTTCGAAATGAATGTCCTTCACGACGAACCCTTCAGCACCGTATACGGTGGCGCTGCTAAACAGCAGCGACGCTATGAGCAACTTTTTCATCGCCATCGTTATTATGCGTTCTTCCTAACACTCTCTTACAACCGAGAGAAATCATTGAAAAGTGCAAGCCCCATTAACAACACCAGCAAAATCGAGCCAATGCGATAACTAAAGTCTTGAACCCGCTCGGATACCGGACCGCCCTTCAGCTTTTCAATCGCCAGGAACAGCAGATGCCCCCCGTCAAGAACGGGCAACGGAAACAGGTTAATTATCCCTAAGTTCACGCTGATAAGCGCAAGGAACATCAGGTAATAAATTCCCCCGAACTCCGCTGACATCCCAGCCCCCTGGGCGATAGAAATCGGCCCACTGAGGTTGTTCAGTTTTACATCACCGGTAATCAATTTTCCCAGCATACTGACCGTCAACTTCATCAACTGCCACGTTTTATCCGAGGCTTCGAGGATGGCGCTAAATGGTCCATACTGGCGTACAGTCTTATACTCATCAGGCAAAGGAATAATTTTAGGCACGACACCCGCAAATCCCTCTTCCTGACCGTTACCCGGTTTTGAGTCCGGAGTTAACGTCAAAGACAAGGAACTCCCCTGCCTTTCAATTTCTAGCGCTAACGGCTTATTCGGATTATCGCGTACCAGCGTCACGAACGTCATCCATTGCGTGAGCGGCTGACCATTGACTTTAACGATCCTGTCGCCAGCTTGCAAACCCGCCTTACTTGCCGCGGAATTAACCTGTACTTCTGACAGCACCGGTTCAATCTGCGGACCGCGTGGGCGAATCCCTAAACTCGTGACGGGATCCTGTTTGTCTGGCTCAAATGCCCATTGGCGCAAGTCCAGCGTTTTGTCCTGGCGTTGATTGCTGCCAAACGGCGCCACGCTAAGAATGGTCTGCTCATCGCCAATTTTGGCAACCAGCTGCAATCTCACGGTATCCCAATCAGGGGTTTCGATACCATCAACCGCTTTTAGTTCCGTGCCTGGCTGAATTTGCGCCTGTGCAGCAATCGAGTTGGGTGTTATTTCACCAACAACTGGACGCACACCAGGGACGCCGATGATAAACACCAGCCAGTAAGCAAAGATAGCGAAAAGGAAATTTGCAATCGGACCTGCGGCAATTATGGCCGCACGCTGCCCAACCGTTTTGTTGTTGAACGCGTGGTGGCGCAGTTCCGGTATCACCGGTTCTGCACGCTCATCCAGCATTTTGACGTAGCCGCCGAGGGGAATCAGGGCGATGACGTATTCGGTGCCCAATCTATCGGTGCGGCGCCACAGCGCCTTTCCAAAGCCAATGGAAAAGCGCTCAACGCGGACTCCGCAGCGCCGGGCAACCCAGAAATGACCAAATTCATGCACGGTGATAAGCACACCAAGTGCGACGATGAATGCAGCCAGATTCCAGAGAATACTCAGCATAAGACCATCCGTTAAAGCGTCCTGAATACCAGTAACAGCAGACACGCAAAGACCGGTACTGCAGCCGTCAGGCTATCAATACGATCCAGAATGCCGCCGTGCCCTGGAATTAAGTGACCACTGTCCTTAATACCTGCTTCACGCTTAAACATACTCTCAGTCAAGTCACCCAGCACCGAGGCGAGGGCTGCAACAATAGAGCAAATGAGCAAGGTGACAGGCGCGACATCAAGATTCGCCCACATACCATAACCCCATGAGATTACGGCGGCCGTGGCGAGTCCGCCAATAAAACCTTGCCAGGTTTTACCCGGAGAGACCTTCGGCGCCAGCTTATGTTTGCCAAATAACTTGCCAAACATATACGCACCGGAATCCGCTCCCCAGACGAGGATCATGACATACAGCAACCATACTGCGCCACTATAATGATTCTCATCATAATGCCACGCACGTAGCGCTAGCATTCCCCAAAAGAACGGAACAATAGTTAAGATGCCGAAAATTATGCGTAATATCTTTGAATTACGCCAGACAGTCGCCGAACCTGGGTAAAATAACACCAGTAATAGCGCAACGGCCCACCAGCCCAGCGACGCCCAAAGCGACACTTCGACCAACGGCTGGTGAATATTATGATGATATTCAGGCAGTAAAAACAGCATCAGTGCCAGCAAAAGCCCGCACAGAACCGCCAGCCAGACTCGCTGTGTGCGAGTGGTGAAACCGCTTAACTGTCCCCATTCCCACGCGGCTAACATACACACAACCAACGTAACAATGGCGAACCCCACCGGCGGCAATAAAAACAGCGCCGCGATGACAACGGGTATTAAAACAAAAGCAGAAATCAGGCGATACTTCAGCAAAAGCGACCCCCATCAGGCTTTTTCATCACCGGGTTCAGTCCCGCCGAAACGACGCTCTCGATTAGCAAAGGCATGCAGTGCACCTTCAAAGTCTTGTTCATCGAAATCGGGCCAGAGAACATCCGTAAAGTAAAGTTCAGCATAGGCAATTTGCCACAACAAAAAATTACTAATGCGATGCTCTCCCCCAGTCCTTATCACTAAATCCACAGGAGCCAGCTCATGCATACAAACTTGCTGACCAAGCATCTCTTCGTCAATTTGCTCAGGGCGCAGCAGACCGTCTTGCACCTGTTGCGCCAGTTGCCTGACTCCCTGGACAATGTCCCAGCGTCCGCCGTAATTCGCGGCAATATTCAGCGTTAACCCGGTGTTCTGGGCGGTAAGCGCTTCCGACTTGCGAATCCGTTCTTGCAAACGTGAGTTAAATCGACTGATATCTCCGATAATACGCAGACGAACGTTATGGCGATGCAGGTTTTTCACTTCACTATCAAGCGCCCACACGAATAATTCCATTAACGCGCTCACTTCCTGCGCAGGTCGGTTCCAGTTCTCACTGCTAAAGGCATACAGCGTTAACGCATCAATACCGTTATTGGCAGCAAAAGAGACAGCCCGGCGGACGGATTTCGCTCCGGCCTTATGTCCGAAGGCGCGAATCTTCCCTTGCTTTTTCGCCCAGCGGCCATTGCCATCCATAATAATGGCTACATGGCGACAGCCATGTGCTGGCAAATTTTCGCTTAATGGTTGAGTTGCAGACAACATAACGCGTTTTTAGTCCCTGAAAGGATTTAACGGTACTCAGGAATACTGAAGCCTTTTGCGCTTCATCCTTCAAACTGCCTCTTCGTTGGCTGTGAATTACGCGGCCTGTCCCTGGGCCTTGCCCTTACGGGCCGTCGCTCCGCGACGTTCAAATCTGTTCCAGACAGATTTGTCATTCGCCCCAGTCACATACTATTTGTATGCTCCTGGGAACTCATTCACTTGCCGCCTTGATGCAACCTGAATGATTTTGTGCATCCACAAAAAAGCCGTGTCAAACCACGGCTTACCCAATCGAAAAAATGCCAATACCTGCGATCGGGTGGCGCAGACTATATCACTGAAGCCCAACGCTAACAAATAGCACGATCCTCTGTAGAGGGATTATCATCGGCTTGAGAGTCGCATCACTTGTTTTCTGGCGACATCCCGTGCAGCAGCATCAACCCTCAACACGTCATCAACGTTCTGGGGTTCCTGCAAATCCATCTTATCCAGTACGGATAAATTGAGCTCGGCAATATCGGTAAATCGAATTTGTTGCGCCAGAAATGCGGCAACGGTAATTTCATTCGCAGCGTTCAGTGCGGTAGTCGCCGCCTGCCCTTGCTCAAACGCATCCATCGCCAGTTTCAGGCACGGATAGCGTTGGTAATCCGGTGCGGAAAACGTCAACGCACTCAGTTTGCAAAAGTCGACAGGCTTCACGCCAGATGTGACGCGTTCCGGCCATGCCATGGTATGGGCAATAGGCGTGCGCATATCAGGCTCGCCCAGTTGTGCCAGAACGCTACCATCCTGATAACGAACCATCGAATGAATAACCGATTGCGGATGAATCAGCACTTCCATCTGGCTTGCACTGGCATTAAACAACCAGCGCGCTTCAATGTATTCCAGACCTTTATTCATCATAGTGGCAGAATCGACGGAGATTTTTCGTCCCATCGACCAGTTCGGATGACGGCATGCTTGATCGGGAGTCATCGAAACCAGATCGTGCAATGGCGTTTCACGGAAAGGGCCACCAGACCCGGTAAGCAGAATGGACATGACGCCATTTTGCTCAAGATCAGCGTATCCCAGATTGTGCTGAATAGGTTGGGGTAAACTCTGAAAAATCGCGTTATGTTCGCTATCTACCGGCAAAAGCTGTGCTTTGTGGCGCTTCACGTCATCCATAAACAAACGACCACAGGTCACCAGCGACTCTTTGTTCGCCAGTAAAATGCTTTTGCCTGCACGGATTGCCGAAAGCGTCGGCAACAGGCCCGCTGCCCCGACAATCGCGGCCATAACCTGATCGACATCATCCAGCGCAGCCATCTCACAGGCCGCCTGTTGCCCGCACATTACCTCGGTGCGACTTCCCTGCTCCTGCAGAGCAGCTTTCACCTGCGCTGCGCTTGTTTCATCATCCATAACCGCGTAGCGGGGAGAGAACTCCAGGCACTGCTCGACCATACGGGCAACATTTTTACCCGCGACCAGCGCAGTAACACGAAACATTTCCGGGTTATGGCGTACGACATCCAGCGTACTGCAACCAATAGAACCGGTTGAGCCGAGAATGGTTAATTGCTTCATCAGACATCCAGAAGAATTTTATCCGTCATACTTCAAGTTGCATGTACGTTGGCAATAACTCGCCCTTACGGGCGTTGTGAACAACGTTCAAATTCATTCCGGACGAATTTGTCCTGCAACTCAAATTATTTAGGGTATAGACAGAAAAAAGCAAAACGCCGCCATCCAGCCTTTGCAGGCCTTCTGAGCGGCGTTTTAAGCGTACAGACGAATCAGAACTGCATCAGTTCCGCTTCTTTCTCTGCCAGCGCCGCATCCACTTTCTTGATAGCGGCGTCAGTCAGTTTCTGCACGTCGTCCTGAGAACGGCGATCATCATCTTCGCTGATCTCTTTATCTTTCAACAGCGCTTTCACTTTGTCGTTAGCATCACGACGAACGTTACGCACGGCAACACGCGCGCCTTCTGCTTCGCCGCGCACGATCTTGGTCAGATCTTTACGACGTTCTTCAGTCAGCGGCGGCAGCGGAACGCGAATGTCAGAACCCGCTGAGCTTGGGTTCAGACCGAGGTCAGAAGCCATAATCGCTTTCTCAACGGCCGGCCCCATAGAACGGTCAAACACGTTGATTTTCAGAGTACGGGAATCTTCAACCGTTACGCTTGCCAGCTGACGCAGCGGAGTTGGCGTGCCGTAATATTCCACGATAATGCCGTCCAGCAGGCTGGGAGAAGCACGACCCGTGCGAATTTTGCTGATTTGGTTTTTGAACGCTTCAACGCATTTGTCCATGCGTACTTCAGCATCTTTTCTGATATCGCTAATCACGTTACGAATCCTTGAAAACTAGTCTCAGTCAGACCAAACGGTCACACAGTGTGGAAATGTGCTCAGTATAGCCCTGATTAATACATTTACGGGTAAAACACTATCCCGCGACAGTAATGAGAAATCTTACCTGTATTTCTACACAAAATCATTCAAGTTGTCTCAAGGTGGTCACTGAGCAAACCCCAGAAGCTTGCTAAAGTAAGTGACTGGGGCGAGCAAAGATAGCCAACGCAGGGGCAGCATGAATGATAAAGTGTAACACGGGAATTATTCCGTGATTAACGTCCCTTCTTTCTCACCCATCACCACGCGGCGCAGCGCACCCGGTTTGTTCATGTTAAAAACACGAATAGGCAATTTGTGGTCACGAGCCAGCGTGAACGCAGCCAGATCCATCACTTTCAGTTCTTTATCCAGAACTTCAGTATAGGTCAGCTGTTCGTACATAGTCGCGGTAGGATCTTTCGCCGGATCGGCGGTAAACACGCCATCCACTTTAGTGGCTTTCAGCACCACATCAGCTTCGATTTCAATACCGCGCAAGCAGGCTGCAGAGTCTGTCGTGAAGAACGGGTTGCCGGTACCGGCCGCCAGGATAACAACACGGTTGTTGCGCAGCAGACTGATAGCCTCCGCCCAACTGTAGTTATCACATACGCCGTTCAGAGGAATTGCGGACATCAGGCGAGCGTTCACATAGGCGCGGTGAAGCGCATCGCGCATCGCCAGACCGTTCATTACGGTGGCCAACATGCCCATGTGGTCGCCCACAACGCGGTTCATTCCCGCTTTCGCCAGACCAGCACCACGGAACAGGTTACCGCCACCAATCACTACGCCAACCTGAATACCCAGTTCAACCAGTTCTTTGATTTCCTGAGCCATACGGTCAAGTATGCTTGCATCAATACCGAAGCCTTCTGAACCTTGCAGTGCTTCGCCACTTAACTTAAGCAGAATACGTTTGTAGACGGGTTTTGCATTGGTAGCCATGTTTCTTTCCTGAGACTGTCAACGAATGAGAGGAGTTAATACCAGCGACATTGTATGTCGCTTTTCAGCGTCACCACTATAGCGGTTCGCTAAATTTACAAGCCAGACACAAAAAGAAGCCGCCCTCAGGCGGCTCCTTTAAAAAATTAAGACTGCTTGGACATCGCAGCAACTTCTGCTGCAAAGTCAGTCTCAACTTTCTCGATGCCTTCACCCACTTCAAAGCGGATGAAGCCAGTTACGTCTGCGTTATGCTCTTTCAGCAACTGAGCAACAGATTTGCTCGGATCCATAACGAAAGGCTGACCAGTCAGAGACACTTCGCCGGTGAATTTCTTCATGCGGCCTTCAACCATTTTCTCTGCGATTTCTTTCGGCTTACCGGACTGCATCGCGATATCCAGCTGAACCTGGTATTCTTTCTCTACCACTTCAGCAGACACGTCTTCTGGCTTAACGAATTCAGGCTTGCTTGCAGCAATGTGCATTGCCAGCTGTTTAACCAGCTCTTCGTCTGCGCCTTTAGCCGCAACCAGAACACCGATACGCGCACCGTGCTGGTATGAACCCAGTACGTCGCCTTCGATGGAAGCAACACGACGGATGTTGATGTTCTCACCGATTTTAGCAACCAGCGCAACACGTTCTTCTTCGAACTGTGCTTTCAGAACGTCAACGTCAGTGATTTTGCCCGCGATTGCAGCATCCAGAACTTTGTCTGCAAATGCCTGGAAACCACCATCTTTAGCAACGAAGTCAGTCTGGCAGTTAACTTCCAGAATGATGCCGTAGTTGCCGTCGATTTTGGTTTTGATCACGCCGTCAGCAGCAACGTTGCCTGCTTTTTTCGCCGCTTTGATCGCACCAGATTTACGCATGTTTTCGATTGCCAGCTCGATGTCGCCATTAGCTTCAGTCAGTGCTTTTTTGCAATCCATCATGCCTGCGCCGGTACGCTCACGCAGCTCTTTTACCAGGGATGCGGTAATTTCAGCCATTCTAAAATCCTCGGAAGATTTGATCTGCCCGGCGTCAAACCGCACAGATTTAAAAGTGAAAAAGGGGCCTAAAGGGCCCCTAACCAAACGTGATACTACCTGGTTTATAAGGGGGCTCTAACGAGCGTGCCTTATTATTCAGCTTCTACGAAGCTTTCTTCCGCCTGGGAAGCCAGATCCTGAGAACGGCCTTCACGAACGGTAGTAGCTACAGCACCCAGGTACAGGGTTACAGCACGGATTGCGTCGTCGTTACCAGGGATAACGAAGTCAACACCGTCCGGATCAGAGTTGGTATCAACGATGGCAAATACCGGGATACCCAGGTTGTTTGCTTCTTTGATAGCAATGTGCTCGTGGTCAGCATCGATTACGAACAGAGCGTCCGGCAGACCGCCCATGTCTTTGATACCGCCCAGGCTGTTTTCCAGTTTCTCAAGCTCACGGGTGCGCATCAGCGCTTCTTTCTTGGTCAGCTTTTCGAAAGTACCGTCCTGAGACTGAGTTTCCAGATCTTTCAGACGTTTGATGGACTGACGAACGGTTTTCCAGTTAGTCAGCATGCCGCCCAACCAGCGATGGTTCACGAAGAACTGGTCGCAGTTGTTAGCAGCTTCTTTCACCGCTTCGCTTGCAGCGCGTTTAGTACCAACGAAAAGGATTTTACCTTTACGAGCAGAGATCTTGTTCAGTTCAGCCAGAGCTTCGTTGAACATCGGTACAGTTTTCTCAAGGTTGATGATGTGAACTTTGTTACGCGCACCGAAGATGAAAGGCTTCATTTTCGGGTTCCAGTAACGGGTCTGGTGACCGAAGTGAACACCAGCCTTGAGCATGTCGCGCATGGAAACAGTTGCCATGATTAAAACCTCTATATATAAAAGTTGGGGTTAAGCCTCCACGCATCCCATATTACCGACCCCAAAGGGCACCCCGGAATATGTGTCGATACGTGTGTGTTGTTACACAAAGTGAGATTTGTCGCTCCCGTCCATCGTGTGTAGTCTTCGAATGGATCGGAAGTCCGGCGCGCTTTATACCACAAATACGCCATAGACACCAATAATAGTTGGCGGTCTGTGCTGGATTGAACGATGAATTTCGTGTTACAGGCAGGCGGCAAATTTTTGAATCCCCAGGAGTTTACAGCCAATAAGTGACCGGGGTAAAAAAATGTAGCCAACGCACCTGTGGCACGAAAGGCGAAGTTCAGAATGATTCTCAATTTGGCAGCATGTATCCGGGACTGATACCATTGGTAGCACTTACACAATTATTGTCGAAATCATCGACACTGATGGACAGAATTTATGGCTATCTCAATCAAGACCCCTGAAGAAATCGAAAAAATGCGCGTCGCTGGCCGCCTGGCTGCCGAAGTGCTGGAAATGATCGAACCGTTTATCAAACCGGGCGTCAGCACCGGCGAATTGGATCGTATCTGCAATGACTACATCGTGAACGAGCAGCAGGCGATCTCCGCGTGCCTGGGCTATCACGGTTATCCGAAATCCGTCTGCATCTCCATCAATGAAGTGGTGTGCCACGGGATCCCGGACGACACCAAGCATCTGAAAGACGGCGATATCGTCAACATCGATGTCACCGTCATTAAAGACGAGTTCCACGGTGACACTTCCAAAATGTTTATCGTCGGCAAGCCGACGATTCTGGGCGAGCGTCTGTGCCGCGTCACACAGGAAAGCCTGTATCTGGCGCTGCGGATGGTAAAACCGGGTATTCGTCTGCGCACGCTGGGTGCTGCCATTCAGAAATATGCAGAAGGTGAAGGCTTCTCTGTGGTACGCGAATACTGCGGTCACGGCATCGGGCGTGGTTTCCATGAAGAGCCTCAGGTTCTGCACTACGATGCAGACGACGGCGGCGTAGTACTGCAACCGGGAATGACCTTCACCGTTGAACCGATGCTCAACGCCGGTGATTATCGTATCCGCACCATGAAAGACGGCTGGACGGTAAAAACCAAAGACCGTAGCTTGTCTGCACAGTACGAGCATACTATTGTGGTGACGGAAAACGGTTGTGAAATTCTGACGTTACGCAAGGATGACACTATCCCGGCGGTCATCACACACGACGAATAATGTTTTGCCTGATGGCGATGCCCCTGCATCTTATCAGGCCTACAAATTGCACCTTTACTCAAAATCATTCGAGTTGCTTCAAGGCGGCAAGAGAGTGAATCTCCAGGAGCGTACATAAGTACGTGACTGGAGTGAACAAACGCAGCCAACGCAGAAGCAGCTTGAAGGATGAAGAGTAAATCCGTAGGCCGGGTAAGGCGTTCACGCCACCATCCGGCTTTTTTATGGGTGGCGCACAATGAATACTCTTCCTGAACAACACGCAAATACTGCCCTCCCCACCCTGCCGGGCCAACCGCAAAACCCGGGAACCTGGCCTCAGCACGATCTCAACTGTAGCGGCATTAAAGCGCATATCGATTCGTTCCAGGGCTGGTTAGGCGAAGCCTTTGACAGCGGTATTTCCGCAGAACAGCTGATCGAAGCGCGCACCGAGTTTATTGACCAACTGCTGCAACGCCTATGGATTGAAGCCGGTTTCGGTCAAATTGCCGATCTGGCGCTGGTCGCCGTCGGCGGCTATGGGCGTGGCGAACTGCACCCGCTTTCCGATATCGACCTGCTGATTCTGAGTCGTAAAAAACTGCCTGACGCGCAGGCTGAGAAAGTCGGTGAGCTGCTAACCCTGCTGTGGGACGTGAGGCTGGAGGTGGGGCACAGCGTGCGTACGCTGGAAGAGTGTCTGCTGGAAGGCCTGTCCGATTTAACCGTCGCCACTAACCTGATTGAAACACGCCTGCTGATTGGCGACGTGGCACTGTTTCTTGAGCTACAAAAACATATTTTTAGCGAAGGCTTCTGGCCCTCCGATAAGTTTTACGCCGCCAAAGTAGAAGAGCAAAACCTGCGCCACCAACGCTATCACGGCACCAGCTACAATCTGGAACCGGATATCAAAAGCAGCCCCGGCGGCCTGCGCGATATCCACACCCTCCAGTGGGTGGCCCGCCGCCACTTTGGCGCCACGTCGCTGGATGAGATGGTTGGATTCGGCTTCTTGACGCTGGCGGAACGTGCTGAACTGAATGAGTGTCTGCACATCCTCTGGCGCATTCGCTTCGCACTGCATCTGGAGGTTACGCGTTACGATAACCGCCTACTGTTTGACCGTCAGCTTAGCGTCGCGCAACGGCTACACTACGGCGGTGAAGGCAACGAGCCTATCGAACGGATGATGAAAGACTATTTTCGCGTTACGCGAAGGGTCAGTGAGCTGAACCACATGCTGCTACAGCTGTTTGATGAGGCGATCCTCGCCCTGTCCGCAGATGAAAAGCCGCGCCCGATCGATGACGACTTTCAGCTACGCGGCACGTTAATTGATTTGCGTAACGACGATCTGTTTATCCGCGAACCGGAAGCCATTCTGCGGATGTTTTACACCATGGTGCGCAATAGCGCGATTACCGGGATTTACTCCACTACGCTGCGGCACTTACGCCATGCGCGTCGCCATCTGACGCAACCGCTGTGCTACATCCCGGAGGCGCGATCGCTGTTTCTCAGCATGTTACGCCATCCAGGGGCGGTGAGCCGTGGCCTGCTGCCGATGCATCGTCACAGTGTGCTGTGGGCCTATATGCCGCAGTGGTCGCACATTGTCGGCCAAATGCAGTTTGATCTGTTTCATGCCTATACGGTGGATGAACACACGATTCGCGTGATGCTAAAGCTGGAAAGCTTTGCCAAAGAAGAGACCCGCCAGCGTCACCCACTGTGTGTCGATCTCTGGCCGCGCCTGCGCCAGCCGGAGCTGATTCTGATTGCCGCGCTGTTCCACGATATCGCCAAAGGTCGCGGCGGCGACCACTCGGTTCTCGGTGCTCAGGATGTCCTCAAGTTTGCCGAACTGCACGGGCTGAATTCCCGCGAAACACAACTGGTCGCCTGGCTGGTTCGTCAGCATCTGCTGATGTCGGTTACCGCCCAGCGCCGCGATATTCAGGACCCCGAAGTGATCAAGCAGTTCGCCGAAGAAGTGCAAACGGAACACCGCCTGCGCTTCCTGGTGTGCCTGACGGTGGCGGACATTTGCGCCACCAACGAAACGCTGTGGAATAGCTGGAAACAAAGCCTGTTGCGCGAGCTGTACTTCGCTACCGAAAAACAGCTACGTCGCGGCATGCAAAACACACCAGATATGCGCGAACGCGTGCGTCATCACCAGTTACAAGCGCTGGCGCTGTTGCGCATGGACAACATTGATGAAGAAGCGCTGCACCATATCTGGTCACGCTGTCGCGCCAACTATTTCGTGCGCCACAGCCCAAACCAGCTGGCCTGGCACGCACGCCACCTACTCCAGCACGACATGAGCAAGCCGCTGATTTTACTGAGCCCACAGGCCACGCGCGGCGGAACGGAGATTTTCATCTGGAGCCCGGACCGCCCCTATCTGTTTGCCGCAGTCTGTGCCGAACTGGACCGGCGTAATCTTAGCGTCCACGATGCCCAGATTTTTACCACCCGCGACAACATGGCGATGGATACATTTATCGTGCTGGAGCCGGACGGCAGTCCGTTGTCATCTGACCGCCATGAAGCAATCCGTTCAGGGCTGGAACAGGCGATCACCCAACGCAGCTGGCAGCCACCGCAGCCGCGTCGCCAACCGGCAAAATTGCGCCATTTTACCGTCGATACCGAGGTAACTTTTCTGCCAACCCATACCGACCGGAAATCATTCCTTGAGCTTATCGCTCTCGACCAGCCCGGCCTGCTGGCGCGGGTCGGACAGATTTTTGCCGATCTGGGAATTTCGCTGCATGGCGCCCGAATTACAACCATTGGCGAGCGAGTAGAAGATTTATTCATAATCGCGACGGCCGACCGGCGTGCCCTTAATAATGAGCTGCAGCAGGAAGTGCATCAACGGTTGACAGAGGCCCTCAATCCAAACGATAAAGGGTGATGTGTTTATTTATTATGGAAAGAGTTTAACAATGCAGCAGTTACAGAACGTTATTGAGTCCGCTTTCGAGCGCCGTGCCGACATCACTCCGGCAAATGTAGATACCGTAACCCGTGAAGCGGTTAATCAGGTTATTTCTCTGCTGGATTCCGGTGCGCTGCGTGTTGCAGAAAAGATTGAGGGTCAGTGGGTCACGCATCAGTGGCTGAAGAAAGCGGTACTGCTCTCTTTTCGTATTAACGACAACCAGGTTATCGATGGCGCAGAAAGCCGCTACTTCGATAAAGTCCCGATGAAATTCGCCAACTACGATGAAGCGCGCTTCCAGAAAGAAGGCTTCCGTGTGGTTCCGCCAGCGGCCGTGCGCCAGGGTGCCTACATCGCACGTAATACCGTCCTGATGCCGTCTTACGTCAATATCGGTGCTTACGTTGATGAGGGTTCCATGGTGGATACCTGGGCGACCGTCGGCTCATGCGCGCAAATCGGTAAAAACGTTCACCTGTCTGGCGGCGTCGGTATCGGTGGAGTGCTGGAACCTTTACAGGCAAACCCGACCATTATCGAAGACAACTGCTTCATCGGCGCACGCTCCGAAGTAGTAGAAGGCGTGATCGTCGAAGAAGGTTCCGTTATCTCCATGGGTGTATACCTGGGCCAAAGCACCAAAATCTATGACCGTGAAACCGGCGAAGTTTTCTATGGTCGCGTTCCGGCGGGTTCGGTTGTGGTATCGGGAAATCTGCCGTCGAAAGACGGTAAGTACAGCCTGTACTGCGCGGTAATCGTCAAGAAAGTCGACGCCAAAACGCGTGGCAAAGTCGGAATTAACGAGCTGTTGCGTACCATCGACTAACGGCAATTTGAAAAAGCGGGCCTAGCCCGCTTTTTTTACATCTGCGAGTGGCATAAACAAGGCTTTTCGTTAATTATTCAATGGTTATAGTGAGCTTAAGGGTACCGCTATGTATGACAATCTGAAAAGTCTGGGCATTACCAATCCTGAAGAGATCGATCGTTACAGCCTGCGGCAAGAAGCCAACAACGATATCCTGAAAATCTATTTCCAGAAGGATAAAGGCGAGTTTTTTGCCAAGAGCGTCAAGTTTAAGTATCCCCGTCAGCGTAAAACCGTGGTTGCCGATGGTATCGGCCAGGGTTACAAAGAGGTGCAGGAGATCAGCCCGAACCTGCGCTATGTGATTGATGAACTGGATCAGATCTGCCAACGCGATCGCAGTGAAGTCGATCTCAAACGCAAGATCCTCGATGACTTACGACATCTGGAAAGCGTCGTTACCAACAAGATCAGCGAAATTGAATCCGATCTGGAAAAACTGACGCGTAAATAACCGTGAGTGGATGTATTCGTAGGCCGGGTAAGGCGAAGCCGCCACCCGGCATTTTGCCTGATAAGCGTAGCGCCATCAGGCAATCAATCAATGCTGTTCATCCAACTGTAACGCCACATACAGCAATAATCTGTCGTCGAAATTTCCCAAATCCAACCCGGTAAGTTCAGAGATACGGTTCAGACGATATTCCAGCGTATTGCGGTGGATAAACAACGCTTTTGAGGTCGCCAGCGGCTGCACGTTATGGCGAAACCAGGCCGTTAACGTCCGACGCAGTAACCCATTGTTATCCATTGCTTTCAAGCGGACCAGCGGACGCGCCAGCTCGTTGGCCTGCCAACCGCCGCGCAGGCTGTCCAGTAACACCGGCAGCATCAAATCCTGATAGAAATAGCTGCGACTTTCCGGCATACGTTGCTTACCGACCATCATCGTCGTCCGCGCTGTGCGATACGAGCGGGCAATGCTGCCCGGTCCGGTAAAGTAGTTACCCAGCGACACGCGAAAACGCAGCTGTCCGTTCTCTTTCATACGGGCAATTAGCTGCTCCACGCGCTTGCGGTGATCTTCCGCATCCCAACGGCCAAACTGATTGAGCGCTGGTTTCAGCACCACCATCTCGGTCAGTGACACAATCGCAATCAGGTTGTTACGTTCTGGCGTGGTCAACGCATTCTGTAGCTGCTGCAGTTCAGCCATCGCGCTGTCTACACCCAGTTGGCCGCTATCCACTTCCACCACCGCCACCACACGCGGCTGGTTCAAATCAATACCTAAACGCTGCGCCCACTCCATCAGCGCGGGGGTATTTTCCTCCGCCTGAATCAGGTTCATGACCAACTCTTCACGCAGACGGCTGTCCTGCGCCAGCAGGTGCATCAGGCGCGACTGCTCCAGCATCATTTCGGCGGTCATGCACACCAGCTCACCGTATTTACGCAGGTGCTCCGGCTCGCCGGTTAAGCCAATAACGCCAACAATTTCACCTTCGAGTCGTAGCGGCAGGTTTATCCCCTGTCGTACGCCGTGCAAATGCTTCGCGACCGCATCGTCAATGTCAACCACCCGGCCCTGTGAAAGCACCAGCAGCGCACCTTCGTGCAATTCACCAATACGCTCGCGATCGCCGCTGCCAATAATCCGCCCACGGGCATCCATTACGTTGATATTGGTATCGATGATGCGCATCGTTCGCGCCACGATATCCTGTGCCATTTTGGTATCAAGATGCCAGCCAGCCATAAACCCCTCCTGTGAGCAGAGTTCAGCATAAGGAAGATAATAATCGGCAGCATTGTGCAGATGCACAAACTGAAGAAGAGAAGTATGGAGTTGTGGGAGGGTTCACAAAAAGAACCCCTCCCCGATGACGGGAAGGGGTTGAGAGAGTCTTACTGCATCAACAGATAGATAGTGCTGTCGCCACGCTGAATATTCAGCGCCAGAACAGCCGGTTTGCTGTCGAGGATTTTACGCAGTTCGGCAATGTTTTTCACCGGTTGCTGGTTAGCACCGATAATCACATCCCCTTTCTTCAGGCCAATCATTGCTGCCGGCGTATTCGGTTTTACATCGCTGACCACAACACCTTTATCCTGGCCTTTGTTGCTCATATCCGCCCCTTCAATACCTTTGAAGATGGAGCTGGAATCAACCTGAGTCTGGCTGCTCTGCTGCAGTTCCAGATTCACCGTCACAGGTTTACCGTCACGCAGCAGGCCAAGGCTGATTTTGCTGCCTACCGGCATCGTACCCACCTGCGCACGCAGCGCGGCGAAGCTGCTGATCGGCTTACCGTTCAGCGAGGTAATCACGTCACCGGCTTTAATACCCGCTTTCGCTGCGGAGGAGTTCGGCATCACCTGGCTGACGAATGCTCCACGCTGGGCATCCACTTTCATCGCTTTCGCCAGCTCAGAGCTCAGCTCAGTCCCCATAATCCCCAGCTCACCGCGTTTCACCTGACCGAACTCCACCATCTGCGAGGTCAGGTTTTTCACCATGTTGCTTGGGATAGCAAAACCGATACCGATGTTGCCACCGTCTGGTGCGAGGATCGCGGTGTTAATACCGATTAGTTCACCGTTCAGGTTGACCAGTGCGCCACCAGAGTTACCGCGGTTGATCGCCGCATCCGTCTGGATAAAGTTTTCATAGTTTTCTGCGTTCAGGCCACTACGACCCAGCGCAGAAACGATACCAGAGGTCACCGTTTCACCGAGGCCAAACGGGTTACCAATCGCTACGGTATAATCACCCACGCGCAGCGCATCGGAATCAGCCAGCTTGATTGCCGTCAGGTTCTTCGGATCCTGAATCTGAATCAGCGCAATGTCAGAGCGCGGGTCTTTGCCGACCATCTTCGCGTCAAATTTACGCCCATCGCTCAGTTGGACTTTAATCACCGTGGCGTTATCCACCACGTGGTTGTTAGTCACAACATAGCCTTTTGCTGCATCGATAATCACGCCAGAACCCAGCGCCATAAATTTCTGCTGCTGGCCCTGACCGTCGCCGTTACCCGCGCCCGGCGCGCCACCCTGGCAGAATGGAGAGCTCTGGAACGGAGAACCGTCCTGGCAGAACGGGGAGTTATCCCCGAAGAACTGCTGGAAATTACGCGGCATACGCGGCGTATTCACCGTCGTGCTCCCCTCGACGTTAATACTCACCACCGATGGCATCACTTTTTCGAGCATCGGGGCCAGGCTTGGCATCTGTTGGGCGGTCGTTGCTGAAGACGCTGTCTCAGCCGCCGTTGCAGACAGGGGGGACAACGCCAAACCTAAACTCAGAGCCAGTGCACTCATTGCTAATGTGGTTTTTTTCATGTGTTTCATTCTCGATTAACTGATAACGCAAAATTGCTGTATACGTCAGAGTCGTTTTATAGCGCTAAGTTCCGGAATAAACTTTAAGGAAAAAGTAAAATTTTATTGTCCGTCTTTACAAATGGATGTTTATTGTTCTACCGCCATCAAGCGACGATATTCATCCCATGCATACAAATCTGTCATCCCACTGATATAATCCTGAATCAGCCGGCAGCGATAATAATATTCCAGTACCGGGTACTCGGCAGATGTCGGAGATATTTTACTGACCACTTCGACATAAGCAAGTCGATGGCGGGTGGAGAGCTTTTGAAATAAACGTGACTCAATGGGGAACGATTTTAATCTTTCGTTTTGAACAAGGGCAGAAAAATCTGCGAGCGCCATTTTTAATAGCGGCTGATAGATCTCCAACAGGCCACTGATCACCCGATAGCCCTGCAACTCGAGTTGCTCAACATCAGGATGGCTAAACACATGTTTCATCGCTACATTTTTATAGACTCCCAGCAATTGGCTGAAGCTACTGGCGTCTTCTAACAGGGCGTGATTAAAGCTGCCCTCATAAATCTGCGGTAAATTATCAATAAAACGCTGTGCGGCGTAGGGCACCAGTTTATTCAGCGTGTTAACCCGCAAATACATAAAAAACTGATCTTCCGTACTACGACTTAATGTATTTGAGCGCGATTTTTCCCACGCGTTTTCCATGACCTGACTAAACAGGGAACCTTTTTCATGTTGTCCCCAGGCCTCATACAGATGATGATAAAGCTGCTCGACGCTGAAGATTCTTTTCTCCACAGCATCTTCAAGATCGGCCACACAATAAGAGATATCGTCGGCGGCTTCCATAATCCAGGTTAATGGAAAGCGACTGTAAGGTGCTAATGATAATTCTTTACGTAACCGCTCAATATACGGTTCCTCGGAAAGATAATAGCCCGGCTTCTTCATTAAATAGTTATGCGTCACAGGCGTCTCTCCACGCCACCACGCTGGACGGGTATATTTTAAAATACCGCCGACCTGCGCCCAGGTCAGATTCATTCGCATCAAAGTATGTACAAGACGAATACCCTGCGCATTTCCTTCAAAATGACACAGATCCTGACGCACCTTGCGACGAATGTCATTGAGCGACTCTTCGCCTTCACGCAAACGTAACGCGGCCACCAGGCAGCGATCGTCGCTAAGAGGCTGGCTTTCCGCATCTGCAGGGAAAAGCCGCTGGCGAAACCAGTCATTAATCGCCGCTTCACCGAAGTGGCCAAACGGTGGATTACCGATGTCATGCATCAGGCAGGACATTTCGACCACGCTTTCAAAAGGGCCAGTTAATTCATCCAGGCCATACTGCTCTAACAGCTTCAGCTCTTTCAGTCGGCTGAGGATCTCTTTGGCGATGTAACGCCCGACCTGCTGAACTTCCATTGAATGCGTCAGACGCGTACGCACTGCGGCGTTGCGCTCCAGCGGAAAGACCTGGGTTTTTTGCTGCAATCGGCGGATGGCCGGGGAATTGATAATACGTCCACGATCGCTTTCAAAAATTCGCAGGATTTCATGCTCAGACTTTACGCCCTGCGGCGAACGGTAACGACGATGCCAGTTTATTTTTTTTCGAAAATCGATCTGTGCCATGCCCTCTCCCGCCTGAGAAATGCGCTACCCCTTAAGCGCATGATAGACTATGCCCTCAAATCTGGCTTATCGCGAGTAAATCTATGAAAATCGGCATCATTGGTGCAATGGAAGAAGAAGTCACGCTGCTGCGTGACAAAATCGAAAACCGTCAGACAATCACCCTCGGCGGTTGTGAAATTTATACCGGCCAGCTGAACGGGACCGAGGTTGCGCTACTGAAATCGGGCATCGGTAAAGTGGCTGCAGCGCTGGGTGCAACGTTGCTGCTCGAACGTTGCAAGCCGGATGCCATCATTAATACGGGTTCTGCGGGCGGCCTGGCTTCTACGCTGAAAGTCGGCGATATCGTGGTCTCTGACGAAGCACGTTATCACGATGCCGACGTCACCGCGTTTGGCTATGAATTCGGTCAACTCCCTGGCTGCCCGGCAGGTTTTAAAGCCGACCCTGCGCTTATCGCCGCGGCAGAATCCTGCATCGCAGAACTTAATCTGAACGCCGTTCGTGGTCTTATCGTTAGCGGCGATGCCTTCATTAACGGCTCTGTTGGCCTGGCAAAAATTCAGCATAACTTCCCGCAGGCGATTGCCGTAGAAATGGAAGCCACCGCGATTGCACACGTTTGCCATAACTTTAACGTTCCGTTCGTGGTGGTTCGCGCCATCTCCGACGTTGCCGATCAGCAGTCCCACCTGAGCTTTGATGAATTCCTGGTCGTTGCCGCGAAGCAGTCAAGCCTGATGGTCGAAGCGCTGGTACAGAAACTGGCGCATGGCTAAATTCATCTCCAGGGCGCTGGTCGCCCTGCTTTTTACGCTTCCGGCGTGGCTTTATGCCGCTCCACGTGTGATTTCCCTCTCCCCTGCTAACACCGAACTTGCCTTTGCCGCCGGCATTACGCCCGTTGGCGTCAGCAGCTACTCAAATTATCCGCCCGAGGCCAAAAATATTGAAGAGGTCTCCACCTGGCAAGGCATGAATCTGGAACGCATCGTGGCGCTCAAACCGGATCTGGTCATCGCCTGGCGCGGAGGCAATGCCGAGCGGCAAGTGAATCAGCTAACCGCCCTTGGTATTAAGGTTATCTGGGTGGATGCCGTCACCATCGAGCAGGTTGCCGATGCGCTGCGCCAGTTGGCGCCGTGGAGCCCCAAGCCTGAGCAGGCAAAACAGGCCGCGCAAACATTGCTTGATGAGTATGCTTTACTAAAATCTCAGTATGCGAACAAACCGAAAAAACGGGTATTTCTCCAGTTTGGCGCGAATCCTTTGTTTACCAGTGGAAAAGGCTCCATTCAACACCAGGTTCTTGAGGTATGCGGGGGAGAAAACATCTTTGCCGGCAGCCGGGTTCCCTGGCCGCAGGTCAGCCGTGAACAGGTACTGGCCAGAGCCCCCCAGGCAATCGTCGCCACTGGAGGATCGGGCGAAACTCTTAAAATTGAGCAATACTGGGGAGAACAGCTAAAAATCCCGGTTATTACCCTTAATAGTGACTGGTTTGAACGCGCGAGCCCGCGTATTATCCTCGCCGCAAAACAACTCTGTAATGCGCTTTCACAGATAAATTAGCGTCGGCCCCCCCACCAGGTGTGTTGTGAGGATTTAAGCATGCTCGTCTATTGGCTGGATATTGTCGGTACCGCAGTATTTGCTATCTCTGGCGTATTACTGGCCGGGAAATTACGTATGGACCCGTTCGGCGTGCTGGTCCTCGGCGTGGTTACTGCTGTCGGCGGCGGCACGATCCGCGATATGGCCCTGGATCATGGGCCGGTATTCTGGGTTAAAGATCCTACCGATCTGGTGGTTGCCATGATCACCAGCATGCTGACGATCGTATTGGTACGCCAGCCCAGACGTTTGCCTAAATGGATCCTTCCGGTGCTGGACGCCGTGGGTCTGGCGGTATTCGTCGGCATTGGCGTCAATAAGGCGTTTCTCGCCGGAACCGGTCCGCTGGTGGCGATTTGTATGGGGGTCATTACCGGCGTCGGCGGTGGGATCATACGCGACGTGTTGGCCCGTGAAGTGCCGATGATATTACGTACAGAAATCTATGCCACGGCCTGCATTATCGGCGGCATTGTTCACGCAACCGCGTTTTATACCTTCGCAGTACCGCTGGAAAACGCCAGTATGATGGGGATGGTTGTCACGCTGGTTATTCGTCTGGCCGCTATTCGCTGGCACTTAAAGCTACCGACATTTGCGCTGGATGATAACGGACGTTGATGTAACGATGCAGAACAAGTAGGCCGGATAAGGCGTTTACGCCGCCATCCGGCACATTGCCCGGTGGCGCTACGCTTACCGGGCCTACACCATCAGACCATCGGTATTGCAGACAGCAATCAGATGCTGAAAGAGGAACCACACCCGCAGGTGCTTTTGGCGTTAGGGTTAGTCACCACGAAGCGGGAACCTTCCAGACCTTCGGTATAGTCAACCGCGCCGCCCACCAGATACTGCAGGCTCATCGGGTCAACCACCAGGCCAACGCCCTGTTTCTCAATGGTCATATCGCCATCATTCACCTGATCATCAAAAGTGAAACCATACTGGAAACCGCTGCAACCACCGCCGGTGATATACACACGTAATTTCAGATTCGGATTATCTTCGTCAGCGATCAGGCTTTTTACTTTATTGGCTGCTGCTTCAGTAAATTGCAGTGGCAGCGCTACATCATCACTCATATTTTGCTCCAAACGACATTGGCAATTGGGCAAATAATGCTCTAAATAATTCAAGTTGCAGGAAGGCGGCAAGCGAGATAATCCCCAGGAGCATAGGCTACTATGTGACCGGGGTTAGCAAGTGTAGCCAACGCATCTGCAGCTTGAAGTATGACGAGCATTCAACCCAATGATTGGGGCATTATCTAATACCCTGGTATTTCGTTCAAGTATTCTCGCCAGCGGCTGTACTCTGGCTTTTCGCCGCCTGCTCCGCTTCCTGTTTTGCCAGCGTGCGAGCAAGGATAGTCGAGTATAGCGGCTTTCCGCCCATAAATTGGGCTAATAGTGTTGCGCCAAGACAGGTAATAATCATTGGCAAAATGAGCTGATAGTTATCTGTCATTTCCAGCACCAGTACGATGCCCGTGAGTGGCGCACGTACCGACGCCGCCAACAACGCCCCCATTCCGGCAATCGCAAACGTCCCGGCCTCCAGATGGTACTGTGGAAAAGAGGCTGCGGCCGCCATACCGAACGCGGTACCGAGCAGTGTCCCCAGCGCCAGCATCGGGGCAAAAATCCCGCCCGGCGCACCCGATGAGAAGCACAGCAGCGTGGTGATAACCCGGGCAATAAAAATAAACAGCAGAATGCCCACGCTAAAATTGCCCGCGGCAGCGATCGGGATCAGGTTAAACCCACCGCCTGCGGCTTCAGGTTTAATTAAGCCCAGGATCCCACACAGGCCGCCGATCGCCCCACCCATCAGCACCCATTTTTTAATGTCGCCACCGTGGAACCGCTGAAACATATCCTGAGTGCGTAGCACCATAGTATTGAACAACGGCCCGACACAGCCAAAAATAATCCCGAGGATCAAATACAGCCACAGGGTATTCACCGGCGCATTAGAGAGCTTCCCAACTTCAATAATCGGGGCCTCGCCGTTGAAAATACGAAACACAATGCTCGACATAATAACGCCAGTAAACACGGCTTTGATCGACACAAGGTTGTAACGAAACTGCGGACGCATCTCTTCAAGAATGAACAGGATGCCGGCCAGCGGTGCATTGAAGGCAGCCGATAGACCAGCAGCCGCACCGGTTGCCAGCAGGGTATGCCGCGCTTCGGCGCTGCGCATACGGAAGACATCCAGCACCATACGCCCGATGTTACCGCCGATTTGCACCGTTGGCCCTTCACGACCGAGCACCATACCGGCACCCAACGTCCCCATGCCGCCGATAAATTTCACCGGCAATACGCGCCACCAGCGCACCGGACGCAGCTCTTCCAGTGCACCCTCAATTTCAGGTATCCCCGAACCACCGGCCTCAGGTGCAAATTTACGCACCAGAAAATAGCCCACCATGGCCAGCAACGCCGAGAGAATAAAGGCCAGCGGCCATACCAGAATGGCGTGATCGGCAACCTGTACCAGTGCGCCAATACGCAAGTTCTGTACCCAGGTGACCGATTTCTCAAACGCCACGCCCACTAGTCCAGTCACGGTTCCCACTACGGCCGCCATAAAGAGGATCGCAAGCGGCGTTTTGTCCCGATCAAGGAGTCGACGGATCTGATCCCTGCGCCGTAAACGCACTATTTGCTGTGATTCAAAAGAGGGAGAGTCTGTTTTCATCAGATGATCATTTATTGGTAATACAAATACGGAGTCGGCATTCTACTCGCTCATTTTGTGAAAATCCCCTGCAAATCGTATTGTTTCAAATGCGCAAAACTTTCATAACCTTCGCTGAATAACTAGAATAGCCCGCATTCACTTTTTCTACGAACCAGGACCCATCCATGAGTAAGTCTGAAAACCTCTACAGCGCAGCACGCGAACTTATCCCCGGCGGCGTAAATTCCCCTGTTCGCGCCTTTACCGGCGTGGGTGGTACTCCGCTGTTTATCGAAAAAGCAGATGGCGCATATCTGTATGACGTCGATGGTAAAGCCTACATTGATTACGTCGGATCCTGGGGCCCGATGGTACTGGGTCATAACCACCCGGCAATCCGCAATGCGGTAATCGAAGCCGCCGAGCGTGGTCTGAGCTTTGGCGCACCGACCGAGATGGAAGTCAAAATGGCGGCGCTGGTCACCGAACTCGTGCCAACCATGGACATGGTGCGCATGGTCAACTCCGGTACCGAAGCAACGATGAGCGCCATCCGTCTGGCGCGTGGCTTCACCGGCCGCGATAAAATCATCAAATTTGAAGGCTGCTATCATGGTCATGCCGACTGCTTGCTGGTAAAAGCCGGTTCCGGTGCGCTGACGCTGGGCCAGCCGAACTCACCGGGCGTTCCGGCAGATTTTGCCAAGCATACCCTGACCTGTACCTATAACGATCTGTCCTCGGTGCGGGCGGCATTTGAGCAGTATCCACAGGACATTGCCTGCATCATCGTCGAGCCGGTTGCGGGCAACATGAACTGCATCCCACCACTGCCGGAATTCCTGCCGGGCCTGCGTGCGCTGTGCGATGAGTTCGGTGCATTGTTGATCATCGACGAAGTGATGACCGGTTTCCGCGTCGCGCTGGCTGGCGCGCAGGATTACTACGGTGTGGTGCCAGATCTGACTTGCCTGGGTAAAATCATCGGGGGCGGTATGCCTGTTGGCGCATTCGGCGGTCGTCGCGATGTGATGGACGCGCTGGCGCCAACCGGCCCGGTTTACCAGGCGGGAACGCTGTCCGGTAACCCGATTGCTATGGCAGCAGGATTTGCCTGCCTGAACGAAGTCGCTCAGCCGGGGATTCATGAGACCTTAGATGACCTGACCACGCGACTGGCAGAAGGCCTGCTGGAAGCGGCTCAGGAAACTAATATTCCGATGGTGGTGAACCATGTAGGTGGGATGTTCGGGATCTTCTTCACCGATGCCGAAACCGTGACCTGCTATCAGGATGTGATGGCGTGCGATGTCGAGCGCTTCAAGCGCTTCTTCCACATGATGTTGGATGAAGGTGTTTATCTGGCACCGTCCGCGTTTGAAGCGGGCTTTATGTCCGTGGCGCACAGCATGGAAGATATCAATAACACTGTCGACGCTGCACGCCGGGTATTTGCGAAGCTGTAAAAGAGAACGTCCAGAAACAACGTAGGCCGGGTAAGGCGAAGCCGCCACCCGGCTTTTTTATTGCCGGATGGCGACGCAAAGCGTCTTATCCGGCCTACATGAAAGGGGTCCGTCCATAGGCCGCCATCCGGCAAACTCAGCGACTCTGCTTTCTCAACAAATAGATAAAATACGGCGCACCAATAAACGTCGACAGTAATCCCGCCGGGATCTGATACGGAAACAGCACCATACGCCCGCACCAGTCGGCAAACACCAGCAGTACCCCACCCGCCAGCGCCGAGATCACCATATGCGGCATCGTACGCCGGAAACCTAACATCCGCGCAATGTGCGGCGCCATAAGCCCAACAAAGCTCAGCGGCCCGATGGTCATGGTGGCTGTCGCCGTCAGGCCGGCAGCCAACATCAGTAACGCCACGCGCGACGGTGTCAATGCAATTCCCACCGCACGTGCCGTATCACCACCCAACGGTAAAATCGTCAACCAGCGACGGCACAGCGGCGTAATCGCCAGTAGGATCACCATCACGATCCCGGTCCGCAGCACCTGTTCGCCGGTGGCGTTGTAGGTCGAGCCGGAGATCCAGGTCAGCACGCTTGCCATGCGCGGATCACCGCTGGCTTGCAGCATCATCAGCAGCATGGTGAAAGCGGTGCTGAGCGCCATCCCCGCCAGCAACATGCGGTGCGGCGAGAAGCCGCCTCGCCCGGCGGCAATCATAATAATCAGCAGCGTCACCGCCGCCCCGAGACTCCCGGCGGGCAGTAGCCAGCCAAACGCATCCCCCGGCACGAGGAACAGCATCAACACCACGCCAAACGCGGCACCGGAGCTAATCCCCAGGACTTCCGGACTGGCCATCGGGTTACCGGTCAGGCGCTGAATAATACAGCCCGCCACCGCCAGCATCACCCCGGCAATCAACGCCGCCAGAGTACGCGGCCAGCGCCAGGGCAGCAGTTCGTCCAGCATAGCGCTGCTGGCCCAGGTCCAGCCGTGAGCATCGCGACCAAACGAGAACGCCACGACGACAGTCAGCAGCAATATCGCCCCACCCACCAGCGCGAACATCAGTACGTTCTGACATTCCGCTGCCACGTGGTTATTGGCATTCATATCCGGCGCGCTCATACTGCGCAGGCGCGGCAGCAGCCACAGCAGCAGCGGCGCCCCAATCAACGCGGTCACCGAACCGGTGGAGACTTCCATCCACACGCGGGTCAACCACAGAATAATTTGATCGGAAAGCCAGAGGATCAGGGCACCAATCAGCGGAGCCAGCATCAGGCGCGCCAGCAAACGCCGCGCGCCGAGCATTTTCGCCAGCAGCGGGGCAAACAGGCCGATAAAGCCGATGATCCCCACCGCGTTAACCAGCAAGGCACTCAGCACAATCGCCAGTGTTAACGCAGCCAGACGTGCCAGCGACAGCGCCAGCCCAAGATTACGCGCCACCCCGTCATCCAGCCCCATCAACGTCATCGGGCGCAGTAACAGCAGGGTCAGCATCACGCCGCCCAGCAGCTGTGGCCACAGACGCTGCACGCCGTTCCAGTCGGTTTGAGTGAGCGTTCCGCTGCTCCACAAAAACATGCTTTGCAGCTGATCGTGGTGGAAGAGAACCATCAGCTGGTTAATCGCGCCGCAGTACAGGCTAACTACCAGACCAGCAAGGATCAGCGTCACGGGTGAGAGACGTTTACCCCAGGCGACGCCGAACACCAGCGCTCCGACGATACACGCCCCGGCCAGTGCCGCAAATTGCGTGGTCAGCGCACCGGGGATAGCCCACAGAGTAGTGACCGTAATGCCCAGTTGCGCGCCGGTTGCCACACCCAGCGTGGTCGGCTCCGCCAGCGGGTTTCGTAACACCTGCTGAAACAGCACCCCAACCAGACCCAATCCGGCACCGACCAGTAATGCAATCGCCAGTCGTGGCAGCAGACTGTAATGGAAAACCATCTGCTCAATGACATCGATATCCGGTGACCAGATAGCCTGTTGCCACTGGCTACGCGGCAGCGCAACGGAGAAGTTAATCCAGGTTAGCCAGCAGGCTGCTATCAACAACACCGTCAGCAACAGGGCCGGGAACAGCGCAATTCGTTTGCTCACGCTTTGCCTCCCAACGCATTATCCAGGATGCGGGCAAAGTGCATTGCCGACAGCGTGGCCCCATAGAACCACACCGCAGGCACTCGCTGAAAACGTCCGCTACGAACGAATGGCATCGCCTGCCACAGCGGCGTAGACATCAGCGCGGCCATCTCTTGATTGTTGCCGTGGTCGAAGCACAGCACATCAACATCTTTATACCCGGCAAGCCGGTCAATCCCCACGACTGTGCTGCCCCAGAAGTTGGTTTCCCCCTGCCAGGCATTCAGGATCCCGTATTCTTCCAGCACGTCCTGAAACAGACTGTTCGGGCCAAATACCAGCATATGTCGGGAATCAAGCAGGGATGTCAGGAGCACAGGACGCGCGCCACGTTGAATAAAGCGCGGTTTCAGGCTGGCAATCACGCTATCGTATTGCGCCAGATGACGTTCAGCGGCCGGTTGCAGATTCAGCAGTTGCGCCATCTCCTGCAGCGACTGGCGAGCGACCGCCAGCGGCTTTTTGCCATCACTGAAGCTAAATCCGCGCCCAGGCGCAATGCGCGCCAGCTTTTCTGGCGCAGGGCCATAGCCTGCGGACCAGACCATAAACGAGGGTTTCATTTCGGTTAGCAGTTCGAGATTGGGTTCTGTACGTAACCCGACGTCAATCACCGAGTCCGGCAATGGGGGTTGATTGACCCATAGCCTGTAGTTAGGAACATCTGCTACGCCATAGGGGGTGATTCCCAGCGCCAGCAACAGCTCTACCGGTAACCATTCCAGCGCCACAATACGCTCTGGATCAACCGCCGCCGCACGCGCTGAGTTCATCTGCCAGAGCAGCGGTGACAGCGCCATCGCCGTTAATAAACGTCGACGGGTGATATGATGTAATCCGACCATTAATAAACAAAACTCACGGGTGCGGCACCGCCCGGATGCGGCAAAATGCCCATCGGGATGCCATAAATCAGTTCCAGGGTTTCACTGCGCATCAGTTCCGCAGGCGTTCCCTGAGCAATCATTTCGCCACCGCGCAGCGCTACTAAATAATCACAGTAGCGAGCTGCCATGTTGATATCATGCAATACGGCGATCACCGTCAGTCCACGCTGCTGGCTTAAGCGGTGCACCAGCGCCAGCACATCAACCTGATGCGCAATATCCAGCGCCGAAGTCGGTTCGTCAAGCAGCAGGCAGCGGCTGTCCTGCGCCACCAGCATGGCTATCCACGCACGTTGGCGTTCACCACCGGACAGGCTATCAACCAGACGATGCGCCAGCGGCTTTAACCCTACAAGCGTTATCGCCTCTTCCACTTTTTCTCTGTCAGCCACGCCAAAACGTCCCAACGCGCCGTGCCATGGATAACGACCAATCGCCACCAGTTCACGTACCGTCATCCCTTCTGCCTGTGGCAACTGCTGCGGCAAATAGGCGACCTTACGCGCAAATTCTTTGCTGCTCCAGTTTTCCAGCGGCTGCTCATCGAGCAGGATATCGCCGTCTGATGGCGGTTGATGACGCCCCAGCATTTTCAGTAAGGTCGATTTACCGGAACCATTATGACCGATAAGACCGGTCACTTTTCCCACGGGAAACGTTAACGAGAGGGGATGCAAAAGCGTGCGGCCAGGCACACGAAAGGAGACATTACTCAACGCAAAAGTGGTGTCGGGATGGGATCTGTTTTCCTGCATAGCGGCCAACTTGTAAAACGGGCACGCAAAGCGTGCCCAAAGAGAAATTAGAAACGGAAGGTTGCGGTTGCAACGACCTGACGTTCCGCGCCCCAGAAGCAGCCATAGGTCTGGAAGCAACTGGCGACATATTCACGGTCAAGCAAGTTGTTAACGTTAACCGCAATGCTAGAGCCAGCCATACCGAAACGTGCTAAATCATATTTTACAACAGCATCCATAACTGCTGCGCTACCCACTTTAAAGGTGTTTGTTGGATCGCCGTAGCTGGAACCAATAAAGCGGCCGCCGGTGCCCAGCGTCAGGCCAGATAACGGACCTTCATAGAAGGTGTAATCCCCCCACAGAGAAGCCATTTGTTCTGGTACCTGCTCAGGCGTATTCCCCTTAAGCTTGGTGTCTTTCGTGTATTCCGCATCAGTATAGGTGTAAGAAGCCGTCATATTGATATTTGCGGTAAGTGCCGCTTTGGCTTCCAGTTCAACACCACGCGCGCGAATTTCACCTGCAGGAACCTGAGCCAGAGGATTATTAGGATCAGCAGTCAGGTTATTGGTTTTCGTGAGCTGATAAACCGCCCCAGTTACGACAATCGGCAGATCTTTCGGTACATACTTAATCCCGGCTTCATACTGCTCGCCTTTGGACGGCTCGTAAGAAACGCGCGGAACGCTCCACAAGTCAAATGAACTCGGTTCAAACGACTGGCTATAGCTGATATACGGCGTAATACCATTATCAAATAGATAGTTTACACCGCCACGCCAGGTGAACTGGTGGTCATTACGCTCAATGTACCCTTCCGTTGGCGTATATGAGTTCTGACGTATTGTTGTGGCTTGCTGTGACCAGTCGTAGCGACCCCCGAGGGTAAACACCCACTTATTCCACTCAGCCTGATCCTGAACATAGATACCGGTCTGTTTGGTTTCATTCATCTGATACGGTTCGGTATCACCGAATGCAAAATACTCAGGATCGTAGTTGCCGTTAAGATCAATCGGTGGCGCACTACCAAAAGCAGCATTGATATCATTACGCATGCGCATGAAATCAACACCGGTTAACAAAGTGTGTTCGACAGTGCCAGTCGCAAACTTACTTTCCAGTTGCGTATCAACACTGAAGTTTTGCAGGCGCTCATCATCCACAACCGTTCCACGGTTCAATGTATGACCATCGGAAGCAATCCCGGTACCGTACACACTCTGCTGCGACGTCTTCATTTCAGTAAAGCGCAGATTCTGGCGAACGGTGAATGTATCGTTAAAACCGTGCTCGAAGCTGTATCCCACCATTTTCTGATTGCGGGAATAGGTGTTGTTTGAAGCACCTTCATTGAAATCGGTCGGCAAACGCTTGCCATTTGGCAGAGGCTCAACGGTACCTTCTTTCGGTAACCAACCGTAGTAACCTGTTTCCGGTTCGTTCTGGAAATAGGACAAGAACGTAAAGTTGGTTTTGTCATCCGGACGCCAGGAGAAGGACGGAGCGATCGTGTAACGCTGCGATTCGGACCCTTGCTGCTGCTCGTTTGTTGAGCGTGCCAGTCCGGTTAAACGGTAGGAAAACTCACCGTTGTCATCCAGCGCATCGCTAAAGTCAAAACCGGTCTGGAACAAATTGTCCGACCCCATTTTGAACTGAATTTCTTTTAGCGGCTCGGTGGTCGGGCGCTTGCTGACCATAGAGATAATGCCGCCAGGGTTACTCTTACCGTAGAGTACAGACGTTGGGCCACGCATCAACTCAACACGCTCAAGCATGTAAGGATCAATAACCGCATCGTTGTAGAAGTTACCCTGCAATTTCAGTCCATCCAGATAGTTATTCTGGCTCAGACCGACGGAAGAGAACCCGCGGATAATAACAAAATCATAGGTGTTAGATGCACCACGACTGTTAACCGTCACACCTGGCGTATAGCCCAGCGCTTCTTTCACTGACTGGAATTGATGCATTTGCATCTCTTCATTGGTCACGACCGAAACAGACTGCGGGGTCTTTTCGATAGGCGTATCTGTCTTGGTCGCCGTGGCGGAACGCTTCGCGGCGATGGTCGGAGCTGGCCCCCATGCACTTTCTTGTGCGGCAGGAGCTGCGGTTACGGTGATGGTTTCTTCTTTCGGTTCGACCGCCGCCTGTGCATAGACAGACATGCCGCTAACCGCTGTGGCTACCACAACTGCAATTTTACGCAGCGAGGAATTTGGCTGAGCAGTTTTAAAACGCGCCATTGGTATATCTCTGATGAAAGTGAATGATAACGTAAACGAGAATTATTATTATAACGGCAGCATAATAGGACAGCCGACTGACGCATAGCAAGCGATATAAGCCCCTACCAGAATTAAGGGGTTAAGAAATAAACAGATGAAAGGCGAAAGTTACCAGATGATCAGATTTGTTATATTTTTGATGCCACGTCAGCCAAGTGTCGACCATTTCAGCATTAGCGATAGTAGACCTCAAATGTCGCAATCGCGTCTACGTCGCCGCCTTTCACCGTCCCTGTCTTGATGTAACGCGCTTTCAGAGGGATCTCAACGACCTCTTTATTACTGGTGCTACTCGTGGCGGTATAGTCTTGATCAAAACTCAGCACCGTATTGTTTTTATCGAGAATTTGAATCCCTACACCGCTGGCGGTGCTATCGCCGCTAGCAATATTAAGGATATTGCCGTCCGTCACCCCCGTAGATCCAGCGCTTTTAAATTGATAATCCACCTGAGTCCCGGCAGCGCAGTCAGTAATTTTTATTTTGAAATTATCGTCAGAAAGAATGGCCGAGTATTGGCCATCCCAGTCTCCGCTGTAGAGCGTCTTGAGGGGAACATAAATATTTTTCTCAGCCAGATTACAGGTGTTCGTGGTGATATGTACGCTTGCTGGGGAGAATGCTATTGCGCTAATCATAACGTTATCGTAGGTCACTTCGGAGTACAGTCGCGACGTATCAAGATAACCGTCCGCCACTTCGCCAATAACCACTAACTCCGCAGCAGTATGGTATCTCGTGGTGAATTCAGAACCTTTTCTCATTCCGACATAGTGCAAGGGCGTCACGAGATCGGTTGAGTTAAACGTCGCCACTCTTTCCTCTGCGGCAGCGACACGTATCCCTATACCGGCGACATTGGTTTTATATACGCCGGGAAGAACATCTCCACGGGCATCCGCATCGGTAATGATGGTGTAACCCTCTCGAACCCTAACCTCTTGGCTATCACAATCAACTTTAACCTCTCCGCTTTCCACACTGTTTTCATACAGAATTGTGCCGATGGGGGTATCAGGTTCAACAATAATAGTAGCTGGCAGAATGAACGTCTGAGTAACGCCGCCACTACCACCATTAAAGATACAGGCTGCCAGAACCGGGGAACTCGCCGCCGCCAGCAGAATCAACAATACGGCCATCGCCACTTTTTTGAATACGAGCATCCTGTTCACTTTTCATCCTTGTATGACTGACAATGGGTACTGATTAACCGTATCTGGGGCGTTGACGTTTCTGGAACCGAGACAGTACCTTTACACTGCATTTCCGGCCCCTTGCCCCACTGAACTGAAAATGCCTGGGATCCCTGTAGCCCTGTGAGGTAAACCTCACCATTATCGCCAACAATAGCAGTGGTATTATCCATACTTAATACTGCGCCAAAGGGCACATAACCTGAGCCTTTTTTCAGCGTCAACAGTACTCGCTGACCGACTCGCGCGATAAAATCGGCCGACACTACCGCGCCCTTTGTCGGGACCACATCCAGCGAAGCATCCTGAATATCAAGGTTGCCACGCCCGCGCGTATTCACCGTAATCGTGTTATGTCGGTAATTGCTTAGTGTTGGCACAATGGCATTCCCCCAGCGGTCGGTGTAAATCCCCTGCGCATTCTGAATACTGACATCACGGCCATCAGCAATATGCACCACCGCAAAAGCATCCTGTAACGAGCGTCCCAGCGTAATGCCGTGCGGGTGCGCAACCACCGAACCCTGTGCGGTGTAGCTTAACTGGCGGTTATCTCCCTGATAGCTATAGCTGGAGCCAAACTCACCCGCCGAAGCGCGATAGCGAGCTGACAAATAGCCCCCCATCCCGCCATTATTATCGGTATAGCTCTGCTGCAGGTTGTAATTGAGATTGTTGTCTTTCAGTGCCATACCGCTCAGCCCTACTTGATGGGACGTACTACCATGCTGCGAACTGTTCAGGCTATAGGTCGCCCATGCATTGGGAAGCCACTGAGAAAGCGGAATATTCACCGTTAGTGCAACCTGCTGATCTTGGGCTGTCGACGGTGTTTTGGTCATACTGTAGTTCACTGACCAACTCACACCAGCCCAACGCGCGCTATACCCCAGGCTAACGCTCTGTTCATGACCACTCAGATTCCAGTAATCCTGCTGGTAAGCATTAGCATAAATTGATCCCCATTGTCCTATCGATTGCGAGAGGTTGGCCTGCATTCGGCTTCGGCGATTATTGGTACTGCGATAGCTGTAGATACCCTCCTCAATATCCGCGTTGTTACGCTGGTCAATAGCTTCCTGGTAGGTATAAAAACCAGCGGTTGAATAGCGATAGCTCGCCAGCGTCACAGTGGTATTCGTGACAGGAAAGTCTTTCGCATACTGTGCTCGCCAGGACATACCGTTAGCGTCTTCCCGCGAACCATCAAATGTGGTTTTGGCCGCTGTCACGTCCATCGAGAATGAACCAAAGCGGTGCAAATCAGCCCCAATGCCCACCAGTGCAGAGCGGTAAATCGACGCCCCCAATAAGCCGCCGTAAACGGTCATGCCATAAGGCAGACCATAAATAGCCGTTGCCTGACCAAACCCCGGCTCTTCTCCCTCATCCGTATCACGGTAGCGCCCGGCCGCCAGGCTGTATTTTAGCGAACCCTCTCGCTGTAGCACCGGCACTGACGAACTGGCTTGAATAAAGCTACGCTCCGTTCCATCGGCTTCCGTGATAGTCACTTCCAGATCGGATCCAGCGGTCACCTGACTTAAATCTCGAATCTCAAAAGGACCAGCAGAAACATAGCTTTGGTATATGACATAGCCATTTTGTTTGATCGAAACTTTAGCATCGCTATTGGCAATACCTCTCACCACCGGCGCAAATCCCTGTTGGCTACTCGGCAGCATACTGGTATCCGTTTCCAGTTTTATTCCCGTCATCTGCACGCTGTCGAATAGCTCACCGTCAGTATACGTTTGTCCAATTTCCAGTTGACTCCGCAGACGCTTAATATCGCGCTGTAACGTCGTGCTGATTGACGACCAGCCGTTGTCATCACCCCAGGTGCTATTATTGCGTAAACGCCAGGCACCAATATTCATCCCAGAA
>NZ_JADABY010000076.1 GCF_015672735.1 Citrobacter sp. Res13-Sevr-PEB04-36 | reverse complement strand
AGCAATATCGGTTGCACCATCGACCAATCTGGCAACTAAGAAAAGCAAGCCGACAGCTGCCGCTTTGATGCCATAGCTATCAGTGTAATAAAGCATTAAATATATAGCGATAAATGCGTACATGACGTTCGCACCATAGCTTCCCATGCCATAGGATATCGCAGTAGTCCACGATACTTTATCTCGTGGATATTGTTTTTTTTCTACAACTGCTTCTGTGCCTGAACTGGTTAACTCCATTTGAGTTCCCCTGAATTGAATAAATGATCGGATTTAACGACAATGAACATCAACTTTCGGGTGGTAGCGTAGAGCAACAAGTGCAGTCGGACTTTGCGCCGAGATTTATATTTCAGTAAACAAAGATTACTAAACGTCTTTTACGTTACTATTCTGACGTCCTAATAATCAAGCTTGTGCCAGCGCCGCCTCAACAAACAAGTAGCCGATACCGGTGATTTGTTGCTGGCGCGTCAGGTTGCCAAAACCGATTTGTGTTTGTCGGGTACGCACGGCGTCACCGTGATCAAAAGGGGTAAAACCAATTTGTTGATAGATGGTTTGTAGCCACTTATCGCCAAATTCACAGCTGCGGCCGTAGAGCCAAATTTGGTTGATATTTAGGATATTCAGTAGGTTATATAGTGTTAACCCGATGGCATTAGCCGCTTGTTTCACCCACTGCACTACCTGTTCATCACCGCTGTGCTAGGCGTCAATCAGTTGGTGGTCAGAGATGTTTTCAGGATCTAAACCTGGCGGCGTGGGTCGTGATTTCAACCAGATCCGCGCCTGTTTTTTTAGCGCCGACAGTGAGGCTACGGTTTCCAAACACCCGTAGCGGCCACAGTCGCAGGCGATACCATCACGGTCAAAAACGGTGTGACCAATCTGCCCACTGCCGTTGAGCATGCCACGGTAGATCTGTCCGTTGATGACGAAAGATGAGCCGATACCGTAGTCGACATTAACGATGCAGAAATCCTCACGATTGCTGCTGTTTTGCCACTTCTCCGCCAGCACCAACATAATGCAGTCGTTGTCCACCCGCACCGACACGCGCAGGCGTTCTTCCAGAAGATATTTAATTTCTACCGGCTTTTTCCACGGTGCCTGTGGCATGGTCTGCGATACACCTGTATCCGGGTCGACTTGTCCGTGTACCCCCAGCGCAAGATTGATCCGTCTGCCGGGGTTATTTTTTTGTTGTTGCCGCCATAGCCTTTCAATGGCTGAAAGTAATGCTTCTGGCGTAGGGGCGTTGACCTGACAGTGGAGAAAATCACCGATTGGCGTCATCTGCGCATCAATCAGCTGGCTTTCAATGCTGGTGGGGGTAACGTTCATGCACAGAATCAGCGGCCCGTCGTTGGGGATCTGATAATGTCCGCTGTTCATTCCCCGCGAGCTGAGATTTTCGCTGGAGTGGCTAAGTTTCTCCTCGTCAACCAGTTCATCGAGGATTTTGCTCACCGCCGGAATAGATAATCCGGTATGCGTCGCAAGCTGGGATTTACTCAAACGCTTGTAGCGCCAGATAAGCGCCATGATGGCCCGGCGGTTATGGCGCCTTACCGTTTGATTGTTCAGTCCCGCTATTTGCATATTACTAAACCTTGTTAATAGTAATGCGTGAGCATCGCGTAATTTACCGGAAAATAAGTTCTCTACACTGCCATCCTATCGTATTTCACTGTGTTTTGTTTACTGGAGAATGGTTATGTACGGAGTGGTTAAGGTCTGGCAGGAGACCCTTACGTTGCCGACATGGACAACGGGCAACGAAGACTCAAACCCGATGTTTCTCGAAAAACGTGTTTATCAAGGATCGTCCGGGGCGGTGTATCCCTATGGCGTTATTGATACGCTGACCGGCGAGCGGGAGATGCGTGAATACCAGGGCATCTGGATGGAGAATGATTTTATTCGCATTCTGCTGCTGCCTGAACTGGGAGGACGCATCCATCGAGCCTATGACAAGGTAAAACAGCGGGATTTTGTCTACTACAACGAGGTGGTGAAACCCGCACTGGTCGGGCTGCTAGGGCCGTGGATCTCAGGTGGCATTGAGTTTAACTGGCCGCAGCATCACCGCCCAACGACCTTTATGCCCGTCGACTTTACTCTGCAAGCGGGTGAACACGGTGAACAAACGGTATGGATGGGGGAAGTGGAGCCGATGCGCGGCCTGCAATTGATGGCGGGTTTCACGCTTTACCCGGACAGGGCACTGGTAGAGATAACGGGCAAAGTGTTCAACGGCAATGCCACGCCGCGCCATTTCCTGTGGTGGGCAAACCCGGCGGTGAAGGGCGGGGATGATCATCAAAGTGTTTTCCCTCCTGATGTGACGGCGGTGTTTGACCATGGCAAGCGTGATGTGTCGGCGTTTCCGATTGCCACAGGTACCTACTACAAAGTGGACTACTCGGCAGGCGTGGATATCTCCCGTTATAAAAATGTGCCGGTGCCGACCTCCTACATGGCCGAAAAGTCAGATTATGATTTTGTTGGTGCCTGGCATCACGGTGAGCGCGGCGGTTTATTACACGTCGCGGATCACCATATTTCTCCGGGTAAAAAGCAGTGGACATGGGGACATGGCGAATTTGGTCAGGCCTGGGATCGCCAGTTAACCGACGAAAATGGTCCTTATATTGAACTGATGACTGGAGTCTTTACGGATAACCAGCCGGATTTCACCTGGCTTGCACCGTATGAAGAGAAAATCTTCGTGCAGAATTTCCTGCCTTATAGCGAGCTGTCATCGGTGCAGAATGCCAATGCTCAGTTGGTGATGCGCCTTGAGCGGCAGGCTTCGATGTTGGTGGTGGGCTTGTATGCGGTTGCACCGCTCCATGATGTGCGGGTGGAAATTCGTGATGCCCGGCAAACGCTGTGGAACACCCACGTTACCCTGGAGCCAGGGCAAAGTTGGCAGGAGACGTTGAACGAATGCTGGCCTCAGCGCCTGACGATGACAATATTTGATAGCGACAACCGTCAGATACTGCATTACGAAGAGCACATTCCTGAAGAAACGCCGCTACCCAGCGCCGCCATTGCCCCCAAATTGCCGCAGGCACTGACGAACGGTGAAGAACTTTATTTCATTGGTCAGCATATTGAGCAGTACAACCAGGCCAGCCGTTATGCTGAAGATTATTACCGCCGGGCGATTGAGTTGGATCCCGAGGATTATCGCAATAATGTGGCGTTGGGCAATCTGGCGCTGAACCGCGCCGACTGGGCACTGGCCCAGCATTGTGCTGAAGCGGCGCTCGGCAGAGCCCATCGGCTGAATAAAAACCCGCGTGATGGTGAGGCCAGTATGCTGCTGGGCGCGGCGCTGGAACGGCAGGGAGAAGAGAGCAAAGCGTGGGATAGCTACTACAAGGCGAGCTGGAGCGGAAACTGCCGTGACGCTGCCTTTTACTCGCTGGCGCGGCTGGCGATGAAGCACGGCGATGACGGCGATGCGCTGGAAAAAGTGGACATTAGCCTGCAATTTAACAGCGGCAATAACCTGGCGATGGGGCTAAAAGCCCTGGTGCTGGCGACGACCCGTGGTGAACGGGCTGCACAGGAATACATCGACCAGTCACTCAAGACGCATCCGTTGAGCTACGCGCTGCACTACGCGCGTTGGGCCATCGGACGGGAGGCGTCTGCACGTGATGCCTTGATTGGCGTCACCGGCCAGCGTGGCATCAACGCCAGCACATTAGCGGGCTGGCTGGTCTCACTCGGTAAAAAACAGGATGCCCGTGAGTTGCTGGCACTGCTTGATAGCCAGGAGGCGATGCCGATGCTGTGGCTGGCCTCACTTAGCAACAATTCGCAGCCGTATCTGCAAAGTGCGCAGCGCTGCTTTGCCAACCGGGTGCGTTTCCCTAACACTCTCGACGAAGTGGTGATGTTGCAATCTCTGCGACAGGATGCTTTTGCTTGTTATTTGCTTGGCTGCTTCTGGTACAGCAAGCGTCGCTACGATGAGGCCATTGCCTGCTGGCAGCAGACGCTGGTACTTCAGCCTGATTTTGCGCCAGTACACCGCCTGCTAGGGATCTATGCCTGGAATAAACAGCATAATGCCCAGTTGGCGAGCCAGTATTTACAACACGCGGTGGCGCTGGAGCCCGATAATGCGCGTTTCCTGTTTGAGCTGGATTACCTGCAAAAACAGCAGGGGCTGAGTATCGAAACGCGGCTGGCGCTGCTAATGCCTCGTCGCTGCGTGGCGTTAAAACGTGATGATCTCACCGCTGAGTTGCTTAGCCTGTGGAACGGCGTGGGGGAGTATCAACAGGCTGCACAGGTGTTGCGCGACCGCGAATTTCATCCCTGGGAAGGGGGCGAAGGGAGGGTTACCGGGCAGTATCTGCTCAACCAGGCTCATCGCGCGTTGGAGGCAATTCGCCAGGGGGAAACGGGGCACGCGGTTGAGTTGCTCCAGCAGGCGCTACGTTACCCGCTAAACCTGAGTGAAGGGCGGTTACCAGGGCAAACCGATAACGATATCTGGTATCTGTTGGCTTATTGTCATCAGCAACTGGGCGAAAGCGAACTCGCGGGTCAGGCGTTGGCACGTGCGATGCAGGGGGACTCCGGTCTCAGCGCGGGACGTTACTACAACGATCAGCCCGCTGATTATCTGTTCTGGCAAGGAATAGCGATGAGGATGAGCGGTGAGCATCTGCAGGCAGATGCCCATTTTCAGGGCTTCCTTGATTGGGTTGAAGGTCATCGGGATAGCGTCCCGGAAACAGATTTTTTTGCTGTATCGTTGCCGGACCTTGTCGCGTTGGATACGAGTCCTGTGTTGCGACACCAGCAACATTGCCTGTTTATTGAGGCGTTAGGCTACCTTGGACTGGGCAAGCGAAATGCTTGCCAGAATGCCTTGACGTTGCTGCTGACGTTGAACCCGTCCCATGACAAAGCGCTGCTGATAAGCCATGCGTTGGTAAGCGGTCTCTTTGACTAACCAGGCTGCCGGGCGGGAAACCGTCCGGCACTCTCGAGGCGTAGCAATGACACGAATACGATTACAGAATGCGGCGCTGGAGGCTGAAATTGATGCGCAAGGCGCAAAGGTGGCGCGGCTTATCTTTCGCTCTCATCAGTCGCCGGTACTGCATGAAAACCCGGCGGGCGCGATGTTCCCCATGTTACCGCTGGCTAACCGGGTGGCAGGTAATCGCTTTGTGCTGCGGGGGGAAGAGGTTGTTTTGCCACAGCATGAGGCGGACGATACGTTCTTCCTGCACGGTGACGGCTGGCTGCGGCGCTGGGCGGTGGTTAATGCGACTCAAAGCGGCTGTTTGCTGCGCTTACACAGCTGGCATCCGTGCGGTTACGACTATACGGCGCAACTGTGCTATCAACTGGAAGCGTCCAGCCTGCATGCCTCGCTGACCCTCACCCACAACGGTGAACGACCGATGCTGTACGGCTGCGGTTTCCATCCGTTTTTTGCCTTTGATGCGCGCAGTACGGCGCAGTTTTCGGCCAGCGGCTACTGGCCGGAGGGGGAGCAACACTTACCGCTACCCTGGCAGAACGATATCCCACCAGCGGCTGATTTCACTCGCGCGCAGTATGGCGAGGACGCCTGGTTGAACGTGGGGTATTCCGGCTGGGGCGGGCAGGCGGTCATTCAACGTGATGTGATGAAGCTCACGATTTTAGCGCAAACTCCGTGGCTTATGCTGTTCAGAGTGTCGGGTGAGGAGTTCCTTTGCCTCGAACCGCAGACGCATCCGGTGAATGCCCACCACATGCCGGGCCAGCCGGGGTTACGCCTTTTAGCACAGGGCGAACAGTGCCATTTTGCGCTGCAAATTCGCGTAGAATAGGGCAATTATCATGTTATCTGCCTGTTAATACTCACTTGCGCCAGCCGGGGTTTATCGCCAGACTATCGCCTCCAAACGGGAGGGAATCATGGTTTTGCACTCCACGCGCTGGCTGGCGCTCGGTTATTTTACCTACTTTTTTAGCTACGGTATTTTTTTACCTTTCTGGAGCGTCTGGCTCGAAGGGTTGGGGCTGACGCCTGAAACCATCGGCCTGCTGTTGGGTGCGGGGCTGATTGCGCGTTTTCTCGGCAGTTTGTTGATTGCGCCGCGCGTGAGCGATCCCTCTCGTCTGATTTCTGCTTTACGCATTTTAGCGCTGCTGACGCTGGTATTTGCGCTGGCCTTCTGGGCGGGGACGCACGTGGCGTGGCTGATGGTGGTGATGGTCGGGTTTAACCTGTTCTTCTCGCCGCTGGTGCCGCTGACGGATGCGCTGGCGAATACCTGGCAAAAGCAAATCACCATGGACTATGGCCGGGTGCGGTTGTGGGGTTCAGTGGCCTTTGTGATTGGCTCGGCGCTGACCGGTAAGCTGGTGACCCTGTATGACTATCGGGTAATCCTGGTGCTGCTGTCACTGGCGGTGGCGTCAATGCTGCTGGGCATGATGATCCGCCCGAGCGTGCAACCTGCGGGAGAGGCTCGCCAGCAGGAGAGTACCGGATGGCCGGCCTGGCGTCAGCTGGTTATGCAGAGCTGGCGCTTTCTTGCCTGCGTGAGCCTGCTGCAAGGGGCGCACGCCGCCTATTACGGTTTCAGCGCTATTTACTGGCAGTCTGCCGGGTATTCGGCGTCGGCGGTAGGCTATTTGTGGTCACTGGGCGTGGTCGCAGAAGTGATTATCTTCGCACTCAGCCACAAGCTGTTCCGCCGCTTTAGCGCCCGAGATCTGCTGCTGCTCTCCGCCGTGTGTGGCGTGGTGCGCTGGGGTTTGATGGGCTGGAGCACCGAACTGCCGTGGCTTATCGTGGTGCAGATCCTGCATTGCGGTACGTTTACCGTGTGTCACCTGGCGGCCATGCGCTATATTGCCGCACGCCAGAGCAGCGAAGTGATTCGTTTGCAGGCGGTCTATTCCGCCATTGCGATGGGTGGCAGTATTGCCATCATGACCGTGTTCGCTGGTTACCTGTACCAGAATATGGGCAGCGGCGTATTCTGGGTTATGGCGCTGGTGGCGCTGCCCGCCATCGTCTTGCGGCCTAAAGTGACGGCGCAATCACCGGCATTATGATTCGAGGATTTTGCGGATCTGCTGCTGCTGATGCGCAGTCAGCGACAGATCCGCGTGAATCAACGGCGGTGAAAACAGCGGCAGCGGCGTGGTGTAGGGCGTAATAATCAGCGCCACGCCACGCGGCGAGCCCTGTTTCTGAAAGTCCTGCATCGGCATATGTTTTACGTTCAGCGGCAGCAGGGTTAGCTCACGTAGTTGCTGCTCAATATGTGCCTCCAGACGTTCATTATTACCCGTCAGCAGGATGATTTGCTTCTCGTGCAGATCTTTTTCCTGCATCAGCCATGCGCCAAAAATGACGGCGACCAGCCCGGTTTCTTCTTCTGAAAAATGCACATCGTATTCCGCCTCAAATCCCTTGAGCGCCTCGCGCGTGGTGCGTACCAGCCGGGGATAGAGCCGACTGAACTCTTCCGGCAGGGTGTTATCAATGCCAATCGCGAACACACAGCGGTTCAAGGCCTGGGCAAGATGGACATACAACTGGTCGTTCAGTCCTTGTTCGTCGCTGAAGCGAACGTTGCCGCTCTCGCGAAAACGCAGCACTAGCCGGGCAATGCCCAGACGCAGGCGGCGGTCCTGCTGATGGTTATCGCGAATGGGGTCGGGAATGCGGATCATCGAGAACAGCAGCGCCATAAACAACGACTCGCCCGGCGGCGCACTCTGCATTACGTGACGTTGCCAGTGACGGCCAATTTCCTCGGCAAGCGAGTACTCGGCGCAGGATTGCGCCCAGCGTTGCTGTAGCGAGTTAAACTCCGGGTGGAGCCCGGCGTGATGTTGCAGCAGGCAGTACTGTAAAAACAAACGCAGGAACTGGATATCCCGGCATTCAAACGGTTTTTGCAGTCGCCGGGAACAGAGGTTGATGAGCGCATGCAGATTGGTGTCGTCATACAGCGTGCGGGCGATACCGCGTTGTTTGAGCTGCATTTTTAACGCAGGCGTGAACTGCTCAGCGATAAAGCCCGGGCAGAGGCGCAGGCCGCGTCGAAGCCAGTGCAGAAAGCACAACCGCTGATTGAGCGCCGTGCCTTCGATCTGGTAGCCGCCATTCTGCGTGGCAATGATAGTAAGCCGATGATAGCGCTGGATTTCGATTCCCGCGCCGATGATATCCTCGCGGACCACATCGTCTTCGACGCCGTTGAGGGTACAGAATGTCTGGGTGGTCGCGATTTGCCCTGGCTGAAAAAGCGTCAGCAGCACATGGCAGCGGCGCTGGGGAGCAGAAAGTACAGATGGCGGGGCAAGCGTTGACATCATCTGTAGGGTCTCCCGAAAGTATATTTGGTAAGAATAGCTAAAGTTTGCTCATAGAAATAAAGAATGGAATCCTTTCCGCAAGGAATGCGGGAGGCCGTCACAGAATTTTTAACGTGAGGAACAGTGAGCGGGAGTTAAACGCAGCGCGTTAACACGCTTTTTCACTGTTTTATCTTTTGTTTAGATATAAAAAAAACCGGCAGATAATGAATATGCTTTCTCAGAGAAAGGGTTCCGTTCACCTCATGTTCATCGCTTCTATTTACACTGAACGCCAGTGAACGTGTTAAGGGTGCTATCGCCGCACCCTTAACAATCCCGGCTCCCGGCACGGAAAATTGTTGCTTCGCAATCCCCTCCGCTTATTCCTCCAGGCTACCGGGTCGGGCGCGATGCAACGTCCCTGTAAAGCGCGCCCTGAGCCAGCATCCATGCTGGCTCTCCCGGCCTTACGGAAACTCGTCGGCAATTTTCAGCCGGACCAGCCAAGCCTGACCACCTGTATCTTTATTTGAATATCTCTGAACAGCAAAACAGATTTAACTGAAAACCAGAGAGTTGAAGCGATGTCTCCGGTCCGGCTGAAAATCGATGAGGCGTTGACGGCTGACCGGGTCTGCCCGCAGGGATGCAGGCCGTACCCGACCCGACAGGCAGACGGAATAAGGTGAATGACAAAATTGCCGGGAGCAATTTTGAACAGCGCTTGCGCTGGCCCCGTAAGGGGGGAGTCCCTGGGATGGGACGAATAATCGCGTAGCGACGATTTTCCGTGCCGGGAGCCTGGGATGCAAGGGAGGTGGCGAGCCTCCCTTGCACGTTCACGGGTATAGCGATATCAGAGAAGCGACGCACATAAAGTGAACGGAAAATTAATCAGAGTAAAACGTTCTCCCTACATGTTTAACTTACCGCCATTACACCTGCGGATAGGGGGTATTAAAAAGAGCGCTGTCTGGCATTACTGCCCACGGCTCAGCGTTAATCCCACATCGCCGCCAGGATGCACGGCTAACAGCGTCTCCTTTGAGTAACCACTTTCGCTCATCAGACAGGCGCAGGCGGCATCAAATATCGCCAGCACCAGAATAATGGAGGTGGTCGCCAGCATGTCCAGCGGATCGGCCTCGCGCTGAACGCCGGTGGAAATCACCAGCCGGGAGGCGCTGGCGATGGCGGAGTTTGGGTTTTCCGTCACGCTAATTATCGGTACGTTCCGCGCAGCCAGTCCCGGCAGCAACCGGGTAAGCTCATCTGAATTCCCTCCGCGCGACAGCATAATAACCCGATCGTCTGCGCGTAAAAAACCCAGGTCGCCATGGGCGGCATCGGTGGCATTGAGGTAAATCGCCGGGCGTTCGACGCAGGCCAGCATATGCGCCACTTTACGCGCGGCAATGCCGGACGTACCGACGCCGGTGACGACGATTTTTCCTGTGCAGTCGCGCAGTTCCGTCATTAAAGACTGCCAGGTCTGCTCTGTCAGATGCTGGCCCAATCCCGCCAGAGCCTCACTGTAGAGCTGCCACACGCCGGTCGCCTGGGACCATGAATCACTCATGCGTCCTCCTGCATCAACTGGCGGTATTTCATATGGTCCTGGTACATCTCGTGGAAAACCCGGTATTTTCGATCGTAGTACTGCTTAATACGGTTGGTTTGCGGGGTGACCGTTTTACCAATGCGGCTCATCGCTGACATTGCTTCCGGGAAGGTGTCGAACACGCCTGCGGCGAGGGTTCCCATCATGGCGCTGCCCAGCAGCATTGCTTCACTTTCTTCAGGCAGCAGCATCGCGCAGCCGGTGGCGTTAGCATGTTCCTGCACGAAAATCGGGTTTTTCGTGCCGCCGCCGCTGGCCATAATAGTATCGATGGTATAACCGCTTTGGTTCATCGTTTCGATAATATGCCGCGTCCCCAGCGCAATGGCCTGAATGGTCGCCAGATACTGCAGTGCCATATCTTCCGGCGTTCGAGACAGCTTCAGCCCGGTAATCGCGCCGGTGAGCGTTGGGTTGGCGCGCGGGGAACGGTTACCGTGGAAATAGGGCAGAATATGCATATCGCGGGTCAGAAATGCGATATCTTCCGGTTCGCCGGCCATTTTACGCAGCAGCGCATTCAGCACTTCGTAAATGGTCTGCCCCTGTGATTTTGCCTGTGCCAACAGCGTGTCATAGCACGGGTGTGACTGAATAACGTGGTCGATTAACGCGCCGGTGGCCGACTGTCCGCCTTCGTTGAGCCAGTATTGCGGCAGAACGGCAGAGTAGTACGGACCCCAGACGCCACCAATAAAGCGCGGCTCTTTCGATATTGCCATATGACCGGTGGATGTGCCGCCAATCAGCGCGACGCGGCGATCGAAATCAGCCACTTCGCCGGTAACACCGCAGGCGCCGAGGGTGCCCAGCGTTCCGGCGTGGGCATCGATAATCGACACGCTTACCGCGGTTCCTGGGATTAGACCCATTTCGCTGGCTGCCCGCGCAGAAAGGCCGTGACCGAGCGGTTCTCCCATGGTTTTCACGTAGCGGCCAATTTTGGCGGCATCGTGCTCCAGCAAGTCTTCCAGCCCAATCTGGCGGAAATAGCTGGCATCCCATTTGTCCTCATGACCCATATAGGTCCATTTACACACCGTCGAGCACAGCGAGCGCGTGTCATCGCCGGTCGCGCGCCAGGTGAGGAAATCTGGCAGGTCAAAATAGTAGCCCGCATTGGCCCAGGTGTTGGGCATATGCTGCTTCAGCCACAGCAGTTTTGGCGTTTGCATTTCCGGCGAGATAATCCCGCCGACGTAGTCCAGCACTCGATGATGCAGGGCGTTAATGCGCTCGGCTTGAGTAATGGCGCGGTGATCCATCCACACAATAATGTTTTGCTCGCTGCGCCCGGACGGGCTGATGGTCAGCGGTTTGCCTTCTTTATCCAGCACCACCAGCGAGCAGGTGGCGTCGAAGCCCAGACCTTTCACCTGAATCGGGTTGATATCTGACTGGTTAATCGCATCACGAACTGCGTTACACACTGCCTGCCAGATGTTATCTGAGGATTGCTCAACGAAATCGGCCTGCGGACGGTAAATCTCAATCGCCCGACTGGCCTGACCGACCATTCTGCCGTTGAGATCAAACACGCCTGCACGGGCGCTACCGGTTCCGACATCTACACCAATAAAGTAACTTGCCATAATTTTTTCTCCTGGAATCAGGCTTTACGATTCTGTAATGCGATAAAGAGGATCAGCACCGCGCCCCACAGCGCCATCGTCAGATAGCTACTGACCCCCAGCAAGTTAAGGCCGCTTTCCAGCATTTGCAGCACAATGAGTGCCAGCACCAGGCCGATAATACGGCCGAAGCCGCCATCCGGGTTGATGCCACCCAGCACCGAGGCGAGGATGGTGACCAGCAGATAGGATTCGCCGTATCCGGCTTTTGCCGAGTTAAATTTCGCCATCATCAGGATGGCGGCCACCCAGCCGAGCAGGGCAGAAATGACGTACACGGAGATCTGTACCCGTACCGTATTCACGCCGCTGTAGCGGGTTGCCTGTTCGTTGGACCCAACGAGATACAGGCTGCGTCCAAGCGTGGTGTGTTCCAGCAGTACCCATAGCAGGATAGCCACGAAGAAAAAGAGCAGCAGCGCCACCGGGATACCGGCAATCGTGCCGTTACCCAGGTATTGAATAGCGGTCGGGAAGCCGGAAATGACCGTGCCGTTGGAGAGCAGAATATTCAGCCCGGAGATAAGCGTCATGGTGCCGAGCGTGGCGAGGATCGGCGACACGCCGACCCAGGCGATCAGCACGCCGTTCAGTGTACCAATGGCTACCGCCACGGCAGCTCCCGCCAGCAGGGCGATGACCAGGAACAGAGGGTTATCCGGATGGGTGACGATGATTGCCGCCATTACCAGCGAGCAGGCATTAGCCCCGGCAATAATGGACAGGTTAATGCCGCCGGTCAGCATGGTCATGCCCATTCCCAGCGCCAGCATGCCGAGGATCGGTAGTTGTGAACTGATGGACTGAAAGTTAGCTACGCTGAAAAAACGGCTGCCAAGCAGGGCTGAGAAGACCAGCGCGACGACCACAATAATGATGCATTGCAGACGAATAATGGCATCACCGGGTAAAAATCTGGCGATTGTTTTCATCTCAAAGCTCCCTTGCCAGTTTGCGTTTTTCGTTCCAGGCCGTGGCGCTAATGCTGACCAGGATAATGGCGCCGCTGAACACGGTGTGCCAGTAAGAGGAGACGCTCAGCAGCGTCAGGCCGTTTTGTAAGAAGGCCAGCAGGACAACGCCGAGCAGCGTTCCGGTCAGGGTACCGCGTCCACCGCTCATGCTGGTTCCCCCGAGCACGACCGCCGCCAGTACCGTCAACTCAAAACCGAGCAGGGAGTTGGGCGCCACGGATTGGGTGATTTGCGCCTGCACCACGGCGGCAACGCCTGCCAGAATCCCCATGTAGCCGTACACATAGAAATGCAGCTTCAGCAAATTCAGACCCAGGCGCGACGCCGCGTCGCGGTTGCCGCCCATGGCGTAAACCTGGCGACCGAGGCGGGTATAGTTCATCAGTACGGCAGTCACAATAATCACCGTCGCCAGACACAGCAGGGGCAGGGTCAGTCCGTAGTCGTAGCCGTCCGCTGCGGTGAACGAGAACCAGTTAATGCCGTTCATGAACCAGTCCGGGAAGCCATACAGCCAGGTACCTTTAGTGGCGTACACCAGCAGGCCGTAGTAGACGTTCAGCGTGGCGATGGTAATGATGATCGCCGGTACGCGCAGCCAGTAGACCAGAAAGCCGTTAATAAGCCCGAGTAGCAGTCCAACGGCAATGGCAATAACCAGCGCCAGCGCAAAGTTGCCGCCGTGACCGATCACCCAACTGGCCATCGCGTACTGGGCAATGGCGGTCATCGCCGGGAATGAAATGTCGATCCCGCCGGAAATCAGCACCACAAACAGGCCGCAGGCCAGAATGCCGAGAATGGCATAACTGGTGGCGACGTCTGTCAGGTTCCCCAGTGACAGGAACTCATCGGTACTGACGCTCAGACCGACGGCGAGTGCCACTACCAGTAGCCCCAGCCAGAATTCATGTTGCCCGAGCAAACGGGAGAAACGCAGACTATTCATTGATGACCTCGACCACTTCAGCAATTTCCTCTTCACGACACTGATGAGGATTAAATTCCGCCACCAGTTTGCCGCGACGCATCACCAGCACGCGGTGGCTGTTGTAATAGGCTTCCGGGATCTCATCGCAGATCATCAGTACCGCCATCCCCTGTTCGGCCAGGTCGCGGGCAATCTGGTAAATGCCCTCTTTGTTGGCAATGTCGACGCCAACGGTGGGGGAGTCGAGGATCAGGATGCGCGGATGGGTTGCCACCCATTTGGCAATGGCGATACGTTGGGCGTTGCCGCCGGAGAGCGTTTTGACCGGCAAGTGCGGATCGGACACTTTGATGTTCAGCTCGCGGATCAAATCAGCGACCAGCTTCTGTGCTTTAGCATGGTCGAGCAGGCCGCTGCGGGTGTGCAGTTGATCGAAGACCGTGACGATAGTGTTGTCGTAGATCGACTGCTCCATGATCAATCCCTGCGTCAGGCGATCTTCTGAGACGTAGCCGATCCCGTGCTGAATGGCATCGTGGTTATTACGCAGCCGGACCGGCTGACCGTTAATGCGCATTTCACCGCTTTCTGGGTGGGTCATGCCAAACAGACTCAGACACAGCTCGGTGCGCCCGGCACCCAGCAGGCCAACAATCGAGACAATCTCACCGCCATGCAGCGACAAATTAATATTCTGGTATTTTCCGCGACGGCTCAGGTTGCGCAGTTCCAGCAATGGTTCGTTGGAGTCGAACGACTTCTCCGGCAGCGGGCTGTAATGGAAGCGTTGCCCGGTCATCAGGAAGGCCAGTTCATGGCTGTCCAGTTCGCTGGCAGGATACGTGCCGACCAGTTTCCCGTCGCGCATCACGCTGATCCGGTCGGCTACTTCCATCACTTCATCAAGACGATGGCTGACAAATACCACGCAAATGCCGGCGGCTTTCAGTTCGTTAACCACCCGCAGCAGGCCGTTGACTTCCTGACGGGTTAATGAGGCGGTGGGTTCATCCATGATGACCAGCCGTGCGTCGGCGGCAATCGCCCGGCAAATCGCTACCAGTTGGCGGTCGGCGATGGAGAGTTTCTCGACCTTTTTGTCCGGATCGAGGGTTACGCCAATGCGCTTCATGGCTGCCAGCGCTTGTTGTTTCATGGCGCCGCGACGTACCCAGATATCACCGCCGGGCAGGTAGCGGTTAACCGCAATATTTTCCGCGACGCTAAAATTGGGGAACAGCGACAGATCCTGATAGATAACCTGGATGCCATAGTGAGAAGAAAGCTGCGGCGTCAGGTGATGGAACAGCTTGCCATCGAGTAAAATCTGCGCGCCTTTTTCAGGGTGATAGACCCCGGAGATCACTTTAATGATGGTGCTCTTGCCACAGCCGTTTTGGCCCGCCAGACAGTGAACTTCGCCTTTTTTCAGCGTCAGATTCACGTTATCCAGCGCCAGCACGCCCGGGAATTGTTTGCTGATATTCTCAAGAGTGATAAATGCGGTGGTGTCTGCCATGGACAATACCCCTGCGAGCGTCCTGACGGACGCTGAATGTGAGTGTGGTGGATAGCGCCGACCAGCTGGTCGGCGTTAAGGTTCCCTGGTGTTGGCTAAAGCCTTAGAAACCGAGTGATTGCGCGTTGTCTTTGGTGACTTCGAGGATCTTGTTAAAACGGATCACTTTCTTCTCCATGTCGATATCGGCTTTCCCTAAACCATCAATACTCAGAGAGTCATTGACCTCTTTGCCTTGCAGCAGTTGGTCAGCAACCGTCACCAGTGCGTAGCCCGCATCTTTCGGGTCCCACAGCAGTGCTTTTTTGATATCCCCACGCATCAGGTAAGGTGCAGCCTGGGCTGGCATGGCGATACCGACGACGGCAATTTTATCCTTGGCGCGTTTTTTCTGTACGGCCTGGCCTGCCCCGATCGGACCCAGCGAACCGAAGCCGATAATCCCTTTCATTTGCGGATAGGTTTTCATCAGGTCCAGCGTCGTGGAGTAGGACTTATCAATACTTTCCGCTACCGGCAGACGCGAGGTCACTTCGAACATCTCCGGGTATTTTTCTTTCTGATACTTAATCGCGTAGTCGGCCCATGCGTTATGCAATGGCACGGTCAGCGAACCGACATAGATGGCATACCCCCCTTTGCCGCCCATACTTTTCGCCAGCTCATCAACGTTGGCCTGCGCATACTTTTCACTGTCGATAGTTTCGATATCCCACTGGCCGATTTGCTCGTCCGGGGATTCGTGCGTCAGGACCACAATGCCTTTCTCGCGCGCTTTTTTCAGTACCGGCTCAAGGACTTTGGCATCGTTTGGCACTACGATTATCGCATTCACGTTTTTGGCGATCAGATCTTCAATCACTTTGACTTGCTGAGCTGGATCCGGTGTAGACGGACCGGTCTGGTAAGCGTTCACATCCAGTTTTTTTGCGGCTTCGTTAACGCCGGTCTCCATACGGTTAAACCAGGGAATACCGGTGACTTTGGCAACCACCGCAATTTCATATTTTTCCGCCGCAAAGGACGTACCGGACAACATGCATGCAGAAACCAGAGTTGCACTGAGTAACGCGAGTTTGAATTTCATAGTTGTACCTTTAGTAGGGGGCAGGGCATGTCACGGCGTGAGGTTAACAACGAAGGGAATAGGGAATGAATCATAAATGTGGTGAATGTGATCCGTGCCCGTTTTTGTAAAAAACAGGATCTCTTTGGGTTAATTTTTAGTTAAATGTGAAGGGTTGTGTGCGCAGGTAATCAAATTTATTGTTATCAAATTATTAAAATCAAAATATAAATTAACATTTTATTATCATTTGCATTAAGGGGATGCGGTAAAACGCCATTTTTGCCGTTGCCGACAAGGAACAAACTTTCGAAATTGAGAACTGAATCGATACCGGAAAAGGAGGCTTAATATTTTAGCGTTCAATGCTATCCTCTGCGCATTCTCGCCAACAACGTCCTTTTAATGGCGGGCTGAATTTATTGTGGAGAACTCATGCCGCGTGTAAAACGCATCATTGTCACGTTGTTTTTGGTCGTCCTGTCCTTTGGCGCGGGCGCACATCCCCACAGCTTCATTCATCTGAAAACAGAGCTGGTGAGTGAAAATAACCAGTTTGTGGCGATGAAAATGCGCTGGACGATGGATGAAATCACCTCCGCTGACCTGCTGTACGATGCGGGCAATGCCAGACCGGGAGATGAGATCTGGAAAAAACTGGCTGCGGAAGTGATGGCCAATGTCCTCGGACAGCACTATTTCACCGAAGTGTGGCACAACGGGCAAAAGGTAAAATTTAAAAATCGCCCGACGGAATATGGCATGGAACGCGAGGAACACCAGGCGGTGCTGACGTTCGTCCTGCCGCTGGCCCAGCCACAGCCGCTTGCCGGACAGACCTATAGTATTTCCACGTTCGACCCCACCTACTACGTGGATATGAGCTACGACCAGGACAGCGATGCCGCGCTGGCGCCAGGCTTCAGCAAGCAATGCCGGATTAGCGTGCATACTCCGACGCCCAATGAACAAACGCTGAGCTTTGCGCAGTCGCTGGATAAAGAAGACGCGCCGCCGGAGGATATGGATTTGGGTAAGCAGTTTGCGCAGACGGTGACGGTGCAATGTCAGTAATTTATCAACAACGTACAGCCGGTCGCCGCTGGCTCACCTTGTGGCCGCTGGCGGCCTTCTTGCTGCTGGCGATCTGCGGCGCGCTGTGGTTATGGCAGGCCTGGCCGCAGGTGATGGTGCAAAGTATTCTCTGGCAACGGGACGTTAACCAGCAGATGAGCGGCTTGCTGAAAGCGGTGGCCGCCAATCCCACCCGTGCGGGCGGATCGCTGCTGCTGTTTAGCTTTATTTATGGGGTATTACACGCGCTGGGGCCGGGACACGGGAAAATAGTTATCACCACCTGGCTGGCAACGCATCCCTCGAAGCTGAGGTCGAGCATTGGGCTGACGCTGGCCTCGTCCTTATTACAGGGGCTGGTGGCGATCGGTCTGGTCGTTGTGGTGCTTACGGTACTGCAACTGCCCGCCCGGCAACTGCATATGAGCAGTTTCTGGCTGGAGAAGGGCAGTTATGCGCTGGTCGGCGTGCTGGGGATACTGCTGTGCTGGCGGGCGTTAAAAAAATTACGCGCGCTGCTGCGTCGACCAACATTTACTGCTTTCACGCCACATCATGTGCATGATGAACGCTGCGGTTGCGGGCATCAGCATCTGCCCAACCCGCAACAGCTGCAAAGTGGCGATGACTGGCGCGCCCGGCTGATGATTATTTTCTCGATGGGTATGCGCCCTTGTTCCGGCGCAATTATGGTGCTGTTGTTCAGTAAAGTGGTGGGGGTTTTTGGCTGGGGCATGGCGTCGGCGCTGGCGATGGCAGCGGGAACCTCCCTGACCATCAGTTCTCTGGCATTGCTGGTACACAGTTTCCGTCGGCTGGCGGTGAAACTCAGCGGAAATAAAGCGCCTATATTGTGGCGACAAATAGCCTGGACCACGCTGGCACTGGCCGGCGGCACGATTTTAGTGGTTGCTGCGGTGGTGATGTGGGGGAGTGCGGTGCCGGTAGGAAGGGGATTACGGCCGTTTTAGGTTAGTGAGCGGTATGAGTATGAAATGTAGGCCGGATAAGACGCGTAAGCGTTGCATCCGGCACCACAACCGATTAACGCTTCAGCGCGTCGCTCAGTTCGTCACGCATATTCGCCAGCATGGCTTTCACTACGCGCGGGTTACCCGCAACGATGTTGCCAGTAGACAGGTAGTTATGACCGCCGGTGAAGTCGCATACCAGTGCGCCTGCTTCACGAGCAATCAGCTCACCTGCGGCAAAATCCCACGGTTTCAGGCCGATTTCGAAGTAGCCATCAACGCGGGCTGCAGCAACATAAGCCAGATCCAGCGCAGCAGAACCGGTGCGACGGAAGTCAGCGCATTCGGTGTACATTTTGCCGAGGATCTTCATATAAGAAGGTGCGTGCTGTTTGGCTTTGAACGGGAAGCCGGTGGCGATGATGGTGCCATCCAGATCGCGAGCGGTGCTGCCACGCAGACGGTAGCCGTTCAGCTGTGCGCCCTGGCCGCGTGTTGCGGTGAACAGTTCATTACGCATTGGATCGTAAACAACAGCGACTTCAGTACGGCCTTTAATGCGTACTGCGATGGATACCGCGAAGTGCGGCAGACGTTTTACGAAGTTGGTGGTGCCATCCAGTGGATCGATAACCCATTGAACATCCAGATCTTCACCAACATGTTCACCGCTTTCTTCGGTGATGATGGTGTGCTGAGGGTAAGATTTGCGGATTGTTTCGATAATAATCGCTTCTGCGGCTTTATCGACGTTAGTCACGAAATCATTGCTGCCTTTCTGGCTGGTTTCTACAGAGTCTGGTGTTTCGTAGTGTTTGGCAATTACATTACCCGCCTTGCGCGCTGCGCGCACGGCGATGGTCAGCATCGGATGCATCGGTCTCTCTCACTGGATGTTAAAGAACGGGAAAACGGCGCAGAGTATAGCAGCGAGTTCGGTATATGTCTTCGTTTTATGATAATATGACCGAATAATCTTTAGCCGAAGAAAGACAATGCTGCAAAATATTCGAATTGTGCTGGTGGAGACCTCTCACACCGGCAATATGGGCTCCGTTGCCCGCGCAATGAAAACCATGGGTTTAACCAATCTGTGGCTGGTGAATCCACTGGTAAAACCTGACTCCCAGGCCATCGCCCTGGCGGCCGGAGCCAGCGATGTGATCGGTAATGCGCAGATCGTTGACACCCTCGATGAAGCACTGGCTGGCTGTAGCCTGGTGGTCGGAACCAGCGCGCGTTCCCGTACTTTGCCGTGGCCGATGCTCGACCCGCGCGAATGCGGTTTAAAAAGCGTCGCCGAAGCGGCGAACACCCCGGTTGCGCTGGTGTTTGGTCGTGAACGCGTAGGGCTGACCAACGACGAACTGCAAAAATGCCATTATCACGTCGCGATTGCCGCGAACCCGGAATACAGTTCGCTGAACCTGGCGATGGCGGTACAGGTCATTTCTTATGAAGTGCGTATGGCCTGGTTGGCAACGCAGGAAAGCGCTAAGACGACAGAATACGAAGACACCGAGTATCCGCTGGTCGATGATTTAGAGCGTTTTTACGGTCATCTGGAACAAACGTTATTGTCGACGGGTTTTATCCGCGAGAATCATCCGGGGCAGGTGATGAACAAACTGCGACGTCTGTTCACGCGTGCGCGTCCTGAGAGCCAGGAACTGAATATTCTGCGTGGAATGCTTGCTTCTATAGAGCAGCAGAATAAAGGAAAGTAAGCCGGATAAGCGAAGCGCTGCCCGGAGAGGAAAAACGGCACTGAAGGTTAAATACCTGACTAATTTAGTCAAGTAAATAGTTGACTGATTTAGTCGGGAATGTCAGACTTGCCCCTGCTATGCAATACCCCCATTTTACAATAAAAAACCCCGGGCAGGGGCGAGTTTGAGGCTAAGTAAGACATGAGACTGACATCAAAAGGGCGTTATGCCGTGACCGCAATGTTGGACGTTGCGCTCAACTCCGAAACGGGCCCGGTACCGTTGGCTGATATTTCTGAACGTCAGGGCATTTCCCTGTCGTATCTGGAGCAGCTGTTTTCCCGTTTGCGTAAAAACGGTCTGGTTTCAAGCGTACGTGGACCAGGCGGCGGGTATCTGCTGGGTAAAGATGCAGGCAGCATCGCAGTAGGTGAAGTCATTAGCGCTGTTGACGAGTCGGTAGATGCCACCCGTTGTCAGGGTAAAGGTGGTTGTCAGGGCGGCGATAAGTGCCTGACCCACGCGCTGTGGCGCGATCTGAGTGACCGTCTGACGGGTTTCCTCAACAATATTACGTTGGGTGAGCTGGTAAATAATCAGGAAGTCCTGGATGTGTCTGGTCGCCAGCACACGCATGAGGCTCCACGCAGTACCCGCACGCAAGACGCGATCGACGTTAAACTGCGTGCCTAATTTAACCGTCCTGTTTCGGGCTGCATGTGCAGCCTTGCTGAAACGCGAAACAGTTAGGTTAAAGATAATAAGATATTAGAATCAGGCCGGGGTGTTGGACACCCCGTTAACTCGGCCGTACATCCAGCCGGTTGCCTGGTTCCTTGCATTGAAGCGATGTACGGAGTTTATAGAGCAATGAAATTACCGATCTATCTCGACTACTCCGCAACCACGCCGGTGGACCCGCGTGTTGCCGAGAAAATGATGCAGTGTCTGACCCTGGACGGAAACTTTGGTAATCCAGCGTCCCGTTCTCACCGTTTTGGCTGGCATGCTGAAGAGGCGGTAGATATCGCCCGTAATCAGATTGCTGACCTGGTGGGTGCCGATCCGCGTGAAATCGTCTTTACTTCCGGTGCGACCGAATCCGACAACCTGGCGATTAAAGGTGCGGCCAACTTTTATCAGAAAAAAGGCAAGCACATCATCACCAGCAAAACGGAACACAAAGCCGTGCTGGACACCTGTCGTCAGCTGGAGCGCGAAGGGTTTGAAGTGACCTATCTCGCCCCACAGCGTAACGGTATTATTGACCTGAAAGAACTCGAAGCGGCGATGCGTGACGACACCATCCTCGTTTCCATCATGCATGTGAATAACGAAATTGGCGTGGTGCAGGATATTGCGGCTATCGGCGAAATGTGCCGTGCGCGCGGCATCATCTATCACGTTGATGCGACCCAGAGCGTGGGCAAACTGCCTATCGACCTGAGCCAGCTGAAAGTTGACCTGATGTCCTTCTCCGGTCACAAAATCTACGGTCCGAAAGGTATCGGCGCACTGTATGTTCGTCGTAAACCGCGTATCCGCATCGAAGCACAGATGCACGGCGGTGGTCACGAGCGCGGCATGCGTTCTGGTACGCTGCCTGTCCACCAGATCGTGGGTATGGGTGAAGCTTACCGTATCGCGAAAGAAGAGATGGAAACCGAGATGGCGCGCCTGCGCAGTCTGCGTAACCGTCTGTGGAACGGCGTGAAAGACATGGAAGAGGTCTACCTGAATGGTGATCTTGAGCATGGCGCACCGAACATCCTTAACGTCAGCTTTAACTACGTTGAAGGCGAGTCGCTGATCATGGCGCTGAAAGATCTGGCCGTTTCTTCCGGTTCTGCCTGTACGTCTGCAAGCCTGGAACCTTCCTACGTGCTGCGCGCGTTGGGTATGACTGACGAGCTGGCACACAGCTCAATCCGTTTCTCTTTAGGTCGTTTCACTACCGAAGAAGAGATTGACTACACCATCGATCTGGTTCGCAAGTCTATCGGCCGTCTGCGTGAACTTTCCCCGCTGTGGGACATGTTCAAACAGGGCGTAGACATCAACAGCATCGAATGGTCACATCATTAATCGGTACCGATAAGGAGAATTCATCATGGCTTACAGCGAAAAAGTAATCGATCATTATGAGAATCCACGTAACGTGGGTTCTTTTGACAACAGCGACGAGAACGTGGGCAGCGGTATGGTGGGTGCACCGGCCTGTGGCGACGTGATGAAGTTGCAGATCAAAGTCAACAATGAAGGTATCATTGAAGACGCGCGTTTTAAGACTTATGGCTGCGGTTCCGCCATTGCCTCCAGCTCCCTGGTTACCGAATGGGTGAAAGGGAAATCGCTGGACGAAGCACAGGCGATTAAAAACACCGATATCGCAGACGAGCTTGAACTGCCACCGGTGAAAATTCACTGTTCTATTCTGGCTGAAGACGCGATTAAAGCCGCGATTGCGGATTACAAAAGCAAACGTGAAGCAAAATAATTAAGAGTTGAGGTTTTATTATGTCGATTACCTTAAGCGACAGTGCAGCAGCGCGAGTAAATACCTTCCTGGCAAACCGTGGTAAAGGGTTTGGCCTGCGCCTGGGTGTGAGAACCTCCGGCTGCTCAGGTATGGCCTATGTACTGGAATTTGTTGACGAGCCGGCGGCTGAAGATACCGTGTTTGAAGACAAAGGCGTTAAAGTCGTGATCGACGGTAAAAGCCTGCAATTTCTGGACGGTACGCAGTTAGACTTCGTCAAAGAAGGTCTGAACGAAGGGTTTAAGTTCACTAACCCTAACGTGAAAGACGAGTGTGGATGCGGCGAAAGCTTCCACGTGTAACGTGCGTCACCCGAAAACCCCACCGTGGCCTTGCTGCTACGTGTGGGGTTTGTTCTAACAGGCTACCCCTGAGAATGTTATGGACTACTTCACCCTCTTTGGCTTACCGGCCCGTTATCAGCTCGATATTCAGGCGCTGAGCCTCCGTTTTCAGGATCTACAACGTCAGTATCATCCTGATAAATTTGCCAGCGGTTCCCAGGCGGAACAACTTGCTGCAGTTTCGCAGTCCGCCACGATCAACCAGGCCTGGCAAACGCTGCGTCATCCCTTGATGCGCGCCGAATACTTACTGTCTTTACATGGCTTTGATATCAGAAACGAGCAGCACACGGTGCGCGATACCGCGTTCCTGATGGAGCAACTCGAGCTGCGCGAAGAGCTGGACGAGATTGAACAGGCTAAAGACAGTGAACGTCTGGATGCGTTGATGAAACGCATCAACGAGATGTACCAGGTTCGCCATCAGTTGATGGTCGAACAGCTGGACAGCGAAGCGTGGGACGTGGCGGCAGATACCGTGCGTAAACTGCGTTTTCTCGATAAACTGCGAAGCAGTGCAGAACAACTCGAAGAAAAACTGCTCGATTTTTAATTTCGGAAGCGAAAATGGCCTTATTACAAATTAGTGAGCCTGGTCTGAGTGCCGCACCGCACCAGCGTCGTCTGGCTGTAGGCATTGACTTAGGCACCACCAACTCTCTGGTCGCGACTGTACGCAGCGGCCAGGCCGAAACGCTGGCTGACCACGAAGGACGTCACCTGCTGCCGTCAGTGGTTCACTATCAGCAGCAGGGCTACGCTGTTGGCTACGATGCCCGTGCCAACGCGGCGCTGGACACAGCAAACACCGTCAGTTCGGTAAAACGTATGATGGGCCGCTCGCTGGCGGATATTCAGACGCGTTATCCGCATCTGCCGTATACGTTCCAGGCAAGCGAAAACGGTCTGCCGATGATCGAAACCGCTGCGGGTTTGCTCAATCCGGTACGGGTTTCCGCCGATATTCTGAAAGCGCTAGCCGCACGCGCAACCGAAGCGCTGTCCGGTGAACTGGACGGCGTGGTGATTACCGTTCCGGCCTATTTTGACGATGCACAGCGTCAGGGTACCAAAGACGCCGCGCGTCTGGCGGGCCTGCATGTGCTGCGTCTGCTGAACGAACCGACCGCTGCCGCTATCGCCTATGGTCTGGATTCGGGTCAGGAAGGCGTGATTGCGGTCTATGACCTCGGCGGCGGCACGTTTGATATTTCTATTCTGCGCCTGAGCCGTGGCGTGTTTGAAGTGCTGGCGACGGGCGGGGATTCCGCGCTCGGTGGTGATGATTTCGACCATCTGCTGGCTGATTATATTCGTGAGCAGGCGGGCGTGGCCGATCGCAGCGATAACCGCGTACAGCGCGAGCTGCTCGATGCTGCGATTGCCGCTAAAATTGCGCTTAGCGATGCCGAGTCCGTCACGGTTAACGTGGCAGGATGGCAGGGTGACGTTACCCGCGAAACTTTTAACGAACTGATTTCCGCTCTGGTTAAGCGCACGCTGCTGGCCTGCCGCCGCGCACTGAAAGATGCCGGCGTTGAGGCGCAGGATGTTCTGGAAGTGGTGATGGTCGGTGGTTCAACGCGCGTACCGCTGGTGCGTGAACGCGTCGGTGAATTTTTTGGCCGCACGCCGCTGACCTCCATTGACCCGGATAAAGTGGTCGCCATTGGCGCGGCAATCCAGGCGGATATTCTGGTTGGGAATAAACCCGACAGTGAAATGCTGCTGCTGGACGTTATCCCGCTGTCCCTGGGGCTGGAAACCATGGGTGGTCTGGTGGAAAAAGTGATCCCACGTAACACCACCATTCCGGTGGCCCGTGCGCAGGACTTCACCACCTTCAAAGATGGCCAAACGGCGATGTCGATTCACGTCATGCAGGGCGAGCGTGAACTGGTGCAGGATTGCCGTTCTCTGGCGCGTTTTGCACTGCGCGGCATTCCGGCGCTGCCGGCAGGTGGGGCGCATATTCGCGTGACCTTCCAGGTTGATGCCGATGGGCTGCTGAGCGTCACCGCCATGGAGAAATCCACCGGCGTGGAATCCTCCATCCAGGTCAAACCGTCTTACGGTCTGACGGACAACGAAATCGCTTCCATGATTCAGGATTCGATGAGCTTTGCCGAGCAGGATGTAAAAGCCCGCATGCTGGCAGAGCAGAAAGTCGAAGCTGCACGCGTACTGGAGAGTTTATCCGGTGCGTTGAATGCTGATGCCGCGCTGTTAAGCGCCGCAGAACGTCAGGCCATCGACGCCGCCGCCGCGCATTTGAGCGAGGTTGCACAGGGTGACGATGTTGACGCTATCGAACAAGCCATTAAAAACGTAGACAAACAAACCCAGGAATTCGCCGCTCGCCGCATGGACAAGTCGGTCCGTAGCGCGCTGAAAGGCCATTCCGTGGACGAGGTTTAATATGCCAAAGATTGTTATTTTGCCTCATCAGGATCTCTGTCCCGATGGCGCAGTTCTGGAAGCTGAGACCGGTGAGACCATTCTCGACGTTGCCCTGCGTAACGGTATCGAGATTGAACACGCCTGTGAAAAATCCTGTGCCTGCACCACCTGTCACTGCATCGTGCGTGAAGGCTTCGACTCCCTGCCGGAAAGCACGGAAGAAGAAGATGACATGCTGGACAAAGCCTGGGGACTGGAACCTGAGAGCCGTTTAAGCTGTCAGGCACGCGTCACCGAAGACGATTTAGTGGTCGAAATCCCACGTTACACAATCAATCATGCGCGTGAGCATTAACAGAGGGTAGTATGGGACTGAAGTGGACCGATAGCCGCGAAATTGGCGAGGCATTGTACGACGTGTTCCCCGATCTCGATCCCAAGACCGTACGTTTCACCGATCTCCATCAGTGGATCTGCGACCTTGAGGAATTTGATGACGACCCTGGCGCATCCAATGAAAAAATTCTGGAGGCGATTCTGCTAGTCTGGTTAGATGAAGCAGAATAATTTTTGCGTCATGATTCGCGCCGCAGATGCGTTGGCTACGCTTGCTCACCCCAGTCACATAGTTATCTATGCTCCCGGGGATTCGCTCACTTGCCGCCTTCCTGCAACGCGAATCATTTAGCAAAAAGATCTAACGGGCTGCCATAGGGCGGCCCGTTTGCTAATAAGGATAAATAAAATGACAGAAGCCATGAAAATTACGCTTTCCACGCAGCCAGCTGACGCGCGCTGGGGTGAAAAAGCGACCTACAGCGTTAATAGCGACGGCATTACCCTACATCTTAATGGGAAAGACGATCTGAGCCTTATCCAGCGCGCCGCGCGGAAAATCGACGGTCTGGGTATCAAACATATTCAGCTGGAAGGCGAAGGCTGGGATACCGAGCATAGCTGGGCATTCTGGCAGGGTTACAAAGGACCTAAAGGCAGCCGTAAAGTTGAGTGGGCCCCGCTGGACGACGTGCAGCAGAAGGAACTGGATAGCCGCCTGAAAATTATTGACTGGGTGCGTGACACGATCAATGCCCCGGCGGAAGAACTCGGCCCGGAACAACTGGCGCAGCGCGCGGTTGATCTGCTGTGCAGCGTGGCGTGCGATAACGTCTCTTATCGCATCACCAAAGGTGAAGATCTGCGCGAGCAGAATTACATGGGTCTGCACACGGTAGGCCGTGGGTCTGAACGGCCACCGGTGCTGCTGGCGCTGGACTTTAACCCGACCGGCGATAAAGAAGCGCCGGTTTACGCCTGCCTGGTCGGCAAAGGGATCACCTTTGACTCCGGCGGTTACAGTATCAAGCAAAGCGCATTTATGGACTCGATGAAGTCCGATATGGGCGGCGCGGCAACGGTAACGGGGGCACTGGCATTCGCCATCACTCGCGGTCTGAACAAACGCGTGAAGCTGTATCTGTGCTGTGCGGATAACCTGATCAGCGGCAACGCCTTCAAGCTCGGCGATATCATTCGCTATCGTAATGGCAAAAATGTTGAAGTGATGAACACCGACGCCGAAGGCCGTTTGGTACTGGCAGATGGTCTGATTGATGCCAGCGCACAGAAGCCTGAGTTGATTATCGATGCCGCGACGTTGACCGGTGCGGCGAAAACGGCACTGGGTAACGATTACCATGCGCTGTTTAGCTTTGATGACCAGCTGGCGGCCCGTCTGATGGCAAGCGCGGCGCAGGAGAACGAACCGTTCTGGCGCCTGCCGCTGGCGGAATTCCACCGTAACCAGCTGCCGTCCAACTTTGCCGAGCTGAACAACACCGGCAGCGCGGCCTATCCTGCGGGCGCAAGCACCGCGGCGGGCTTCCTGTCGCATTTCGTGGAAAACTATCAGCAAGGCTGGCTGCATATCGACTGCTCTGCAACCTATCGCAAGGCACCGGTTGAGCAGTGGTCCGCGGGCGCGACCGGTCTGGGTGTGCGCACCATCGCGAATCTGCTGACTGCCTGAACGGTGTTTTTGTAGGCCGGGTAAGCGAAGCGCCACCCGGCATTTTGCCTGATGCGACGCGGTGCGTCTTATCAGGCCTACAACCCATATGTACAAAATTTGTGATCTTATGTCCGAAATAAAAAATGAATTAGAAACGTTGCTGGAAAAAGCAGCGACGGAGCCTGCGCATCGTCCGGCCTTTTTCCGTACGTTGCTGGAATCCACCGTCTGGGTTCCGGGTACGGCCGCAGAAGGCGAGGCGGTAGTTGAAGACAGCGCACTGGATCTGCAGCACTGGGAAAAAGAAGACGGCACCACCGTGATCCCGTTTTTCACCTCCCTTGAAGCCCTGCAGCAAGCCGTTGAAGACGAACAGGCGTTTGTTGTGATGCCGGTACGTACGCTGTTTGAAATGACGCTGGGCGCGACGCTGTTTCTCAACGCCAAACTGCCGACCGGCAAAGAATTTATGCCGCGTGAAATCAGCCTGCTGCTCGGTGAAGAAGGCAATCCGCTGAGTACCCAGGAAGTGCTGGAAGGCGGCGAGTCGCTGATCCTCTCCGAGGTCGCGGAACCTCCGGCGCAGATGATCGACTCGCTCACGACGCTGTTTAAAACCATTAAGCCAGTGAAACGGGCGTTTATTTGCTCAATTAAAGACAGCCCGGATGCCCAGCCTAATCTGCTGATTGGCATTGAGGCCGAGGGCGATATTGACGAGATTATTCATGCCACGGGCAGCGTAGCGACCGATACGTTACCGGGTGATGAGCCGATTGATATCTGCCAGGTGGTGAAAGGTGAGAAAGGGGTCAGCCACTTTATTACCGAACACATCGCGCCGTTCTACGAACGCCGCTGGGGCGGTTTCCTGCGCGATTTTAAACAGAACCGGATTATCTAAAAGACCTTGCCGAATGGCCACGCATACGTCTTATCCAGCCTACGATTTACGCTATTTTGTAGGCCGGATGAGTGACGCGCCATCCGGCATTTCCAGCTTTATAATATCGGTTCTACCGGTAAATCGTTACGCGCGCCCCATTCGCTCCACGCCCCGTCATACAGGGCCACGTTAGGGACACCCAGAGCGGCAAGCGCCAGCACCACCACGGCGGCGGTTACGCCGGAGCCGCAGCTGGCGATAATCGGTCTGTCAAAGCTCACGCCGTGGCTAAAGAAGATGGTGTCCAGTTCCTCGGTGGTTTTTAACTCGCCGTCGCGAACCAGTTCAGTCCACGGTACGTTTAGCGCGCCGGGAACATGGCCGCGCCTCAGGCCAGGACGTGGCTCGTCGACTTCCGCGTTGAAACGCGCTGCCGGGCGTGCATCAACAATCTGTGCGGTTTTTTCATGGCTGGCCAGCAGGACATCGGTCACCCGCACCACGGCTTCCGGCGTAAACGCCACGTCAAACTCGCCTTCTGACAAATCAACGTTCCCTGCCTGCAGCGGGAATGCATCACGCTGCCAGCTTGCGAAACCGCCCGCCAAAATGGAGACATTTTCCACACCGAACGTGCGCAGCATCCACCAGGCGCGCGGGGCAGAGAACAGGTTGCCATCATCGTAAATGACCAGATGTTTATCCTGATGTACGCCCAGTTCGCGCATGGCTACAGCGAACGCCTCCGGGCGCGGCATCATATGCGGTAACGCTGATGTATGGTCGGAGAGCGCTTCGATATCAAAAAAGACTGCGCCAGGGATATGTCCAGCGCGATATTCCTCGCCAACATCGCGCTCCTCCTGTCCTGGAGGCGCCATCCGGGCATCAAGAATCTGTATTTCCGGATCGTCAATGTGTTCGACAAGCCAGTCGGCAGCGACAAAGAAGGCGGTGGTCATAGGCATCTCCATTTTTACCAGGTTTCGGCAAATTGTCGGCTGTTTACCGTCAAGGGACAAGTAAAAGAGGCTGATTTGTCAGGGTGGATCGACATTCTTCACGAAAATTCAGATAACGTAGATTGGTTACAGACTTCCAGATCCTGAAATCTGACGCATAATAGGGGTTCTACGTAGCTAACAGGCCGCTCAGGCCAGGGATGAAAAATGAAACATTTACGCGTAGCGGCCTGTATGCTGATGCTTGCGCTGGCGGGGTGCGATAATAATGATAAGCCGTCGACGGACGCGAAAAATAATGCGCCTGCCCCCCAGACTACGCCGGCAAAAAATCCGGCGCAATTAGACAAGCTGGAACAGCAAAGTCAGGGTAAACCGTTGACGCTACTGGATGCCTCAGAAGTCCAGTTAGACGGTGCTGCAACGCTGGTGCTGACGTTCTCTATCCCCCTCAATCCTGAGCAAGATTTTTCTCGCGTATTGCACGTTGTCGATAAAAAAAGCGGCAAAGTGGACGGAGCCTGGGAATTGGCGCCCAACCTGAAAGAGCTACGTTTACGTCATCTGGAACCCAACCGTGAGCTGGTGGTAACCATTGAGCGCGATTTGCTGGCGCTGAATAAGGCGACGTTTGGCACTGAATATGAAAAAAACATCACCACTCGCGATGTTCAGCCGAGCGTCGGATTTGCCAGTCGTGGTTCGCTGTTACCAGGCAAAGTGATTGAAGGACTACCGGTGATGGCGCTGAACGTCAACAGCGTGGATGTGAACTTTTTTCGTGTGAAGCCGGAGTCGCTCGGCGCGTTTGTCAGCCAGTGGGAGTACCGCAATTCACTGTCTAACTGGGAATCCGACAACCTGCTGAAGATGGCGGAACTGGTGTATACCGGACGCTTTGACCTTAATCCTGCGCGTAACACCCGCGAGAAACTTCTGCTGCCGCTGGGCGACATCAAGCCATTGCAGCAGGCGGGGGTTTACATTGCGGTGATGAATCAGGCCGGGAAATACAACTACAGCAATGCCGCCACGCTATTTACGCTCAGCGATATTGGCGTTTCCGCGCACCGTTACCACAATCAGCTGGATGTCTTTACTCAGAGCCTGGAAAACGGTGCTGCACAGCAGGGTATTGATGTCACCTTGCTCAATGAGAAAGGGCAGACGCTGGCGCAGGCGACCAGCGATGCACAGGGCCACGTGAAGCTTGAGACGGATAAAGATGCTGCCTTATTGCTGGCGCGTAAAGACGGGCAAACCACGCTGCTGGATCTGAAATTACCGGCGCTGGATCTGGCTGAATTTGATATCGCGGGTGCGCCGGGATACAGCAAACAGTTCTTTATGTTCGGCCCGCGCGACCTCTATCGTCCGGGGGAAACGGTGATCCTCAACGGATTGCTACGCGACAGCGACGGCAAAACGTTGCCCGATCAGCCGGTGAAGCTGGAAGTGGTGAAGCCCGACGGGCAGGTATTACGCACGGTGGTCAGCCAACCCGAAAACGGTCTGTACCGTCTGACCTGGCCGTTGGACAGCAGTGCGCCAACCGGTATGTGGCATATTCGCGCCAACACCGGCGATAACCGCTCACGGATGTGGGATTTCCACGTCGAAGATTTTATGCCCGAGAGGATGGCGCTCAACCTCACCGCCAATAAAATGCCGATTGCACCGGCTGACGATGTGAAGTTTTCGGTGGCGGGTTACTACCTTTATGGCGCGCCTGCGAATGGTAATGCCCTGCAAGGTCAGTTATTCCTGCGACCACAGCGTGAAGCGGTGTCTGCATTGCCGGGATTCCAGTTTGGTAATATTGCCGAAGAGAACCTTTCCCGCAGTCTCGATGAAGTTCAGCTGACCCTGGATGAACACGGTCGTGGCGAAGTCACAACCAGCAGTCAGTGGCAGGAAGCACACTCGCCGTTACAGGTCATTTTGCAGGCCAGCCTGCTGGAATCGGGTGGCCGTCCGGTGACCCGTCGGGTAGAACAGGCCATCTGGCCTGCGGATACCCTGCCGGGTATTCGCCCGCAGTTTGCTGAGAAAGCCGTTTATGATTACCGCACCGATACCACGGTGAATCAACCCATCGTTGATGAAGACAGCAACGCCGCATTTGATATTGTTTATGCCGATGCAAAAGGCGAGAAAAAAGCGGTTTCCGGCTTGCAGGTACGGTTGATCCGCGAACGTCGTGATTACTACTGGAACTGGTCTGAAGGTGAAGGCTGGCAGTCGCAGTTCGATCAAAAGGATCTGGTCGAAGGCGAGCAATCGCTGGATCTTACCGCCGATGAAACCGGCAAGGTCAGTTTCCCGGTGGAGTGGGGCGCTTACCGCCTGGAAGTGAAAGCACCAAACGATACGGTGAGCAGCGTACGTTTCTGGGCCGGATACAGCTGGCAGGATAACAGCGACGGCAGCGGGGCGGTGCGCCCGGATCGTGTCACTCTGAAGCTGGATAAACCCAATTATCGTCCTGGCGACACCATGAAGTTGCACATTGCCGCGCCTGCCGCCGGTAAAGGCTATGCGATGGTGGAATCTAGCGAAGGCCCACTGTGGTGGCAAGAGATTAACGTCCCTGCAAATGGTCTGGATCTCTCTATTCCGGTCGACAAAACCTGGAACCGCCATGACCTGTATCTTAGCGCGCTGGTGATCCGCCCTGGCGACAAATCCCGCTCGGCTACGCCAAAACGCGCGGTCGGATTACTGCATTTGCCGCTGGGCGATGAAAATCGTCGCCTGGATTTGACGCTGGAAAATCCGGCCAAAATGCGCCCGAATCAACCGCTGACCGTTAAAGTGAAGGCCAGCGTCAAAAATGGGGACGTGCCTAAACAAGTTAACGTCCTCGTCTCCGCTGTAGACAGCGGGGTGTTGAATATCACCGATTACGCTACCCCGGATCCGTGGCAGGCATTTTTCGGCCAGAAACGCTATGGCGCGGATATTTATGACATTTACGGCCAGGTAATCGAAGGGCAAGGGCGTCTGGCGGCGCTGCGTTTCGGTGGCGATGGCGATGAGCTAAAACGCGGCGGCAAACCGCCGGTCAATCACGTCAATATCGTGGCACAACAGGCGCTGCCGGTCACACTCAACGAGCAGGGTGAAGGCTCGGTGACGTTACCAATTGGCGATTTCAACGGTGAGCTGCGGGTGATGGCGCAGGCCTGGACGGCAGATGATTTTGGCAGCAGTGAAAGCAAAGTGATTGTTGCCGCGCCGGTTATTGCTGAGCTTAATACGCCGCGCTTTATGGCCGGAGGCGACACCTCCCGGCTGACGCTGGATGTGACCAACCTGACAGACCAGCCGCAGACGCTGAATATTCAGCTTACTGCCAGTGGCTTAATGGAGCTGGTGGGGCAAAATCCTGCCCCGGTGAATCTGGCTCCAGGTGTGCGTACCACGCTGTTTATTCCTGTGCGGGCGCTGGAGGGATTCGGCGATGGTGAGATTCAGGCCGTTATTAGTGGTCTGACGCTGCCTGGTGAAATGCTCCCCGTTCAACATAAACAGTGGAAGATTGGCGTGCGTCCGGCGTTCCCGGCGCAAACACTCAATAGCGGCGTGGCGTTGCAATCCGGTGAAACCTGGCAGTTACCGGACGGGGAACTGACCAATTTCTCTCCGACGACGGTGCAGGGGCAGTTGCTGTTCAGCGGCAAGCCGCCGCTGAATCTGGCGCGCTACATCCGTGAATTGAAAGCCTATCCCTATGGCTGCCTGGAGCAGACGGCCAGCGGATTGTTCCCGTCGTTATACACCAATGCCGCGCAGTTGAAGGCATTGGGCATTGCGGGTGACAGCGATGAAAAACGCCGCGCTGCGGTTGAAATTGGTATTTCCCGGTTACTGCAAATGCAGCGTGACGACGGGGGTTTTGCGTTGTGGGATAAGAACGGGCCGGAAGAGTACTGGCTGAGTGCCTATGTCATGGACTTCCTCGTCCGGGCAAATGAGCAGGGCTACAGCGTCCCAGGTGAGGTGATTAACCGGGGCAATGCGCGGCTGCTGCGTTATTTGCAGGATCCGGGCATGATGTCGATTCGCTACACCGACGACACCGCAGCCAGCCGGTTTGCTGTGCAGGCCTATGCCGCATTGGTACTGGCCCGTCAGCAGAAAGCCCCGTTGGGTGCTCTGCGTGAGATTTGGGAGCGTCGTGCTCAGGCCGCCTCTGGTCTGCCGCTGCTGCAATTGGGCATTGCGCTGAAAAACATGGGCGATGCGAATCGCAGTGAACAGGCGCTGATGCTGGCACTCAATACGCCGCGCCGCGATGCTCAACAATGGATGGCGGATTACGGCAGTCAGCTACGCGACAACGCGCTGATGCTGGCCTTGCTGGAAGAGAATAAACTGAAACCTGACGTGCAAAATACCTTGCTGAACACGCTGTCAGAGCAGGCTTTCGGTCAGCGCTGGCTCTCCACTCAGGAGAACAATGCACTGTTCCTGGCTGCCCGCACGCTGCAGGATTTGCCGGGCACGTGGCAGGCACGGACTTCGTTCTCTGAACAACCGCTGGCGGGTGATAAATCGCAAACCCGAAATCTGGATGTTGAACAGTTATCTACACTGGCGGTAACCAACACGGGTAGCCTGCCGTTGTGGCTGCGTCTGGACGTCAGCGGCTACCCGCAGACCCCGCCACAGCCTGCCAGCAATGTGCTGCACATTGAACGCCAGGTTCTGGGCACCGATGGGCAGAGTAAATCGCTCTCGTCTCTGCGCAGTGGTGAGCTGGTGCTGGTTTGGTTGACAGTCAAAGCCAGCCAGAATGTCCCGGATGCGCTGGTGGTCGATCTTCTGCCTGCCGGTCTGGAACTGGAAAACCAGAATCTGGCCAACGGTAGCGCCAGCCTGCAGGATAGCGGCAGTGAAGTGGCGAATCTGCTTAATCAAATGCAGCAGGCGGATATCCAGCACATTGAATTCCGTGACGATCGTTTTGTCGCGGCGGTGGCGGTCAACGAAGGGCAACCGGTCACGCTGGTGTATCTGGCACGAGCGGTCACCCCGGGGACGTATCAGGTACCTGTACCCCAGGTGGAATCGATGTATGTTCCGCAGTGGCGTGCCACCGGCACGGCTGAGGGCCTGCTGATTGTCAGACCGTAGATGATGAATCGGTGGGTTAAACGCAGCGGCTGGCTGGTAGTCGCTGCGTTGCTAACAGGGGCAGCAGTGTGGACGGCGGATAAAATCTGGCCGTTGCCGCTGCATGAGGTTAACCCTGCGCGAGTGGTGGTGGCTCAGGACGGGACGCCGCTGTGGCGCTTTGCCGACGCGGACGGTATTTGGCGTTATCCGGTCACTCTTGAAGAGGTCTCGCCCCGTTATCTTGAGGCGCTCATTAACTACGAAGATCGCTGGTTCTGGAAACATCCCGGCGTCAATCCGTTTTCCGTGCTTCGCGCCGCCTGGCAGGATCTTACCTCCGGGCGCGTGGTCTCCGGGGGCAGTACGCTCACCATGCAGGTGGCGAGACTGCTTGACCCGCATCCACGTACCTTTGGCGGTAAGTTTCGCCAACTCTGGCGCGCATTCCAGCTGGAGTGGCATCTCTCCAAACGTGACATTCTGACGCTGTATCTTAATCGCGCGCCGTTTGGCGGGACGCTGCAAGGCGTCGGTGCCGCAAGCTGGGCGTATCTTGGTAAATCACCGGCACAACTCAGTTACTCCGATGCCGCGCTGCTGGCCGTACTGCCACAGGCGCCGAGCCGTTTGCGCCCGGACCGTTGGCCGGAGCGGGCGCAAGCCGCGCGCAATAAAGTGCTCGATCGCATGGCGACGCAGGGCGTCTGGTCGGCAAAACAGGCGCAGGAATCACGCGAAGAACCGGTCTGGCTGGCACCGAGGCAGATGCCGCAATTGGCGCCGTTATTTTCGCGCATGATGCTGAACAAAAGCAGCAGTAATAAAATTGTCACCACGCTGGACGCCGGGCTGCAACGTCAACTGGAGGAGCTGGCGCAAAACTGGAAGGGGCGGCTTCCGGCGCGCAGCTCGCTGGCGATGATTGTCGTCGACCATACCGATATGCGCGTGCGTGGCTGGGTGGGCTCGGTGGATATGAATGATGACACCCGCTTTGGTCATGTGGATATGGTAAGCGCGATCCGCTCGCCGGGATCGGTGCTGAAACCCTTTGTCTATGGGCTGGCGCTGGAGGACGGACTGGTTCACCCGGCCTCATTATTGCAGGACGTACCGCGGCGTACCGGAGACTATCGTCCGGGGAATTTTGACAGCGGTTTTCATGGTCCGGTAAGCATGAGCGAGGCGCTGGTGCGCTCGCTAAATCTCCCGGCAGTCCAGGTACTGGAAGCCTATGGCCCGAAACGTTTTGCCGCCAGGCTGCGTAACGTGGGGTTACCGTTGTATTTACCGGCGGGGGCGGCGCCAAATTTGTCGCTGATCCTCGGGGGCGCGGGAGCCAGGCTTGAAGATATGGCGGCGGCGTACAGCGCATTTGCCCGTCAGGGAAAAGCAGGAAAGCTGCGCCTGCAGCCGGAAGAACCACTGCTGGAACGCCCGCTGATGTCTGCCGGCGCAGCGTGGATTATTCGGCGAATTATGGCGGACGAGGCGCAGCCTTTGCCGGATAATGCGCTAAGCCGCGTGGTGCCGTTGGCATGGAAAACGGGCACCAGTTATGGTTATCGTGATGCATGGGCGATTGGCATCAACTCACGTTACGTGATTGGCATCTGGACCGGCAGACCCGACGGCACACCAGTGGTGGGGCAGTTTGGTTTTGCCAGCGCTGTGCCTTTGCTGAATCAGGTTAACAACCTGCTGTTGGCACGGGGGGGAAATCAGCCTGAAGACCCGCGCCCTGAGTCGGTCAGCCGGGGCGTAGTGTGTTGGCCGGGCGGGCAATTTTTGCCAAACGGGGATGGTAACTGCCGCCGCCGCTTAGCCACCTGGCTGCTGGACGGTAGCCAGCCGCCCACACTGTTATTACCTGAGCAGGAAGGGGTTAACGGTATTCGTTTTCCCGTTTGGTTAGATGAGGCAGGAAAACGCGTGGCGCCAGACTGCCCCCAGGCGCGAGAACAGACGTTAATCGTTTGGCCGTTGCCGCTGGAGCCCTGGCTATCGCAATCCGAGCGGCGAGCCGCGCGGCTACCGCCAGTTTCCTCAACCTGCCCGCCGTTGGGGCAGGACGCTTTCTTACCGCTGCAGTTGACAGGCGTTCGCGATGGCGCGATTGTGAAACGCTTACCCGGTTCACCGGCGGTCTCAGTACCGGTACAAACCAGCGGTGGGACGGGCGAACGCTGGTGGTTTCTTAACGGTGAGCGGCTGGAGGAACGTGGGCGGAGTCTGACCCTACGCTTAACGGTAATAGGTGAATACCAGCTGTTGGTTATGGGTGATGGCGGGCAGGTTGCCACGGTGAGATTTGCTTTGCAGTAGACCAGCTTGATGTTATTTGTTGCTGAAACTCATCTTATTTTAAAGAAATGTTACCTTCATCAATAGTCAATTGCCGGGATGCTCTTTATAATCCGCGCCAGGTCGTAGAGATATATCCCCAAAATAATTTGAGTTGCAGGAAAGCTAACACACCTGCAGCTTGAAGTAGGAAGGGGAGACAACAACAGAACAAATTACAGAGGTTATCATGGCTATTGAACGTACTTTTTCCATCATCAAACCAAACGCGGTGGCAAAAAACGTTATTGGGAGCATCTTCGCGCGCTTTGAATCAGCAGGGTTCAAAATTGTGGGTACTAAAATGCTGCACCTGACCGTTGAACAGGCACGTGGTTTTTATGCCGAGCACGACGGCAAACCGTTCTTTGACGGCCTGGTTGAATTCATGACCTCTGGTCCGATCGTTGTTTCCGTACTGGAAAGCGAAAACGCCGTTCAGCGTCACCGCGATCTGCTGGGTGCAACCAACCCAGCGAATGCGCTGGCAGGCACGCTGCGTGCAGATTACGCTGACAGCTTCACCGAGAACGGCACCCACGGTTCCGACTCCGCTGAATCTGCCGCGCGTGAAATCGCTTATTTCTTTGGTGAAGGCGAGGTTTGCCCGCGCACGCGCTAATCTCCTGCGTCTTTCACGTCGCCGATGCGTTGGCAGCGTTCGTTTACCCCGGTCACATAGTTTTCTATGCTCCCGGGGATGCTCGAACTTGCCGTTTTCCTGCGACGCGAAATCCTTTGGAGATGAATTAGCATTTACATATTATTTTCGCTAATGCTTCGTGCAAACGTGGCATCCCTGCGCCAGACTTTGTACAATGCAACGCCCCGGAAGAGCAGACCGCTTACCGGGGCGTTTCTTTTTAACCCTCCACGGGCCATAACGTGTAACAACGAGGCCGGAAAAAATTATGTCTGAATTAGTTAACACCTCTGAAGTCGTCATTGCTGCGGTTCCAAATAAAAATGGAAAAATTAACCTGCTGGATCTGAACCGTCAGCAGATGCGCGAATTCTTCAAAGATATGGGCGAAAAACCGTTTCGTGCCGATCAGGTCATGAAGTGGATGTACCACTATTGCAGCGACAATTTTGATGACATGACTGACATCAATAAAGTGCTGCGCAATAAATTGAAAGAAGTCGCTGAAATTCGCGCTCCGGAAGTGGTGGAAGAGCAGCGTTCATCTGACGGCACCATCAAATGGGCCATTGCCGTTGGCGATCAGCGCGTAGAAACCGTGTATATCCCGGAAGACGATCGCGCCACCTTGTGCGTTTCTTCACAGGTCGGTTGTGCATTAGAGTGTAAATTCTGCTCTACGGCACAGCAGGGCTTTAACCGTAACCTGCGGGTATCAGAAATTATTGGCCAGGTTTGGCGCGCGGCGAAAATCGTCGGTGCGGTGAAGGCAACCGGCGTGCGCCCAATCACCAATGTGGTCATGATGGGCATGGGTGAACCGTTGCTTAACCTGACCAACGTGGTACCGGCGATGGAAATCATGCTTGATGACTTTGGCTTCGGGCTGTCGAAACGCCGCGTCACGTTGTCCACCTCCGGCGTGGTCCCTGCACTGGATAAGCTGGGCGATATGATTGACGTTGCGCTGGCGATTTCCCTGCATGCGCCAAATGATGAAATTCGTGACGAAATCGTACCGATCAACAGAAAGTATAATATTGCAACATTCCTCGAGTCAGTGCGTGGCTACATTTCGAAGTCGAACGCCAACCAGGGGCGCGTTACCATCGAATACGTGATGTTAGATCACATCAACGACGGTACCGAGCACGCGCATCAACTGGCGGAACTGTTGAAAGATACGCCGTGTAAGATCAACCTGATCCCATGGAACCCGTTCCCGGGCGCGCCGTACGGACGTAGCTCTAACAGCCGTATCGATCGTTTCTCCAAAGTGTTGATGGGTTATGGTTTCACGACCATTGTGCGTAAAACACGCGGCGACGATATTGATGCGGCCTGTGGTCAACTGGCGGGCGATGTCATTGACCGTACTAAGCGTACCCTGCGTAAGCGCATGCAGGGTGATGCTATCGACATCAAGACCGTTTGATGTTGAGTGCACTGCGGTATAATTAATGTACCGCAGTGCAATGTAAGTAGCATGCGATCCTTTATTATACTCGTCGGGTCAATATTAGACGGTGCGTTTTAGTCGACTTTAAGGCAGTATGTAGCGGCGCAACAAGAGTTTAGCCCTCAGGTTTACGCTGTTTTGTCATTGATAGTCTGGCCGTTTTATACTGTCTGACCAAGGTTAACTGACCAGATGTTTCGCGGTGTGGGTGAGCATTGTGACTCACCGGCGCCAGAGCCCATATTTACGCAGCTGTAGCGAATGAATACTGAAGCCACGCACGACAAAAATGAAGCACTCTCCACCGGCGTTCGCCTACGCAATGCCCGTGAACAACTCGGATTCAGCCAGCAGGCTGTCGCGGAGCGACTTTGCCTGAAGGTTTCCACGGTACGCGATATTGAAGACGATAAGGCACCAGCCGATCTCGCTTCAACATTCTTGCGCGGGTATATCCGTTCTTATGCGCGTCTGGTGCATATTCCTGAAGAAGAACTGTTACCAGGGCTGGAAAAACAGGCTCCAATTCGCCCAGCCAAAGTGGAACCGATGCAAAGCTACTCGCTTGGTAAGCGTCGTAAAAAGCGCGATGGTTGGTTAATGACTTTTACCTGGCTGGTTCTGTTTGTCGTGGTTGGACTGACAGGAGCCTGGTGGTGGCAGAACCATAAAGCGCAGCAGGAAGAGATCACCACGATGGCCGATCAATCCTCCGCTGAGCTGAATGCTGGCAAAGATAATGCTCAGAGCGTGCCGTTAGATACCAGTGCTGCAGCAAGCCAGGACACGGTCCCGCCAGCGCCAGATGATGGCGCGGTGGCAGACGCTACGCCAGCACCTGACGTCAGCGCAACGCCAGCACCTACTGCAGATGCGCAACAGAATGCGGTAGTGGCACCCTCTCAGGCCAACGTAGACACCGCGACGACTACACCAACCGCACCGGCTACGGCGGCACCTTTACCGACCGATCAAGCCGGTGTGACAACACCAGCCGCCGATGCGAACGCGCTGGTGATGAACTTTACCGCCGACTGCTGGCTGGAAGTGACCGATGCGACCGGTAAAAAACTGTTTAGCGGCATGCAGCGTAAAGACGGTACGTTAAATCTTACCGGTCAGGCACCGTACAAACTGAAAATTGGTGCTCCGGCAGCTGTTCAGATTCAGTATCAGGGTAAACCTGTCGACCTGAGTCGTTTTATCAGAACTAACCAGGTTGCGCGTCTGACCGTGAATGCCGAACAATCACCGGCTCAGTAACAGACGGCAATGCGGGAGATTTTGTAATGCATAACCAGGCTCCAATTCAACGTAGAAAATCGACACGCATTTACGTTGGGAATGTGCCGATTGGCGATGGCGCGCCCATCGCCGTACAGTCTATGACCAATACGCGGACCACTGACGTGGCAGCGACGGTCAATCAAATCAAAGCGCTGGAACGTGTTGGGGCTGACATTGTTCGTGTCTCTGTACCGACAATGGATGCTGCAGAAGCGTTCAAGCTAATCAAACAGCAGGTCTCTGTCCCGCTGGTTGCCGATATTCACTTTGACTACCGCATCGCGCTGAAAGTAGCGGAATACGGTGTCGATTGTCTGCGTATCAACCCCGGCAATATCGGCAATGAAGAGCGTATTCGCATGGTGGTAGACTGCGCTCGCGATAACAACATTCCCATCCGCATCGGCGTTAATGCCGGATCGCTGGAAAAAGATCTGCAGGAAAAATACGGCGAACCCACGCCGCAGGCGCTGCTGGAATCTGCCATGCGTCATGTGGATCATCTCGATCGTCTGAACTTCGACCAGTTCAAAGTCAGCGTTAAAGCCTCTGACGTTTTCCTCGCCGTTGAATCTTATCGTCTGTTAGCCAAACAGATCGATCAGCCACTGCATTTGGGGATCACCGAAGCCGGTGGTGCACGCAGTGGATCGGTGAAATCCGCAATTGGTCTTGGATTGCTGTTGTCGGAAGGGATCGGCGATACACTGCGCGTTTCTCTGGCAGCCGATCCGGTTGAAGAGATCAAAGTAGGGTTCGATATTCTGAAATCGCTGCGCATTCGCGCGCGCGGGATCAACTTTATCGCCTGTCCAACCTGTTCTCGCCAGGAGTTCGACGTTATTGGCACGGTTAACGCGCTGGAGCAGCGGCTGGAAGATATCATCACGCCAATGGACGTTTCGATCATCGGATGTGTGGTAAATGGCCCCGGCGAAGCGCTGGTTTCCACGCTCGGTGTGACGGGCGGCAACAAGAAAAGCGGCCTGTATGAAGACGGCGTGCGCAAGGATCGTATCGATAACGACGATATGATAACCCAGCTTGAAGCCCGTATTCGTGCCAAAGCCAGTATCCTGGACGAAGCGCGTCGGATTGACGTGCAGCAGGTTGAAAAATAATAACGTGATGGGAAGCGGCGTGCTTCCCGTGTATGATTGAACCCGCATGGCGCCCGCATAGTTGGGGTTAGCGCTGAGGGTTCATTTTTATATCCATAAAGAGAATAAACGTGGCAAAAAACATTCAAGCCATTCGCGGCATGAACGATTATCTGCCTGGCGAAACCGCCATCTGGCAGCGCATTGAAGGCACTCTTAAAAACGTGCTCGGCAGCTACGGTTACAGTGAAATCCGCTTGCCGATTGTAGAGCAGACCCCGTTATTCAAACGCGCGATCGGTGAAGTAACCGACGTGGTTGAAAAAGAGATGTATACCTTTGAGGACCGTAATGGCGACAGCCTGACTCTGCGTCCTGAAGGGACGGCTGGCTGCGTACGCGCCGGCATCGAACATGGTCTCCTGTACAATCAGGAACAGCGTCTGTGGTATATCGGGCCAATGTTCCGCCACGAGCGCCCGCAAAAAGGTCGCTATCGTCAATTCCATCAGCTGGGTGTCGAAGTATTTGGTCTGCAAGGCCCGGACATTGATGCTGAACTGATTATGCTGACCGCCCGCTGGTGGCGTGCGTTAGGTATTTCTGAGCATGTCAGCCTTGAGCTTAACTCTATCGGTTCACTCGACGCCCGCGCTAACTACCGTGATGCGCTGGTGGCCTACCTGGAACAGCATAAAGAGAAACTGGACGAAGACTGCAAGCGCCGCATGTATACCAACCCGCTGCGTGTACTTGACTCCAAAAATCCAGAAGTCCAGGCACTGCTCAATGACGCTCCGGCGTTGGGCGATTACCTGGATGACGACTCACGCGAGCATTTCATCGGTCTGTGCAAATTGCTGGAATCAGCAGGTATTGCCTACACCGTTAACCAGCGCCTTGTTCGTGGTCTCGACTATTACAACCGTACCGTATTTGAATGGGTCACCAGCAGTCTGGGCTCGCAGGGTACCGTGTGTGCGGGCGGTCGTTACGACGGTCTGGTAGAGCAACTTGGCGGTCGTGCAACGCCTGCGGTTGGCTTCGCGATGGGTCTGGAACGACTTGTTTTGTTAGTTCAGGCAGTTAATCCGGAATTTATTGCTTCTCCTGTTGTCGATATATACCTGATCGCTTCAGGTGCGGATACGCAGTCGGCAGCAATGATGCTGGCTGAACGTCTGCGCGATGAAGTTCCGGGTGTGAAACTGATGACAAACCACGGTGGCGGCAACTTTAAGAAACAGTTTGCTCGTGCCGACAAGTGGGGCGCTCGCGTTGCACTGGTACTGGGTGAGTCCGAAGTGGCTGACGGTACTGTTGTAGTGAAGGATTTGCGCACTGGTGAGCAAACGGCAGTAGCGCAGGATAGCGTTGCCGCGCATTTGCGCACTTTGACTTGCTAAGGAGAAGGACAGCGTGGAAATTTACGAGAACGAAAACGACCAGGTTGATGCGGTAAAACGCTTCTTTGCTGAAAATGGCAAAGCGCTGGTGGTTGGGGTTATTTTAGGGGTTGGCGCACTGGTTGGCTGGCGTTACTGGACCAGCCATCAGATGGAGTCTACACGCTCTGCTTCTCTGGCGTATCAAAATACAGTGACTGCGGTCAGTGCTGGTAAGCAGGACAGCATTCCTGCCGCAGAGAAATTTGCGGCAGAGAACAAAAACACATACGGCGCGCTGGCTTCGATGGAACTGGCGCAGCAGTTTGTTGATCAAAACGAACTTGAGAAAGCCGCTACTCAGCTGCAACAAGGGCTGGCGGCCACCAGCGATGAGAATCTCAAGGCGGTGATTAATCTGCGTCTTGCGCGTGTTCAGATTCAGCTTAAACAAGCCGATACTGCGCTGAAAACACTCGACGCCATTAAAGGTGAAGGGTGGGCGGCAATTGTCGCCGATCTGCGTGGCGAAGCATTGCTGAGCAAAGGCGATAAACAAGGTGCGCGTAGCGCATGGGAAGCGGGCGTGAAAAGCGATGCCTCTCCTGCTCTGAGCGAAATGATGCAGATGAAAATCAATAATTTGTCCATCTGAGAGGGACCCGATGCAATTGCGTAAATTACTTCTGCCAGGGCTGCTTTCCGTTACCCTATTGAGCGGCTGTTCACTGTTTAGTGGCGAAGAAGATGTCGTTAAGATGTCCCCATTACCGGTGGTTGAAAACCAGTTTACCCCGTCTACTGACTGGAGCACGTCTGTAGGCAACGGTATTGGTGATTTCTATTCCAATCTTCATCCTGCGCTGGCGGATAACGTTGTCTATGCAGCCGATCGCGCAGGTGTCGTTAAAGCGCTAAACGCGGACGACGGTAAAGAGGTCTGGTCGATTAATCTGGGTGAGAAAGATGGCTGGTTCTCCCGCGCATCTGCGCAGCTTTCCGGTGGTGTGACGGTTTCCGCTGGTCATGTCTATATTGGCAGTGAAAAAGCCCAGGTTTATGCGCTTAACACCAGTGACGGTACTATTGCATGGCAGACCCGAGTCGCCGGTGAAGCCCTGTCTCGCCCGGTGGTGAGCGATGGCGTGGTATTGATTCACACCAGCAATGGTCAGCTGCAGGCATTGAACGAAGCTGACGGCACCGTCAAATGGACCGTCAACCTGGATATGCCATCGCTTTCGTTACGCGGTGAATCTGCCCCGGCTAGCGCTTTCGGTGCCGCGATTGTCGGTGGTGATAACGGCCGTGTGAGCGCCGTGCTGATGCAACAGGGTCAGATGATTTGGCAGCAACGTATTTCTCAGGCGACTGGTCCAACTGAAATCGACCGTCTGAGTGATGTCGACACCACGCCGGTTATCGTTAATGGCGTTGTGTACGCCCTGGCTTATAATGGTAACCTGACGGCGCTGGATCTGCGTAGCGGCCAGATTATGTGGAAACGCGAGCTCGGCTCGGTGAATGATTTCATCGTTGACGGTAACCGTATCTATCTGGTTGATCAGAATGACCGCGTGCTGGCACTGACCACTGACGGTGGCGTAACGCTGTGGACGCAGAGCGATCTGCTGCACCGTCTGCTGACGTCTCCGGCGCTGTATAATGGCAACCTGGTTGTTGGCGATAGCGAAGGCTACCTGCATTGGATCAACGTTGATGATGGCCGCTTTGTGGCCCAGCAGAAAGTCGACAGCTCTGGTTTTCTGACCGAGCCGGTATCGGCTGATGGTAAACTGCTGATCCAGGCGAAAGACGGTACGCTGTATTCCATTACGCGTTAATCGTCCCGGCTGCCCGCTTTGAAAAACGGCTCCTGGTGCAGGGGCCGTTTTACTGTTTTTAACAATGGCGCAAAAATGCGACTGTTGTCTGATGATTTTTTAAATGAGGCTTTAAACATGGTACCTGTGGTCGCGCTTGTCGGGCGCCCTAACGTTGGCAAATCCACGTTATTTAACCGTCTAACTCGCACCCGAGATGCGCTGGTTGCGGATTTCCCGGGTCTGACTCGTGACCGTAAGTACGGTCGTGCTGAGATTGAAGGCCGCGAGTTTATTTGTATTGATACCGGCGGTATTGACGGCACCGAAGATGGTGTCGAAACCCGCATGGCTGAACAGTCGCTGTTAGCCATCGAAGAAGCGGACGTTGTGCTGTTCATGGTTGATGCACGTGCCGGACTGATGCCTGCAGATGAAGCCATTGCCAAACATCTGCGCTCGCGCCAAAAACCGACGTTCCTGGTCGCTAATAAAACTGACGGACTCGATCCAGATCAGGCGGTTGTTGATTTTTATTCGCTGGGGTTAGGTGAAATTCACCCGATCGCGGCGTCGCATGGTCGTGGCGTTCTCAGCCTGCTGGAACACGTTTTGCTGCCGTGGATGGATGATGTTGCACCGCAGGAAGAAGTGGATGAAGACGCGGAATACTGGGCAAAACTGGAAGCCGAAGAAAACGGTGAAGAAGAGCCAGAAGATGACTTCAACCCGCAGGATCTACCAATTAAACTGGCGATTGTCGGTCGTCCGAACGTAGGTAAGTCCACACTCACTAACCGTATTCTCGGCGAAGACCGCGTGGTGGTTTACGACATGCCGGGAACCACGCGTGACAGTATTTATATTCCGATGGAACGCGATGGGCGCGAATATGTGCTGATTGACACCGCGGGTGTGCGTAAGCGCGGCAAAATTACCGAAGCGGTAGAGAAATTCTCTGTTATCAAGACACTGCAGGCTATTGAAGACGCCAACGTGGTGATGCTGGTGATTGATGCTCGCGAAGGTATTTCTGATCAGGATCTGTCGCTGCTGGGCTTTATTCTCAATAGTGGGCGCTCACTTGTTATTGTCGTCAACAAGTGGGACGGCCTGACCCAGGAAGTGAAAGAGCAGGTTAAAGAGACGCTGGACTTCCGTCTGGGCTTTATCGATTTTGCCCGCGTGCACTTTATTTCTGCGCTGCACGGCAGCGGTGTGGGTAATTTATTTGAGTCAGTACGTGAAGCGTATGACAGTTCAACCCGCCGTGTCAGCACGGCAATGCTGACCCGCATCATGACCATGGCGACAGAAGATCATCAGCCACCGTTGGTACGCGGTCGTCGTGTGAAGCTGAAATATGCGCATGCCGGTGGCTATAATCCGCCGATTGTGGTGATTCACGGCAACCAGGTTAAAGACCTGCCTGACTCATACAAACGCTATCTGATGAACTACTTCCGTAAGTCACTGGAAGTGATGGGTACGCCGATCCGTATTCAGTTCAAAGAAGGGGAAAACCCGTATGCGAATAAACGTAATACGTTGACGCCAACGCAAATGCGCAAACGTAAGCGACTGATTCAACACATAAAGAAAAGTAAATAGCCCCTGATAATGTTGAAAACCCGCGCTCGTCGCGGGTTTTTTTCGTCTGTTTGTAGCCTCTATTTGACTGTACAATGTCAATGACTATTCGTTTTTTGCCAAGTTTAAATCTAAGAAAGTAGACAATTGTCGAACTTTCATCTTAAAGTCCTGGGGTTGGTACTAGACAAAACTAGCGTCAGGTTATCAAATGGTTAAATAACCCTTCGTCGCATGTAAAAAATCGGCCGGATACATAACTGGCTGGCGTACATTGCGGTGTTTACAAGCACAACGACATACTTTTTCGGGAGAATTATGCAATCCTCTGTTAATCAAAAAGAAAGCCGAACGTTCTTCGGCCATCCCTATCCGCTAGGCTCGCTATTTTTTACTGAGATGTGGGAGCGCTTTTCGTTTTACGGTATCCGTCCTTTACTGATCCTGTTTATGGCGGCCACTGTTTATGACGGTGGCATGGGGCTGGCGCGTGAAAATGCCTCGGCGATTGTCGGTATATTTGCCGGTACTATGTATCTTGCCGCGCTGCCGGGGGGCTGGCTGGCAGATAACTGGCTCGGCCAGCAGAAAGCGGTGTGGTACGGATCCATTCTGATTGCGCTCGGGCACCTGTCGATTGCGCTCTCTGCCGTTATGGGTAACAACCTGTTTTTTATCGGCCTGATGTTCATCGTGCTCGGCTCTGGTCTGTTTAAGACCTGTATTTCGGTCATGGTTGGCACGCTGTATAAAAAAGGCGATGCACGCCGCGACGGCGGTTTTTCGCTGTTCTATATGGGCATCAACATGGGGTCGTTCATCGCGCCGCTGATCTCCGGCTGGCTGATTAAAACTCACGGCTGGCACTGGGGCTTTGGCATCGGCGGTATTGGGATGCTGGTGGCGTTGATCATCTTCCGCGTGTTTGCCGTCCCATCGATGAAACGCTACGACAGCGAAGTGGGACTGGATTCTACCTGGAACAGCCCGGTAGTGAAACGTAACGGTGTGGGCGCGTGGCTGCTGGCGCTGGCCGTCGGTGTGGCGGTTATCGTTACACTGATTGCGCAGGGCGTGATTGTGATTAACCCGGTCGCGGTTGCCAGTATGCTGGTGTATGTGATTGCAGCGTCCGTTGCACTCTACTTTATCTACCTGTTCATCTTTGCTGGTCTGAACCGTAAAGAGCGCGCCAGATTGCTGGTCTGCTTTATCCTGCTGGTTTCTGCGGCGTTCTTCTGGTCTGCGTTTGAGCAGAAACCTACCTCGTTCAACTTGTTTGCCAACGATTACACCAACCGTATGATCGGCGATTTTGAAATCCCGGCCGTCTGGTTCCAGTCGGTAAACGCGCTGTTTATCATCCTGCTGGCCCCGGTATTCAGCTGGGCGTGGCCAAAACTGGCGAGCATGAATATTCGCCCGAGCAGCATCACTAAGTTTGTTATCGGCATTCTCTGTGCTGCGGCGGGCTTTGGTGTGATGATGCTGGCGGCGCAGGACGTGCTGGCAAATGGCGGCGCGGGCGTATCTCCATTCTGGCTGGTGGGTAGCATCCTGATGCTGACGCTAGGCGAACTATGCCTGAGCCCAATTGGTCTGGCGACCATGACGCTTCTGGCACCTGAAAGAATGCGTGGCCAGATGATGGGGCTGTGGTTCTGCGCAAGTGCGCTGGGCAACCTTGCAGCGGGTCTGATTGGGGGGCACGTGAAGGCCGACCAGCTCGATATGCTGCCAGACTTATTTGCGCGTTGCTCTATCGCGCTGCTTATCTGCGCCGCAGTACTGACTGTTCTCATTGTTCCAATTCGTCGTATGCTGGAAAATACACAGACCAAACCGGCAGCTACCGCGAAGTAATTCCTCGATTTTGCCGGGGTGGCGATATGCCCCGGCAATCCCGCCAGACCCCCTATCGTTCCTTTTTTATCACGACGACATCGTTGCACTATTTTGAGTGACCTGTGCAGGTGCGGGTCTCATTCATTTGGTGAATTGTGTTAAAATCCAGTCAGTACCAATTATCTCAAGGAGCCATTATGTCGATTATTTGCCCGGATTGTCATGCGGAACTGGAGCACCAAAATGGTGTGGCGCACTGCGACAGTTGTCAAAAGGACGTGCTACTTGAAGCGCGCTGCCCGGAGTGCCATCAGCTACTCCAGGTGTTAAAAGCCTGTGGTGCGGTGGACTACTTTTGTCAGAATGGGCATGGGCTTATTTCAAAAAAACGCGTTGTTTTCATTATTGGAAATTAGTTGTATAAATTGAATCGTTTAGTAGGAATAAACTATATTTCAAGGTGGTTATATACTCCACGTGAATCTATGCGTTGCTTTTCTTAATGTCAGCTTTTTAGGAATATATTTAGGCCACTAAATTATAGTTTGGTCTAAATCATAGATATAATATTTTTGTGTGCGGAGGATAGTTCTAACACAGGGATAATCTATGGTTTCAGGCGTGCGCTTATTTATTTTATTGTTGGTATCTGGTGTAGTAAGCGCCGAGACCAATATTAGCGTCCCTGTCTCTGTAAATAATATTAATGAATCCACATTACCCGATCTGTCCAGTGGCGCGGTAGAAAGAGAAGAACAAGAAAATAAAGGGCAATCTTTTAAAGAAAAAGGTGCAGATTATATTACGAATTCTGCCACGCAAGGGTTTGATAATCTAACGCCAGAAGCAATGGAATCTCAGGCTCGTAGCTATCTTCAGAGCCAAATAACTTCATCAGCACAATCCGGAATTGAAGCATTAATGTCGCCCTATGGTAAAGTGCGTACCAGCCTGGCAATAGGTGAAGATGGTGATCTGGAAGGCAGTTCGCTGGATTATTTTGTTCCCTGGTACGATAACCAAAGCACATTGTTTTTTAGTCAGTTTTCAGCTCAGCGCAAAGAGGATCGTACCATTGGCAATATGGGCTTCGGCGTGCGTCAAAATGTCGGAGATTGGCTGCTGGGGAGTAACGTGTTTTATGACTACGACTTTACGCGTGGACATCGCCGTATAGGTTTAGGCAGCGAGGCATGGACCGATTTTTTGCATTTCTCCGGTAACTATTACCATCCTCTGTCAGATTGGAAAGACTCTAAAGATTTTGAATTCTATGAGGAACGCCCGGCGCGCGGCTGGGATATTCGAACGGAAGTGTGGCTACCATTTTATCCACAGCTTGGTGGAAAGCTGATTTATGAACAGTATTATGGTGATGAAGTTGCGCTGTTCGGTACGGATAATCTGCAAAAAAATCCTCATGCCGTGACTGTTGGGATGAGTTATACACCGATTCCTTTATTTACAGTAGGGACGGATTACAAAGCCGGTACGGGAGACAATACGGATTTAAGCGTCACGGCTTCAATGACCTACCAGTTTGGCACTCCACTGACTGCACAGCTTGATCCCGAAAATGTGAAGACTCAGCATTCGTTAACCGGTAGCCGTACCGACTTTGTCGATCGTAATAACTTTATCATTCTTGAGTACCGCGAAAAGGATCCGCTGGATGTCACATTGTGGCTGAAAGCTGATGAAACCAATGAAAACCCTGAATGCGTCATTCAGGACAAACCGGAAGCTGGCATTGGCCTGGAAAAATGCAAGTGGACGATCAACGCTCTCATTAATCATCGCTACAAAATTATTACCGCATCATGGCAGGCAAAGAACAATGCTAACCGCACACTGGTGATGCCGGTAGTAAAAGCGAACATGCTTACAGAAGGTAACAATAACCGCTGGAACCTGGTACTGCCTGCGTGGATCAATGCCAGCACGGAAGAAGAACGTACGGCGTTGAATACCTGGAAAGTCCGTATCACGCTGGAAGATGAGAAAGGTAATAAGCAGAACTCGGGGATTGCGGAAATCACTGTACAGCAGGACCGTAAAATTGAGCTGATAGTCGATAACATTGCCGATACCGATCGTACCGATCACAGCCATGATGCCAGCGCACAGGCTGATGGTGCTGATGGTGTGGTGTTGGACGTACTGTTAACCGACTCTAATGGTGATACTACCGATCGTAACGGCAACGAACTGGTCGATGACGTCATGACGCCCGGGTTGTACGACAGTAATGATAAAAAAGTCGCGCTGTCGACCACGGCTTGTACTGTAGAGAGTCCCTGTGTTTTTATCGCCAATCGTGACAAAACGGCAGGCACGGTGACGCTGTCAAGCACGTTGCCAGGGACCTACCGCTGGAAAGCGAAAGCCGATGTTTATGGCGACAGTAACTATGTTGACGTTACCTTCCTGAAAAGCGACTCCGGTGATGTCAACGGCATCATCTACCAGGTAAAAGCCGCACATCCGGTAAACCTGATTGGCAAAGAAGAAGAACACCCCACGCTTAACAATACCTACCGCTTCGTACTTTGGCGTGATGCCAACAGCGATAGCGTATTCCAGGTCTCAGAGCAGTTGACGAAAGAAGAAATGGAGCAGTACGACTACCAGTGGGAGTTCACTGGGCAGAGCACCAACGGGCATACCGGCGCCCAGCCAAATACCATCAATGATGATCTCGTTCTTCCTGTAACCAATAAAGATGCCGCGCAGAAGTTTGGCGCGAATGTCGAGGATGGGGTTCAGGGATATGGCATACAGGTTTCGTATAGCCAGAAATAGCGACAGCGTAGTGGCTGGGCGGCCAATCGCTGATACACAAAGAAAAGGAGAGTCTTAATGCAGGCATTATTACGACAACGGTTGACCAAGGTCGCTCTTGCACTTGTGGTCGCAGGATATTGTTCCATCCCGGCCATGGCGGCCGATGGCAATCTCAAGAGTGGCCAATGGCAAATTGTCACGAAAACCACGGGTACTATTCAGGGGACTGTGCCGTGGATCACCCGTTCAGCTACCGAGATCGCCGAAACTGACAAAGCGCATGTTTCGGTGACGATCGATCGCGGTTCCCGCACCGTAACTAGTGATGGTGATAAACAGTTTCATGTGGGTGATAAAGTCACGGTTAACTGGGCTATTGGTGATGAACAGGGGGATCTGGACACCAATAATACCGCGACCAAAGGTACGGTTCAGTGGATGAGCTACAGCGATCAGAGTGGTAGCGATGGGCAGGAGATTGGTACTGCAGGCAGCGATACCTATGAAGTTCAGGCTTCTGATGCTGGCCGTTATATCGGTATTAAAATTACACCAACCACCACTACCGGTGATCCGAATATTGCAACGGAACTGCTGTTGAATGATCTTTCGACCAATACGGGTGGTGGTTCGGATAGCGATGATGTGCCGGAAGGTCCGGTAGTCGATGAAAATGTCCATGTGGTGATTTACGAGTCAACCTCAAACACTAACCTGTTGGGTACGACGACGAATCTCAAAACTAATGCCACCTATAAAGTTCTGCTTTGGAAAGATAAAGCGGGTGGTACAGCAGATAGATACGATGCGGGTGAAGAGGTTACTGACAAGTACGATTACCGCTGGAAATTTACGGGTACCAGTAAAATTGCTGGTACGGGCGCAGCTGGTATTGTCAACGAGAGCTGGAACAACAGAGATCTCGTTATACCAATTACTAACGCCGAAGCGAAGACAGAATTTGAAGGCGCATCTGGTGGTGTAACTATTGGTACTGACGGCGTACAGGGCTTCGGTCTGTCTATCGATTATCGTCTTAAATAAGGCTATGCAACTGCTGCCATTCCCAATAGGGAATGGCAGAACTGGCAGTGTATTTTGCTTAGTTTTGGGTTAAGCAAAGTGTGTTGGAACAATGAATATGGCAAACAGGTAGGTGGCTATTGCTCATGGACGGGAATCGGCAAGTGAATAAAGTTTTTAGCTTCTTTCAGGTATTGCTGGTCGCGTTGGTTGCGGCGAGCCCACCCGCGCAGGCGCTATTGAAAGGCGGTACCTGGCAAGAGCTGAATACATCAACGGATCCTATCAATGGCACTATTCCGCAGGCCGACGGTGCCACCATCCCGATTTATCAGGGCAGCCATCTCTTGCCGCCTGGTGAGGTTCATTCAGTGAATTACACGGCTATGCCGCGTGATTTTAGTGCGAGCGCCTTGCCAAGTCAGATGCAGGTGGTGAATCCATCCGATACTGAAGGCGATCTATTTGCCCAGTCGCCGACACCAATAGTGAGTTGGGAAGGCAACCAGCCGCCGACGGTGGGTCTGTTATGGGCAGACGCCGCAACACCTGATACGCCGCTCTCCCCGCAGCCAGCGATTAACCAGACGTTCTGTGCCCAGAATCTGTCCGGGCGGCAACTGGTTGTCTGGCCACAAGAGGACGATTCAGTCGCCGTTCCCGCGCTGTTTCTGTCTACCCTCACGGGTGAACCCAATAGCTCTGCGATTCCACTGCTTAACCCGAAAGTGACCATTAATATCCAGGCCGCCGAAGACAATCCGGTTTCGGTGAGTGCCGATCATATTGACGAGGCGTTTAAAGCGTCAAAGGTGAAGGTGGGGGAGAGCATTACCCTGACCGTGACCACTACCGGCTGTGATGGCAAAATCTTCGCCAATGGATCTTTTGTTATCCGTCGTGACGATGCCAAAAATCGCCAGGGTGAAGTCAACAACAGCGAGCCGGTACACGTTGGCGACACCGAACTGACCACCACGGCCACGGAATATCACGGCACCACTGACGACACCGGCAAGGCGACGGTGGTGGTGACGCAGGCTAAAGGCCCCGGCGTGAAAACGCGCCTTATTGTTAGCGCCGTCAATTACCCGACGCTTCATGCCGAGGCTAACGTCATTTTCACCACCCTGACCAGCCCTGACACCGATCTGGCCAATATGTACGGCCATATGATTGACAGCACCACGGCGGATCTGAACGGCATCACTTACACTTTCACCCGACCGAAGCTGGCGGCAGAAATCGGCGGAACCAGAGATACCGTTAATGGTATTAACGAAACCTGGGCGCAGTTTAACTGGAGCAAGGCGGATAACCACTGCGACATTCTGCCAGCCGCCGAACAGCTGGTAGCGATGAGAAACGCCCATGACACTCTGGATACCTACACCGGCTGGCCGCTAACGGGTAATGCTGAATACTGGTCATCCACCAAAGATCAGTTGGATTCGTACCATTATACCGTCCAGATGATCAGCGGTTCGGTGGTGCGGGAAAGCAGCGGTTCCTCTTTCCTGGTTAGCTGTGTGGATAAAGCCCTGCCAGCGGCGCATCCGCAAATCACGCTCTCCCCGGAAGGGCCTTACGAAGCAGAGGTCGGTGATTCCATTGATCTGGTGATGAGTGTGGTGGACAGAGACACCAAAAAACCTCTGCCTTACCGCTATATGGAACTGTTCGTTGATCCGGCGAGTAACCGCCAGGGAGTGCATAAGGATGAGTGGGATAACCTGCGGGTCACTATTTCCTCCGAAGATATACGCGCCTCGTCGCCGGAGCACTATACCGGTGTGACCGACGCCAACGGTCAGGCACATTTAACGCTACAGCACAATCACGGTTTGGGCGTACAGACGCCGATTCGCATCGTGATGCCTGACGATGAACGGGGAAGCGTCGAGCTGCCCTTTAGCGTGATTTTCACCGTTATCACCAGCCCGGACGTGGCCGTGGCCAATATGTGGGGCCATATGCGCGGCGTGGTGGATGCGGGCAACCTGTATAAACGCCCGCCGCTGAAGGCAGAGGCAAGCAGCGCCAGCGGCGGGCAAAGCGAAAATAACGAAGAGTGGGCCACGTTTGACACGGTGACGGCGGCGACCGGTCAGTGCGGTACGGGCCAGGTGCCGGATTCAGGCTCGCTCACGCATCTGTATGGCGAGCATCCCAACAATGAAATGCTGACCGAACACGGCTGGCCGACCGGGCTTCACGCCTATATTGATGCCGATTCAGGTGCTGTTCTGCCACCGGCGAACGTGAATCTTGAGAACGGGAACCCCGGCACCGGCAGCGCAAACTACCTGACCTGTTCCGCCAACGAAATGGTGGCGCGGCTTGATGCGTACTTCAATGACGATCCTACGCAGAATGGCCTTGCGGTTGCCAAAGCGGGCGAGCAGATTATTCTGAACGTCCACTCAAGAAACGCCCTTAATCAGCAGTCAATACCCAATGCTGACTTTACCGTTACCCTGGCTCCCGGTAAACAGCGTGATGGCCTGACCACCGGGTTTACCGACCCCACAAACGGCCAGTTGTTTTTTGATGGTGTTGCCTATAGCGCCGCACAGACGGCGGTGTATCACGGGATAACCGATACTCACGGCGACGCGAGAATTGTTCTCACGCAACCGAAGGGCGTGGGGATACTGACGCCGTTAACCGTGGAGCCGGCGGAGTCATTACTTAACCTCCCTCTTTCCCGCAGCGTGAAGTTTACCGTCGCCACCAGCCCGGATACGGCAAATGCCAATATGTGGGGCCATATGGCAGACACCATCACCGTGGGCGACCTGACTTTTGAGCGGCCTAAGCTGGCGTCAGAAGTTTCTGCCAACACCAGCCCCAAAACCCAGTTGGAGGCCAACGAAACCTGGGCGCGCGTTTCACATGCTGATGCCGCAGGCAATACGGATGCGGGCGGCTGCGCGGTGAACCGCCTGCCACATATCGATCAACTCGAAGCGTTATACAACGACAACAGCGGCGGCGCTATTAAAAGCATCCATGGCTGGCCGACGCTGATTAACTACTGGTCTTCCACCTACCAGACCGCCAGCACGTGGAAACTGATTGCACTTTCTACCGGCAGTGAATTTGCGGGCGGCACCTCCACTATTTACACCAGTTGCCTGACCACCGATAACCCGGTGGCGGCCTCGATCACCATTGAACCGGTAGATTCATCGCTATGGTATGACGGCAACGGTGAGCATGCGGTGAAGGTGAAAAAAGGCGACACGTTGCAGCTTAAAGTGACGGTCAAAGACGCCAGCGGCAATCCGGTGCCGGAAGCGCCGTTTGTGTTCACTCGCGGCGACGGTTATACCCGGCAGAATGAAAAGCATACGGCTTCGGAAGGTAACGACCTGGAGCATCTCGTCACGCCAGTGGTGATCGACGGCGAATCGATAGCCTGGACCACCACTAAAATGGGGGCCGTCACCGGTGCGGATGGCACTAAAACCATCAGCGTCACGCGGCCGGACACGAACGGCACCAAAACCGCCGTTATCGCCACGCTGTACGACAACGCCAGCGTCAGCGCCAGTATTGACACCGTCTTCACCGTGGTCACAAGCCCCGACGTCTCTGTGGCGGTGATGTGGGGCCATATGCCGGATACGCTGACGGGCCAGGACGGCGCGGTGTATCATCGCCCCCTGCTGGAAAATGAATTACAAAGTCGAACTAACATGGTCCACTATCTCGAGGACCATGAATACTGGGCAGCGTTTTACGGGCCGGGAACGACTAAGACCAACCCGGATAACTGCGCCAGCGGCTATCATCCTACGCTGACGGCGCTGGACGCGCTGTACAATGCCTACCCGAACGGCAGCATAAAAAGTGTGCAGGGCTGGCCGGTTATCCGTTCTTACTGGTCAGGGGGTATGGGTACGACCGGGAATCCGATCGCGACCGGTAAACCAACGCAATATTATATCGTCGATCTTAACGATGACTCTCGCCGTCTGATAAGCAACTCCAGTATTAACGATACGCAGTATCAGATTTGTAGCGCCAATTCCTCGTTGGCGACGCAGATAGTGCTTTCTTCTTCTCTGGCGCAGGACGCCGACGTTAAGGCGATTAAAGTGACCAGCAGCGAGATGATTCCAACTGTGATCACCACCACTGACGTGCAGGGTAATCCGGTGGGCAACGCGCCCTTTATGCTAACGCGTGATGCGGGAACGGCGCGCAATACCAGTTATAAGCCAGAGTCGTCTTCGGTGTTAAACCTGTTGTCAGATGGTCGAGGTGTTGACTGGACCTGGAACACCACCAAAGGTTCCAGTTATCCCTACTACGGTGTAACCGGCAGCAACGGTACATTCGTTATGGGTGTGACTTCATCTGATGCACCTGGTGTGAAAAACGTTATCACCGCCAGCCTGTATCAGGGATCGACGGTGGCGTCGTCGTTGCCAGTGATTTTCACTACTATCACCAGCCCGAACAACGTACTGGCCAACATGTGGGGCCATATGCCAGAAACCTTCAGTGCCAGCAACGGTGCGGAGTTCAAACGCCCTCAACTGCGCAATGAAGAGGGGGCCAGTTCCGATACGTCCTATATCATTGCAAACAATGAGTCGTGGCTCTCGCTAAAAGTAAGCCTGGTCAAGTCACAAGGAATTGGAGCCTGTGGTTTGAATCAAATGCCACTGCTGGCAGATCTTGCCTCATTGTATGCCGATCATCCCAATGGCAAGCTGGAAATGGACTTAGGTATGCCATTGACCGTCACTGGCTCTTCAAAGCCACGATGGTGGTCAGGTGATTCGCTATTGGTTAATCAGAGTGTTAATTATCAGTATGTCGATATGAAGTCCGGCGACAGTGGTTATAACGGTGGGAACGAAAACTATTTTCAAATATGCCTGACTGCGCCGCGTCAGTTATCGATGACGCTCTCCTCGACCGCATGGAATGCGGATAAATCCGCCGCCGATGTGAAGAAAGGCGAGTCAATGCCGATGGCCGTGACGGTCATCAACGCTGCCGGGCAGCCGCAGAAGGGGGTGGTTGTGCAAATTACGCGCGAGAAATCCTACTCACGCGGGAAGATATATGGCACAAACGTTCCGGCCTTCCCATGGGTGATTGGCCCGGCAGAGTCTAGCACCTCCTCCTCGACGTACATGACGCTGACGCCGGTATCGCCGGCAGGCACCGCTACGGCTTTTAACAGTAGTTCGGGTAAATGGTTAGCTATGACCGGAGATGACGGGACGCTACAGTTTACTTTAAACCAGGATAAGTCGCTTGGCTGGAAAACGGCCATTACTGCCGCACTTGTGGATCAACCCACGATGACGGCGAGTCAGGATGCCATATTTACCATCGAGACCAGCCCGGATTCGCCTAATGCCACATACTGGGGCCATCTGCCGGATACAGTGGTGCTAAACGGCAAGACATTCCACCGTCCGGCGTTGAGAACCGAATTAGCGGTAGTGGGGCCCTCATATTTGTACACTGACAATGAGTACTGGACTAAAGTGCGTTATAAGGATTCTGGCCATAACGAGTCCGCGTTGAATTATCTTTGTGGCATGGAGAACGTTGCCACGCTGGATGATCTGAAAGCGCTACAGGGTGTTATTGGGAAACTGCACTGGCCGACGTCGTCTTCATCATCAAATGACTATCTGTCGCAGACTCTCGCGGAGGATGGCACCGGTTACTACTCGTTTAACGAAACCACCGGAGTGCGAAGTACGAAACCAGATAACCCTGCCAGTTTCGGCTTTGGCATCTGTCTGGCGCAGTGATGATTATGAGGAACGCACATTGCCATAAGGTGATGCGCGTTTGGAAACAGACACGGGCGTAAGTCGGATGGAGGCGAAGCCGACATCAGGCACCGAATTCCGACATTGTGCGTCAGGTTTTACGTTGGCGAGTTTTCTTCAGTGAGGTGATTGTTATAACTTCGCTCTCCACCCAGCCGTCTTCCAGGCGCGTGGTGATGACATCGCCAGCTTTCACCTGCTTGATCTTTTTCACCACGCCACCGCCGGTGTTGGTAGAAACACTATAGCCGCGAGCCAGTGTCGCTAGTGGACTCACCGCCTCGAGGTGTGTCACTGCGTTGCCAAAACGTTCGCGTTGCTCGCTAAGGCGTGCGCGAATGTTTTCGGACAGCCGAAATTCCAGTTGCTGGATGCGAGTTTGCGCACGATAAATACGCGGCTGCGGGTTTTGCTGATTCAGACGCTGCAGCATGCGCTGCTGGCGCTGATTGGCCTGCTTGATCTGATTTTCCAGCGCAAAGTTCATCCGCTGATGCAAACGTTCCAGCGTAGTTTGCTGACGAGCCAGGCGGAGCTGTGGATGCTGCTGCTGCAGGCGGTGGAAGGTCTGCGTAAAGCGACGGCTGCGGTTGGCAAGGTAGTAGTCCATCGCCATACCCAGACGTTGCTGGACGGACTGAATCTGGCGCAGCAATTCCTGTTGATTACGACTGACAATCTCTGCTGCTGCAGACGGCGTGGGTGCGCGCAGGTCACCGACAAAATCGGCGATGGTTACATCGGTTTCATGGCCGACTGCGCTTACCACAGGAATGCGGCTGGCGAAAATGGCCCGTGCTACGCGCTCATCGTTAAAACTCCACAAATCTTCCAGCGAACCGCCGCCGCGCCCGACGATTAACACATCGCACTCGTTACGCCGGTTTGCCAGTTCAATCGCGCGGACAATTTGCCCCGGCGCATCGTCGCCCTGCACAGCTGTGGGGTAGATAACCACCGGCAGGGAAGGGTCGCGACGTTTCAGAACCTGGAGAATATCGTGCAGCGCCGCCCCGCTTTTCGAGGTGATCACTCCGACACAATGAGCAGGTGTTGGGAGTGATTGTTTAAACTGCTGATCAAACAACCCTTCTGCCTGCAATTTGGCTTTTAGCTGTTCATACTTCTGTTGTAATAAACCTTCACCCGCTGGCTGCATGCTCTCGACGATGATTTGATAATCACCGCGCGGTTCGTACAGCGTTATATTGGCACGTACCAGTACCTGCTGTCCGTGCTGCGGACGGAACGTGACGCGGCGGTTGCTATTGCGAAACATCGCGCAGCGTACCTGGGCGGTATCGTCTTTTAAGGTGAAGTACCAGTGACCGGAAGAGGGCTGAGTAAAGTTAGAAATTTCGCCGCTGATCCACACCTGCCCCATCTCTTGCTCGAGCAGCAGACGCACCGTCTGGTTAAGGCGACTTACGGTAAAGATTGATGAGGTTTGAGAGGATAACATGTGAGCGGGATCAAATTCTAAATCAGCAGGTTATTCAATCGATAGTAACCCGCTCACCGGGGATCGCAAGGTTTTTTTGCAAAAAAGTGTGGATGCAATCGGTTACGCTCTGTATAATGCCGCGGCAATATTTAATAACCTCCCAGGTGAGATATTGCCCATGCTACGTATCGCAAAAGAAGCCCTGACGTTTGACGACGTCCTCCTCGTTCCCGCTCATTCTACCGTTCTGCCGAATACTGCTGACCTCAGCACGCAGTTGACGAAAACCATTCGCCTGAACATTCCTATGCTCTCCGCAGCCATGGACACCGTGACGGAAGCGCGCCTGGCGATTGCCCTGGCCCAGGAAGGCGGCATTGGTTTTATCCACAAAAACATGTCTATCGAGCGCCAGGCTGAAGAAGTCCGTCGCGTGAAGAAACACGAATCTGGCGTGGTGACTGACCCACAGACCGTACTGCCAACCACCACGCTGCGTGAAGTAAAAGAACTGACTGAGCGTAACGGTTTTGCAGGCTATCCGGTTGTGACGGATGATAACGAGCTGGTGGGTATCATTACTGGTCGTGACGTGCGTTTTGTGACTGACCTCAGCCAGCCGGTTAGCGTGTACATGACGCCGAAAGAGCGTCTGGTTACCGTTCGCGAAGGCGAAGCCCGTGATGTCGTGCTGGCAAAAATGCACGAAAAACGCGTGGAGAAAGCGTTGGTTGTTGACGACAGCTTCCATCTGCGCGGCATGATCACCGTAAAAGACTTCCAGAAAGCTGAACGTAAACCTAACGCCTGTAAAGACGAGCATGGCCGTCTGCGTGTTGGTGCGGCAGTCGGCGCGGGTGCGGGTAACGAAGATCGCGTTGATGCGCTGGTCGCCGCAGGTGTTGACGTGCTGCTGATTGACTCCTCTCACGGCCACTCTGAGGGCGTACTTCAGCGTATCCGTGAAACCCGTGCTAAATATCCGGACCTGCAAATTATTGGCGGTAACGTCGCAACGGGCGCTGGCGCTCGTGCGCTGGCTGAAGCCGGTTGCAGCGCGGTGAAAGTAGGTATCGGCCCAGGTTCTATCTGTACGACTCGTATCGTCACCGGCGTGGGTGTTCCGCAGATTACTGCGGTTTCTGACGCGGTTGAAGCGCTGGAAGGTACCGGTATTCCGGTTATCGCTGATGGCGGTATCCGTTTCTCCGGTGACATTGCGAAAGCAATCGCAGCCGGTGCGGCGGCAGTAATGGTGGGCTCCATGCTGGCCGGTACCGAAGAATCCCCAGGTGAAATTGAACTCTACCAGGGCCGTTCTTACAAATCCTACCGTGGCATGGGCTCTCTGGGAGCAATGTCCAAAGGTTCTTCTGACCGTTATTTCCAGAGCGATAACGCCGCTGACAAACTTGTTCCGGAAGGTATCGAAGGTCGCGTTGCCTATAAAGGCCGCTTGAAAGAGATTATCCATCAGCAGATGGGCGGTCTGCGGTCCTGTATGGGTCTGACCGGCTGTGGTACTATCGACGCGCTGCGCACTCAAGCAGAGTTTGTACGCATCAGCGGTGCGGGTATTCAGGAAAGTCACGTTCATGATGTGACCATCACCAAAGAGTCCCCTAACTACCGTATGGGCTCCTGATCAGTTTCCGCGCCCGGCTTCTATGCCGGGCGAATTTGTTTCACTTGCCTCGGAATTAGCGTCAATGACAGACAATATTCATAAACATCGCATTCTCATCCTCGATTTCGGATCTCAGTACACTCAACTTGTGGCACGTCGCGTTCGTGAACTGGGCGTCTATTGTGAGCTGTGGGCATGGGATGTTACGGAAGCACAAATTCGCGAATTCAACCCAAGCGGTATTATTCTTTCCGGTGGCCCGGAAAGTACCACCGAAGCGAACAGCCCGCGCGCACCAGAGTACGTCTTCAATGCAGGCGTGCCTGTATTCGGCGTTTGCTACGGAATGCAGACCATGGCGATGCAGCTCGGTGGCCATGTTGAAGGGTCTCACGAGCGTGAATTCGGCTACGCACAGGTTGAAGTTCAGACCGACAGCGCACTGATCCGTGGCATCGAAGATTCACTGACCGCAGACGGCAAACCGCTGCTGGACGTGTGGATGAGCCACGGCGATAAAGTCACCGCCATCCCGGAAGGCTTCGTTACTGTTGCCAGCACCGAAAGCTGCCCGTTTGCCATTATGGCGCATGAAGAAAAACGCTTCTACGGTGTGCAGTTCCACCCGGAAGTGACTCACACCCGTCAGGGGCTGCGTATGTTGGAGCGTTTTGTACGTGACATCTGCCAGTGTGAGGCCCTGTGGACGCCGGCAAAAATCATTGACGACGCCGTGGAGCGTATCCGTCAACAGGTTGGCGACGACAAAGTGATCCTTGGCCTGTCCGGTGGTGTTGACTCCTCCGTAACCGCCATGCTGCTGCACCGTGCAATTGGTAAAAACCTGACCTGTGTATTCGTTGATAACGGTCTGCTGCGTTTGAACGAAGCCGAGCAGGTCATGGACATGTTCGGAGACCACTTCGGTCTGAACATCGTTCACGTTAAAGGCGAGCAGCGTTTCCTCGACGCGCTGAAAGGCGAGAACGACCCGGAAGCGAAACGCAAAATTATTGGTCGTGTGTTTGTTGAAGTGTTCGACGAAGAAGCGCTGAAACTGCAAGATGTTAAATGGCTGGCACAGGGCACCATCTACCCTGACGTGATTGAATCTGCCGCTTCTGCAACCGGGAAAGCACACGTCATCAAATCTCACCACAACGTAGGCGGTCTGCCGAAAGAGATGAAGATGGGCCTCGTTGAACCGTTGCGTGAGCTGTTCAAAGACGAAGTGCGTAAAATTGGTCTGGAACTGGGTCTGCCTTATGACATGCTGTACCGTCACCCGTTCCCGGGTCCAGGTTTAGGCGTACGCGTGCTGGGCGAAGTGAAGAAAGAGTACTGCGACCTGCTGCGTCGTGCGGACGCTATCTTCATTGAAGAGCTGCACAAAGCTGACCTGTATAACAAAGTCAGCCAGGCGTTTACTGTATTCCTGCCGGTCCGTTCTGTTGGTGTAATGGGCGATGGCCGTAAGTACGACTGGGTGGTTTCCCTGCGTGCTGTTGAAACCATCGACTTCATGACCGCCCACTGGGCACACCTGCCGTATGACTTCCTGGGGCGCGTGTCCAACCGCATCATCAACGAAGTAAACGGTATTTCTCGTGTGGTGTATGACATCAGCGGTAAACCGCCTGCTACCATTGAGTGGGAATGATTTCGCGTCTGGCAACAGCCTGCACGTAAAAGCAGTAAAGTACCTCTAAGCCCGCGTAACTGCGGGCTTTTTTGTTTTTATGTCTGGCACTTTCTGGCAGCTGTTAGCAACGGGAAGCACGGTTTTTTCAATGGAATTTTTGATGGTACTCTCTGATTTCGAATTCAGGTTTGAAAAAGTACCATGTGATAAATTTCGGTTGAGTTATGGTATTTGTTTTTTATAACTCAATTAAAAACAGAGAGTTAAACAACTTTTCTGAATTTTTTACAACATGGTATTTTTTGATAAAGGAAAACAATAAACCATGTTGACTGACACCAGGCTGCGTCACCTTAAGCCGAAGGAAAAACTCTATAAAGTTAATGACCGTGATGGTCTGTATGTTGCGGTCACTCCGGCTGGAACTATTTCATTTCGTTATAACTATTCAATAAACGGAAGACAGGAGACCGTTACTTTTGGCCGCTATGGTGTTGGAGGGATCACGCTTGCAGAAGCGCGTGAACGGCTCAATGAAGCTAAAAAAATGGTTGCCAGTGGAAGATCGCCTGCGAGGGAAAAAGCCAGAGATAAAGCGCGTATCAAAGATGCGGAGACTTTTGGTGCGTGGGCTGAGAAATGGTTACGCGGTTATCAAATGGCTGAATCGACGCGTGATATGCGGCGTTCGGTATATCAAAGGGAGTTGAAGTCAAAATTTGCCCAGCAGAAACTTAATGAGATTACACATGAAGACTTACGCGCATTAACCGATAACATTGTCGAGAGAGGGGCACCGGCGACAGCTGTACACGCCAGAGAGATTGTATTGCAAGTCTATCGCTGGGCTATTGAGCGCGGTCAGAAGGTGGAGAATCCAGCTGATCTGGTACGGCCTGCAAGCATAGCGAAATTTGAGCCTCGAGACAGAGCATTGACGCCAATTGAAATTGGTCTGATGTATCGGTATATGGAACGGGTAGGAACGACGCCATCAATCAGAGCAGCGGTTAAACTATTGCTGTTAACGATGGTACGTAAAAGTGAGCTTACTAACGCAACCTGGAACGAGATCAATTTTAGTGAGGCATTATGGACGATACCAAAGGAGAGGATGAAACGACGTAATCCACATTTGGTTTTTCTTTCCAGACAGGCAATGGATATTATGATTGCTCTCAAAACCTTTGCCGGTAGCTCTGATTTTATCCTTCCTTCGCGGTACGATTCCGATGCACCAATGAGTAGCGCTACTTTAAACCGGGTTTTGACACTGACGTATCGCCTGGCTCAGAAAGAAGGGGAGTTGTTGCCTAAGTTTGGTCCCCACGACTTACGGCGTACAGCCAGCACCTTGCTACATGAGGCCGGGTACAATACTGACTGGATTGAGAAGAGCCTTGCCCATGAACAAAAAGGGGTACGAGCTGTTTATAACAAGGCTGAATATCGTGAGCAGAGGGCTGAGATGCTACAAGATTGGGCGAATATGATTGATGAATGGACTAGTAAGTAGTTAACAATCAGTAAGTTAAGTGGATATGCTTCTTTTATCTACGCTAGGAGAGCAATTTTAGCCGCTAAAATTTACTGAATCTTTACTGGTTTTATCTGGATTGCATAAAAAGGAAAAATAAGAGTGCCTGAGTTGTCTGTAATTATACAATGGATGAATCAATACCCTAAGACCGGCTGGCTATTGCTGTGTGTCTATATTGCACTCGGTGTAGTTCGTCACAGAGTAATTAATGCTGAATCTGGAAGTGTATTTCGTGGACTATTCAATCTTAGGAAGCGCCGGCTAGAGCAAATGCTGACACAGCCATATTTGAATAAAAATGCGGTCCGTCTGGCAAAGCGTGAGCTTCGTCAGCGCAGCCTTCATCGGCTCACAGGCTTGTATAACTATCGGCTGCAGGATTTGGCTGTAATAATGTGTGATCGTTATGGGTTGCGGGCTGGTTATCTCAAGCCGTGGCGTAACTGGCTCGAAGAACGGGATGGACGGATTGTGTTCAACAGGAAATGGCATTGTTATCGCTGGCGTCTTTTTCTGGCAGGTCAGATTGCAAACGCAGTTCTACTGATAGTATTCATAGTCTATATAGTTTCTCATGCTTCGGCCGAAATGATCGCACCGCTTATGATGGCCTTTATGCTTGTATGGTGGTTTCCGTGGCTAATGGCCACCTCGGTACCTACTCCAAGGTGGACTCGCGAAATGGAAGTCTATCTGGAGAAATTTAACGCTGGACAAACTATAGTCTAAACTATCCTTTTTTGTCATACATTTAGAGTGAATTGTCAGAGTTTTGGAAGATTCCATCCTACGAGTAATACTCACAAGGTAATTCACATAATCAATAGGTTAAGTCATAAGTTTCTTGACCCTACATGAGAAAACGAATTTTAGCTGCTAAAATTTTGGGCATGTTTTGACTTAAATGCCACCGACATGATTCTAATAATTAAGCCAGTATCTAATGAGCCAAGATAAGACAACTGTAAACGCCCCTTGGCTTAGACTTGCTTTCAGGAAAGCGAATGCTTTTTATGGTCAGGGACAAGTAAGGGGATGAGCCATTGCATAACCATAAAACCAATTCGTTCTATGTCATTACAGATCGGCTTCAGTGATTTACTGGTGAGGTAGTATCACTGTGATCCGTTTTGCATAACGCTTACAGCTGCGCTACAAACAATAAACTATAATACTGTATTTTCAAAATCATCAATTTGAAGCAGGGTAATCGCGAAAAACCCTTGTAAGTGGCTGGTTATAATTTAATAAAGTGGATGATATTAAGACTTAAACTGCCACCATAATAGTTCGTGGATATACTATTTTAAATATAAAATTCTTTCCTCACCGACGCTAAGGCCTTGGACACAGCCTGCTTTGTCATAGTTGTGTAGTGATTTTTTTCTAAAACCTGTGCGGTTTCAAACTGGTTAAAACCTTGGTGTTTTAATATGATTATTTTTTTCTTAGTATCAGTGAGTTTGGAGTCAACCATTCGTCTGGCGATATTCCTAAGTTTATCTAGATCTGCTGGGGTTAAAGTTTGACCCTGTATCCACTCATGAAAATATGTATCAATCAATATATCCCCTGTGTTTGCGTTAGCTTTATGCGGTTTAGCGCATTGCCGTCTAAGCCTTATTAATTCTTTATTGAACTGTTCGAGAGACCGCTTTCCTTGTCTGTATTTGGGATTCCATAGACCATTGATGAGTTTGGGCCTATGGTCAGAACAATATCGATGACTAAGGACCTGTTTTTCATGAACGGGGAACTCATTATCGTTAGCAACAAATTCTGATATCTCACTGATCAACTTGGAAAATTCGGTTAGATTACCGCAGAACTCGCAATAACCGAGCTTGCGCTGTGAATTTATAGTTACTCCTTTTGCAGGAGAGGATTTCTTCGGCCGCTTGGATGCGCACTCACTGACTAATTCAATAAGAGACTCAATCGTAGCGGTAAAGCATTTATCAAGAGAAGTTTGTTGATCTAAAGTCAGAACGAAATTACGCAAAAGAAGTCTTTGTGCCTGTACTACGACGTTTAAGCCCACTTTTTTAAGTATTTCGCTAAATCCTAGATTTACTCCAGAAATGTAGTCTTTATGACTTGGTGACAGGGAATTTACATAAGCAGCTACTGCTGGATCAATAACTTCCTGTATGAGACGCAGTATTGGATACCTCCGTGAAAATATGGAGTACGGAGAACTACGCTCTTCAAATAATTTAATTGCAGCTGCAACTGTGAGGTCACAGCCTTTCCAGATAGTAATTTTCATGTCAACCATTTTAGCCAATGAATAGGTTTTAGCAAGTGGTAATGCTTGGCATTGTATAGGCCTGATTGGAAACAGGAGGAAGGCAGATGCAAACAAAAGCACATAGCACGCTCATTAACAGAAAAACACTTCTGGAAATGATCCCATTATCAGCCCGCACTATTTATAACCTTGAACAGCGAGGCGAGTTTCCTCGCCGTATAGCACTTACTAGCCGAAATGTTGCATGGCAGTTATCCGAAGTAGAGCAGTGGATTGCGGATCGTAAATCAGCAATGTTTAAAGCGGCCAGACCCGGTGTTGTTTTAGGTAGGTAACAGCAATGTCATTGAACATAATGGAAGCATTTGAAGCTAAGCCACAACCAATTGATTACGTCTTGCCTAATTTGGCTATTGGTACTATCGGAGCGATGGTTTCTCCGGGAGGCGTTGGAAAGTCAATGCTGGCATTACAATTGGCTGTGCAGATTACTTGTGGTGTAGATCTTTTAAACTTTGGTGAATATCCGACTGGGTTGGTGGCATATTTACCTGTGGAGGACTCTGAAACCATCGTTCACCATCGTTTATATTCTTTGGGGAAATATCTAACAGCACGTCAGCAGCAGATTGTAGCTGATAAGCTATTGGTCGAACCTTTAGTAGGGAAGTGTCCAAATATTTTCTTGCCGGATTGGAGCAACTTGATCAATGAAGTTTCAAAAGGTAGACGTTTAATAATTTTGGATACTCTTCGCCGTTTCCACCAGGAGGATGAGAATAATAGCGCAGCAATGTCCAAAGTCATTGGAA
>NZ_JADABY010000075.1 GCF_015672735.1 Citrobacter sp. Res13-Sevr-PEB04-36 | reverse complement strand
CGGCCTCCTCTATGACGTTAAACAATGCTTTCTTTAGCAAGGGGCATTCTCTCCAGGGGCTTTATTGCCCCTTTTTAATCTTCTGCGCTTTATGCGTAACGAAATAGTTAATACAACAAAGGAAACGGTAATGCTTCTCATGAATTATGACCGTGTGATCACTCACAAAGGCGCTTCTCTTATTCTCTCTGAAAAGATGCTGAAACAAGCGGCTGATGTTCTCAGCGTAGACGTTGAGACTATTCGAGAGGCTACAGAAAAATTCTGGCCTATAGCCACGATCACAAAATCAAAAGAAGGTTCCCACCCATTAACGGGACTTGAGGAACGATTAAAACTATTAGCAAAAGGAAAATAACCAATGCAATTTGGAACATTTCAAACTCTGAACGGGAATAACAGTCACGCCCGTTATAAAGTGGTGGCTTACGCATCTGATGCAATTATGCAGGATAAGCTAATCAAACCAGCTTCACCAATTACCGCCGATCTGATTGTAGGCGACCTAGTGGATTCTAACGGGGAATTAGCCTCCTCAGTTGATGCAATTGCGTATGTTGTCGTAGAACCTGCTCCAGTGGGCGCTAAGGCGTTTGTAGTGGCTTCTCCAGAACATACCATTCTATCACTTGCAGGTATTGAATTTGGTAGCCTTGATAAATCATTAGCTCAAGCACAATTAGCAACTCTTGGCTTTACCTTCACTGATTTTGACACTGTAGCGCTACGCACTACCTAATAAGGAAATTAAAATAATGTCTAAAGATTTATTCTCTGGTGTAGTGTACGACAGTTTTACAAGCCCGTTCACTTTCAGCACTCAGCTAAACCGTATTATTTCAAATCTGGGCTTATTCCGTCAGGAATCCCACAACGTAAATCTGATCGCCCTCGAAAAGATTACCGATGTTAAAAATCTGGTAGCTAAGGAAAATAGCCCATACGCTCAAAGTGATTGGAACTCTGCACAACGTCCAGAATTTAGCAATGCACTATACCAGCTTAAATACCACGGTATTCTAAATAGTGTTACCTCTCTTGACCTGCAACAATACGCCGCACGTGGAATTGCTGACACTGCCGATCAGGTGTCAATTGCATTGAGTGATTTCTCAGATAGCCAGTATTCTATGGCAGAAAATGCCGTTGAAATTGATCTGGTGAATGCTCTGTTAGGACTTCGTGTTAATAGCGACTATGCAGGACAAGGCGATCTTGATTTCCTTGCTGGCGGTGCTCGTACAGAATACACCCTGGACACTTCCGACACGGCGAACATCTTCGAACAACTAAGCGAGATTGCCCGTATTCAGAATGTGGCTCTTGGTGAAGGGCTGGCACAACAGAAACAAGGTGCTGTGATCCTGGCTTCTGGCGCTGCTGCTAAGGCTCTGCGTTACCATCCATCTATTAAAGATTTTATGGTGTACACCCTAAGCGTAAATAGTTCTGACAACTTCTATACACGAACTGTAGAGAGTAACCCTGCTTACGAGGTGTGGACTCTGAACGGGATCACGGTGATCGATGTGACAGGCTATAGCCTCATTAGTGACAAGATCGGTGTGGACGGCTTCGCCTACATCCCACGCATGGCTGACACTGCAAACGCGCTTGTTCTTCATACTGGTATTGGTGTTCGTCATCTGACGCTTGGCAAGTCTGCCACCCTTCACAATCAGTATGTTGTTTCAGATGCTAAATGGCAATTCCCATCTATTGCAACGGAAACCAGCTATTTAGCGATTAACAACATTCCTACGGCTATTGTTTTCGGTAGCGTTTCAGCAAGCTGACCATAAATAGAAAATCATGAGCATAGGGGAGGGCGTAGAAATACGCTTTCCCCTTTTTTATTTGTAAGGAGGGAAATACTTTGTATTCTTCCCTCTATGGAGTTTAAACAATGGAAATCATTTTAAAGAGTAAAGGTGTTCATCTTCACCTTGATAATACAACAGCAGAACAACTATTAAATCTCTCTGCTGTAGCTCGTTTGCTGGAAGTAAGCCCAACACATTTACGCCAGCTTTTACACCGTGGGATGAGTGTTAGCGATGCTCTGCATTATCTAACCAGTAAGGAAAGCAAATAA
>NZ_JADABY010000074.1 GCF_015672735.1 Citrobacter sp. Res13-Sevr-PEB04-36 | reverse complement strand
CATTTCTAAAAACAAGAACCTATTGTTTATAAAGACTTTTAAAAATTCCAAAACCCAACGATTAACCATAAAAATAACAATAATAGTTCTCAATCAATTTATTAAAAACACATTACCCTTGCGGGTAATTATTCTAATAAATATAATTTGTGTCGGTTAATTAATTTAAGAAATATATAAAAACACTGTTCATCTCAATTTTTTTGCGACCATACTCCCCGAAGCGATAATCGCTTTGCTGATTCCCTTGCTAATTTTTGGTATTATTAGAAAAGCGCTAAATTGATCCCGGACATAACTGAACAATGAATGACGGCAAGCAGCACCCTACGTTTCTCTTCCACGATTACGAAACCTTTGGTACCCATCCGGCACTGGACAGACCCGCGCAATTTGCGGCCATCCGCACGGATAACGATTTCAACATTATCGGTGATCCAGAGGTCTTTTATTGCAAGCCTGCGGACGACTACCTGCCGCACCCGGAAGCGGTACTGATCACCGGTATTACCCCGCAGGAAGCACGTGAAAAAGGAGAAAACGAAGCGACGTTTGCTGCCCGCATTCACTCACTGTTTACCGTGCCCAAAACCTGTATTGTGGGCTATAACAATGTACGCTTCGATGACGAAGTGACACGTAACATCCTGTACCGCAATTTTTACGATCCTTATGCCTGGAGCTGGCAGCACGATAATTCACGTTGGGATTTACTGGATGTTATGCGCGCCTGTTACGCCCTGCGCCCGGAAGGCATTAACTGGCCAGAAAACGACGACGGGTTACCCAGTTTCCGTCTTGAGCATTTGACTAAAGCCAACGGCATTGAACATGCCAATGCCCACGATGCGATGGCCGATGTGTACGCCACCATTGCGATGGCACAGCTGGTTAAGTCACGTCAGCCTCGTCTGTTTGATTATCTCTATAGCCACCGGAACAAGCACAAGCTGGCCGCCCTGATCGATGTCCCGCAAATGAAACCTCTGGTGCATGTCTCCGGCATGTTCGGCGCATGGCGCGGCAATACCAGCTGGGTTGCGCCGCTCGCCTGGCACCCGGACAATCGCAATGCGGTCATTATGGTTGATTTAGCCGGTGATATTTCCCCCTTGCTTGAGCTGGACAGCGACACGCTGCGCGAGCGTCTTTACACGGCCAAAGCCGATCTGGGCGATAACGTGGCGATACCAGTGAAGCTGGTGCACATCAACAAATGTCCTGTCCTGGCGCAGGCCAATACGCTACGCCCGGAAGATGCCGACCGGCTTGGGATTAATCGTCAGCATTGCCTGGATAATCTTAAATCCCTGCGTGAAAACCCGCAGATTCGCGACAAAGTGGTGGCCATTTTTTCCGAGGCAGAACCCTTCACACCATCAGACAACGTCGATGCCCAGCTGTATAACGGTTTTTTCAGCGACGCCGACCGCGCCGCGATGAAAATCGTGCTGGAAACCGACCCACGCAATTTACCGGCGCTGGATGTCACCTTTGTCGATAAGCGTATTGAAAAGCTGCTATTTAATTACCGCGCGCGCAACTTCCCCGGCACGCTGGATGAAACCGAGCAACAGCGCTGGCTGGACCATCGCCGTCAGGTGTTTACCCCGGAATTTTTACAGCAGTACGCCAATGAATTGCAGATACTGAGTCAGCAATATGCGGATAACAAAGAGAAGCTGGCATTGCTGAAATCACTCTGGCAATACGCTGAAGAGATTGTGTAAGAGGAGTGTGTAACGCACAAGTATAAAAAAACCGGAGAACATGTCTCCGGTTAGGCAGTTAGCAGGACGAAGGTGCCAGCACCTCATCCTGCCGTCAATTATTGCGCGATATCTTCGTACTGCGGCACCGGATTACGGAAGCTTTTAGTGACGCAAGCCAGATAAACCAGACCAATACCCGCCCAGATCAGGCCCAGAACCATCGAGCTTTCTTCCAGGTTTACCCACAGCGCGCCAACGGTCAGTGCGCCGCACACCGGCATGACCAGGTAGTTGAAATGGTCTTTCAGCGTCTTGTTGCGTTTTTCGCGGATCCAGAACTGTGAAATCACAGACAGGTTCACGAAGGTAAACGCCACCAGCGCACCGAAGTTAATCAGCGCAGTCGCCGTCACCAGGTCAAATTTGATTGCCAGCAGCGCAATCGCGCCAACCAGCAGCACGTTCCATGCCGGAGTACGCCATTTCGGGTGAATGTAACCGAAGAAACGGCTCGGGAAAACGCCATCGCGCCCCATCACGTACATCAGACGAGAAACGCCCGCATGTGCTGCCATACCGGATGCCAGTACGGTGACGCTGGAGAAGACCAGTACGCCCCACTGGAAGGTTTTACCCGCTACGTACAGCATGATTTCCGGCTGTGACGCATCCGGATCTTTAAAGCGAGAGATATCCGGGAAGTACAGCTGCAGGAAGTAGGAGGCACCGATAAAGATCAGGCCACCAATCAGCGCGGTCAGGAAGATAGCTTTCGGAATAACACGCTCTGCATCTTTCGTTTCTTCTGACAGCGAAGAGATGCCGTCAAAACCAAGGAACGAGAAGCACAGGATGGTTGCACCGGTAATCATCGGCACCACGTGCGCGCCTTCAGACCAGAACGGACGGGTGCTGGTCAGCGTACCTGCGCCTTCACCGTGCATGATTCCGTAAATGATCAGGCCAACAATCACCGCCACAATACCCATCTGCAAAATAACAATCAGGGTATTAAAGTTCGCGACGGCCTTGATGCTACGCAGGTTAGAGATGGTCATAAAGCCCACCAGCGCGACAACAAAGATCCACGACGGTACCGACGGCACCAGTGCTTCAAAGTAGATTTTAGCTAACAGGATGTTGATCATCGGCATGAACAGGTAGTCCAGCAGCGATGACCAGCCCACCATAAAACCTACAGTCGGGCTAATGGATTTCTGGGCATAGGTGTACGCAGAGCCAGCAGACGGGAAACGGCGAACCAGTTTACCGTAGCTCAACGCAGTAAAGAGAATTGCAACCAACGCAAAAGCATAAGCCGTCGCGACATGACCATCGGTCAAGCCCGAAACGATACCAAATGTATCGAACAGCGTCATCGGCTGCATATAGGCAAGGCCCATCATAACAACCGGAACCAACGTAAGCGTTTTACGTAATTCCACGCGAGAGGTGTTTGGAGTAACGTTATGCGACATGGTCATTCCCCTTTACGGTGAATACGGTCGCGTAAGCAAAAAATTGCCCCATTTTTACGGATTCCTCAGCGACAACAACTGTCGGTTTTTAGTAAGTATCTATCCGGTACGAAGCCCGGCCTCTTTTATGAATGATTGGTTTGATGCAAAAAAATAACCGACGCGTATTAAAACGTCGGTTAATGTCATTTTTTGCAAGCGGCGTATTTTGCACTAAATTGAAGAGAAATAACAAGACAATGAGGTAGCCAAAAATGATTATTTTTTCCTAACTGTCTGATTTATCGACACCCGATTTTACATAGACGCCTGCGATAGCACTATTTGCTAAAATCTGATCTCGCCACCAGGCACTGGCTAATCCAGAGGTCTGTTCATTCCAGCCAATCCACACCGGTTCAAACATAATTTGTGCGACCACTTGCTTCTCAATCAGAGCACCGCTGTCCAAAAAACGTTGCGCCAGATAGCGCGGCAAATACCCGCATCCCAGACCACTGATCTGCAGTTCCAGCTTAGTTTTAAAGTCAAAAACGGTGATCGCATCCTGATCGTCAAGCAATTGGGAACCCGACAAGCTCGCCAGGTGAGGACTGTCTCCCACCACAATGGCACGGAAACGTTTAATGGTGCGTCGTTGTAACGGCTCGTCTTCCAGTGCCAGCGGATGGTGCGGCGCGACCACAAACACCTGTTCAAGGTTACCTAAACGCGCAAAACCAAAGTTGCTCCCAGAAGGAGGCTCATGCATCGCCCCGACAATAATATCGGCCCGCCCTTGAGTGAGCGCCTCCCAGGATCCGCCCAGTACGCCGTTGATAAATTTAAGCCGCGTGACGCTGTGGTGTTGGTAGAAGGATTCGATAAGCGGGGCAAGTAGTGAAAAAGGAAAGGTGTCATCCACGCCAATAACCAGTTGGTTCTCCCAGCCTTCATGCAGTTTGATGGCCTGCTTTTCGAGTTCGCGGACGGTATGCAGCACCTCTCGTCCCTTTTCCAGCAGCATCTGGCCGGTGCGGGTGAATGTCGCCCGATGCCCGCTGCGATCCAACAATTGAATATTCAGATCGCTTTCCAGCTTATGGACGGTATAGCTCAAGGCTGACGGCGTCTTAAACAGTTTTGCCGACGCCGCCGCGAAACTCCCCTCTTTATCTAACGCGTCGAGGATTATCAGAACGTCCAGCAGTGGTTTCATACTCGCCCCCTGGCGGTATATGACGGCACGCTGCTGGTCTGTCACTCCATCGGCATCACCAGCGGGTCGGGATATTGGTACTCAAACCCAAGTTCATTGCAAATTCGGTTGCCGTCAATGATTTTACCTTTACCGTTATCCACACCGTCCCGGAATTCCGGCGGTTCCATCCCCAGCAAACGCGCCATCTGGGGATAGAACACGTTACGCGCCGGATGCATAGGCGCACATATATTATAGATGTGTCCTCCTCTCGGTGCCTGGAGCAGCAGGGTGATTGCAGACACGACATCATCCAGATGCACCAGATTAACGCCATGCTGTCCGTCCGGTGCCGTTTTACCGGCGAAAAAGCGTCCAGGATGTCTGCCCGGTCCAACCAGACCAGCCAGGCGAACAATATCTACGGAGGTCCCCGGCAGATTATGCAGCCAGTCCTCAAGCTCTTTCAGTACGCGGCCGCTGGCCGTCACCGGATTGCGCGGCGAGCTTTCTTTCACTGTTCCCTGCACATCACCATAGACTGACGTCGAGCTAGTAAAAATAATCCGTGGAATGCGGTATGCCAGCGCACTGTCGACCAGCTCCTGCATCGCTTGCAGATAAAAATCTTCACCCGGACCGCTACGGCGGGCGGGCAGCGTGATGACCAGCGCATCGGCATCCATCAGCGCATCGAGATCGTCTGACGCACACACGAGTTCAGGTTCAAGGTGCAGCGAGTAGCTCTCGATACCACTCATACGGGCCGCTTCCACCCCATCCTGCGTGGTTTTGCTGCCCGTGACCTGCCAGCCTCGCGCCGCCAGCGACATGGCTAACGGCATGCCTAACCAACCTAACCCGACAATTGCGACCTTTTTCATGCCTTCTCTCCTGACTTGTGGCCTGTTACCCAAGGCTACGCCAGCCCACGGTGGCTGACAATTCATAGTATCAATATGAAATGAATTAATGATCAAAAAAAGCCCTTGCTTTCGATGACTAAAGTGGTTTAGGTTAAAAGACATCAAATGAATAAACATTCATCGAGAAAATCTTATGACACGCGCTCAATTTAAACACCATCATCACCATCATCCTGACTAGTCTTTCAGGCGATGTGTGCTGGGAGACATTTAAATCTTCCAGTGGTGCATGAGCGCATGAGAAAGCCCCCGGAAGAATTCTTCCGGGGGCTTTTTTTTGGTGCGTGACCCAGACCGATTCAGACAGGATAACGAGGACAAGAGAATGTTAGACAACACCCGTTTACGCATAGCTATGCAGAAATCAGGCCGCTTAAGCGATGATTCACGCGAATTACTGGCCCGCTGTGGCATTAAAATTAATCTTCACACCCAGCGCCTGATTGCGATGGCAGAGAACATGCCGATTGATATTCTCCGCGTGCGTGATGACGATATTCCGGGTCTGGTGATGGACGGCGTGGTTGACCTCGGCATTATTGGTGAGAACGTGCTGGAAGAAGAGTTGCTCAACCGTCGGGCGCAGGGCGAAGACCCGCGTTACTTTACGCTGCGTCGTCTCGACTTCGGCGGCTGCCGCCTCTCGTTAGCCACTCCGGCTGACGAAGTCTGGGAAGGCCCAGCGTCACTAAACGGTAAACGTGTTGCTACCTCCTATCCGCACTTGCTCAAACGTTATCTCGATCAGAAAGGCGTCACGTTTAAATCCTGCCTGCTAAACGGCTCAGTGGAAGTTGCCCCGCGTGCGGGACTGGCCGATGCGATTTGCGATTTGGTCTCAACCGGCGCCACGCTGGAAGCCAACGGCCTGCGTGAAGTCGAGGTAATTTACCGCTCCAAAGCCTGCCTGATCCAGCGCGACGGCGAGATGGCCGAGGCCAAACAGCAACTGATCGATAAACTGCTGACCCGTATTCAGGGTGTTATACAGGCCCGTGAATCCAAGTACATCATGATGCACGCCCCAACCGACCGTCTGGATGAAGTCATCTCCCTGCTGCCAGGCGCAGAGCGTCCAACCATTCTGCCGCTGGCAGGCGATCAGCAGCGCGTGGCAATGCACATGGTCAGCAGTGAAACCCTGTTCTGGGAAACCATGGAAAAACTGAAAGCGCTCGGTGCCAGTTCAATTCTGGTGCTGCCGATTGAGAAGATGATGGAGTGATCTGATGCCTGATGGCGCTTCGCTTATCAGGCCTACAAGAATTGTCACAATCATTGATATTACGGGTCTTGTAGGCCGGATAAGGCAGCGCCGCCATCCGGCAACACCCGATAATGGAGTAACGACCATGAGCTTCAATACCCTGATTGACTGGAATACCTGCAGCACAGAGCAGCAACGCGAATTACTGATGCGCCCGGCAATCTCTGCCTCGGACAGCATCACCCGTACCGTCAGCGACATTCTTGATAACGTCAAATCACGCGGTGATGCGGCGCTGCGCGAATACAGCGCCAAATTTGATAAAACCACCGTCAGCGCGCTGAAAGTCAGTGCAGAAGAGATTTCCGCCGCCAGCGCGCGTCTGAGCGATGACCTCAAGCAGGCGATGGCGGTCGCGGTGAAAAATATTGAAACGTTTCACAACGCGCAAAAACTGCCCGCGGTAGATATTGAAACGCAGCCCGGCGTGCGCTGCCAGCAGGTGACCCGTCCGGTCAGCTCCGTCGGTTTGTATATTCCGGGAGGGTCGGCCCCGCTCTTCTCGACGGTATTGATGCTTGCCACCCCGGCCCGTATTGCTGGTTGCCAACGCGTGGTGCTGTGCTCGCCACCGCCGATCGCCGACGAAATCTTATATGCGGCACAGCTGTGTGGCGTGCAGGAAGTGTTTAACGTTGGCGGTGCCCAGGCTATTGCCGCTCTGGCCTTCGGTAGCGAATCGATACCAAAAGTCGACAAAATTTTTGGCCCCGGTAATGCCTGGGTGACAGAGGCCAAGCGCCAGGTGAGCCAGCGACTGGACGGTGCGGCCATTGATATGCCCGCCGGTCCTTCCGAAGTGCTGGTGATTGCCGACAGCGGCGCGACCCCGGATTTCGTCGCCTCTGATTTGCTCTCACAAGCCGAGCACGGTCCTGATTCTCAGGTGATCCTGCTGACGCCGGATGCCGGGATAGCCCGCCGCGTTGCGGACGCAGTAGAGCGCCAGCTTGCTGAACTGCCGCGTGCAGAAACGGCACGTCAGGCGCTGAGCGCCAGCCGCCTGATTGTGGCTAATGATTTAGCGCAGTGCATCGCGATTTCTAACCAGTACGGTCCGGAACACTTGATCATTCAGACCCGTAACGCCCGTGAACTGGTCGATGACATCACCAGCGCCGGCTCCGTGTTTCTCGGTGACTGGTCACCGGAATCCGCGGGTGATTATGCCTCAGGGACTAACCACGTGCTGCCGACCTACGGCTACACTGCGACCTGTTCAAGCCTGGGGCTGGCAGACTTCCAGAAACGGATGACCGTCCAGGAATTATCGCCACAAGGTTTTTCAGCCCTGGCCTCAACTATCGAAACGCTGGCCGCCGCCGAACGACTGACCGCCCACAAAAATGCCGTCACCCTGCGTGTTAACGCCCTCAAGGAGCAAGCATGAGCACTGACAACATTCTTAGCGTCACCGATTTAGCCCGTAAAAATGTCCGCGAGCTGACGCCCTATCAGTCTGCCCGTCGTCTGGGTGGTAATGGCGACGTCTGGCTGAATGCCAACGAGTTTCCGACTGCCGTTGAGTTTCAGCTCAGCCAGCAGACGCTGAACCGTTACCCGGAATGTCAGCCAAAAGCGGTAATTGAGAATTACGCGCAGTACGCAGGCGTTAAACCGGAGCAGGTGCTGGTCAGTCGCGGGGCGGATGAAGGTATCGAACTGTTGGTTCGCGCGTTTTGTGAGCCCGGTAAAGATGCGATTCTCTACTGTCCGCCGACCTACGGCATGTACAGTGTCAGCGCTGAGACTATCGGTGTTGAGTGCCGCACCGTCCCTACGCTTGCCGACTGGCAGCTCGATCTCCAGGGCATTGCCGATAAGCTTGATGGCGTGAAGGTGGTTTACGTTTGCAGCCCTAACAATCCGACCGGCCAGTTGATTAACCCACAAGATCTACGCTCGCTGCTTGAAATGACCCAGGGTAAAGCCATTGTGGTCGCCGATGAGGCCTATATTGAGTTTTGCCCACAGGCGACGCTGGCCGGTTGGCTAACTGAATATCCACACCTGGTGATTCTGCGCACCCTTTCCAAGGCGTTTGCCCTGGCGGGTTTGCGCTGCGGATTTACGCTGGCCAATGAAGAGGTGATTAACCTACTGCTAAAAGTGATTGCCCCCTACCCACTGTCTACGCCAGTAGCCGATATCGCCGCCCAGGCGCTGACGTCACAAGGCATTACCGCCATGCGTGAACGCGTGGCGCAGATCCGACAAGAGCGTCAGTATCTGGTGGATGCGTTGAGCACCATCCCCTGCGTGGAGCAGGTTTTCACCTCTGAAACCAACTATATTCTGGCCCGTTTTACCGCCTCCAGTTCTGTGTTTAAATCTTTGTGGGATCAGGGCATTATCTTACGAGACCAGAACAAACAACCTTCATTAAGCGGCTGCCTGCGGATCACCGTCGGCACCCGAGAAGAAAGCCAGCGCGTCATTGACGCTTTACGTGCGGAGCAAGTATGAGCCAGAAGTATCTTTTTATTGACCGCGATGGAACCCTGATTTCAGAACCGCCAAGTGACTTTCAGGTTGATCGCTTTGACAAACTGGCTTTTGAGCCGGAGGTTATCCCTGCCCTGCTCAAACTGCAAAAAGCCGGTTATAAGCTGGTGATGATCACCAATCAGGACGGGCTGGGCACGCAAAGCTTCCCGCAGGCTGAGTTTGACGGGCCGCATAACCTGATGATGCAGATTTTCACCTCGCAGGGCGTGGTGTTTGATGAGGTGCTGATCTGCCCGCACCTGCCAGCGGACGAATGCGACTGCCGTAAACCAAAGGTGAAACTGGTCGAACAGTATCTGGCTGAACAGGCGCTGGATGCCGCGAACAGTTACGTGATTGGCGACCGAGCGACTGATATCCAGCTGGCTGAAAATATGGGGATTAGCGGGTTACGCTATCACCGTGAAACCCTGAACTGGTCGATGATTAGCGAACAGCTGACCAAACGCGACCGTTACGCCCACGTTGAGCGTAATACCAAAGAAACCCAGATTGACGTCAAAGTCTGGCTGGACCGCGAGGGCCGCAGCAAAATCAATACCGGCGTCGGTTTCTTTGACCACATGCTGGATCAAATCTCGACCCACGGCGGTTTTTGTATGGAAATCACCGTCAAGGGTGACTTATATATCGACGATCACCACACGGTAGAAGATACCGGTCTGGCGCTGGGAGAAGCGTTAAAACTGGCGTTGGGCGACAAGCGAGGCATCAACCGCTTCGGTTTTGTGCTGCCAATGGATGAATGCCTGGCCCGCTGTGCACTGGATATCTCCGGACGTCCGCACCTGGAATACCGGGCTGAATTCGCCTATCAGCGCGTTGGCGATCTGAGCACCGAGATGATCGAGCACTTCTTCCGTTCGCTCTCTTACACTATGGGCGTAACGCTGCATCTGAAGACCAAGGGCAAGAACGATCACCACCGCGTGGAAAGCCTGTTCAAAGCCTTTGGCCGTACGCTGCGCCAGGCGATTCGCGTGGAAGGCGATACTCTCCCCTCCTCAAAAGGAGTGCTGTGATGAACGTGGTGATCCTCGACACCGGCTGCGCCAACCTCAACTCGGTGAAATCCGCGGTGGCGCGTCACGGTTATGATCCGATCGTCAGCCGCGATGCCGATGTGGTACTGCGCGCCGATAAGCTCTTTCTGCCTGGCGTCGGTACCGCACAGGCGGCGATGGAACAGCTGCATGAGCGTGATCTGATTGAGCTGATCAAAGCCTGTACCCAACCGGTACTGGGGATTTGTTTAGGCATGCAACTGCTTGGCCGGCGTAGTGAAGAGAGCAATGGCATCGATCTGCTGGGCATTATTGAGCAGGACGTCCCCAAAATGACCGACTTTGGCCTGCCGCTGCCGCATATGGGCTGGAACCGGGTGTATCCGCAGGCGGGAAATCGCCTGTTCCGCGGCATTGACGACGGCGCGTATTTTTATTTTGTTCACAGCTATGCAATGCCGGTCAATCCCTCGACCATTGCCCAGTGCCATTACGGTGAACCGTTCACCGCCGCGGTACAAAAAGACAATTTCTTCGGCGTACAGTTTCACCCTGAGCGCTCGGGTGCCGCTGGGGCGCTGTTGCTGAAAAATTTTCTGGAGATGTGATGATTATTCCGGCATTAGATTTAATCGACGGCACAGTTGTGCGTCTCCACCAGGGCGATTACGCCACCCAGCGTGATTACGGCAACGATCCCCTGCCGCGTTTACAGGATTACGCCGCACAGGGTGCAGAGGTTCTGCACCTGGTAGATTTAACCGGCGCGAAAGATCCGCTCAAGCGTCAGATCCCGCTGATTAAAACGCTGGTCGCCGGCGTCAACTTGCCAGTGCAAGTTGGCGGCGGCGTGCGCACGGAAGAAGACGTTGCAGCCCTACTGGCGGCCGGTGTGGCTCGCGTAGTAGTTGGCTCGACGGCGGTAAAATCTCCGGAAGTTGTGAAAGGCTGGTTCGAGCGTTTCGGTGCGGATGCGCTGGTGCTGGCGCTGGACGTGCGTATTGACGATCAAGGCAACAAGCAGGTCGCCGTCAGCGGCTGGCAGGAAGACTCCGGCGTTTCGCTGGAAGAACTGGTGGAAACCTACCTGCCCGTTGGCCTGAAGCATGTGCTGTGCACCGATATCTCCCGCGACGGCACGCTGGCAGGCTCTAACGTGTCACTTTATGAAGAAGTGTGCGCTAAATATCCGCAGGTGGCCTTTCAATCATCCGGCGGGATTGGCGACATCGATGACGTTGCCGCCCTGCGCGGAACCGGCGTGCGCGGCGTGATCGTCGGACGCGCGCTGCTGGAAGGTAAATTCACCGTTAAGGAGGCCATTCAATGCTGGCAAAACGCATAATTCCGTGTCTGGACGTTCGCGATGGTCAGGTAGTGAAAGGCGTCCAGTTTCGTAATCACGAGATTATCGGCGACATCGTCCCGCTGGCGAAACGCTATGCCGACGAAGGCGCAGATGAACTGGTGTTCTACGATATCACCGCCTCCAGTGATGGGCGCGTAGTCGATAAGAGCTGGGTATCGCGCGTGGCAGAAGTAATCGACATTCCGTTCTGCGTGGCGGGCGGGATTAAGTCAGTGGAAGACGCGGCGAAAATACTGACCTTCGGTGCTGATAAAATTTCGGTTAACTCCCCGGCGCTGGCTGACCCGTCGCTGATTACCCGCCTTGCCGAGCGCTTTGGCGTGCAGTGCATCGTGGTCGGCATCGATACCTGGCATGACGCCGAAACCGGGAAGTATCACGTTAATCAATACACCGGTGATGAAAGCCGTACCCGCGTCACTCAGTGGGAAACGCTCGACTGGGTTAAAGAGGTGCAAAAACTTGGCGCAGGTGAAATCGTCCTCAATATGATGAACCAGGACGGCGTGCGTAACGGCTACGATCTCGAACAGCTGAAAAAAGTGCGCGAGGTATGCCACGTTCCGCTGATCGCCTCCGGCGGCGCAGGAACCATGGAACACTTCCTTGCTGCCTTCCGGGATGCTGATGTCGATGGCGCGCTCGCCGCTTCAGTGTTCCATAAGCAGATTATTAATATTGGTGAATTAAAAACGTACCTGGCAACGCAGGGCGTGGAGATCAGGATATGTTAACGAAGCAACAATGCCGCGAACTGGACTGGGAAAAAACCGACGGACTGATGCCGGTTGTCGTGCAGCACGCGGTCTCCGGCGAAGTATTGATGCTAGGTTACATGAACCTTGAAGCGCTGGACAAAACGCTTGAAAGTGGGAAAGTGACCTTTTTCTCGCGTACCAAACAACGCCTGTGGACGAAGGGTGAAACCTCCGGCAATTTCCTCAATGTGGTCAGCATTACACCCGATTGCGATAACGACACGCTGCTGGTGCTGGTGAACCCAATTGGGCCCACCTGCCATAAAGGAACCAGCAGCTGTTTTGGCGAGGCCAGCCACCAGTGGCTGTTCCTGTATCAGCTGGAGCAACTGCTTGCTGAGCGTAAAACGGCAGACCCGGAGAGCTCTTACACCGCGAAACTGTACGCCAGCGGCACCAAACGCATCGCGCAGAAGGTCGGTGAAGAAGGCGTGGAGACCGCACTGGCCGCAACGGTACATGACCGTTTCGAACTGACCAATGAAGCATCCGACCTGATGTACCACCTGCTGGTACTGCTGCAGGACCAGGATCTTGACCTGACAACGGTGATTGAGAATTTACGCCAGCGTCATCAGTAAACTTCGGGCGTAAAAAAACCGGGCGATGCCCGGTTTTTTATTGTTAGGTTCAGTGCAATTCTGACTTACTGTGCTTTTGCTTTGTAGCCCCGTAACGCATTGCGCCCCAGCACCACGCCCGCGCCAATCATCCCACCGAGCAGTACCGCCAGTACCAGCGTGATCGCTTTTTTTGGACTGTCACGGCGAATCGGTAACGTCGGTTTCATCACATAGCGGTAGGCGTGTAGCCCAGTACCGTCAAGCTTCAGTGCCGCAATATCCAACAGGTTTTTCCTGGCCTGGAAGTAGCTATCAGAGAAGGTCAACGGGCGAGTCGCTTCGTGCTCAATCATTGACTTCAGGGCATCACTACCCAACAGCAGCATGCTATCCTGGGTAACATCCTGAGTTTGCTGAATTTGTGGCCTGGTCACACCTGCCTGTTCAGCGTAACGCAAGGCTTCCTGAATCTGCTTAATACGTAGATCTTTTTGCTCTTGCGCAATCAATTCCTGAGTCTTGAGTGAGTCTTTCAGCGCTGTTGTCCGCAACTTGATGTTGTCCGCAAGGTCAGCATCCAGCTCTTTGGCAACCTCATCATCAATTTTTTGAATGTATTCAGAAAGTTGACGCTGCGCGTTTTCAGGCGAGTCACCCACATAGGAGACCGCCAGGGGCAGTTGCTGACCTTTAACCGACTGCTCAATAGTTAATTTTTCCGGATTTTCCTGATTATCAAGCGTTTCAGCCAACGCAGAAAACGAGGTGCTAAAGCGTCCAATAACATTGTACTGTAGCTCAGTCACTTTTGGCGCGCTACTGCCATACAATACGTTCAATGCATTATTGTAAGTGGCTATTTGCGCGACATCAGGCTGGGTAACAATTGCAGTAGAAGTCCATTTCTCTTTTGCCACTGCCAGATAACCCACCGCAAGAAGGATGGCAACAGCAACACAGACAACAATCGTCACTTTGCCGCGCCACAACTGCATTATTAAATCAATTAAATCAATCTGCTCCGGATCGTTACTACGACCAGATATGTTGTTATCACCGACAGACATAGAAACCCTAAATGAGAAAAGACTTAACGCCAATAGTTTAGTCATAAATTTAGGTAATTCCATAGGAGTACTGATAAAAAATACAGATTATTTAAGTGATATTGATTGGTCTTTTAATCACTACTGAAAAAGTGAAGTGGGTAATCATATCTATCAACGCTTCGCTGCCAATATTGCAGAATAATCCGAACAATTAATTCATTCACCCCATGAATACTTATGCAGTTATCAGAAATAGCGACGAGCCTAATAACAGATAACGATTATCTTTTTTGCCATCTGACGGTATGATTCTCTTTTTTCTGGCGCCACATGGCGCCTGGCAACAATAAAGCCAGACAGAGGTACGAAATGAAATACTTGGTTACAGGTGCCGCCGGTTTTATCGGCTTCCATGTTAGCAAACGCCTGTTGGAAGCTGGTCACCAGGTGGTCGGTATGGATAATCTCAACGATTACTACGATGTCAGCCTTAAGCAGGCACGCCTGGAGTTGCTGGTACACCCCTGTTTCCATTTTCATAAACTTGATTTAGCCGACCGAGACAACATGGCGGCACTCTTCGCAGATGAGCGTTTTGATCGCGTGATCCACCTCGCCGCACAGGCGGGCGTTCGATACTCAATCGATAATCCACATGCCTACGCAGATTCTAACCTGATCGGCTTTCTGAACATCCTGGAAGGGTGTCGGCATAATCATGTGAAACACCTGCTCTATGCTTCCTCCAGTTCAGTGTATGGGCTGAACCGTAAGATGCCATTTTCAACAGACGATTCCGTCGATCACCCCGTGTCTTTATATGCGGCGACCAAAAAAGCGAATGAGCTGATGGCACATACCTATTCGCATCTATATGGGTTACCTACAACGGGACTGCGTTTCTTCACCGTGTACGGCCCGTGGGGTCGCCCGGATATGGCGCTGTTTAAGTTCACCAAAGCGATGCTGGAAGGGAAAAGCATCGACGTCTATAACTTTGGTAAAATGAAGCGTGACTTTACCTATATTGATGATATCGCCGAGGCGATTATTCGCCTGCAGGATGTCATCCCGCAGGCCGAGGCAAGCTGGACCGTAGAGAGCGGCTCACCGGCTACCAGCTCTGCACCGTATCGCGTCTATAACATCGGTAACAGCGCCCCTGTTGAGTTGATGGATTACATTACGGCGCTTGAAGACGCTGTTGGCACTGAAGCCATCAAAAATATGATGCCGATGCAGCCGGGAGATGTGCTGGAAACCAGCGCCGATACTAAAGCCCTGTACGACGTGATTGGCTTCAAACCGCAAACGTCGGTGAAAGATGGCGTCAAAAACTTCGTGGACTGGTATCGCGATTTCTACGCGGTATAAATTTATTCATTCTGAAATATAAAAGAGGCCTTTTAAAAGGCCTCTTTTATTCGCGAGATGGGTTAGTCATTACCAAACAGATCGCGAGTGTACACCTTGTCGGCGACATCACTCAATTCCGATGTCATTCGATTGGAAATGATGACATCTGCTTCATTTTTAAAGGCATCTAAATCACGTACAACGCGTGAGTGGAAGAATTCATCCTCTTTCATTACCGGTTCATAAATGATCACCGGCACACCTTTGGCTTTAATCCGCTTCATGATCCCCTGTATGGACGATGCGCGGAAGTTATCAGAACCGCTTTTCATAATTAAGCGATAGATACCGACGACTTTAGGTTTACGTGCAAGAATTGAATCGGCAATAAAATCTTTGCGTGTACGGTTGGCATCTACAATGGCGGAGATGAGGTTATTGGGAACCGACTGGTAGTTCGCCAGCAACTGTTTAGTATCTTTCGGCAGGCAATAGCCCCCGTAACCAAATGAGGGGTTGTTGTAGTGATTGCCAATACGCGGATCCAGACAGACGCCTTCTATGATTTGGCGGGTATCAAGGCCTAAGCTTTCAGCATAGCTGTCAAGCTCGTTAAAGTACGCGACGCGCATGGCGAGATAAGTATTGGCAAACAGTTTAATGGCTTCGGCTTCGGTAGAATCAGTAAATAACGTGGGAATGTCTTGCTTGATGGCGCCTTCCTGCAACAAGGCCGCGAATCGTTCAGCACGCGCGGAACGCTCGCCAATCACAATTCGTGAAGGATGAAGATTGTCATAAAGCGCCTTACCTTCACGCAGAAACTCCGGTGAGAAAATAATATTCTCCGTACCCAGACGCTCTTTAATCGACTGGGTAAAACCAACCGGGATGGTTGATTTTATGATCATCACCGCCTGCGGATTTATTTCCAGTACATCACGGATGACTGACTCCACGCTGGACGTATTGAAGTAGTTGGTTTTAGGATCGTAATCGGTTGGGGTCGCAATAATGACGTAATCAGCATTGCGATAAGCCTCTTGCTTGTCGGTGGTTGCGCAGAAGTTGAGATCTTTTGTGGCCAAATACTCTTCAATTTCTTTATCAGCAATCGGTGACTGTTTCTGATTCAGCATGTCCACTTTGGATTGCACAATATCCAGCGCAACCACTTCGTGGTGCTGGGCAATCAGAATACCGTTCGATAGCCCCACATAACCTGTACCTGAAATCGTTATTTTCATTAGCTCTAACATCTTCCGGTTAAACATTAAAGAGTGAACAAATCACCATCGTTAGACCCAACGTTGTCGTATCGGATCAGCGTAAATGCATTATATCGCGATTTAGCACAGCTACGCCTATCAGACCTGACCGAATGCCGTTTTTTGCCCATAAAAAAGCCCGGAGGAGCGCTCCGGGCCTGCATTTTCGTTTGGGCTAAATCAGATTAATCCAGCCATTCCGTATGGAACACGCCTTCTTTATCTGTGCGCTTATAGGTGTGCGCACCGAAGTAGTCACGCTGTGCCTGGATCAGGTTAGCGGGCAGCACTTCTGCACGGTAGCTGTCGTAATAGGCAACCGCTGCGGAGAAAGTCGGAACCGGAATACCGTTCTGCACGGCATACGCCACCACATCACGCAGCGCCTGCTGATATTCATCAGCAATGTTCTTGAAGTACGGATCCAGCAGCAGGTTAGCGATACCGGCGTTTTTAGCGTAAGCATCGGTGATTTTCTGCAGGAACTGCGCACGAATGATGCAACCCGCACGGAAGATCTTGGCAATCTCACCGTAGTTCAGATCCCAGTTGTGTTCGTCAGAAGCGGCACGTAACTGAGAGAAGCCCTGGGCGTAAGACACTATTTTACCCAGATACAGCGCGCGACGCACTTTCTCGATAAATTCGGCTTTGTCGCCCGCAAGCTGAGCTTTAGGTCCGGTCAGGACTTTAGAAGCCGCAACTCGCTGCTCTTTCAGAGAGGATATGTAGCGAGCAAATACGGACTCAGTGATCAGCGACAGCGGCTCTCCGAGATCCAGAGAACTCTGGCTGGTCCACTTGCCGGTACCTTTGTTAGCGGCTTCATCCAGAATGACGTCAACCAGGTATTTACCTTCTTCATCTTTTTTGGTGAAGATGTCTTTGGTAATGTCGATCAGATAGCTGCTCAGTTCACCGTTGTTCCATTCAGTGAAAGTGCTTGCCAACTCTTCATTCGACAGGTTCAAACCACCTTTCAGCAGAGAATAGGCTTCAGCAATTAGCTGCATATCGCCATACTCGATACCGTTGTGAACCATCTTCACATAGTGACCCGCACCGTCAGCACCAATGTATGTTACGCAAGGCTCACCATCTTCAGCGACAGCAGCGATCTTGGTCAGGATCGGCGCAACCAGTTCGTAAGCTTCTTTCTGGCCACCAGGCATGATAGAAGGCCCTTTCAGGGCGCCCTCTTCGCCACCGGAAACACCGGTACCGATGAAGTTGAAGCCTTGCGCAGACAGTTCACGATTACGACGGATAGTGTCCTGGAAGAAGGTATTACCGCCATCAATGATGATGTCGCCTTTATCCAGGTACGGTTTCAGGGAATCGATGGCAGCGTCGGTGCCTGCGCCCGCTTTCACCATTAACAGGATACGACGTGGGGTCTCAAGAGACTCAACGAACTCTTTCACCGTGTAATAAGGAACCAGTTTCTTACCCGGGTTCTCGGCAACAACTTCTTCAGTTTTTTCGCGGGAGCGGTTGAAGATGGAGACGGTATAACCACGGCTTTCGATGTTGAGCGCCAAGTTGCGCCCCATCACTGCCATACCGACGACGCCGATCTGTTGCTTGGACATTACATACTCCTATCAGGTGTGGTCACCACGCATGTGTTTGTGCGGTTTTAAATTTACAATTATTATATATTAA
>NZ_JADABY010000073.1 GCF_015672735.1 Citrobacter sp. Res13-Sevr-PEB04-36 | reverse complement strand
CTTATTCTGTTTGTACGGGCACTTATGAATAATGTTCATAAGTATGTTCTTATTTCGCCCTCTACTCCCCGGGATGCTGAGTTATTATAATTTGGCTGTTTTCAGCACACAGTGGCAGAACCCTGCTACCACACCGGAGTCATTATGAACGAACCATTTGATGGTAACAGCGTCTTTCCCCGGGGAGAGAAAAATGAAGCTTATGCAAAATATTTTACCGGGACCAGCTATCTGACTATGTTGTCTATGGAAGGGGTAGTGATTGGCAACGTGGCGTTTGAACCAGGCTGCCGTAACTTCTGGCATATCCATCACCAGGGGGGACAAATTCTGTTAGTAACCGGTGGAAGAGGTTGGTACCAGGAGTGGAACCAGCCTGCACGCGAGCTTAAGACGGGTGATGTGGTGCATATTCCTGCGGGAATGAAACACTGGCACGGTGCTGCGCGTGACAGTTGGTTTGCGCATATTGCGGTGGAAATCCCGGCACCCGGCGCGTCGAACGAATGGCTGGAACCGGTCACCGATGAAGAGTACAACTTACTCCCCTGACTGATAGTCAGATAAGACGCGGTGTTCCGCGTCTTATTCCGTTTAGTGAACAGAACCTTGAGGCTGAGGATTATCCATATACAGCGTCTGGCTGGGGAAGGCAAAGTCGGCGCCATTTTCCTGGACCAGGGTGATAATTTTTAAATAAACATCCTGCTGTACGGCAAGCCACTCCTGCCATACGGTTGTTTTTGTGAAACAGTAGACCATGATATTTAGCGAAGAATCGGCAAACTCATTAAAATAGACCAGCAGGGTCTGCTTCTGATCAATACCGGGATGATTTTGCAGCATCTGTCTGACGGCATCGACAATCGTGCCTATTTTATCAGCATCTTCATAACGTAGCCCGATCACCGTTTTTATCCGTCGATTGCTCATCCTGCCCGGGTTTTCTACGCTAATGGAGGAGAAAATCGAGTTGGGGACATACAGGGGCCGGTGATCGAAAGTATTTATTTTGGTCATTCGCCAGCCAATTTCGCTCACCGTACCTTCGATATTTCTGTCCGGGGAGCGGATCCAGTCACCGATGCTGAATGGTCGGTCAAAATACAGCATGATGCCCGAGAAGAAATTACTCAGAATATCTTTCCCCGCCATACCAACGGCAATACCGCCGATACCACCAAAGGTTAACAGGCCAGACAGGCTCATGCCGAAATGTTCACCGTAGAGTAAAATAATGGCAATTACGATTGTAATTTTAATAATACGCGACAGGATCCGGGCGCTGGTGATGTCCCGGCCTTTATTAATCTGTGTTTTTTCAAACTGGTTAATCACCAGAAAGAGTTTTGTAGTCAAAATTAGTGCAATCAAAGAGGTACAGAGAAAATCAACCACGCTGGGTGAGATAAATGTCAGCTTATAGCTATCGATAACGTTATTGGCGATGCTGCCAAACGTACCAATAATAATGGCGTAGACGAAAAACTGCGCCGCGTGGAATATGAATCCTTTGCAGTGTTTTTCACTACGATGAAACCAGACGCTCATCAGTACTAATGCTGCACAGCAGCTGAGAATGACCGTTAGATTAAAGGCATTATTCATAAACAATTCAGCGATCATGATTCTCCCTGGCGACTCCGTGTTAGCAAAATATTATCTGACATCCTGATTCTCAGGTATTTTACCCGCAACAGGCGGTCATATCATTCATCATGAGGATATATAAATAATATAATCAGCGCTATTTTCAGTTGAATAACGCTGATGTCAACCCTGCGAGCAGTTTATGTAGCAGACAATAGGGCGATGTCATGGTATTGTTATTGCAAAGTAACGGTTTTTTTATCTGAACAAGAAAAGGACGAGACTATGATCATGGCTAAGCTGAAGACAGCGAAGGGAAGAAAATTTCTGTTGTGTCTGCTTGGGGTGTTTATCATTGCTGCATCGGTGGTCACACGAGCCACGATCGGTGGGGTCATTGAACAGTACAATATCCCGCTTTCTGACTGGACTGCCTCAATGTATGCCATCCAATCGGCAATGATTGGCGTCTACAGTATGGTGTTTACTATTCTGCTGGCGATCCCACTTGGGATCTACTTCCTGGGCGGTGAGGATAAGCACTAAGCGCTTATGAGGCCGGATGACAACGCCATCCGGCATGTTGCTGCGTGATTAATCGTCTTCGTCGTCGTCCAGTTCGACCGGTGTCTGATACTGATCGGGCTTAATGACCAGCAGGTCGCAACGTAGATGGTCAATGACTTGTTCCGCTGTATTTCCAAGGAACGCCGCTGAAATACCGGTACGCCCAACGGTGCCCAGTACCACGATACCCGCTTGTAAATGCTCAGCCAAATCAGGAATGACCTCTTCAGGCAGTCCTTTTTCAACGTGTGTGACTTTCTCATCGATGCTGAATTTCTGGCGTAATGCCTTCATGGCCAGCAGATGCTGTCCACGGATCGCATCGTTATAAACGCTCGGGTCAAATTCAGGCAGCTCAATGGCGATATTGATGGGCGTTACAGGGTAGGCGCCGACCAGATGGACTTCGGTATGGTTGACCTGCTCTGCGAGCAGCAGTGTTTCTTTAATCAGTTTTTCGTTGAGGGCGTTGTGATACGCTTCTTCACTGGCCAGGTTGACGGCGACTAGCGCTTTCCCGCCTTCCGGCCATGGCTGGTCTTTGACCATCCACACAGGGCTTGGGCACTTACGCAATAAATGCCAGTCGGTCGGAGTGAAAATCACCGCTTCCAGGCGATCGTGTTGGTGAGCCATTTTAAGGACCAGGTCATGCTTAGCACTGATGACTTCCTGGATGATGGCTTCAAAGGGACGGTTGTGCCAGACCACTTTAATATCAAGAGGAATACCTGCATCGATATAGTATTTCGCTTGTTCACGTATCCATGCCGTTCGCTGACTGATAACACCCTGACGCATTGCCGTACGCTCATCTGGCGACAACAGGGTAGTCATTTCATAGGAAAAGTCATAGATCGGCAGAAAGGCTTTAATTTTGCCACCAATCCGTTGATGCAAATAAACAGCTCGCCGTAATGCAGGTTGATCGTCCTGGTTCGGATCGATGACCACCAGCATATTTTGATACATAGCCATACAGGGTCTCCTTACAACTGTCACTGCAGTTTGTCACTAAAAGAGTAACCCAATAATGTGGATTGAAACAGGGGAGAACCTCCTGCCAGATCAATAAATCAGGAAAATCCAGGGTTTCTGTCCACATCCCGCTAAATTCAAACAATTTTTATCAGCATATGTGGCCCTTTAGTACGTCAGACCAGGTGGTGACTTTCCATTAATTTAAAAAAACTCATCGAGCATCAAATGAAACTGTAACTTTTCCAGGTTGGGGGCTGTGATGCCATATTGTTCAAAAAGCCTATTCTGCAAAGAAGGTGAAAATTCACTGAGACAGTTCCAGAGGATAGCTAGATCCTGGTATCGATCGGCGATTCCAACGCGCCCAACATCAATACAACCAACTACTTCACCCTGACTAAAAATAAGGTTATCCAGGGAGAAGTCACCGTGCGTCACCACGGGATCGGATGAGAAGGGTAAAAGGGACAACATTTCATTCCAGACTTGCACGACGGACCAACCCTTGCGCTCATCATCAAAATCATCAGCATCGACCAGGCCGTTATTCATTCGTGTTTGTGCCAATGCGAGTCGAAACTGATGATCGCTATTAAAAGGACAGTGGCTTACAGGGATCCTATGTAACCGCTGCAGGAATACTGCGAGCGCATCAACAATATCATTACGTTTGTCGGGGCATTCTTCTAACATCTGGAATGCTGTCTTTCCTGGTATCGCCGTTGTGAGTAGCAATGCCTCATCAGGCGTACGGGTAAAATGCGTAATGGTTGGAAGGGGCAAGTAAGCCTTTAACCAGTTGAGTCGAACCATTTCATCTGTAATATCATCGGCAACTGACTCTTTGCCTCGCTTCAGATACAATTCTGGTGCATCAGCTTTACCATACAATCGATAGACCGCTGCGCCAGATTGACCAACATGATCACGCGCCCATTTATATCCCTGCAGGTCAGCGTCCAGGCTAGAGTTTAATTGCAAACCTGAGCACCATTTTTCCCTTTGAATATTATTCATAACACTCCTTGTTTTGCTTCTGGCACATAGCAGCGGCACTGATTGTAAACTGAAATGGATACCAGACAGGCACAGCTGAAAAAATCGACGATTGATGATTAGAACAGGGGGAACCTTCTGCCTACCAGTAAATTGGGAAAATTTAGCGATGCGACAGAAGGGTAACTGCGATGCTTGTAGAAAGATTAAGCAACGTTGCGCGAGTGGCCAGCGAGAACAGCCAGTGCGTCGCTATTCTCGATAGTGATATATTTACCTTTCACCGCCAGCATGCCGCTTTTCTGGAAGCGACCCAGCAGACGACTGATGGTTTCGACCGTTAAACCGAGGTAGTTACCGATATCACCACGGGTCATCGTCAGGCGGAATTCGCGAGGCGAGAATCCACGTTGGGCAAAACGACGAGACAGGTTATAGATGAAGGCCGCTAAACGTTCTTCAGCGTTCTTCTTCGACAACAACAGGATCATATCCTGATCGCCTTTGATCTCACCGCTCATCAGACGCATCATCTGCTGACGCAGATTCGGCATTTTACCGGACAGGTCATCCAGGGTCTCGAATGGGATTTCACATACCATTGAGGTTTCAAGAGCCTGTGCAAAGCTTGGGTGATGACCGCTACCAATAGCGTCAAAACCGACTAAATCGCCCGCCAGATGAAAACCGGTAATTTGCTCATCACCTTGCTCAGTGATGGTGTAGCTTTTAATCGTTCCGGAGCGGATAGCATAGAGTGATTTAAGCTCGTCACCTGCTTTAAAGAGCGTCTGCCCCTTTTGGATAGGCTTTTTGCGCTCAATGATATTATCGAGCTGGTCTAGTTCATGCTCGTTAAGTGTGAACGGGATGCAAAGCTGGCTGATGCTGCAATCCTGGCAATGGATAGCACAACCGCCAGACTGAATGCGCCGTATAATTCGCTTTTCCGGGATCATAGGTCTGCTCAAGCCGTAATTGATATTTGTCAATTTTAACATCTTTTTGGTGAGCACGTAAGCCTGAGCTACTCCCAATAGAGAATAATTCAGGTATAAATGGGGTGAATGTTTGTATGTTGCTGATTAACCACATTATATTTGCAGTTGCTTTGTATGGAAGTGTGATGGATAAGGCATTAATTGCCTGGATCCTAGAGTAGCAAATAACCTTCATGGCGTAATAACCACTCTTTTCGCTGCACGCCACCTGCATATCCTGTCATGGTACCGTTACGTCCAATCACGCGATGACAGGGAACAACGATGCTGACCGGGTTAGATCCATTTGCCGCACCGACGGCTCTGGCGGCACCAGGACGCCCCAGCTGTTCGGCCAGTTGCCCGTAGTGCATTACCTGCCCGCAGGGGATCGTTCGCAGCGCTTGCCAGACTTCGCGTTGAAACGGAGTACCCGCGGTGGCGGTTACAAGCGTATCAATGATGCTCAGATTACCCGCGAAATAATCGGACAGTTTATCGCTTAACCCACCGGGATTTTTGGCGGCAATACGCTGATAACCTTCAACACGATAGTGAATATCCAGCAGCTGTTCCATACGATCGCTATGCTGGTCCCATTCGACGGCACGCAGGCGAAATTGTTCATCGCAGATGATCCACAGTGGGCCTAGCGGCGTTGTGATAGTGTCTTCAAGTAAATTAAGCATCCGTTTCTCTCAATACAGGCGGGACAAGACCCGTCTCAGTCAGCGGGATTACACCATATCACGCCATGGATATTCACAGCTATACCCCCTTAGATCCAATAATGAACCCGCCAGAGACACCATCATATTATTGGAAATAACTGCAAACCACTGTCGGTATATAGAGTGCGCGGTTATGATAATGGTCATCGAAAAATGCTGGAGGATGAGACATGCACCCTGAAGATGCATCATTGTTTCTGGACGCTATGGGGGATGTTGAACCGCTGAAGGGCTGTACTGATATCCACTGGCAGCCTTCACGCAATCTTCGCGCGCCGGCGCGCATGGATACGCTGCAGTTGGATAATTTTCTCTCGACGGGCTTCCTGGATATCGTACCGTTGAGTCAACCGCTGGCGTTTCGTCGCGAGGGTTTACAGCAGGGCGTTACCGATAAGTTGCGTAGCGGCAAGTACCCCCAGCAGGCGAGCCTTAATCTCCTGCGTCAGTCCGTTGAGACATGTCGTCAAATGTTATTCAGTTTTATCCATCAGGCTCGACAGGAGGGGCTACGTAACGTGCTCATTATTCACGGTAAGGGACGAGACGATAACTCTCACGCTAACATAGTGCGCAGCTATGTGGCGCGCTGGTTGGCTGAGTTTGACGACGTGCAGGCCTACTGCAGTGCTCAGCCGCACCACGGTGGCAGCGGTGCCTGCTACGTTGCATTACGTAAAACGGAGCAGGCCAGGCAAGAAAACTGGGAGCGGCACGCAAAACGCAGTCGCTAGGCGGCCAGTACCCGGTTTCTGCCTTCGTTCTTGGCTTTGTATAATGCGTCGTCCACGCGTTTAAATAATTCATCAATGCTTTCATTCGCATCATGCCGCGCCACGCCGATGCTGACGGTAAAACGGGGAAGGCCTGGCAGACTGACCCGGGCCACCGTCGCGCGTATAGTTTCTGCAAGATTGAGGGCCACGTCGAGAGACGTACGTGGCAGGAGCAGCACAAATTCTTCACCTCCCCAACGGAACACCAGATCGTCCTTGCGTGCACAGGCTTCCAGCGTGCGAGCCAGCGCACATAGCACGTCATCCCCCTTTAAATGACCAAAGAGATCATTAATGCTTTTGAAACGATCGGTGTCGATCAGTAGCAAACTGTAGTCCTGGGTCAACGACATGGCGTGTGTTTGTTCCGGCTCGGTGACGTGATAAAAATGTCTGCGGTTAAGTAATCCGGTCAAGGCGTCATGCAGAGCAGCCCGTTCCAGTTCCTGCTCAAGACGTTTTTGTTCGGTAATATCATGAATGATGCACAGCATCAGCTTATTACCGTAAATTTCGATGGGACCCGCGTAGGTTTGTACGTGCCGAGTACTGCCATCGGCCAGTTTGTGTACAAAATGCAAGGGCTTATGACCGCCTGGCAGATGCGCTATTTTATGCATCACCGGTAATATATGGCGCCCCAGCATATTGATTTCCCAGGTATGCTTCTGACACATCATGTCATGGCTATAACCATAGAAGTTAAGGGCGCTTAGGTTCGCATCGACAATCAGCCCATCACGGGACGGATCGATCAGTAGCATCGGTGCCGAGTTAGTCAGGAAAAAACGCGCGTAAAACCCCTGTTTTTTACGTTGGTAGTTGGCGGAACGGCTAGCTTTTAGCCCCTGAGTTGCAGGGGGTTCAATGCCTTCAAAGAGGATGACATTACCGTAATCTGCCAGTTCTCTGATGGACAGGCGGCAGGCCTGTGCGATTTCCTCACCGTCCCGGTAAACCGTAAGAATTTCTACGATGTCATGTTGATTTTTCAGGTCGCTGAGGTACATGGTTAAATCAGCCTGGGCATGGGTCGAGAATAATCCCTTTCTGAGTCGGGAAAAATCTGTAGCCTGCATGATTTCCCGTGCAACGGCATTAGCGAACATCAATTCTTCGGTATGTGGCGAAACGATCCAGACCGGAGTGGTTAATAAATCCAGTGAATGTAGTTCGTTTATGCTCATCGATAATCCCGTTATCTTTATAGGCTGTGTTGCCGACTGACTGGCAAAGAATAATCATTCTTCAATCTCACAACGGTATTGATTGCCGGTGAGACAAGGAGGGTACGGCCAGTATCGGTATTATGCTGTTTTCCGTGTGCATCAATTCGTGAATCTGATGTGCGGGCACTGGCTTAGCAAACAGGAAACCTTGTAGCACCCTGCATCCCATTTGGGTTAGCAGTATTTCCTGCTCCGGCGTCTCTATGCCTTCAGCTACTACACACATATTCATCGAGTGGGCTATGTCAATAATAGTAGACACGATTTTTGTATTTTTGCTGTTCTCGCTAATATCTTTGACAAATATTCTGTCAATTTTTAATTCCCGTGCCGGGAGTGACTTTAACATCAGTATATTTGAATAACCGGTGCCAAAATCATCAATGGAAATGGTGATGCCGAGAGCTGAAAACGCATTCAACACGTTGATGCTATGTTTTAAATTTTTAAGGGCTGTACTTTCAGTCAGTTCCAGCGTTAATTGCGTTGGTGACAGCTGATATTGCGCGAGAGCATTACAGACAATATCGACGATATCATGCTGGTCAAACTGGGCGGATGATAGATTCACGGCGAGCGTCCACTGGCTATGGCCTTGTAACTTCCATTGGTGTAACTGAAAACAGGCCTGACGAATTACCCAGTCGCCGACTGGAATGATTAGGCCAGTTTCTTCAAGTGCCGGAAGAAACTCAGCGGGCAGCAACATACCGCGTTCGGGGTGATGCCAGCGAAGGAGCGCCTCAAAACCGGTCAGCGTATGATCACCTGCGGTATATTTGGGCTGATACCATAGTTCAAATTGATTGCGCTCAAGCGCCTGTGACAGTTCTTGTAAGAACGTGGGTGGAGTATCCGCGATTGACTCCATTTCGGGGGTATAAATTGCCCAACCGTTTCTGCCTGCCTGCTTGACATGGTACATCGCCATATCGGCCTTCACTTTTAACTCATGTAGCGTTGCACCATGTTCAGGATAAATACTACTCCCTGCACTTAGCGAAATCCGCAGGGTATGTCCGCATAAAGTAAATGGCTCTTTGATGACGCCCGCGATCCGGGCCAGCAGGTCGGAGATAGTATCTCTGCCACTATTTGGTACCAGCAGAATAAATTCATCACCACCTAACCTTGCGAGGGTCATGGTGTCATCCAGACAGGTATAGATGCGTTGCGTACTGGCGATCAGCAGTTGATCGCCAATGTGATGACCCCAGGTATCGTTGACCACTTTGAACCGATCGAGATCGATAAAGACCAGCGCAAAAGGGTGATGATGCAGTTTGGAGTACTGCAGACAGGACTGTAGACAGGTATCAATCTGGGTGCGGTTGGCAAGCCCGGTCAGCGGATCAAAGTGGACTTGATGTTCAAGCTGGCAGTTCAACTGATGCAAATTATCCGCCAGTCGGGATGTCCGCAGTTGGGAATCCACCATCGAAATCACCAGCATAATCCCCAGTATTACCAGGGTAATGGCACTGACCCAGATGGACAGTTCCAGCGTGCTGAGTCCTTCGTTCATGCTGTGTCCGAGGTGAGTGAAGGTCGCCGCGCCCATCCCTGTGTAATGCATAGATGCAATAGCCAGCGCCATAATGAGCGCGGCAATAAGGCGGTTAATCAACATGCGTCGGGTATTTTGGCGTAAATGAAAGGCCAGCCATAAGCCCACACCCGATGCCACGACGGCAATGATTACTGAGAGCAGAATTAACGCGCGATCCCAGATAATCGCCATATGTTCAATAATGGCTACCATACCAACATAGTGCATCGCCACGACGCCAGTACTTAACAGACCGGTGGCGATGGCCAGCCGCTTTGTGGATAACGTCTGGCCGGATATGGCGATACTGATGGCAAGCGTTGCGCTAACAAGGGCAATAAGGAAAGAAACAGCGGTGAGCGTGAAGTGATAATTTATCGGTATGTTCATTTTCATGGCCAGCATACCGATAAAATGCATTGACCAGATCCCCATACCCAGCGTTGCACCACCGGATAATCGCCAGAAGGTCGATTCACGTCGACTGGAGATCGCCACTTTTCCCGCACTGTCGAGAGCAATAAAAGAGGCAATAAAAGCGACAACAAAGGAAATCCCAATCAGTACCGGATCCCACGACACGTGCAACATCGTACTACCTATATATAAAAAGCCGTGATGTTAAATCTAGCAGGTTTTGTCAAGTTAACCTGATAAAACCAAGACTGTTCTTATTTTTTCACTATGAGTATTAGGTAGAGCCTCTATAACATGGAAAATGTGCGATCTTTACTTATGTAATCATTCACCATATTTATGGATCCGTGCGTTTTGCGGGCATCGCGTGCTCCACATCACAATAATCTGACTGTGTGGTCTATGTTCAAATTTTGCAGAATAAAGCACTGAACTAGTTAAAATTGTAGGTGTAATAATGCGCCTTAAGTGAAAATAAAGTAGGGTCTAATTGAATATTCAGGTTTCCATGTCAGGGAATGGTAATCTGCATTGCAACTGCTATAAAAAATACTACCCGCATTTTCATTATTTCTTGGTGAGCAGGATTAAAATGTTAAATGATATTAGCGTCAGGACGTTTATTATTTCATTTTTGATATTAACGCTTTTTATTCTCAATGTGATGGAGCTATTGTTATCATCAGGAGCTAATGTAGTTATCA
>NZ_JADABY010000072.1 GCF_015672735.1 Citrobacter sp. Res13-Sevr-PEB04-36 | reverse complement strand
GGGTAAGCCTGATAAGCGCAGCGTCATCGATACCCACTCTTCCATAACACAAGCCATCCTGCGGCATATGCGGTAAACTAAGCGCGATTTTGCATCAGGAAAGCGTCTATGAATCACTCCCTTAAAGCCTGGAACACCTTCGGTATCGATCAGTATGCTAATGAGCTTGTCTGCGCCGAAAATGAGCAACAACTACTGAATGCCTGGCAATCAGCCACCGTATTACATCATCCAGTTTTGATCCTGGGCGAAGGGAGCAACGTCTTGTTTCTTGATACCTTTCATGGCACGGTGATCGTCAACCGTATTAAGGGAATTCAGGTTACAGAACAGGCGGATGCCTGGCATTTGCACGTCGGCGCGGGTGAAAACTGGCATCATCTAGTACAACACACGTTGCAGCTAGGTATGCCTGGGCTGGAAAATCTGGCACTTATCCCCGGCTGTGTTGGCTCATCGCCTATCCAGAATATTGGTGCTTACGGTGTAGAGCTGCAACGTGTCTGTGAATATGTGGACTGTGTTGAGCTGTCTACGGGTAAGCATTTGCGCGTCAGTGCTGCGGAATGCCGTTTCGGCTATCGTGATAGCATTTTCAAACATGAATATCAGGATCGCTTTGCGATTGTTGCTGTTGGGCTGCGTCTGCTAAAGCAATGGCAGCCGGTGCTAACTTACGGTGACTTAACGCGCCTTGATCCTTCGGCGGTGACACCGCAGCAGGTTTTTGATGCTGTCTGCCATATGCGTACAACAAAGCTTCCTGACCCGAAAGTACAGGGTAATGCGGGGAGCTTCTTTAAAAATCCCGTTGTCAGCGTAGATGTTGCTGAGGCATTGTTGTCGCAATTCCCGGCCGCGCCTCATTACCCGCAGAAAGATGGTTCGGTGAAACTGGCCGCAGGCTGGCTTATCGATCAATGCCAGCTAAAAGGAGCGCGCATCGGTGGCGCTGCGGTACATCAACAACAGGCTCTGGTGCTTATTAATGCCGACGATGCAACAAGCCAGGATGTGGTGCAGCTTGCCCATCACGTTCGCCAGAAAGTGGGTGCGAAATTTAATGTCTGGCTTGAGCCGGAAGTTCGATTCATTGGACCGAAGGGGGAAATAAACGCCGTGGAGATCATTGCATGAAGGATAACACCGTACCCTTGACGCTGATTTCATTGCTGGCGGATGGTGAATTTCATTCAGGTGAACAGCTCGGTGAAAAGCTCGGCATGAGTCGTGCGGCTATCAATAAACACATCCAGACGTTACGTGACTGGGGTGTTGATGTCTTTACCGTTCCCGGTAAAGGATACAGCTTACCGGAACCTATTCAGCTCCTGGATTCATCAGTTATTCATTCCCAACTGGATGGTGGAAATATTACCGTCCTACCGGTGATTGATTCGACCAACCAATACCTTTTGGATCGTATTGGGCAACTGGAATCAGGTGATGCCTGCGTCGCTGAATATCAGCAGGCCGGACGTGGCCGTCGTGGGCGAAAATGGTTTTCTCCGTTTGGAGCAAACCTTTACCTCTCAATGTTCTGGCGTCTGGAGCAGGGACCGGCGGCTGCGATTGGCCTGAGCCTGGTCATTGGTATCGTCATGGCAGAAGTATTACGCGATCTGGGTGCCGATAAGGTGCGTGTGAAATGGCCCAACGATCTCTACCTGCTCGATCGTAAACTCGCAGGAATTCTGGTTGAACTAACTGGTAAAACTGGCGATGCCGCGCAAATTGTTATTGGCGCAGGCATTAATATGGCCATGCGTCGGGTAGAAGAAAATGTGGTCAATCAGGGGTGGATTAACCTGCAGGAAGCGGGAATTAACATTGATCGTAATGCGCTTGCAGCCCGACTGATCCGTGAGTTGCGTGCAGCACTGGTGCTATTTGAACAAGAAGGTTTGGCCCCTTATCTCTCCCGCTGGAAGAAACTGGATAACTTTATCAATCGTCCCGTTAAACTGATTATTGGCGATAAAGAAATATTCGGTGTATCCCGGGGAATAGATGCGCAAGGTGCGCTATTACTTGAACAGGATGGTGTGATAAAACCGTGGATGGGTGGAGAAATATCACTGAGAAGTGCAGAGTAATAAAAAGGGGAGCCGTTACTCCCCACTTTTTATTTATTTCCGTAATCTGACTTGTTCAACGGCATGGTTGGCGCTTTTGGTCATGATTAAGCTGGCACGCTCACGTGTCGGTAGTATATTTTGTTTTAAATTCAACCCATTAATCTCTTTCCAAAGTGATGTGGCGGTATTGATCGCCTCATCTTCAGACAGTTTGGCGTAGTTATGGAAATAAGAGTCGGGATTGGTAAAGGCCCCTTCACGGAATTTCAGGAAACGATTGATATACCACGTCTGGAGTAATTCTTCTGGCGCGTCAACGTAAATAGAGAAGTCGACAAAGTCAGAAACAAATACATGATGTGGATCGTGAGGGTAATCCATCCCGCTTTGTAATACGTTTAACCCTTCGAGGATTAATATATCGGGCTGGGCAACGGTTTTGTCTCCATCAGGGATCACATCATAGATAAGATGTGAATAAACCGGCGCAGTAACGTTGGGGACGCCTGACTTGAGATCGGAAACGAATTTAACCAGACGGTGCATATCGTAGGACTGCGGGAAGCCTTTCTTCTTCATAAGTCCACGATCCTTCAGCACCTGGTTAGGGTGAAGAAAACCATCGGTGGTAATCAACTCAACCTTACGATGCTCAGGCCAGCGGCTCAACAATGCCTGCAGGACGCGCGCGGTGGTACTTTTCCCTACCGCAACGCTGCCAGCAATGCTGATGATATAAGGAATACGCTCGCCGTTGGTGCCTAAAAATTGCTCCAGAACGGCCTGACGTCGCAGGTTTGAACTGATGTAAAAATTTAGCAAACGCGATAAGGGCAAATAAATCTCGGCAACTTCTTCCAGCGATAAGTCTTCATTAATGCCTTTCAGACGAGCAATCTCTTCCTCGCTCAGGGTCATTGGCACGGAATCACGAAGTGCAGCCCACTGGTTGCGATCAAACTGTAGGTAAGGCGTCATTAACGCTTGCTCTTTTATACTCATACGCATGGTCTGGCTGTCATTGCGATATCAGATCAGTAATAAAAAATGAATTCATCCCTGGCACGCAATGGCACGTCACATTTCAGTTAATTTGGACAATGGGCAGGAGGGTAACACCAGATGAGAGGGAATAATAAGAAAAAATCATCCCCTGAAAAGCAATGTGACGAGTATTCCAGATGTAAAAAGAGGCACTTTGCATCAGTTGGTAAACAGATGATGGAGCAAAACACCTCCTGGATGGTCGTGAAACGTTGTAAATTTGTACAGTCAGGCGTGGGAATAGATTATTTATCGGTCGCATAGTGTAAAATGTGAGCGATAGAACGTTTTATGCGATTTTTTAGTTGCATGAAAGCGCAGGTCTCCATAAAATGCGCGCTACTTGATGCCGACTTAGCTCAGTAGGTAGAGCAACTGACTTGTAATCAGTAGGTCACCAGTTCGATTCCGGTAGTCGGCACCATCAAGTCCGGTGGGGTTCCCGAGCGGCCAAAGGGAGCAGACTGTAAATCTGCCGTCACAGACTTCGAAGGTTCGAATCCTTCCCCCACCACCACTTTCTGGCAGCGTTATCGCCGCCTGGGTTGGTTAGAAAAATTAACCAGCTCAAATAAAAAAGAGAGAAATCTCTTTTTTATTACAGAAAGAACTGGGTAGCCGAGTTTCAGGATGCGGGCATCGTATAATGGCTATTACCTCAGCCTTCCAAGCTGATGATGCGGGTTCGATTCCCGCTGCCCGCTCCAGACGTGCTGATATGGCTCAGTTGGTAGAGCGCACCCTTGGTAAGGGTGAGGTCCCCAGTTCGACTCTGGGTATCAGCACCACTTCACTTCTCCTTCCCGTTTCTCTCTGTTTACTTTTAAAAGCATTCAACAGTTCAGGTATATTGCCTGGTTGATGTGGTGATATCACCGATTTATCCGTGTCTTAGAGGGACAATCGATGTCTAAAGAAAAATTTGAACGTACTAAACCGCACGTTAACGTCGGTACTATCGGCCACGTTGACCATGGTAAAACAACGCTGACTGCTGCAATCACTACCGTTCTGGCTAAAACCTACGGCGGTGCTGCTCGCGCATTCGATCAGATCGATAATGCGCCAGAAGAAAAAGCACGTGGTATCACCATCAACACGTCTCACGTTGAATACGACACCCCGTCTCGCCACTACGCACACGTAGACTGCCCAGGGCACGCCGACTATGTTAAAAACATGATCACCGGTGCTGCGCAGATGGACGGCGCGATCCTGGTTGTTGCTGCGACAGACGGCCCGATGCCGCAGACTCGTGAGCACATCCTGCTGGGTCGTCAGGTTGGCGTTCCGTACATCATCGTGTTCCTGAACAAATGCGACATGGTTGATGACGAAGAGCTGCTGGAACTGGTAGAAATGGAAGTTCGTGAGCTTCTGTCTCAGTACGATTTCCCGGGCGACGATACTCCAATCGTTCGTGGTTCTGCTCTGAAAGCGCTGGAAGGCGATGCAGAGTGGGAAGCGAAAATCATCGAACTGGCTGGCTACCTGGATTCTTACATCCCGGAACCAGAACGTGCGATTGACAAGCCGTTCCTGCTGCCTATCGAAGACGTATTCTCCATCTCCGGCCGTGGTACCGTTGTTACCGGTCGTGTAGAGCGCGGTATCGTTAAAGTTGGCGAAGAAGTAGAAATCGTTGGTATCAAAGAGACTGCTAAGTCTACCTGTACTGGCGTTGAAATGTTCCGTAAGCTGCTGGACGAAGGCCGTGCTGGTGAGAACGTTGGTGTTCTGCTGCGTGGTATCAAACGTGAAGAAATCGAACGTGGTCAGGTACTGGCTAAGCCGGGCTCTATCAAGCCGCACACCAAGTTCGAATCTGAAGTTTACATCCTGTCCAAAGACGAAGGCGGCCGTCATACTCCGTTCTTCAAAGGCTACCGTCCGCAGTTCTACTTCCGTACTACTGACGTGACCGGTACCATCGAACTGCCAGAAGGCGTAGAGATGGTAATGCCGGGCGACAACATCAAAATGGTTGTTACCCTGATCCACCCGATCGCGATGGACGATGGTCTGCGTTTTGCAATCCGTGAAGGCGGTCGTACCGTTGGCGCAGGCGTTGTTGCCAAAGTAATGAGCTAATTGCTGATATTATTTGACGCAATGCGCAATAAAAGGGCATCATTTGATGCCCTTTTTATACGCTGTCGAACCAGAACCTGGCTCATCAGTGATTTTTTTTGCCATAATCATTGCTGAGACAGGCTCTGAAGAGGGCGTTTAGTCCGAAACGCACCAGAGCATTTCGGTTTGGATTGCCTCGCTTACGCGGGGTGAAAATGTTTGTAGAATACTTCTGACAGGTTGGTTTATGAGTGCGAATACCGAAGCTCAAGGAAGCGGGCGTGGCCTGGAAGCGATGAAGTGGGTTGTTGTCGCTGTATTGCTGCTTGTAGCTATCGTGGGCAACTACCTTTATCGTGACATGATGCTGCCGTTGCGTGCGCTGGCCGTAGTGATTCTGATTGCTGCAGCGGGTGGTGTCGCGCTGTTGACAACAAAAGGTAAAGCGACCGTTGCTTTTGCCCGTGAAGCGAGAACCGAAGTCCGTAAGGTCATTTGGCCGACTCGCCAGGAAACATTGCACACCACGTTGATTGTGGCTGCGGTTACCGCAGTTATGTCACTGATCCTGTGGGGACTGGATGGTATTCTGGTTCGCCTGGTATCCTTTATCACTGGCCTGAGGTTCTAAGATGTCTGAAGCCCCTAAAAAGCGCTGGTACGTCGTTCAGGCGTTTTCCGGTTTTGAAGGCCGCGTAGCCACATCGCTGCGTGAGTATATCAAGTTACAAAATATGGAAGAGTTGTTTGGCGAAGTCATGGTACCGACCGAAGAAGTGGTCGAAATCCGTGGCGGCCAGCGTCGCAAAAGCGAACGTAAATTCTTCCCGGGCTACGTACTGGTTCAGATGGTCATGAACGATGCGAGCTGGCACCTGGTGCGCAGTGTGCCGCGTGTGATGGGCTTCATCGGCGGTACGTCTGACCGCCCAGCTCCGATCAGCGACAAAGAAGTTGATGCGATCATGAACCGCCTGCAGCAGGTTGGCGATAAGCCACGTCCGAAAACGATGTTCGAACCGGGTGAAATGGTTCGCGTTAGCGACGGTCCGTTTGCTGACTTTAACGGCGTAGTTGAAGAAGTGGATTATGAGAAGTCTCGTCTGAAGGTTTCCGTATCTATCTTCGGTCGTGCAACGCCGGTTGAGCTGGACTTCGCTCAGGTTGAGAAAGCCTAACAAGTCGATCAAAAAAGCGGCGATTTAATCGTTGCACAAGGCGCGAGATTGGAATACAATTTCGCGCCTTTTGTTTTTATGGATAGCATCCGTAAAACGAATTTTATCACGGGGAGCCTTTTTGAGGCGCTATAACCCAACTAGAGGAATTTAGAATGGCTAAGAAAGTCCAAGCCTATGTCAAGCTGCAGGTTGCAGCTGGTATGGCTAACCCGAGCCCGCCGGTAGGTCCAGCACTGGGTCAACAAGGCGTGAACATCATGGAATTCTGCAAAGCGTTTAACGCAAAAACTGATTCCCTGGAAAAAGGTCTGCCGATCCCGGTTGTTATCACTGTTTACGCTGACCGTTCTTTCACTTTCGTTACCAAAACGCCTCCGGCAGCAGTTCTGCTGAAGAAAGCGGCTGGTATCAAGTCTGGTTCCGGTAAGCCGAACAAAGACAAAGTGGGTAAAATTTCCCGCGCTCAGCTGCAGGAAATCGCGCAGACCAAAGCTGCCGACATGACTGGTTCTGACATTGAAGCGATGACTCGCTCCATTGAAGGTACTGCACGTTCCATGGGCCTGGTAGTGGAGGATTAAGAAATGGCTAAACTGACCAAGCGTATGCGCGTGATCCGTGACAAAGTTGATACAACTAAACAGTATGATATCAACGAAGCTATTGCTCTGCTGAAAGAGCTGGCCACTGCTAAATTCGTAGAAAGCGTTGACGTTGCCGTTAACCTCGGTATCGATGCTCGTAAATCTGACCAGAACGTACGTGGTGCAACTGTACTGCCGCACGGTACTGGCCGTTCCGTTCGCGTAGCCGTATTTGCCCAAGGCGCAAACGCTGAAGCTGCTAAAGCTGCTGGCGCTGAACTGGTAGGTATGGAAGATCTGGCTGACCAGATCAAGAAAGGCGAAATGAACTTTGACGTTGTTATTGCTTCCCCGGATGCAATGCGCGTTGTTGGCCAGCTGGGCCAGGTTCTGGGTCCGCGTGGCCTGATGCCAAACCCGAAAGTTGGTACTGTAACCCCTAACGTTGCTGAAGCGGTTAAGAACGCTAAAGCGGGTCAGGTTCGTTACCGTAACGACAAAAACGGCATCATCCACACTACCATCGGTAAAGTGGATTTTGACGCTGACAAACTGAAAGAAAACCTGGAATCTCTGCTGGTTGCGCTGAAAAAAGCGAAACCGACTCAGGCTAAAGGCGTGTACATCAAGAAAGTTAGCATCTCCACCACCATGGGTGCTGGTGTTGCCGTTGATCAGTCCGGTCTGACCGCGACTGTGGCGAACTAATATTCGCCTTTACGTGGGCGGTGATTTTGTCTACAATCTTACCCCCACGTTTCTGCTAATTGCAGACGTATATCCAAGATATTCAGGCTGTGGCAAGGCGACAACTGAGTGAATCGCCAGGAGCATAGTTAACTATGTGACTGGTGTGAACGAAGGCAGTCAACGCCGTCACAGATTGAATAGCGGCAGATAGACAAGATTTGTTCGTTGGAGCCTGGCCTATCCAGGCCTCCGTCGAAGACCGCAGGTGTTTCGAAAGAAGCTTAATGCCCTGCGTAGACGGTGACAGAACGCTAAGATTATTTCTGATACTCTGGCTTGTTTCTGCTCACCGTATTAAGACGCTCTGTCCGTTGGGAAGAGTGAAGTGAGTTCCGGAACATGAGTTCCGGCAAACATCCAGGAGCAAAGCTAATGGCTTTAAATCTTCAAGACAAACAAGCGATTGTTGCTGAAGTCAGCGAAGTAGCCAAAGGCGCGCTGTCTGCAGTAGTTGCGGATTCCCGTGGCGTTACTGTAGACAAAATGACTGAACTGCGTAAAGCAGGTCGCGAAGCCGGCGTATACATGCGTGTTGTTCGTAACACCCTGCTGCGCCGTGTTGTTGAAGGTACTCAGTTTGAGTGCCTGAAAGACGCGTTCGTTGGTCCGACCCTGATTGCATATTCTATGGAACACCCGGGCGCAGCTGCTCGTCTGTTCAAAGATTTCGCGAAAGCGAATGCAAAATTTGAGGTCAAAGCCGCAGCCTTTGAAGGTGAATTGATCCCGGCATCGCAAATCGATCGCCTGGCAACTCTGCCGACCTACGAAGAAGCAATTGCACGCCTGATGGCAACCATGAAAGAAGCTTCGGCTGGCAAACTGGTTCGCACTCTGGCTGCTGTTCGCGATGCGAAAGAAGCTGCTTAATCGCAGTTATCTTTATCAAGCATCTGCTTACGTATAAACTTATTCTGATTTTCAGGAACAATTTAAATGTCTATCACTAAAGATCAAATCATTGAAGCAGTATCCGCTATGTCCGTAATGGACGTTGTAGAACTGATTTCTGCAATGGAAGAAAAATTCGGTGTTTCTGCTGCTGCTGCTGTAGCTGTAGCTGCGGGCCCGGCTGAAGCTGCTGAAGAAAAAACTGAATTCGACGTGATTCTGAAAGGTATCGGCGCGAACAAAGTTGCAGTAATCAAAGCAGTACGTGGCGCAACTGGCCTGGGTCTGAAAGAAGCTAAAGACCTGGTAGAATCTGCTCCGGCCGCTCTGAAAGAAGGCGTGAGCAAAGATGACGCTGAAGCACTGAAAAAATCTCTGGAAGAAGCTGGCGCTGAAGTTGAAGTTAAATAAGCCAACTTTTCTAGTTGCAGCCTAAGAAATTAGGCTGATGGCTGGTGACTTTTTAGTCACCAGCCTTTTTGCGCTGTAAGGCGCCAGTAGCATTTCACACTGTTTGACTACTGTTGTGCCTTTCAATGTTTGTTTCTATCGACGCCTTAATATATTGCGACAGAGCCTCCGCTCTGTGTAAATCGCAACGAAATGGTTTAAGCGTGATAGCAACAGGCATTGCGGAAAGTATTCGATTTTCCGGTCAACAAAATAGTGTTGCACAAACTGTCCCTTCGTCGGACAGATGGGTCGACTTGTCAGCGAGCTGAGGAACCCTAATGGTTTACTCCTATACCGAGAAAAAACGTATTCGTAAGGATTTTGGTAAACGTCCGCAAGTGTTGGACATACCTTATCTCCTTTCTATCCAGCTTGACTCGTTTCAGAAGTTCATCGAGCAAGATCCTGAAGGGCAGTATGGTCTGGAAGCAGCTTTCCGTTCCGTTTTCCCTATTAAAAGCTATAGCGGTAATTCTGAGCTGCAGTACGTCAGCTACCGCCTTGGCGAACCTGTTTTTGACGTTCAGGAATGTCAGATCCGTGGCGTGACTTATTCCGCACCGCTGCGCGTCAAACTGCGTCTGGTGATCTACGAGCGCGAAGCGCCGGAAGGCACCGTAAAAGACATTAAAGAACAAGAAGTCTACATGGGTGAAATTCCGCTCATGACTGACAACGGTACCTTTGTCATCAACGGTACCGAGCGTGTTATTGTTTCCCAGTTGCACCGTAGCCCAGGCGTCTTCTTTGACTCCGATAAGGGTAAAACCCACTCTTCGGGTAAAGTGCTTTATAACGCGCGTATCATTCCTTACCGTGGTTCCTGGCTGGATTTCGAATTCGATCCGAAGGACAACCTGTTCGTACGTATTGACCGTCGCCGCAAACTGCCAGCGACCATTATTCTGCGTGCGCTGCAGTACACCACTGAACAGATCCTTGACCTGTTCTTTGAGAAAGTTGTCTTCGAAATTCGTGACAACAAGCTGCAGATGGAACTGGTGCCGGAACGCCTGCGTGGTGAAACCGCCTCCTTTGATATCGAAGCCAACGGCAAAATCTACGTCGAAAAAGGTCGTCGCATCACTGCGCGCCATATTCGTCAGCTGGAAAAAGACGATATCAAGCTTATCGAAGTTCCAGTTGAGTACATCGCGGGCAAAGTTGCGGCTAAAGATTACGTTGACGCATCAACCGGTGAGCTGATTTGCGCAGCGAACATGGAACTGAGCCTGGATCTGCTGGCTAAGCTGAGCCAGTCTGGTCACAAGCGTATCGAAACGCTGTTTACCAACGATCTGGACCACGGTGCGTATATCTCTGAAACGATTCGCGTCGACCCAACCAACGATCGTCTGAGCGCGCTGGTAGAAATCTACCGCATGATGCGCCCTGGTGAGCCGCCGACTCGCGAAGCTGCTGAAAGCCTGTTCGAGAACCTGTTCTTCTCCGAAGACCGCTATGACTTGTCTGCGGTTGGTCGTATGAAGTTCAACCGTTCTCTGCTGCGTGACGAGATCGAAGGTTCCGGTATCCTGAGCAAAGACGACATCATCGAAGTGATGAAGAAGCTCATCGATATCCGTAACGGTAAAGGCGAAGTCGATGATATCGACCACCTCGGTAACCGTCGTATCCGTTCTGTTGGCGAAATGGCGGAAAACCAGTTCCGCGTTGGCCTGGTTCGTGTAGAGCGTGCGGTGAAAGAGCGTCTGTCTCTGGGCGATCTGGATACCCTGATGCCTCAGGATATGATCAACGCCAAGCCGATTTCTGCCGCAGTGAAAGAGTTCTTCGGTTCCAGCCAGCTGTCTCAGTTTATGGACCAGAACAACCCGCTGTCTGAGATTACGCACAAGCGTCGTATCTCTGCCCTCGGCCCAGGCGGTCTGACCCGTGAACGTGCAGGCTTCGAAGTTCGAGACGTACACCCGACTCACTACGGTCGCGTATGTCCAATCGAAACCCCTGAAGGTCCGAACATCGGTCTGATCAACTCCCTGTCCGTGTACGCACAGACTAACGAATATGGCTTCCTTGAAACGCCGTATCGTAAAGTGACTGACGGTGTTGTTACCGACGAAATTCATTACCTGTCTGCTATCGAAGAAGGCAACTACGTTATCGCTCAGGCGAACTCCAACCTGGATGACGAAGGCCACTTTGTAGAAGACCTGGTAACGTGCCGTAGCAAAGGCGAATCCAGCTTGTTCAGCCGCGACCAGGTTGACTACATGGACGTATCCACCCAACAGGTGGTATCCGTCGGTGCGTCCCTGATCCCGTTCCTGGAACACGATGACGCCAACCGTGCATTGATGGGTGCAAACATGCAACGTCAGGCGGTTCCGACTCTGCGCGCTGATAAGCCGCTGGTTGGTACCGGTATGGAACGTGCTGTTGCCGTTGACTCCGGTGTTACTGCTGTTGCTAAGCGTGGCGGTACCGTTCAGTACGTTGATGCTTCCCGTATCGTTATCAAAGTTAACGAAGACGAGATGCATGCGGGCGAAGCGGGTATCGACATCTATAACCTGACCAAATACACCCGTTCGAACCAGAACACCTGTATCAACCAGATGCCGTGCGTATCTCTGGGTGAGCCGGTTGAACGTGGTGATGTGCTGGCAGACGGTCCGTCCACCGACCTCGGTGAACTGGCTCTGGGTCAGAACATGCGCGTGGCATTCATGCCATGGAACGGTTACAACTTCGAAGACTCCATCCTCGTATCTGAGCGTGTTGTCCAGGAAGACCGTTTCACCACCATCCACATTCAGGAACTGGCATGTGTCTCCCGTGACACTAAGCTGGGGCCAGAAGAGATCACCGCTGATATCCCGAACGTGGGTGAAGCTGCGCTCTCCAAACTGGATGAGTCCGGTATCGTTTACATTGGTGCAGAAGTCACCGGTGGTGACATTCTGGTTGGTAAGGTAACGCCGAAAGGTGAAACCCAGCTGACGCCAGAAGAGAAACTGCTGCGTGCCATCTTCGGTGAGAAAGCGTCTGATGTTAAAGACTCTTCTCTGCGTGTACCAAACGGTGTTTCCGGTACGATTATCGACGTTCAGGTCTTTACTCGCGATGGCGTAGAAAAAGACAAACGTGCGCTGGAAATCGAAGAGATGCAGCTGAAGCAGGCGAAGAAAGACCTGTCTGAAGAACTGCAGATCCTCGAAGCTGGCCTGTTTAGCCGTATCTACGCGGTGCTGGTTGCCGGTGGCGTTGAAGCTGAGAAGCTCGACAAACTGCCGCGCGATCGCTGGCTGGAACTCGGCCTGACCGACGAAGAGAAACAAAATCAGCTGGAACAGCTGGCTGAGCAGTACGACGAACTGAAACACGAATTCGAGAAAAAACTCGAAGCGAAACGCCGTAAAATCACTCAGGGCGACGATCTGGCACCAGGCGTGCTGAAGATTGTTAAGGTTTATCTGGCGGTTAAACGTCGGATCCAGCCTGGTGATAAGATGGCAGGTCGTCACGGTAACAAGGGTGTTATCTCTAAGATCAACCCGATCGAAGATATGCCACACGATGCTAACGGTACGCCGGTAGATATCGTACTGAACCCGCTGGGCGTACCATCGCGTATGAACATCGGTCAGATCCTTGAAACTCACCTGGGTATGGCTGCGAAAGGTATCGGCGAGAAAATCAACGCCATGCTGAAGCAGCAAGAAGAAGTCGCCAAACTGCGCGAATTCATCCAGCGTGCCTACGATCTGGGTACCGACGTTCGTCAGAAAGTTGACCTGAATACCTTCAGTGATGAAGAAGTTCTGCGTCTGGCTGAAAACCTGAAAAAAGGTATGCCAATCGCAACGCCGGTCTTCGACGGTGCGAAAGAGTCTGAAATCAAGGAACTGTTACAGCTGGGTGGCCTGCCGACTTCTGGTCAGATCACACTGTTCGACGGTCGTACCGGTGAGCAATTCGAGCGCCAGGTTACCGTTGGCTACATGTACATGCTGAAACTGAACCACTTGGTTGATGACAAGATGCACGCGCGTTCTACCGGTTCTTACAGCCTGGTTACTCAGCAGCCGCTGGGTGGTAAGGCTCAGTTCGGTGGTCAGCGCTTCGGGGAGATGGAAGTGTGGGCGCTGGAAGCATATGGCGCGGCATACACCCTGCAGGAAATGCTCACCGTTAAGTCTGATGACGTGAATGGTCGTACCAAGATGTATAAAAACATCGTGGACGGCAACCATCAGATGGAACCAGGCATGCCAGAATCCTTCAACGTACTGTTGAAAGAGATTCGTTCGCTGGGTATCAACATCGAGCTGGAAGACGAGTAACTCTCGCTCAAACAGGTCACTGGTGCCGGGGTAAGACCCGGTGCCAGATTGTGCTAACTCCGACGGGAGCAAATCCGTGAAAGATTTATTAAAGTTTCTGAAAGCGCAGACTAAAACCGAAGAGTTTGATGCGATCAAAATTGCTCTGGCCTCGCCAGACATGATCCGTTCATGGTCTTTCGGTGAAGTTAAGAAGCCGGAAACCATTAACTACCGTACGTTCAAACCTGAGCGTGACGGCCTTTTCTGCGCCCGTATCTTTGGGCCAGTAAAAGACTATGAGTGCCTGTGCGGTAAGTACAAGCGCCTGAAACACCGTGGTGTGATCTGTGAGAAGTGCGGCGTTGAAGTGACCCAGACTAAAGTACGCCGTGAGCGTATGGGCCACATCGAGCTGGCGTCTCCGACTGCGCACATCTGGTTCCTGAAATCGCTGCCGTCCCGTATCGGTCTGTTGCTCGATATGCCGCTGCGTGATATCGAACGCGTACTGTACTTCGAATCATATGTGGTTATCGAAGGCGGTATGACTAACCTGGAACGTCAACAGATCCTGACTGAAGAGCAGTATCTGGACGCGCTGGAAGAGTTCGGTGACGAATTCGACGCGAAGATGGGTGCGGAAGCTATCCAGGCCCTGCTGAAGAGCATGGATCTGGAGCAAGAGTGTGAAACTCTGCGCGAAGAGCTGAACGAAACCAACTCCGAAACCAAGCGTAAGAAGCTGACCAAGCGTATCAAACTGCTGGAAGCGTTCGTACAGTCTGGCAACAAGCCAGAGTGGATGATCCTGACCGTTCTGCCGGTTCTGCCGCCAGATCTGCGTCCGCTGGTTCCGCTGGATGGTGGTCGTTTTGCGACTTCTGACCTGAACGATCTGTATCGTCGCGTCATTAACCGTAACAACCGTCTGAAACGTCTGCTGGATCTGGCTGCGCCAGATATCATCGTACGTAACGAAAAACGTATGCTGCAGGAAGCGGTTGACGCCCTGTTGGATAACGGTCGTCGCGGTCGTGCGATCACCGGTTCTAACAAACGTCCTCTGAAATCTTTGGCCGATATGATCAAAGGTAAGCAGGGTCGTTTCCGTCAGAACCTGCTCGGTAAGCGTGTTGACTACTCCGGTCGTTCTGTTATCACCGTAGGTCCATACCTGCGTCTGCATCAGTGCGGCCTGCCGAAGAAAATGGCACTGGAACTGTTCAAACCGTTCATCTACGGCAAGCTGGAACTGCGTGGCCTCGCCACCACCATTAAAGCCGCTAAGAAAATGGTTGAGCGTGAAGAAGCTGTCGTTTGGGATATCCTGGACGAAGTTATCCGCGAACACCCAGTACTGCTGAACCGTGCACCAACACTGCACCGTCTGGGTATCCAGGCATTTGAACCGGTACTGATCGAAGGTAAAGCTATCCAGCTGCACCCTCTGGTTTGTGCGGCATACAACGCCGACTTCGATGGTGACCAGATGGCTGTTCACGTACCGCTGACGCTGGAAGCCCAGCTCGAAGCGCGTGCGCTGATGATGTCTACCAACAACATTCTGTCCCCGGCGAACGGCGAACCTATCATCGTTCCGTCTCAGGACGTTGTATTGGGTCTGTACTACATGACCCGTGACTGTGTTAACGCCAAAGGCGAAGGCATGGTGCTGACTGGCCCGAAAGAAGCTGAGCGTATCTATCGCGCAGGTCTGGCCTCTCTGCATGCGCGCGTTAAAGTGCGTATCACCGAATACGAAAAAGATGAAAACGGCGAATTCGTTGCACATACCAGCCTGAAAGACACGACCGTTGGTCGCGCCATTCTGTGGATGATCGTACCGAAAGGTCTGCCTTTCTCCATCGTCAACCAGGCGCTGGGCAAGAAAGCTATCTCCAAAATGCTGAACACCTGTTACCGCATTTTGGGCCTGAAGCCGACCGTTATCTTCGCTGACCAGACCATGTACACTGGCTTTGCTTATGCAGCGCGTTCAGGTGCATCCGTTGGTATCGATGACATGGTCATCCCAGAGAAGAAACACGAGATCATCTCTGAAGCGGAAGCTGAAGTTGCTGAGATCCAGGAGCAGTTCCAGTCTGGTCTGGTAACCGCGGGCGAACGCTATAACAAAGTTATCGATATCTGGGCAGCGGCGAACGATCGTGTATCCAAAGCGATGATGGATAACCTGCAGACCGAAACCGTTATCAACCGTGATGGCGTCGAAGAGCAGCAGGTTTCTTTCAACAGCATCTACATGATGGCCGACTCCGGTGCGCGTGGTTCTGCAGCACAGATTCGTCAGCTGGCAGGTATGCGTGGTCTGATGGCGAAGCCGGATGGCTCCATCATCGAAACGCCAATCACCGCGAACTTCCGTGAAGGTCTGAACGTACTCCAGTACTTCATCTCCACGCACGGTGCGCGTAAGGGTCTGGCGGATACCGCACTGAAAACAGCAAACTCCGGTTATCTGACTCGTCGTCTGGTTGACGTCGCGCAGGATCTGGTTGTGACTGAAGATGACTGCGGCACGCTGGAAGGCATCACCATGACCCCGGTTATCGAGGGTGGTGATGTTAAAGAACCGCTGCGCGATCGCGTACTGGGTCGTGTGACTGCTGAAGACGTTCTGAAGCCGGGTACCGCGGATATTCTGGTTCCACGCAACACGCTGCTGCACGAGCACTGGTGTGACCTGCTGGAAGAGAACTCTGTTGACTCCGTCAAAGTTCGTTCCGTTGTATCCTGTGACACCGACTTTGGTGTATGTGCGCACTGCTATGGTCGTGATCTGGCACGTGGCCACATCATCAACAAAGGTGAAGCCATCGGCGTTATCGCGGCACAGTCCATCGGTGAACCGGGTACACAGCTGACGATGCGTACGTTCCACATCGGTGGTGCGGCATCTCGTGCGGCTGCTGAATCCAGCATCCAGGTGAAAAACAAAGGTAGCATCCGTCTGAGCAATGCGAAGTCGGTTGTGAACTCTGCCGGTAAGCTGGTAGTCACCTCGCGTAACACCGAGCTGAAACTGATCGACGAATTCGGTCGTACCAAAGAGAGCTATAAAGTGCCTTACGGTGCTGTTATGGCGAAAGGTGATGGCGAGCAGGTTGCTGGCGGTGAAACCGTTGCAAACTGGGATCCACACACCATGCCAGTTATCACTGAAGTAAGTGGTTTCATCCGCTTCACTGACATGATCGACGGCCAGACCATTACTCGTCAGACCGACGAGCTGACCGGTCTGTCTTCTCTGGTAGTTCTGGATTCTGCAGAACGTACTGCAGGTGGTAAAGACCTGCGTCCGGCACTGAAAATTGTTGATGCTAACGGTAACGACGTTCTGATCCCAGGTACCGATATGCCTGCGCAGTACTTCCTGCCGGGTAAAGCGATTGTTCAGCTGGAAGATGGTATCCAGATCAGTGCGGGTGATGCTCTGGCGCGTATTCCTCAGGAATCCAGCGGTACCAAGGATATCACCGGTGGTCTGCCACGCGTTGCGGACCTGTTCGAAGCACGTCGTCCGAAAGAGCCGGCTATTCTTGCGGAAATCAGCGGTATCATTTCCTTCGGTAAAGAAACCAAAGGGAAGCGTCGTCTGGTTATCACCCCATTAGATGGCAGCGAACCGTACGAAGAGATGATTCCAAAATGGCGTCAGCTCAACGTGTTCGAAGGTGAACGTGTAGAACGTGGTGACGTGGTTTCCGACGGTCCGGAAGCACCGCACGACATCCTGCGTCTTCGTGGCGTACACGCGGTAACGCGTTACATCACCAACGAAGTTCAGGACGTTTACCGTCTGCAAGGCGTTAAGATTAACGATAAACACATTGAAGTTATCGTTCGTCAGATGCTGCGTAAAGCGACCATTGATAGTGCTGGTAGCTCCGACTTCCTGGAAGGCGAACAGGTTGAATACTCCCGCGTCAAGATTGCTAACCGCGATCTGGAAGCGAACGGCAAAGTTGCGGCAACTTACTCTCGCGACCTGCTGGGTATCACCAAAGCGTCTCTGGCAACCGAATCGTTCATCTCTGCCGCATCGTTCCAGGAGACCACGCGTGTCCTGACCGAAGCAGCCGTTGCGGGTAAACGCGACGAACTGCGTGGCCTGAAAGAGAACGTTATCGTGGGTCGTCTGATCCCTGCCGGTACCGGTTATGCGTACCACCAGGATCGTATGCGCCGTCGCGCAGCGGGCGAACAGCCGGCTGCACCTCAGGTTACTGCGGAAGATGCATCTGCCAGCCTGGCAGAACTGCTGAACGCAGGTCTGGGCGGTTCTAACAACGATTAATCGTTGCTGACTGTAATGAAAAACCCGCCTCGGCGGGTTTTTTTTTGCCTGATGTCAGTCTTATAAATACTGTCAATAAAGACATGTCATTAAAAACAGTATTGACACTGTTTTTTAAATCCGTATGTTAATACTTAACAGCAGAGAAAGAGTAGTTAGCTGTTAAAGCAGTAAGAGTTAGTAGAGTTCGATAGGGGGATTGCGATAAAGGCCACGAAGTATTTTGTTGTATGGGGTAGTCGACGTTGAAGTTATTTTATTTCACATCGACGATGCTTTAAGGCTACGTAGTTGATATATGTAATCGCAAAAAGTTAAGTAAGCGCGACGATGTAAGGCCATGATTTAAAAGTTAATGTTTGCGGTTTTCATTATTGAGTAATCGCAAGGGAAGTAAGGCCACGCATCAAAGAGTATATGTCGCGAGGGGAAGTGTACTTGTTTAGGCCGCCATTCTTGAGTGAGTTTATCAAGCTGGTGAAATATGTTTAACGGTAAATAGAGGAAGGTTCGTTAGTAGCATTCTCCAATATTATCTGTGGTAAACGTGTACATTTAAAATGTAGTACAAACAGCAGTATCAAATTGTAAGTCACTTAATGTTAAATCTGAAGTTTGTAGTAACTTAAAGCCCTGGCTGCAACGGTCAGGGCTTTTATTATTTATATCAACGTATTACTCAGGCTCTCAATCGCAATCGCTCAACATTCCATCTGACGAACGTTATTAAATAATTTAATGCTTGCTTAATGATTAGAAGTAAGGCTACTATAGCGACATCGGTTTGGAACACAGACCTTATGCAAGCAGTTTTAGTAAAGCAGTTCTCAGTTCAAGCGTTATCCTCAGATACTCTTCTTCATGAGCCTCCTCCTAAGTGCCCCATAAGTTAATTTCTGCAAAACAGGCCATCTTCGCTGCTTAAGCGGCTCAAAAATATGAAAGGAAGTATCTATGTCTAACAAAATGACTGGTTTAGTAAAATGGTTTAACTCTGAGAAAGGCTTCGGCTTTATCACTCCTCAGGACGGTAGCAAAGATGTGTTTGTGCATTTTTCAGCTATCCAGAGCAACGATTATAAAACTTTAGACGAAGGCCAAAAAGTAGAGTTCTCTGTTGAGAACGGCGCGAAAGGCCCGTCTGCTGTTAACGTTATCGCGCTGTAATCGCCGATAATCTTACTAACGCTTACGATAGCGATGACGGCCAGAGCCTGAGCAGATAAGTGATAGTGAATAAAAAACCCGCGAAAGCGGGTTTTTTCGTTTTTACATCCAGGTTCACTACATCTGTTACGCACGCCCGAGAAAACTATCCCAGTCTTTCCATACTGGCTGTAAGCCCTGCGCACTCAGTGCTGCAGCAACGTCTTCAGGGCGGCGATCATCATGCGGGGAAAATTGTTCCAGCTCAGGATGGTTATCGGCATAACCGCCGGGCTGTGTTTTTGAGAAGGCACTGACGTTATTGATTGCTAGCGGAATCACGTGATCGCGAAACCACGGTGATTCGCGGGTGGAGAGCGACAGCTCTATTTCTGGCGCCAGTAAGCGAAACGCACAAATGGTTTGCACCAGTTGGCGTTCATCCATGATCGATGCCGGTTCAATTCCCCCCGCACACGGGCGCAGACGTGGGAACGAGATCGAGTATCGGCTCTGCCAGTAGTGTTGCTGCATCCACAACAAATGCTCGGCTACCATATAGCAATCAACCCGCCAACTGTCAGACAAGCCAATCAGTGCCCCAAGGCCAATTTTGTCGATACCGGCGTGACCCAGTCGGTCCGGCGTTTCCAGCCGCCAAAAGAAGTCCTGCTTTTTCCCCTTCAGATGATGTTGGGCATAAGTCGCCTCATGGTAGCTCTCCTGATACACCATCACACCGTCCAGACCGAGTACCTTTAGCTCAGCATATTCGGCTGCTGACAGCGGTTGCACCTCCATCTGTAGCGAAGAAAACTGACGGCGGATGGCAGGTAAATGGCGGCGAAAATAGTCCATGCCGACTTTCGCCTGATGCTCGCCGGTGACCAGCAACAGATGCTCAAAACCCAGCTCGCGGATCGCTGCACACTCCCGTTGAATCTCTGATTCGTCCAATGTTTTACGCTTGATACGGTTGCTCATGGAAAAGCCACAGTAGGTACAGTCGTTGGCGCACAGATTCGAAAGATACAGCGGAACATAAAAGCTGACCGTATTGCCAAAACGCTGGCGGGTGAGCTTTTTCGCCCGCTGGGCCAGCGGCTCCAGATAGTCGGCGGCGGCTGGCGAGAGCAGCGCCATCAGATCATCGCGGCTAAGCTGCGAAGCATTGAGTGCCCGCTGTACGTCTGCGGCGGTTTTGCCGTTAATACGCAGACGGATGTCGTCCCACTCCAGCTGTCGCCAGCGATCGCTGAAGGTTTTCATACCGAGGCCTCCAGAAACCCGGTCAACGGGCTGGTGGCGCAAGCATTGGTTCTGCGGCTCCCCGGTACGGCCAGACGTGCCAGAAGGCCCGCTTCAACCGCCAGTCGGAACGCCGTCGCCATCATTACCGGGTCGTCCGCCACGGCAATCGCCGTGTTGACCAACACCGCGTCGGCCCCCATTTCCAACGCCTGCGTAGCATGGCTGGGTACGCCGATGCCCGCATCGACCACCACTGGGACGGTAGCTTGCTGAATAATCATTTCCAGCATTGCACGAGTTTCCAGTCCCTGATTTGAGCCAATGGGCGCACCGAGCGGCATGACCGCCGCACAGCCCACTTCTTCCAGCCGTTTACACAATACCGGATCCGCGCCGCAGTAGGGCAACACCACGAAGCCCTGTTTGACCAGCGCTTCAGCGGCTTTCAGCGTTTCAATAGGATCGGGCAACAGCCAACGGGCGTCGGGATGAATTTCTAACTTCAGCCAGTGTGTCCCCAGCGCTTCGCGCGCCAGCTGCGCAGCAAAGATGGCTTCTTCCGCCGTTTTCGCCCCTGAGGTATTAGGCAATAGCGTTACCCCGGTCTCGACCAGTGGTGCAAGAATGGCATCGTTGTGCTGGCGTAAATCCACGCGCTTCATCGCCAGTGTCACCAACTGACTACCGGAGGCGCGAATGGCGTCGACCATCAGCTGCGATGACGCAAATTTCCCGGTGCCGGTGAACAGATGCGAATCAAACGTCTTGTCGGCAATACGTAACATATCAACCCCCTGCAATAACCTGAAAAAGCAGGATCTGGTCACCTTCCTGCACAATTTGCTGTTCCCACTGCTCACGCGGCAGGATCCGTTGATTCAGCGCCAACGCTGTCCCCGGCTTAAGTTGATTAAGTTCAGCCAGCAGAGTTTTGACACTTTGCCCCTTGGTACACTGTACTGGCTCATCATTGAACTGGATCTGCATGTTGCCCTCCGCATACCGAACAACCGCGGGCGCGGCGTAACGCCAGGCTACGCCATTGGCTGGTTTTACCGTCAAACAGGTGTAACTCTCCGCTCGGGGTTTCAATGTCGCTGAGGAGTTTGATAGCTTCCAGTGCCTGCATTGTCCCCATGATCCCGACTACCGGGCCAACAATGCCTGCGGTACGGCAGTTGCGCTCGGGTTCAACATCATCTGGCCACAGGCAGCGGTAACAGCCTTGTTCCCAGGGGGGTGTCAGCACCATTAGCTGACCGCCAAAACCCACGGCGCTGGCGGTAATTAACGACGTATCCAGCGCCACGCAGGCTGCGTTGATCGCCTGGCGTGTGGCCATGTTATCGGTGCAGTCGAGCACGACGTCAGCTCGCGCCACCGCATGCCTGAGCGCATCTCCCGTTAAGCGCTGCTGAAGTGCGACCAGCTCAATATCCGGGTTAAGCCGTGATAGCCGCTGCTGTGTGATCTGCGATTTCGGGCGAGCAACGTCATCGGTGGTAAACAAAATTTGCCGATGCAGATTACTCAGATGCACATCGTCATCATCCACCAGCGTCAACTTACCGACCCCCGCACCCGCCAGATACAGCGCGGCAGGGGAGCCTAATCCACCTAAACCAACAATCAGCACGTGGCTGTTGAGCAGCGTCTGCTGGCCCTCTATCGCAATATCACCGAGTAAAATCTGGCGGCTATAGCGCATAAAATCGCGATCATTCATCGCCTGCTCCTGCAATCGAAAGCAGCTGTGACGTGGCATCTCGCCAGTCAGCGGCCTGCGTGATGGCGCTGACCACCGCAATGCTGCCCACGCCGGTCGCCAGTACAGCCGGTGCCCGTTCAAGGCTGATACCGCCAATAGCGACGGTGGGGTAATCGGCCAGCCGTTCGATATGAGTGGCGAGTTGTACCAATCCCTGTGGGGCTGATGGCATCTGCTTAGTTTGTGTCGGGAAGACGTGTCCCAGTGCGATGTAAGAGGGGCGGGCGGCTAGCGCCACGTCAATCTCCATATCATCGTGGGTGGATACCCCAAGACGTAACCCTGCGGCCTGAATCGCCTTTAGATCGGTGGTTTCAAGATCTTCCTGGCCGAGATGTACCCCGTAAGCATGGTGTTTAATCGCCAGTCGCCAGTAGTCGTTGATAAACAGACGGGCATCGTAGCGACGCCCTAGTTCGATGGCGGCAATTACGTCGGCTTCGACCTCTTCATCGCGCTTATCTTTGATTCTCAACTGAATTGTGCGCACACCTTCTGCCAGCAGGCGTTCAATCCATTCAACGCTGTCGACCACCGGGTACAGTCCGAGTCGGAAAGGGACCGTTGGGAAATTAGGCTGGTACATCATGCCTCCTCTTTTTTGAGGTAGATTTCACCGCCTTTGGCGCGGAAGTTTTCCGACATATCCGCCATTCCCACTTCAATGGTCTGTGCGGCGGCGTAGTCGCGCACTTCCTGGCTGATTTTCATCGAGCAGAATTTCGGCCCGCACATAGAGCAGAAGTGAGCGACTTTGCCGGACTCCTGTGGCAGGGTTTCATCGTGGTAGGCGCGGGCGGTGAACGGGTCGAGTGCCAGATTGAACTGGTCTTCCCAGCGGAATTCGAAGCGCGCTTTTGACATGGCATTATCGCGGATCTGCGCACCCGGATGCCCTTTAGCTAAGTCGGCAGCGTGGGCGGCAATCTTGTAGGTAATCAGTCCTTGCTTCACATCTTCTTTATTCGGCAGGCCAAGGTGCTCTTTTGGTGTGACGTAGCACAGCATCGCGCAGCCAAACCAGCCGATCATTGCCGCGCCAATACCGGAGGTGAAGTGGTCATAGCCTGGGGCGATATCGGTTGTTAATGGCCCCAGGGTGTAGAATGGCGCTTCATGGCAGTGTTCCAGCTCTTCGGTCATGTTGTGCTTAATCATCTGCATCGGTACGTGGCCAGGGCCTTCAATCATCACCTGCACGTCATATTCCCAGGCAATTTTGGTCAGCTCGCCCAGCGTATGCAGCTCGGAGAACTGCGCTTCATCGTTGGCATCCTGAATAGAGCCCGGACGCAGGCCATCGCCCAATGACAGGGAAACGTCATAGGCGGCGCAAATTTCACAAATTTCACGGAAGTGCTCAAACAGGAAGTTTTCTTTGTGATGGGAGAGGCACCATTTCGCCATGATGGAACCGCCGCGCGAGACAATCCCGGTCAGGCGCTTAGCGGTCATCGGCACGTAGCGCAGCAGCACGCCCGCGTGAATGGTGAAGTAGTCGACACCCTGTTCGGCCTGCTCCAGCAGCGTATCGCGGAACGCTTCCCAGGTCAGATCTTCGGCGATCCCGTTGACCTTCTCCATTGCCTGGTAGATCGGTACGGTGCCGATCGGCACCGGGCTGTTGCGTAGGATCCACTCACGCGTTTCGTGAATATAGCGACCGGTGGACAGGTCCATCACCGTATCCGCCCCCCAGCGCGTGGACCACACCAGCTTTTCCACTTCTTCTTCGATGGAGGAAGTGACCGCTGAGTTACCGATGTTGGCATTGACCTTCACCAGGAAATTACGTCCGATGATCATCGGTTCTGATTCCGGGTGGTTGATGTTGGCGGGGATGATGGCGCGCCCGGCAGCGACTTCATCACGCACGAATTCCGCCGTGATATTTTCCGGTAGTCTGGCGCCAAAGCTCATGCCTGGATGCTGGTGATGCAACACTTCACTGCTAATGCGCTCGCGGCCCATATTTTCGCGGATAGCGATAAACTCCATCTCCGGAGTGATGATGCCCTGGCGCGCGTAGTGCAACTGGGTCACGCAGCGGCCGGTTTTGGCGCGCTTAGGCGTCAGCAAGCCGTTGAAACGCAGCCCGTCCAGGCCATCATCGGCCAGGCGCTCTTTGGTATAGGCGGAGCTACGGTCGTCCAGCTCTTCGCTGTCATTACGTGCGGATATCCACGGCTGGCGCAGTTTTGCCAGACCCAGTTGGACGTTAATCGCCACATCCGGATCGCCGTACGGGCCGGAGGTATCGTAAACCGGGATGGCTTCATTCTCTTCGAACTGAGGATTATCTTTCGAGCCACCAGTCAGCGTTGGGCTGAGCTGGATTTCACGCATCGGAATACGGATATCCGGCTGCGAACCAGTAATGTAGATGCGTTTTGAGTTAGGAAAGGCGGTCCCTTCCAGGGTGTCGATAAAGTGTTGGGCCTGGGCGCGTTGTTCGCGACGAGTGGGTTTAGTAGTGGCAGACATAGCTCATTCCAAAAAAGTAAGGATATGGCTTGTCAGACGACGGATGAAGCAAGAGAGAAGATCGCTCATGGGCGATACAACTGTAGGTTTACTCTTGTTCCCTTCGCAGGTATTAGCCTGATCAGGTTCCGCGGATCCCGAATTAACGGTCTCAGCCTTTTCCACTTATGCTGTTGTGGAAAATAAGCACTCCGACAAGATAACTCCCCCTCTGGCGAGGAGGAATGGTTGTAAACTACCTGTTACTCACGCAAATCTCAAGCAGGGCGTTTGATCATTGCGCTGTCGTGTACTGCATCAAGCACCAGCATAATCAGCTTGTCTTCCAGCACAAACCGGGCTTCCAGCGCCTCGCCGATATCCGACAATGCCTGTTGAAATTCAAGGAAATTATCGTGATCAATGGCGTTTTCCAGGCTGGAATCATAGTCGTCCATAATCTGCTGCGTATTGGCTTCCAGCAGTGGCCAAATTTTTGTGGCTTTTAAAAGCTGCCCGTTCCCTTCCAATTTATGCAGAATACGTTCATAAATACTGAAGTGTCCGGTGGAGAGGTAGTCGACCAGGCTCTGACAAAAATCATCCAGCGCTTTTTCATTGAGTCGCATGTACGATTCTTTGCCAGGCTTAATGCCAACCAGATTGTAGTAAGCCACGAGCAGGTGCTTACGTACATGTAGCCAGCGATCAACCAGTTTATTACTTCCTCCGACGTGTTCCGTCAGGCTTTCCAGCTGGTTTAGCATGATTGACTCCGCAAGGTGGTGTTGAAAAACGGCTCACCGATAAATGTAAAAATAATGTAAACAACATGCCTGTGAAGCAAAGGTTGCGCAAGAGATATGGATCGTATTATTGAAAAATTAGACAGCGGCTGGTGGATTGTCAGTCATGAACAAAAATTATGGTTGCCTCACGGGGAGCTACCGCATGGTGACGCGGCAGGTTTTGATCTGCTGGGTCAGCGTGCGTTGCCGATAGGTGAGTGGGAGGGTGAAACCGTCTGGCTGGTGCAGCAGCAGCGTCGCCACGATATGGGCTCAGTGCGCCAGGTACTCGATCAGGATGTAGGGCTGTTTCAACTGGCCGGACGCGGCGTGCAACTGGCTGAGTTTTTCCGTTCGCACAAATTCTGCGGTTATTGCGGCCATCCGATGCACCCGAGCAAAACCGAATGGGCAATGCTGTGTAGCCACTGCCGTGAACGTTATTACCCGCAAATTGCCCCCTGTATTATCGTCGCCATTCGTCGTGAAGATTCGCTTCTGCTGGCTCAGCATGTTCGCCACCGCAACGGCGTACATACCGTACTGGCCGGTTTTGTTGAAGTGGGGGAGACGTTAGAACAAGCGGTAGCGCGAGAAGTGATGGAAGAAAGCGGCATTAAGGTGAAAAACCTGCGCTACGTCACCTCCCAACCCTGGCCGTTCCCACAGTCTTTGATGACCGCGTTTATGGCGGAATATGATAGCGGGGAGATCGTCATCGACCAGAAAGAACTGCTGGAAGCGAACTGGTATCGCTACGATGACTTACCGTTGCTTCCCCCGCCGGGAACCGTCGCGCGTCGACTGATCGAAGATACCGTGGCGATGTGTCGGGCTGAGTACGAGTAAAGAACGAGTAATGATACACTGACGGCCTGACGCTAAAAGGAAGATAAAAATGACCGAACTGAAGAACGATCGTTACCTGCGTGCGCTGCTGCGCCAGCCCGTTGATGTTACTCCGGTATGGATGATGCGCCAGGCGGGCCGCTATTTGCCGGAGTACAAAGCCACCCGTGCGCAAGCGGGCGATTTCATGGCGCTGTGCAAAAACGCCGAGCTGGCCTGCGAAGTGACGTTACAACCGCTGCGCAGGTATAAACTTGATGCGGCGATCCTCTTTTCGGACATTTTGACCATCCCGGATGCGATGGGACTTGGGCTGTACTTTGAAGCTGGCGAAGGCCCACGCTTTACCTCTCCCATCACCTGCAAGGCCGATGTGGATAAGCTGCCTATCCCGGACCCGGAAGGAGAACTGGGCTACGTGATGAATGCGGTACGTACTATTCGTCGTGAACTGAAAGGTGAAGTGCCGCTGATCGGCTTCTCCGGCAGTCCGTGGACGCTGGCGACTTACATGGTGGAAGGCGGCAGCAGCAAAGCCTTCACTGTGATTAAAAAGATGATGTACGCCGATCCAAAATCGCTGCATCTGCTGCTCGATAAGCTGGCGAAAAGCGTCACGCTGTACCTGAACGCGCAGATCAAAGCGGGCGCGCAGTCGGTGATGATTTTCGACACCTGGGGCGGCGTGCTGACCGGTCGCGACTATCAGCAGTTCTCTCTCTATTACATGCACAAAATTGTCGATGGCCTGCTGCGTGAAAACGATGGCCGCCGCGTGCCGGTCACCCTGTTCACCAAAGGCGGCGGACAGTGGCTGGAAGCGATGGCGGAAACCGGCTGTGATGCGCTGGGTCTCGACTGGACGACAGATATTGCCGATGCGCGTCGTCGTGTCGGTCATAAAGTGGCGCTGCAGGGGAATATGGACCCGTCCATGCTCTACGCACCGGCGACGCGTATCGAAGAAGAAGTCGCCACGATACTGGCGGGTTTTGGCGAGGGTGAAGGCCACGTCTTTAACCTCGGTCACGGCATCCACCAGGACGTGCCGCCGGAACATGCTGGGGTGTTTGTGGAGGCTGTACATCGTCTGTCGGCGCAATACCATCGCTAAGGAATAACTATGGATCTCGCGTCGCTGCGTGCACAGCAGCTTGAACTGGCCTCTGCGGTGATCCGTGAAGATCGCTTTAAAAGCGATCCTCCGGATCTGGTCGCCGGGGCAGATGTCGGGTTTGAGCAGGGCGGAGAGGTGACGCGAGCCGCCATCGTGCTACTGAAGTATCCTTCTCTTGAGCTGGTTGAATACAAGGTAGCGCGTATCGCCACCACCATGCCGTATATCCCCGGGTTTCTCTCTTTTCGCGAATATCCTGCGCTGCTGGCTGCCTGGGAGCAATTATCGCAGAAGCCTGACTTAGTGTTCGTTGATGGTCACGGTATTTCCCACCCGCGTCGTCTTGGCGTCGCCAGCCATTTTGGTCTGCTGGTGGATGTCCCGACGATTGGCGTGGCGAAAAAACGGCTGTGCGGCAAGTTTGGACCTTTATCCGCTGAACCTGGGGCGCTAGCGCCGCTGTTGGATAAAGGCGAGCAGCTGGCGTGGGTCTGGCGCAGCAAAGCACGCTGTAATCCACTGTTTATCTCTACCGGTCATCGCGTGGGCATGGATAACGCACTGGTGTGGGTGCAGCGCTGTATGAACGGCTATCGCCTGCCGGAACCGACACGCTGGGCGGATGCGGTGGCATCGGAACGTCCGGCCTTTACGCGGCTTGCAGCAAAAACGCCCCATATCGGGTAAACTGCGACTAATTTCCGTATTCGAGAACTCATCATGTTACAAAACCCGATTCATCTGCGTCTGGAGAAGCTGGAAAGCTGGCAGCACGTCACCTTTATGGCCTGTTTGTGTGAGCGCATGTACCCAAACTACGCCATGTTCTGCAAGCAAACAGAGTTTGGTGATGGGCAGATTTACCGCCGAATCCTGGATTTAGTCTGGGAAGTGCTGACCGTCAAGGATGCGAAAATCAATTTCGACAGCCAGCTGGAGAAGTTTGAAGAGGCCATTCCGTCTGCAGACGACTACGATTTGTACGGCGTTTATCCGGCAATTGACGCCTGTGTTGCCCTGAGCGAAGTAATGCATTCTCGTCTGAGTGGTGAAACGCTGGAACATGCGATTGAAGTCAGTAAGGCTTCGATTACCACCGTCGCGATGCTGGAAATGACGCAAGCGGGTCGCGAAATGACCGATGAAGAGCTGAAAGAAAATCCTGCCGTGGAGCAAGAATGGGATATTCAGTGGGAAATATTCCGACTTTTAGCCGATTGCGAAGAACGCGATCTTGAGCTGATAAAAGGGCTGCGTGCAGACCTGCGCGAGGCTGGCGAGAGCAATATCGGTATAATTTTTCAGCAATGACACCATAAAACGTGATTTAACGCCTGATTTGTCGTGCCTGGAGGCTTCCCATCCGCCCCCCGTCTGGTCTACATTTGGGGGGCGAAGAAAAGTGGCTATCGGTGCGTGTATGCAGGAGAGTGCTTTTCTGGCATTTCCGTCGCACTCGATGCTTAGCAAGCGATAAACACATTGTAAGGATAACTTATGAACAAGACTCAACTGATTGATGTAATTGCAGACAAAGCAGAACTGTCCAAAACACAGGCTAAAGCTGCTCTGGAATCCACTCTGGCTGCTATTACTGAGTCTCTGAAAGAAGGCGATGCTGTACAACTGGTTGGTTTCGGTACCTTCAAAGTGAACCACCGCGCTGAGCGCACTGGCCGCAACCCACAGACCGGTAAAGAAATCAAAATCGCCGCAGCTAACGTACCGGCATTTGTTTCTGGTAAAGCACTGAAAGACGCGGTTAAGTAATTCGCGTGGCAGTGAACAGTTTTAACGAGGGGGCGGTTTCGCCCCTTTTGTCCATCTGGCGTCATACGCTTTGGCTTTCAGGTGTTCTGTTGCTGTCAGCCTGCAGTCGCCACTCTGAGCTTCCTCCGTTCACGGCCAGCGGTTATGTTGGCGATCAGGGGGCGGTACGCGTCTGGCGTAAAGATTCAAACGATGATATTCACCTGCTCTCCGTTTTTAGTCCATGGCGTAGCGGCAGTACCACCACCAGTGAATACCGCTGGCAGGGTGACTCCCTCTCTTTGATAGAACTCAATGTTTACAGCCAACCGCCGGAGCACGTTCGCATCCGTTTCGACGATCGGGGTGAACTGAGCTTTATGCAGCGTGAAGTTGATGGGCAAAAGCAGCAGCTTTCCAGCGACCAAATTGCGCTCTATCGCTACCGTGCCGATCAAATCCGTCAGACCAGCGATGCGCTGCGTCAGGGGCGTGTGGTATTACGTCAGGGCCGTTGGCATGCAGCTGAACGTACGGTCACCACGTGTGAAGGTGAGACGATCAAGCCTGACTTAGATTCATGGGCGATAAACCATATCGAGCGCCGCCAGAGCCGCTCGTCGGTCGACGTGAGCGTGGCATGGCTGGAAGCGCCTGAGGGATCTCAGCTATTGCTGGTCGCGAATTCTGATTTCTGCCGTTGGCAGCCAAAAGATAAAACATTCTAACGCCGGATGGCGACGCAAAAGTGTCTTATCCGGCTTACGGTATCCATCTGTAGGCCTGATTAGCGTAGCGCTATCAGGCATTAAGTTATTTACCAGTGGCCCATACCCATGTGACCCCCGCCACGGTGGTAACTGCCGCCACCGCAACCCATGCCAGCACCGCGAGACACGCCCGCCTCCGCCATGGCGACATCCCGTTTCACCCGTTGCTCATCCAGTGCCTGATTCAGAGACTCTATCTCTTTTGCGACGGTATTAATTTTTGCGCTGTCCAGCGGGCTGGCGGTGAGCAACGCGTTGTACTCATAACGTTTGGACGTCAACTGCTGGCGCAATGCGCGGGTCTGCGTGTAGTAATCATCAGCGATTTTCTGGGCTGCGGCCTGCTGCTCGGTGGTCATTGGCGTCCCACCCTGTTGCCACATTCCCTCACCATTGCCCCAGTGATGCTGTGCCAGCGCTGGGGTGGAACCCAGAGCCATCAGTGAGAGGACCATTAGCGCGAGTTTATTATTCCGTTTCATCGTTCATTCTCCTGTTGGTTAGCTTACTTTCTCTTTTGCATCTTCCGTGCCAACCTGGACGTCGTTGTGCTGCGGGGATCGCGCGGCTGCTGCCCGGGTGTAGGCGAGTAAAAATGACTCGCCAGGACGGCCCGGTGGGTCATTTTTACCCGCCCGTTGTGAGGGTTTGTGCCTGAGAACAGGGTTATCAGGGTGAAAAGATGGCATGATTTCTGCTGTATACCTGAAATGAAGAAAGGAAACGGTGGGGAAAGGGAGAACGTATGCGTCTTGATAAGGATACGGCAGCAAAGTGGCTGAGCCGGTTATTACCGGCGGCGATCCTGATTTTGGTGGGGTGGTTTTCCATCATGACTATTCGGGACTACGGCCGGGAAAGTGACGCTGCCCGACAAACGCTACTGGAAAAGGGAAGCGTGCTGATCCGCGCCCTTGAGTCCGGCACGCGTGTGGGTATGGGCATGCGTATGCATCATGCACAGCAACAAACGCTGCTGGAGCAAATGGCGGTGCAACCGGGCGTACTCTGGTTTGCCGTTGTCGATGAGCATGGTGCAATCATTACCCACAGTGATTCCTCTATGATCGGTAAATTCCTCTACTCACCGGATGTCCTGCGCCAATTAAATCCAGGGGAACAAGAACGCTGGCGGCGCATCGACTCACCGACCGATGCGCGTGAGCAAACGCCGGTGCTTGAGATTTATCGCCAGTTCCAGCCGATGTATGGGGCCGGGAGGCACGGTATGGCACGCTGCTCCGGTAATGACGATCATGCGAATACGCCCACGCAAACCATTTTTATCGCTTTTGATGCCAGCGACCTGGCCGCGACTCAGGCCAGAGAGTGGCGTAATACGCTGATCGTCTTGTCTGCCCTGGCTGCGGTGCTGCTGGCTACCGTGCTGACGTTTTTCTGGTACCAACGCTATCAGCGTTCTTATAAAGAGCTACAGGACGCGATGAAGCGTAAAGAAAAGCTGATGGCGCTCGGACATCTGGCGGCGGGAGTCGCGCATGAAATCCGTAATCCACTGTCATCCATCAAGGGGTTAGCGAAATATTTTGCCGAACGCACTCCGGCGGGGGGCGAGTCGCATGAACTGGCGCAGGTGATGGCGAAAGAGGCCGATCGCTTAAATCGGGTGGTGAGTGAATTGCTGGAGCTGGTGAAGCCCGCGCACCTGACGCTGCAGCGGGTCGATCTTAATGAAGTCATCACCCACTCGCTGCATTTGGTTAGCCAGGATGCTCAGAGCCGGGAAATTCAACTGCAGTTTACGCCGAATGCTGCGTTACCCGCTATTCAAGCCGATCCCGACCGACTCACGCAGGTCCTGCTGAATTTATACCTCAACGCCATTCATGCTATCGGGCATCAGGGGACGGTTACGGTTTCAGTGAGTGAAAGTGGCGCCGATCGGGTTAAAATTGTGGTTACCGACAGCGGGAAGGGGATTGCTCCCGATCAGCTGGAGGCTATTTTTACCCCTTACTTTACGACGAAGGCAGACGGCACCGGGCTGGGGCTGGCGGTGGTGCAAAACATCATTGAGCAGCATGGCGGAATCATTCGGGTGACCAGCGTTGAGGGTAAAGGCACCGTCTTTACTCTCTGGCTCCCGAGCAAAGCGAAATCACAGGATTGACAAGGATGACACGCGGAAAAATCGATATTCTGGTTGTGGACGACGACATCAGCCACTGCACTATTCTACAAGCGCTGCTGCGTGGCTGGGGCTATGATGTTGCGCTTGCCTATAGCGGACGAGAGGCGCTGGCGCAGGTGCGTGAACGCGTCTTTGATCTGGTATTGTGCGATGTGCGTATGGCGGAGATGGACGGCATTGAAACGCTGAAAGAGATCAAAGCCCTGAATCCGGCGATTCCGGTCCTGATTATGACCGCTTTCTCTAGCGTGGAGACTGCGGTGGAGGCGTTAAAAACCGGGGCGCTGGATTACTTAATCAAACCACTGGATTTTGACAGTCTGCAGCACACGCTGGAAAAGGCGCTGGCGCATACCCGGGCGACCGGCATAGAACCCGCAGCAGCCCCGGCAGCGCAGTTTGGCATGATTGGCAACAGTCCGGCGATGCAGCACCTGCTTAACGAAATTGCGATGGTTGCGCCGTCGGATGCCACAGTGCTCATTCACGGAGACTCCGGAACGGGTAAAGAACTGGTCGCCCGGGCGCTTCACGCCAGCAGCGCGCGTAGCGATAAACCGCTGGTAACGCTCAACTGCGCGGCGCTGAATGAATCCCTGCTGGAGTCTGAACTGTTCGGCCATGAAAAAGGCGCGTTTACGGGGGCCGATAAACGCCGGGAAGGGCGCTTTGTGGAAGCCGACGGCGGTACGCTGTTTCTCGATGAGATTGGTGACATCTCGCCCCTGATGCAGGTGCGCCTGCTGCGGGCGATTCAGGAGCGTGAAGTCCAGCGCGTAGGCAGTAATCAGACTATTGCTGTGGATGTACGGCTGATTGCTGCCACCCATCGCGATCTAGCACAAGAGGTCAACGCCGGACGTTTTCGCCAGGATCTCTACTATCGTTTGAACGTCGTCACTATCGAGATGCCCGCATTACGTCAACGCCGGGAAGATATCCCGCTACTGGCCAGGCATTTTCTCCAGCGCTTTGCTGAGCGAAACCGCAAAGCGGTGAAAGGTTTTACCCCGCAGGCAATGGATCTGCTGATCCATTACGACTGGCCGGGAAACATTCGTGAGCTGGAAAATGCGATTGAGCGTGCGGTGGTCCTGCTGACAGGGGAATATATTTCTGAACGCGAGCTGCCGTTGGCGATTGCCGCGACACCAATAAAAGCAGAGAACAGTCTGGAGATCCAACCGCTGGTGGATGTTGAAAAAGAGGTGATTCTGGCGGCACTGGAAAAAACGGGCGGCAACAAAACTGAAGCCGCCCGTCAGTTAGGCATCACGCGTAAAACGCTGTTGGCGAAAATTTCGCGTTAGCGCTGCTCGCGTTCGATGGCGCGCCAGCCGATATCGTTACGGCTAAAGCTGCCGTCCCAGCGGATGTCGGCCATTAACGCGTATGCGCGCTTCTGCGCTTCTGCAACGGTATGACCCAGTGCGGTTGCGCACAGGACGCGGCCCCCATTGGTCAATACCGTGTCGTCGGCGGCGAGTTTAGTGCCGGCGTGGAACACTTTGCCGTCAGCGACTTCTTCCTGCGGTAGGCCGTGGATCGCGTCTCCGGTATGGTAGTCGCCCGGATAACCCCCGGCGGCGATTACCACGCCCAGCGAGGCGCGCTCGTCCCACTCGGAGGTTTTCTCGTCCAGCTTACCGTCGCAGGCGGCGAGGCACAGATCCACCAGGTCCGACTTCATGCGCAGCATGATCGGCTGGGTTTCCGGGTCGCCGAAGCGGCAGTTAAACTCGATAACCTTCGGGTTGCCCTGTTTGTCGATCATCAGGCCTGCGTACAGGAAACCGGTGTAGGTGTTACCTTCCGCCGCCATGCCTTTTACGGTTGGCCAGATGATGCGTTCCATGGTGCGCTGGTGAACTTCATCAGTTACAACAGGCGCTGGAGAGTATGCACCCATTCCGCCGGTGTTCGGACCGGTATCGCCATTGCCCACACGTTTGTGGTCCTGACTGGTAGCCATCGGCAGGACATGCTCGCCGTCGACCATCACGATAAAGCTTGCCTCTTCGCCGTCGAGGAACTCTTCAATCACGATGCGGTGGCCCGCGTCGCCAAACGCGTTGCCTGCCAGCATGTCGTGCACGGCGGCTTCTGCTTCTTCAAGCGTCATCGCCACGATAACGCCTTTACCGGCAGCCAGACCGTCGGCTTTAATGACGATCGGTGCGCCTTTCTCACGCAGATAAGCCAGCGCGGGCTCCACTTCAGTGAAGTTCTGGTATTCCGCAGTGGGAATATTATGGCGCGCGAGGAAATCTTTGGTGAACGCTTTAGAACCTTCCAGCTGCGCGGCACCTTCGGTTGGGCCGAAGATTTTCAGACCAGCGGCACGGAAGGCATCGACCACGCCAATCACCAGCGGCGCTTCCGGGCCCACAATCGTCAGATCGATCTTCTCGTTCAGGGCAAAGCTCAGCAGTGCCGGAATGTCGGTTACACCGATAGCCACGTTTTGCAGCGTCGGTTCCAGGGCGGTACCCGCATTGCCTGGTGCGACATAGACGGTTGAAACCTGCGGTGACTGGGCTGCTTTCCAGGCCAGCGCGTGTTCGCGCCCGCCGTTGCCGATAACTAATACTTTCATCATCTGCTCCGTGGATTAATGGCGGAAGTGGCGCATGTCGGTAAAGATCATCGCAATACCGTGTTCGTCGGCAGCGGCAATCACCTCGTCATCGCGAATGGAACCGCCTGGCTGGATAACACAGCTCACGCCAACGGCTGCTGCGGCATCAATCCCGTCGCGGAACGGGAAGAAGGCGTCAGACGCCATCGCTGAACCTTTGACTTCCAGACCTTCGTCGGCGGCTTTAATCCCGGCGATCTTCGCGGAATAAACGCGGCTCATCTGGCCTGCGCCTATGCCGATGGTCATGTTCTCTTTGGCGTAGACAATGGCGTTGGATTTCACGAACTTCGCGACTTTCCAGCAGAACAGCGCATCACGCAGTTCCTGCTCAGTAGGTTGACGTTTGGAAACTACGCGCAGTTCACCCTTGGTGACCATACCCAGGTCACGATCCTGAACCAGCAGCCCGCCGTTCACGCGTTTGAAATCCAGGCCCGCAACACGCTCAGCCCACTGACCGCAGGTCAGGACACGAACGTTCTGCTTAGCCGCCGTAATCTTCAGCGCTTCCTCAGTTGCTGACGGGGCGATGATCACTTCAACAAACTGGCGGGAGATAATGGCCTGTGCCGTTTCAGCATCCAGTTCACGGTTAAAAGCGATGATGCCGCCGAACGCGGAGGTTGGGTCGGTTTTGTAAGCGCGGTCATAGGCATCGAGAATAGAGGTGCTGACTGCCACGCCGCACGGGTTGGCGTGCTTAACAATAACGCAGGCTGGCTCGTTGAACTCTTTCACGCACTCGAGTGCGGCATCGGTATCGGCGATGTTGTTATAAGAGAGCGCTTTACCCTGGATCTGCGTTGCGGTGGCGACGGATGCCTCTTTAACATTCTCTTCTATATAGAAGGCAGCCTGCTGGTGGCTGTTTTCGCCGTAGCGCATATCCTGCTTCTTAATGAAGTTCAGGTTAAGAGTACGCGGGAAGCGACCCGCAGCTTCTTTGTTATCACCGTGATAGGCTGGAACCATGCTACCGAAGTAGTTAGCAATCATGCTGTCGTAAGCGGCAGTATGTTCGAAGGCTTTAATAGCGAGATCGAAACGGGTATCAAGAGTCAGTGAACCGTTGTTAGCGTCCATCTCTTTAATAATGGCGGTGTAGTCGTTGCTCTTCACCACGATAGCTACGTCTTTGTGGTTCTTGGCGGCAGAGCGCACCATGGTTGGGCCGCCGATATCGATATTCTCTACCGCATCTTCCAGCGAGCAGCCAACGCGAGCCACGGTTTCAGCGAACGGATACAGGTTAACGACAACCATATCGATAGGTGCGATACCGTGCTGTTCCATAATGCCATCATCCTGACCACGACGGCCGAGAATGCCGCCGTGTACTTTTGGATGCAGGGTCTTCACGCGTCCATCCATCATTTCCGGGAAACCGGTGTAATCGGAAACTTCGGTCACTGGCAGACCTTTTTCTGCCAGCAGGCGCGCAGTGCCACCTGTAGATAGCAGCTCCACACCGCGTGCGGAAAGTGCCTGAGCGAATTCGATAATACCTGCTTTGTCAGAAACACTGAGCAGAGCGCGGCGGACTGGACGACGTTGTTGCATGGTAAATCCCCTGGATTTGACTATAACAGAGAGCGTTAGCTGAATTTTTGCGTAAAAACTCAGCTAACGCCCCTTACGGGGCATCCTTGTTTTGCCGCAGCATTGTAACGAAAACGTTTGCGCAACGCTCGCGAATTTTTCTTTTTCAATGTTGACCCTTATTTCGAGTGCTGAAAACTGTATATAGATAGAAAGGATCGCCGAAATGACGGGGGTGTTTGTGGATAACTCTGTGCGTAAATGGGTATAAGGCGGGGTTTTGCTGTGGAATGCAGCAGTCAGTCATTTTTCTGCAATTTAAGGGTTGCGGGCGCCTGAGAACTCCCTATAATGCGCCTCCATCGACACGGCGGATGTGAATCACTTCACACAAACAGCCGGTTCGGTTGAAGAGA
>NZ_JADABY010000071.1 GCF_015672735.1 Citrobacter sp. Res13-Sevr-PEB04-36 | reverse complement strand
TGAGTGAAATTTTTTTACGCAGTCTGCGAAAATCTGTCCCTGCCTGCCTCCCTCCTCGTAAAAATCCGAAACCTTTCTCTGCTAATTAAAAACGTGATATATATCTCATAATAAAAAGTAACAATTATATAACATTCCGTTCACTAAAAAATACCATTCATCATTGATAAATTCATCAGATCCTTGGCAGGGGTACAATTCTAATGGCTGATAGCAGTGTAACTGAGAATGGGGTGCTGAAGGACAGCGACACCCGTCGTCGTATATGGGCAATCGTAGGTGCATCATCGGGGAATCTGGTCGAATGGTTTGATTTCTATATCTACTCTTTCTGTTCTCTCTATTTTGCTCATATCTTTTTTCCTTCAGGAAATACCACCACGCAACTTTTACAGACCGCGGGGGTTTTCGCCGCAGGCTTTCTGATGCGGCCCATTGGCGGATGGATGTTTGGCCGGATAGCCGATAAGCACGGACGTAAAAAGTCCATGCTATTGTCAGTATGCATGATGTGTATGGGATCGCTGGTGATCGCCTGTCTACCCGGGTATGAAACCATTGGCACCTGGGCCCCTGCGCTGTTACTGCTTGCCAGGTTATTCCAGGGGTTGTCTGTTGGCGGTGAATATGGCACCAGTGCGACCTACATGAGTGAAGTCGCCGTAGAAGGTAAGAAAGGGTTTTATGCCTCATTCCAGTACGTGACCTTAATTGGTGGGCAACTTCTGGCATTGCTGGTTGTGGTGATATTACAGCAAACGTTAGAAGACTCAGCGCTCAGAGCATGGGGCTGGCGTATTCCCTTTGCGCTGGGAGCCGTACTGGCGATTGTCGCGCTCTGGTTACGTCGTCAGTTAGATGAAACCTCAAAACAGGATGTGCGTGCGCTGAAAGAAGCAGGCTCCCTGAAAGGGCTATGGCGTAACCGCAAAGCCTTCGTGATGGTGCTCGGATTTACTGCCGCAGGTTCGTTATGTTTCTATACCTTTACCACCTACATGCAGAAGTACCTGGTGAACACGGCAGGTATGCATGCCAACGTGGCCAGCGGTATAATGACGGCAGCGCTGTGCGTGTTTATGCTGGTACAACCGCTGTTCGGCGCGTTGTCAGATAAAATTGGCCGACGTACCTCGATGCTGTGTTTTGGCGCATTAGCCACGTTGTTTACCGTTCCTATTCTGACGGCATTGCAGAATGTGACCTCCCCGTATATGGCATTTGGTCTGGTCATGTGTGCCTTGCTGATCGTCAGTTTCTACACTTCAATCAGTGGTATTCTGAAGGCCGAAATGTTCCCGGCACAGGTTCGCGCGTTGGGGGTTGGATTGTCTTATGCAGTGGCGAATGCCTTGTTTGGTGGATCGGCTGAATATGTTGCGCTGTCGCTGAAGTCTGTTGGCATGGAAACCACATTCTTCTGGTACGTCACCGCTCTGGCCGTGGTTGCATTTTTTGTCTCATTACTGCTGCACCGCAAAGGTAAAGGCCTGCGCCTCTAATGGTGGGCCATTTGCCAGACGGCATAGCCGGTGGATGCGCCAGCGACATCCCAGGCAAAATCTTTCCAACTCCAACCGCTTCCTGTGGGGCGACTGTCCCACAGTTCTTTCGATGCGCCAAGGCTAATCGAGAACATGAAACCGATGGTAGCGCTGCGATCGGGGCTGTTTCCCTGATGCTGAGCGTACTCGTTACCGGCAGCGGCCAGCATGGCTGAGGCAATGAAGTGTTGCGCTTTATCTTGTCCACTCCAGTTGTCGTTTGCCATATGGCTACAACCAGAAAGCGTCAGGATACTGGTGAGAATAAACAGGCGCACCGTTGTCTCCATAGGAAAAACCCCGTCAATGACGGGGTTCAGGTTACAGAATACGGCTGATTAATCTATCGATTCGGATACGGCGAAGTCGACGAATAAGTTTACGGACTTTGACCGGGTAGTCGGCAATACTCTGCAGATCTCGATAGTGCTTAACGGCGGTCGTGTGTCTGCGGATGAGCTCCAGCTCTTTTTCTCGCTGAGGAGTCAATTCCTGCTTAGGATCGTGGATTAGGATGGCATTTTCCAGATCCAGGCGCCAGGCGCGAGGGTTAAGGTTGTTGCCGGTGAGCAGCATCCATTTATCATCCACCCACATGCCTTTCAGATGATAAGTATTGTCATCATCTTTCCATAAGCGTACGACCAGCTGATCGGTATTAACATAATACTGCAGTCGGCTCAGGAAGCGGCGCAGGTTAATTTCATACAGATAGGGCAGCGCGCCGATAATCTTAAACGGCTCATCTTCCGGGATGAAAAAGTCGTTAGCGGTCTTATCGCCCACGATAATTTCAACTTTTTTCCCTTCACGCAGAAGCTGGATAATATTGCGCACCAGTATGGCAGGCAGGTTGAAATAAGGGGTACAGATTGTGAGTTTCTGCTCCGCGCAGGGCATAAGATGGAAAATGGTCTTATTCAGCAGACTGGATTTTCCGAGCCCAACCAGAGGGGTCACTGAAAGCTGTTCGTTATCCGCATTTCCCTGGAAATGGAATGACGCATCACGTAGTTCCTGACGATACAGGCGGATGTCGTTTTTAATTTCCGGGCTTTTAGGGCGATTGGTATCATCAAGACGATTCACGCCGCGACCGTTCATCAGGTTCTGCGTGACCCAGTCAAACATGATGTCAGCCATTTGCGCATTGCGAATCAACTGATAGCGATCGTAGCGATATTTATCATGCTGGTGCAGGTAAACATCGTTCAGGCTGGCACCGCTATACAGGACGCTATCATCAATGATAAAGCCTTTGAAATGCAGAACGCCGAGCGCTTCACGAGTGTTAATCGGTACGCCGTAGACCGGAATATCGATCCCCGGGTTTTCTTGCGCCATTCGGCAATACCAGTCAGCGTTGGTATTGGACGCTGCTGCGCCAATGCGTCCACGCTGGGCACGATGCCAGTCGACAAGCACCCGGATATTAAGCTCAGGACGCTGCCGCTTAGCCGCATAAAGCGCGTCGAGGATGCCTTTGCCACCGTCGTCCTGTTCCAGATACAGGGCGATGATGCAAATACGTCGCGTCGCGCTGGCTATTTTCTCCAGCAGAGTCTCCCTGAAATTAGCGGGAGCATAAAAGAAATCTACATCATCAACTGATTGAGAAATCTTAGGTAGTTGGGCAAGGTGTTGTTGATGTTTATTACGCTTAAATTTTGACAACATCACAGTGCATTTCTTCTCTGTTCATTGAAGGGTCCTCTGTGCTATGCAGACGACATAAGCGAGCAATGATAACACCAGTGCCCGTTAAAGTGGTCAACATTTCCAGTACCTTACTCACGATTCCTCATATTGGGCCAGATTAAGCGTTAGCCCAACAATTCCCTCTTCGAGCTGGATGTCTACAGCAAACCCGAGTTTTCGGGCCAGGGCGACCATCCCCCGATTGTTCGGCATCGTAATACCATTTAGACGTCTCAGTCCGTGATCTCGGGTATAGGCAATTAATTTTTCCATTAATCGCCGCCCGAGTCCCAGTCCTTTGAGATCCGATCGCACCAGCACGGCAAATTCGGCATCGACGTTATCTGGATCGGAAATGGCGCGCGTTACGCCGAGGATCTCTTCAGTGTTATCACTGCAACGTACCGCCACAAAGGCCATTTCCCGATCGTAGTCGATCTGCGTCATATTGGCTAAATCTTCATGGGTAAATTCATTGATCTCACTGAAATAACGGTAATATAGATCTTCTTTCGTCACCTGCGAAATGAACTGCTGCAGATGGGGTTCATCCTCCGGCAGAATAGGGCGAAACAGACAGCGTTCGCCGTTCTTCATCTCGACCCACTCTTCAAGTTGATGAGGATAGGGACGCACGGCCAGTCTGCTTTCGTTGTCGCCCGTGAAGGGGGCTATGTCCAGCGTAACATCGAGGGCGGTAAATTCACCCGCAGAGGCCAGTAGCGGGTGGATATCCAGACGTTGAATTTCCGGGCAATCGACGATCAGATTGGACACCTGAACCAGAAGCTGGCTTAAACCTGCGACGTCTAAGGGACGTAGCGCACTGCGGGCGCGGATCTTTTTATTTTTGATCCCCTGGATCACCAGATAACGCGCGAGGTTCATGTTCAGCGGCGGTAATGCCACCACAGCTTGCTCTTCCGGCCGCCACTCTACGCCACCTTCTCCCAACATAATGAGCGGTCCAAATACCGGATCGTGTTCGACAACCACGCGCAGTTCCTGAGCTCCCGCGCGATTAGCCATACTCTGGACGAGCAAACCGTGGATGCGCGCCTGAGGCCAGGCCATTTTCACCCGATCAAAAATCGCATTAGCGGCCTGCTGCACTTCGGTTGCCGTTCGCAGGTAGAGCATAACCCCCTGAACTTCTGATTTATGCGGGATATCAGGAGAACGTAGCTTGAGCGCTACCGGATAACCAATTTGCTCGGCGATGTGTACAGCTTCTGCGCTGTCGCTGGCAATCCAGGTGGGCAGCGTGTGCAAGCCATAGGCGTGCAAAATAGGCTGAACTTCATGCGTATCCAGCGATGTCGCCCCGTCAGCAATCGCCCGCTGTAACAGACTATGCGCCTCGGCGGTGTTGGCCGTTAGGTTGTCGGGGAGCACCGGCGTTTCACGCAACTGCTTCTGGTTACGTCGATATTCAACCATATGCATAAACGCGGTGATGGTGCCTTCCGGTGTACGATAGGTGGGTAATCCCGCTTCACTAAACAACCTGCGGGCTTCCTGGGATGAAAACTCTCCGCACCAGTTAGTGAGTAAGGAGACAAATTTGCCTCGCGGATGCTGTTTCACCGCTTCGATTAGCGCCTGCGCGCTTTCGGTGCCAGGTGCGGCTGCGCTGGGCGAATGGATGACCATCAGGGCGTCAAAATCCTGACTGGCGAGTAAAATATCCAGAGTTTTAACGTAATGCTCGCTGTTGGCGTCGTCGCGCAGATCCAGCGGGTTGGCAATATCAATGTGGACGGGTAACGCATCGCGTAATTTCTGGCAGGTCTCTTCACTAAGCGTGGCCAGTTTGCCGTTTCGCGACCATAGCTCATCTAAAGCCAGTGCGGCAGGTGCGGCACCGTTGCTGATGATCATCAGCCTGTCGCCACGTAAGGGGCGCATGTGGCTGAGGGTTTCTACCGCTGAGAAAAGCTCGTGCGTGTCCTGCACGCGCAGCAGACCGGCACGTTGGATGGCGGCGTCCCAGGCTGGGTCCATCCCGGAGCTGGTATGCAGCAAACGCTGAGCCGCCGGGCTGCGACCGCTTTTAATCACCAAAATAGGTTTGTTGCGCGATGCACTACGTGCCGCCGAGACGAAGCGGCGGGCATCGCTCAAATGTTCGAGGTAGAGCAAAATCGCACTGGTTTTACTGTCGCGGGCCAGGTAATCAAGCAGCTCATCAACGTCAATATCCAGGCTGTCACCCAGGGCAATAAAATAGGAAAAGCCCATTTCTCTCTGTTGCGCCCAGTCAAGAATCGTATTAGATACGGCGGCAGACTGAGAGATAAACGCCAATTTACCGCGTTTAATCGGTACCGGTGAAAAACTGGCGTTAAGCCCCTGCCAGGGGGCGAGAAGCCCCAGACTGTTGGGGCCGAGCAGACGTATTTTATAGCGTGAAGCACAGGCCAGCAGTTCCGCGTGCTGCGCCGCGGGTGCTGACAAAATAATACAGGTTTTGCAGCCTTTCTCGCCCAGCTCCTCCAGCAGCGCCAGGTTGCGGCTGGCATTGGTGCACAAGACGGCGAGATCGGGAGAAAAAGGCAGACTGGCGATAGTGGGCCAGGCCAGCACGCCCAACACCGCTTTCCAGGCAGGTGTCACCGGTAAAACCGGTCCGTTGAAACCTCCGGCCAGTAAGTTACGCATCATCAGGTAACCCGCACGATTGGGCTTCATTGACGCCCCAATCACCGCAATGGATTTTGGTCGCAGTAGCGCTTCCAGACCACGTTGACTCATATCGGCTTCCTTAATGACACCAGTGACCGAATGATTTTAAACGCTTTCTGTCGAGTCTGCTGTGACGCTTCCCTGATGTTGGGTTTTTCCTGCCAGGTAGCGAGTTTTAAAAAGCGTGAAGTGCTCGCCTAATCCTTCGGCTGCCTGCGTGTCTCCAGCCAGATCCAGTAAGGCAATCGCCACTTCGGCGGTGCAATATTGCCCCTCGGCATGCACCTCGCGCAGGTGGTAAGCGGAAAGGCGTGATAAATCGACGGAGATTACCGGTAAGTTATCGAGATACGGGCTTTTGCGGAACATTTTGCGCGCTTCCGGCCAGGTGCCATCGAGCATAATGAATAGTGGTGGCTTACCCGTCGGTGGCGTGAAAATGACCTCACGGCCCTCATCGGCATAAGATGCCGGGAATACCACCATCGGCTGATAATCCGGGTTTTTCACTAGCTCAAGCAATGCTGACGGCGGCTCGGTGCGAGACCACTGAAACGCGGCGGTATCCGGCAGAATATCGGCAATCAACCGCCCGGTGTTGCTTGGCTTCATCGGTTCAGTGTCAAACATCACCAGGCAAAAACGGCTGTTCGCCTGGACAGGTCTCAGTGTTTCGCACAGGCACAGTTTCAGCGGCAGTAAGCAGCGCTGACAGCGGCGAATACGGTTACCTCGGGCAAGAAAAGGGCGCGTGGCGCGCGCAAGGCGCTCGGCACGTAACTGGAGAACAGCGTTATTGGTCATCGGGAAGCACGTTGAAAAACGCTATTGTCGCAGAGGACAAAACGGGGCACAAGGTGTGCCCCGCAGAGATTATAATGATTCGTTAAGCCAGCTATCAAACGGGGCTTTAGGCACTGCGCCATTGAGCATATCGACGACTTCACCTTTCTTGAATATCATAATGGTCGGAATACTGCGGATGCCGAAACGAGCGCTGAGTTCGCGTTCAGCTTCGGTATTCACTTTAACAAAACGTACTTTACCGCTACGCTCTTCTGCGACATCTTCAAAAATGGGGGCGAAGTTACGGCATGGGCCACACCATGGCGCCCAGAAATCGACCACCACCGGAAGATCGTCTTTTAACAGCTTATCCAGCGTAGCACCGGTCGCATTGATCACCTCACCGTCAAACAGGTCGTGACCGCAGCGTCCGCATTTTGCCGTATCCTGAATGCGATCTTCGGGGATGCGGTTGATAGCCTGGCAGCTGGTACAAACGGTATTCATAACTAACCTCTGGATGAGTAGGGTGGACTTCGCGGCAATCACGCCGATATGTTTCTGTTATGTTACATATTATCGGAGAGACTGTTTTAAACAGCAATGCGTTTTATTCAATGAGTACAATAGTCATAAGCTTTTAAATGAAATAATGGCTAACGACGTGCACATCGGGTAATCTGCGCGCTTCGCGCAGAGCAGGTGGAGAAAAGAAATGAGCGACGAACTGAAGAACAAAAACGGCAAGGTCAAAGTGATGTACGTCCGCAGTGACGATGACTCGGACAAGCGCACCCAAAATCCACGTACCGGTAAAGGCGGCGGTCGCCCAGGTACTTCCCGAGCCGAAGGCGGTCGTCGCCCTGCCCGTGATGACAGAAAGGGTCCGAACAGTGAACGTGGCCGTGAACGGGGTCGTGACCGCGATGTTGAACGCGACCGTAAACGTGAAGACTCACCGTGGCGTACCGTATCCCGCGCGCCGAGCGATGACGTAGCGGAAAAAGCCGATCACGGTGGGATCAGCGGCAAGAGCTTTATCGATCCTGAGGTATTACGTCGTCAGCGTGCGGAAGAAACCCGCGTTTACGGCGAGAATGCCTGTCAGGCGCTGTTCCAGAGCCGTCCGGACGCCATTGTCCGCGCCTGGTTTGTCCAGAGCGTGACGCCACGATTTAAAGAAGCATTACGCTGGATGGCGGCAAATCGCAAAGCCTACCACGTGGTTGACGAAGCCGAACTGGCGAAAGCTTCCGGTACTGAACACCACGGCGGCGTGTGTTTCCTGATTAAAAAACGTAACGGTACAACCGTTAAACAGTGGGTTGGTCAGGCGGGGGCGCAGGATTGCGTACTGGCGCTGGAAGATATCGCCAACCCGCATAACCTGGGCGGCATGATGCGCAGCTGCGCTCATTTCGGTGTGAAAGGCGTCGTGGTTCAGGATGCCGCGCTGCTGGAATCCGGTGCGGCTATCCGTACCGCGGAAGGCGGTGCCGAGCACGTGCAACCGATCACTGGCGACAGTATTGTTGATGTGCTGGATGATTTCCGCAAAGCAGGCTACACGGTCGTGATGACTTCCAGCGACAAAGGTAAGCCGTTGTTCAACACCACGCTGCCAGAAAAAATGGTGCTGGTGTTAGGCCGCGAACGTGATGCGCTGCCGGAGGCGGCATGTTCTGCAGATGATCTGTGCGTCGCCATCGACGGTACGGGCAATGTAGAAACGCTCAACGTCTCCGTTGCGACGGGCGTCCTGCTCGCGGAGTGGTGGCGTCAGAACAAAGCCTGATAGTAAAAATGCCAGCGAATTGCTGGCATTTTTTTACTCGCTCTCAGCCGGCAGTACCGGCATCCAGTCGATCGGTTTTTCACCGCGTTTTTCCAGCCACTCATTTGCCAGAACAAAGTGGTTGCAGCCAAAGAATCCGCGGTGTGCCGAGAGCGGAGACGGATGCGGCGCTTTCAGAATATGGTGACGCTGTGCGTCAATAATGGCCCCTTTCTTCTGCGCGTGCGCGCCCCAGAGTAAAAACACCACGCCTTCACGGTGCTCGTTAATCAGGCTAATGACTTTATCCGTAAAGGTTTCCCAGCCCAGACTGGCATGCGAATGAGCCTGTCCGGCCCGGACGGTAAGGACGGTGTTCAGTAACAGTACCCCCTGACGAGCCCAGCTTTCCAGATACCCGTGCGTGGGGCGTGTAAAGCCAGGGACCGTCGCTTCCAGCTCTTTATACATATTCAGTAATGACGGTGGGGTGGCAATGCCCGGGCGCACAGAAAACGCGAGGCCATGTGCCTGGCCGGGACCGTGGTATGGGTCCTGGCCCAGGATGACTACCTTTACATCGCCAAGCTCAGTAAAGCGAAATGCGTTAAACACATCTTTTTGCGGGGGGTAAATCGTCATACCCGACTGGCGTTCACCGGCAACGGTATGCAAAGTGTTAACAAAATAGGGTTGCTGTTTCTCATCGGTCAGCACATCGTGCCAGGTTAATTCGGTAGTCATCTCGCTCTCCTGCGAATTTCATTCCCCCTAGCTTAACTGCTTCTCTCTGGGGCGCAAAATTCTCTACGCTTCTCAAGGGACTACCCCTTAAAGATAGTTGAAAATTTATGTAAAAATTTTATCTGCACACATGGCGTAAGTTGATGTAAAACAATAAAATCCACTCATCACCACTTAGTGCGTGTGGTTTTTGTTGATTTAAATCAAGGAATCAAGGGGGTGCGAGGGGTATATATACACTCAAGCAACAATGGTTTTACCAATTGGCCGCGCGACGGCCAACCGAGATCAAATAATTTTGCCGGGGAGGCATCAACATGATTACAGGTATCCAGATTACTAAAGCTGCAAATGACGACCTGCTGAACTCTTTCTGGCTGCTGGACAGCGAAAAAGGCGAAGCACGCTGCATCGTTGCGAAAGCAGGTTTCTCTGCTGATGAAGTCGTTGCCGTCAGTAAACTGGGCGAAATCGAATACCGTGAAGTACCGGTAGACGTGCAGCCGGAAGTACGCGTGGAAGGTGGTCAGCACCTGAACGTTAACGTTCTGCGTCGTGAAACGCTGGAAGATGCGGTTAAGCATCCGGAAAAATACCCGCAGCTGACAATTCGTGTTTCTGGTTATGCAGTGCGTTTCAACTCACTGACTCCAGAACAGCAGCGCGACGTTATTGCCCGTACCTTTACTGAGAGCCTGTAAGGCTCGCGGGGTCATACCCCGGTAATCAGATAATAAAAAAGCGGAACATGCCAGTGCATGTTCCGCTTTTTTTGTCGTTGAAAGAAGGTAAAAAATGCCGGGTTCATTAATCCGGCATACGCTTTACTCTTTGTCAGACTGCGGCGCGGCAGCTGCGCTCGGCTTACGACGCTTGCCGATATTTTTGGCGTCGCGGTGACGTTTCTTCACGCGCGGCTTCTCTTTATCTTTCTCTTTTTTCTCGGCGCGTTTCGCCAGCACTTTCTTAGATGGCTTACCGTTCGATTTCTCACTTGGCGCGCGCGTTGTTGGACGCAGTTCGTCAATCACGCGCGGCTTCAGCGGCTCGTCGACATAGCGACTCGCTTTGCCGAGCAGCAGGTGGTCGTGTGCTTCAACCAGAGAAATGGCGGTGCCTTTACGGCCCGCGCGACCGGTACGGCCAATACGGTGCAAATAGGCATCGCCACTGCGCGGCATGTCGTAGTTAAACACGTGGCTGACGTCAGGTATGTCGATACCGCGTGCCGCAACATCGGTGGCAACCAGCACATTCACACGACCATCGGTCAGACGTTTGATCGCTTCGTTACGCTTGCTTTGTACCATCTCGCCTTCGAGATAGCAGTTGTTGATCCCCGCCTGGCGCAGCCAGCCAGCCAGTTCGTGCACACGCTCGCGTTTACGCACAAAGACAATGGAGCGGGTCGCATCAGGTTGTTTTAACAGGTGGATCAGCAACGCCGTTTTATGTTCAATATCATCGGCACGGTAGTACCACTGATGGATCTTCTTGCGTTCGCGGGTGGACGGATCCGCAGAAACCTCGACCGGATCTTCCAGCAGACGCTCGGCAAAATCTTTAACCGCATTGCCTTCCAGCGTGGCAGAGAACAGCATAGTTTGCTTACGCCAACGGGTTTCACCAGCAATATGCTCGATATCCTGCGCGAAGCCCATGTCCAGCATACGGTCGGCTTCATCGAGGATCAGCGTTTCGACCGCGTGGCAGTCGAAGTTCTCTTCTTTAATGTATTGCAGCAGACGTCCGGTGGTCGCGACCACAATGTCCTGGTTTTCGCTGAACACTTCCATGTGGTTCATATAGGCCACGCCGCCGGTAATGGTGGCGACATCCAGGTGCGTATTCTTCGCCAGTTCACGGGCGTGATCGGCAACTTGCATTGCCAGTTCGCGGGTCGGTGTCAGAATTAAAACGCGCGGCGGGCCCGATTTTTTGCGCGGGAAGTCGAGCAGGTGCTGCAACACTGGCAGCAAATATGCCGCCGTTTTACCGGTGCCTGTCGGCGCAGAACCGAGTACATCACGGCCATCGAGCGCAGGTGGAATGGCGGCTGCCTGAATAGCTGTCGGGCGAGTGAAACCTTTTTCCTGGAGGGCATCCAGAAGGCTTTCATCGAGTTCAAGTTCGGAAAAAGTCGTTACAGTCATGTTCTACCTCTGTGTGGGGCGCTGATTATAGACGTTACGGCTGCAATCTTCATCTGTTTGTATGGATATACCTTCTCAGGTATTGTTTTTATCCTATGTTATCGTTTTTTTTCCAGTAAGGTTGTTTTTCATGTCCCAGTCTACCTCCGTGCTTCGACGTAATGGGTTTACCTTTAAGCAGTTTTTTGTGGCACACGATCGTTGTGCAATGAAGGTCGGGACTGATGGTATTTTATTGGGGGCCTGGGCTCCTGTCGCAGGTGTAAAGCGGATCCTTGATATTGGCACCGGGAGCGGCCTGTTGGCGCTGATGTTGGCCCAGCGCACTGATGAAAAAGTCATCATTGACGCCGTGGAGCTGGATGTCGATGCGGCGCAACAGGCAGAGGAAAACATCGCGCAATCTCCGTGGGGGCAGCGTATCCGGGTCCATACTGAAGACGCTCAACGGTGGTTACCTCGCCAGACCGTACGTTTTGATCTGATTATCAGTAACCCGCCTTATTATGAGCAGGGCGTAGAGTGCGGGACACCACAGCGTGAGCAGGCACGTTATACCACGACGCTCGATCACGCGGCGTTATTAACGCTGGCGGCGGACAGTATTACTGAAGAGGGTTTTTTTTGCGTGGTACTGCCGGAGCAGATTGGCAACGCTTTTACCCGGCAGGCATTAAGTATGGGATGGCATCTGCGTCTGCGTACGGATGTGGCAGAAACCGAAGCCCGGCTACCGCATCGGGTACTGCTGGCTTTCTCCCCGCAAACCGGGGAGTGCTTTAGCGACAGATTAGTGATCCGTGGGCCAGACCAGCGTTACTCAGAAGGTTACACCGCGCTGACCCAGGCATTTTATTTGTTTATGTGATGGCTAAGCGGCGAAAGAATTGAAGGGCCGGATTCAGGTAACTGCTCTGGATAATCCAGCGTGTAGTGCAGGCCCCGGCTCTCTTTACGCATCATTGCGCAGCGCACAATCAGCTCGGCAACCTGCACCAGATTGCGCAGCTCCAGTAAATTGTTCGACACGCGGAAATGGGCGTAATACTCATCGATTTCCTGTTGCAGCATGGTGATACGCCGCAGGGCGCGCTCCAGACGTTTGGTGGTGCGCACAATGCCAACGTAATCCCACATAAATAACCGCAGTTCATGCCAGTTATGTTGGATGACAACCAGCTCATCCGGGTTTTCTACCCGGCTTTCATCCCAGCCTGGTAGCGTGCTGACACTGCGGGCGTAGGGCATTCTACGATCAATATCTTCAGCTGCAGACCAGCCGTATACCAGACATTCCAGTAGTGAGTTAGATGCCATACGGTTTGCGCCATGCAGACCGGTGTAGCTCACTTCGCCGATGGCATATAGACCGTCGACGTCAGTCCGGCCAAAATCATCGACCATCACGCCGCCGCAGGTATAGTGCGCGGCCGGCACGATCGGCACTGGCTCTTTTGTCAGGTCGATCCCAAGACCCAGCAGCTTTTCATAAATCATCGGGAAATGCTGGCGGACAAATTCTTCGGGTTTATGGCTAATGTCGAGGAACATGCAGTCCGCACCCAGACGCTTCATTTCATGATCGATAGCACGAGCGACGATATCGCGCGGTGCCAGTTCGCCACGCACATCAAAGTCGGGCATAAAGCGTGAGCCGTCCGGGCGCTTCAGGTGGGCACCTTCGCCACGCAGCGCTTCAGTCAGCAGAAAATTGCGTGCCTGAGGGTGATACAGCGCGGTGGGGTGAAACTGATTAAATTCAAGGTTGGCGACGCGACATCCAGCGCGCCAGGCCATCGCGATTCCATCACCTGAGGAGATATCCGGATTGGTGGTGTACTGATACACCTTCGATGCGCCTCCGGTGGCCAGCACGACCGATTTTGCATGGCAGGTTTCGACGGCTTCCTTATTACGGTTCCAGATCCATGCGCCAACTACCCGGCGCGTGCCCGGTAGGCCGATTTTATCGGAGATGATCAGGTCAACGGCGTTGCTACGCTCCAGAACCTGGATATTGGGATGGTTTTGCGCCTGGCTGACCAGCGTGGTTTCAACTTCTTTGCCGGTGGCATCTGCCGCATGCAGGATGCGTCGGTGGCTATGGCCGCCTTCGCGAGTCAGGTGATAGCTCTCTTCACCGTTGGGCTGAACCTGCGTATCAAACAAGACACCTTGATCAATGAGCCACTGGACACATGTTCGTGCATTGCTGGCGACGAACTCAACCGCATGGCGATCGCACAATCCCGCGCCTGCAATCAGCGTATCCTCGACGTGAGAATCGATACTGTCGGTTTCATCGAAAACGGCGGCAATGCCGCCCTGGGCATAGAATGTAGAGCCTTCACTCACAGGCCCCTTACTCAGGACAATAACCTGGTGTTTCTCAGCCAGGCGCAGAGCCAGTGAGAGTCCGGCAGCTCCGCTGCCAATAATCAGCACATCACAGGATAATTCAGGCGTCGTATTCATGATTTTTGTTTAATTTACTAAACAGTGTTTGGTCACCATAGCACCACAATGCGCGAAACTGCACGTTTTATTTTTGAATGTGTTGCAATGGCTAAACATAAAGAAAATTCATTGCGCGGGGTAAAATATGAAAAATATTTTGTGTAGCAGGCCGTTAGCGTCAGATTAGGAGATGAAATAAAGCGCCCGTTGGGTTACTCTGCAAGCGGTTTAATGGGCATTTCTGTACAGATAGTGCGTTGATCGGGTTATGTAGACTTATAATGAGAGATAAGACCTGTCTACATCATGACAAACAAAAACAAATGCGTAACGGAACTTTACGAAACTTGAGCACTCTAAGTCGTTGCTTGCTCATATTGCAGCTGATGGAGTGGCGTTTCGAAAGCGCGTGGAAATTTGGTTTGGGGAGACTTTACCTCGGATGAGCGAGCAGTTAACGGACCAGGTCCTGGTAGAACGGGTCCAGAAGGGAGATCAGAAAGCCTTTAATTTACTGGTAGTTCGCTATCAGCATAAGGTGGCGAGTCTGGTTTCCCGCTATGTACCGTCGGGCGATGTTCCCGACGTCGTACAAGAAGCATTTATCAAGGCCTATCGTGCGCTGGACTCGTTCCGGGGAGATAGTGCTTTTTATACCTGGCTGTATCGTATCGCAGTCAATACAGCGAAGAATTACCTGGTCGCTCAGGGGCGTCGTCCACCTTCCAGTGATATAGATGCAATTGAAGCAGAAAATTACGAAAGTGGCGGTGCGCTGAAAGAAATTTCGAACCCTGAGAACTTAATGTTGTCAGAAGAACTGAGACAGATAGTTTTCCGAACTATTGAGTCCCTCCCGGAAGATTTACGCATGGCAATAACCTTGCGGGAGCTGGATGGCCTGAGCTATGAAGAGATAGCCGCTATCATGGATTGTCCGGTGGGTACGGTGCGTTCTCGTATCTTCCGAGCGAGGGAAGCTATTGATAATAAAGTTCAACCGCTTATCAGGCGTTGACGGTAGCGGGATACTGGAAAAGGTATTAGGCATGCAGAAAGAAAAACTTTCCGCTTTAATGGATGGCGAAACGCTGGATACTGAGTTACTCAAAGAGCTGACTCACGACCCGGAAATGCAAAAAACCTGGGAGAGTTATCACCTGATTCGTGATTCCATGCGAGGTGATACTGCCGACGTTCTCCATTTCGATATTTCCGACCGCGTAATGGCAGCTATCGCAGATGAGCCAGTACGTCAGACGGCGCCACTGATTCCTGAGGCCCAGCCAGCACCGCATCAGTGGCAGAAAATGCCATTCTGGAAGAAAATGCGTCCGTGGGCTGCTCAGCTCACTCAAATGGGTGTGGCTGCGTGCGTATCGCTTGCAGTTATTGTTGGTGTCCAGCACTATAATGGGCAATCTGAAACGTCCCAGCAGCCCGAAACGCCGGTATTTAATACATTACCGATGATGGGTAAAGCCAGTCCGGTGAGCTTGGGTGTACCTTCTGATGCGACGGCCAGCAGTGGCGGTCAGCAACAGCAGGTGCAGGAGCAGCGTCGTCGTATCAATGCTATGTTGCAGGATTACGAACTGCAGCGCCGACTGCACTCCGAACAGCTTCAGTTTGAGCAGGCACAAACACAGCAAGCAGCTGTACAGGTGCCAGGAATTCAAACTTTAGGAACGCAATCGCAGTAATGAAGCAACTTTGGTTTGCCATGTCACTTGTGGCTGGTAGCCTGTTCTTCTCTGTCAACGCCTCGGCCACACCTGCGTCCGGGGCGTTATTGCAGCAGATGAATCTGGCCAGCCAGTCGCTCACCTATGAGCTGTCATTCGTCAGCATCAATAAACAGGGTGTTGAATCCCTACGTTATCGCCATGCTCGCCTGGATAACCGCCCGCTTGCGCAACTATTGCAATTGGATGGACCACGCCGGGAAGTCGTACAACGTGGAAATGAAATCAGCTATTTTGAGCCTGGGCTTGAGCCGTTCACGTTGAACGGTGATTACATCGTTGATTCTCTGCCATCCCTGATTTACACCGACTTCAAACGTCTTACACCCTACTATGATTTTATCTCGGTAGGCCGGACCCGTATTGCCGACAGGCTTTGTGAAGTGATCCGCGTCGTGGCGCGTGACGGTACCCGTTACAGCTATATCGTCTGGATGGATACCGAAACCAAGTTGCCGATGCGCGTCGATCTTCTCGACCGGGATGGTGAAACGCTGGAACAGTTCCGCGTGATCGCTTTTACCGTGAATAGCAGTGTCGGCGACAGCATGCAGACGCTGGCAAAAGCCAACCTGCCGCCGTTACTGTCCGTTCCTGTGGGTGAGAAAACCAACTTCAACTGGAGTCCATCGTGGTTGCCACAAGGATTCAGTGAAGTTTCCAGCAGCCGTCGTCCTCTGCCGACGATGGACAATATGCCGATTGAATCACGTCTTTATTCTGATGGTTTGTTCAGCTTCTCTGTGAATGTGAACCGCGCACAGCAAAACAGTGCCGATCAGCTCCTGCGTACCGGACGCCGCACGGTCAGTACCAGTGTGAGAGATAATGCCGAAATCACTATCGTCGGTGAACTTCCGCCGCAAACGGCGAAGCGCATCGCGGACAATATCAAGTTCAGGGCTGCACAATGATCAAAGAGTGGGCAACAGTTGTTTCCTGGCAAAATGGCCTGGCGACGGTCAGCTGTGACGTCAAAGCGTCGTGCAGCAGCTGTGCCTCAAGGGCAGGATGCGGAAGCCGCGTACTGAATAAACTGGGGCCGCAGACAACGCACACTATCGTGGTTCCCAGCGTTGAACCGCTGACTTCCGGCCAGAAAGTTGAATTAGGTATTGCCGAAGGCAGTCTGTTGGGCTCCGCAATGCTGGTTTATATGTCTCCGCTGGCGGGATTATTTGTTTTTGCTGCCTTGTTCCAGGTGCTGTTTGGCAGCGATATCGCTGCGTTAAGCGGTGCGATACTGGGCGGTGTGGGTGGATTCCTGATTGCTCGCGGTTATTCGCGCAAACTGGCTGAACGTGAAGCCTGGCAGCCGGTGATTCTCAACGTAGCTCTCCCGCCTGACCTTCTTCGCGTCGAAACACACCAGTGATATACATGCCTGATGGCGCTGCGCTTATCAGGCTTACATGACAGTTACTACGTAGGCCAGATAAGGCACTTACGCCGTACTTCAGTAAAAGTTTCACTGACTTTGCTAAGTTGTTTCCAGTTCCCGCTATCCTTGCTCTATGAACATTTCCTCGCCTCCGCGTTGTAGTGTAGAATGCGGCGTTTCACTTAAACCGACGTTAAGCTCAGAACAGCGACTTCTCAAAGCCTGCCCAGGCAGGCGTAAGGCACAATAATTACACTATATGAAGAACATACGTAACTTTTCAATCATAGCTCACATCGACCACGGTAAATCGACGCTGTCTGACCGTATTATCCAGATCTGCGGTGGCCTGTCTGACCGTGAAATGGAAGCGCAGGTTCTCGACTCGATGGATCTTGAGCGTGAGCGCGGTATTACTATCAAAGCGCAGAGCGTGACGCTCGACTTCAAAGCATCTGATGGTGAAACCTACCAGCTTAACTTTATCGATACTCCGGGCCATGTGGACTTCTCGTATGAAGTTTCCCGCTCGCTTGCCGCCTGCGAAGGTGCTCTGCTGGTGGTTGACGCCGGGCAGGGTGTTGAAGCGCAAACACTGGCTAACTGCTATACCGCCCTGGAAATGGATCTCGAGGTGGTGCCGGTACTGAACAAAATTGACCTGCCGGCCGCCGATCCTGAGCGTGTAGCGGAAGAGATTGAAGATATCGTCGGTATCGATGCGACAGATGCGGTTCGCTGCTCGGCGAAAACCGGCGTCGGCGTGACCGACGTTCTGGAACGTCTGGTGCGCGAGATCCCGCCGCCGGAAGGTGACCCGGAAGGTCCGCTGCAGGCGCTGATCATCGACTCATGGTTCGATAACTATCTGGGCGTGGTCTCGCTGGTGCGTATTAAAAACGGCACCATGCGTAAAGGCGATAAAATCAAAGTGATGAGCACCGGGCAGGTGTATAACGCTGACCGTCTGGGGATCTTCACGCCGAAACAAGTTGACCGTACCGAACTCAAATGCGGTGAAGTGGGCTGGCTGGTTTGTGCGATTAAAGACATCCTCGGCGCCCCGGTTGGTGATACGCTGACTCAGGCACGTAATCCGGCAGATAAAGCACTGCCAGGTTTTAAAAAGGTCAAACCGCAGGTTTACGCGGGTCTGTTCCCTGTCAGCTCTGACGACTACGAAAACTTCCGCGATGCGTTAGGTAAGCTAAGCCTGAACGATGCCTCCCTGTTCTACGAACCGGAAAGCTCTACCGCGCTGGGCTTCGGCTTCCGCTGTGGCTTCCTCGGTCTGTTGCATATGGAGATCATTCAGGAGCGTCTGGAACGTGAATACGATCTGGACCTGATCACCACTGCACCGACCGTAGTGTACGAAGTCGAAACTACGGGCAAAGAGACTATCTATGTCGACAGCCCGTCAAAACTGCCGCCACTGAACAATATCTATGAACTGCGTGAGCCGATCGCCGAGTGTCATATGCTGCTGCCTCAGGCATATCTCGGCAACGTTATCACGCTGTGTATCGAGAAGCGCGGCGTACAGACCAATATGGTTTACCACGGTAACCAGGTTGCACTGACCTATGAAATTCCGATGGCGGAAGTGGTGCTCGACTTCTTCGACCGCCTGAAGTCAACGTCTCGTGGCTATGCGTCACTGGACTACAACTTCAAACGCTTCCAGACCTCTGACATGGTGCGTGTTGATGTTCTGATCAACAACGAACGTGTTGATGCGCTGGCGCTGATCACCCACCGTGATAACTCGCAGAGTCGTGGCCGTGAGCTGGTGGAAAAGATGAAAGAGCTGATCCCGCGCCAGCAGTTTGATATCGCGATTCAGGCAGCCATTGGTACGCACATCATTGCGCGTTCAACGGTTAAACAGCTGCGTAAAAACGTCCTGGCCAAGTGCTATGGCGGTGATATCAGCCGTAAGAAAAAGCTGCTGCAGAAACAGAAAGAAGGTAAAAAACGCATGAAGCAGATCGGTAACGTCGAACTGCCTCAGGAAGCGTTCCTCGCCATTCTGCATGTTGGTAAAGACAGCAAATAATCCTAAGGAGTTGGCATGGCGAATATGTTTGCCCTGATTCTGGTGATTGCCACACTGGTGACGGGCATTTTATGGTGCGTAGATAAGTTTATCTTTGCGCCAAAACGCCGGGAGCGTCAGGCCGCTGCACAAGCCGCTGCGGGTGATTCACTGGATAACGCAACGCTGAAAAAAGTTGCTCCTAAGCCGGGCTGGCTGGAAACTGGGGCATCCGTGTTCCCGGTACTGGCGATTGTGCTGGTGGTGCGCTCATTTATTTATGAGCCATTCCAGATCCCATCGGGTTCGATGATGCCTACGCTGTTAATTGGTGACTTTATTCTGGTGGAGAAATTTGCCTACGGAATTAAAGATCCGATTTATCAGAAAACACTGATCGAAACGGGCCATCCGAAACGCGGAGATGTTGTGGTATTTAAATACCCGGAAGATCCGCGCCTGGACTATATCAAACGCGCTGTCGGTTTACCGGGAGACAAAGTGACGTACGATCCGGTGGCGAAAGAGGTCACGATCCAGCCAGGATGCAGCTCCGGTCAGGCGTGTGAAAACGCGTTGCCGGTCACGTACTCTGATGTTCAGCCGAGTGATTTCGTGCAGACGTTTGCACGTCGTAACGGCGGTGAAGCGACCAGCGGTTTCTTTGAACTTCCGCTGAGCGAAACGAAAGATAACGGTATTCGCCTGACCGAGCGTAAAGAGACGCTGGGCGAGGTGACGCACCGCATTCTGACCGTGCCAATCGCGCAGGATCAGGTGGGGATGTACTACCGCCAGCCGGGTCAGCAACTGGCGACCTGGATTGTTCCGCCGGGACACTACTTCATGATGGGTGATAACCGCGACAACAGCGCGGATAGCCGTTACTGGGGATTTGTACCGGAAGCGAATCTGGTGGGTAAAGCGACCGGCATCTGGATGAGTTTCGACAAGCAAGAAGGTGAATGGCCGACCGGTGTTCGTTTAAGCCGTATTGGTGGCATTCATTAATTGCTAATAATCGTTCACGTTGTCGTCATAATGACGGCAGCGTGAATTATTTCTCGGATAAATTCCCGCAGACTAACGACATCCCTTGTCGTTGTGTATAGAATATTCCCCCGTAGTTTTAGGTTGGCACCGTCAGGTTGCCACGGCACACGAAACAGCGTTGATTCGTATACAAGAGCATTCAGGCGAGGCAGAAATAGCTAACCGAATGACGTATATCAGGTCTGTTTCGTGTGCTGGATTGTTGACGCATTCATTTATTGGTATCGCATGAACCCCATCGTAATTAATCGGCTTCAACGGAAGCTGGGCTACACTTTTAATCATCAGGAGCTGTTGCAGCAGGCATTAACTCACCGCAGTGCCAGCAGCAAACATAACGAGCGTTTAGAATTTTTAGGCGACTCCATTTTGAGCTTTGTTATCGCCAATGCGTTGTATCATCGTTTCCCGCGTGTGGACGAAGGTGATATGAGCCGCATGCGCGCCACGCTGGTGCGCGGCAATACGCTGGCTGAATTAGCCCGTGAGTTTGATCTCGGCGAATGTTTACGTTTGGGGCCGGGCGAACTGAAAAGCGGCGGCTTCCGTCGTGAATCTATTCTGGCTGATACCGTCGAAGCACTGATCGGCGGCGTCTTCCTCGACAGTGATATTCAGACTGTTGAGCAACTGATCCTTAACTGGTATCAAACCCGCCTGGATGAAATTAGCCCGGGCGACAAACAAAAAGATCCTAAAACGCGTTTGCAGGAATATTTGCAGGGTCGCCACCTGCCGCTGCCGTCTTACTTGGTAGTACAGGTCCGTGGCGAAGCGCACGATCAAGAATTTACTATCCACTGCCAGGTTAGCGGCCTGAGTGAACCGGTGGTTGGCACAGGTTCGAGCCGTCGTAAGGCTGAGCAGGCTGCCGCCGAACAGGCGTTGAAAAAACTGGAGCTGGAATGAGCGAAGAGAAAACTTACTGCGGATTTATTGCCATCGTCGGTCGTCCGAACGTCGGTAAATCCACCCTGTTGAATAATCTGCTTGGGCAGAAGATTTCCATTACCTCACGTAAGGCGCAGACAACACGTCACCGTATTGTTGGCATCCATACCGAAGGCGCGTATCAGGCGATTTATGTTGATACCCCTGGCCTGCATATGGAAGAAAAACGCGCCATTAACCGCCTGATGAACAAAGCAGCTAGCAGTTCTATTGGTGACGTTGAACTGGTTATTTTCGTTGTGGAAGGCACGCGTTGGACGCCGGACGACGAAATGGTGCTGAACAAACTGCGTGACGGTAAAGCTCCTGTGATCCTGGCGATCAACAAAGTTGATAACGTACAGGAAAAAGCCGATCTGCTGCCGCACCTGCAGTTCCTGGCAAGCCAGATGAACTTCCTCGACATTGTGCCGATATCTGCCGAAACCGGCATGAATGTCGATACCGTTGCGGGCATCGTGCGTAAGCATTTGCCGGAAGCGATTCATCACTTCCCGGAAGATTACATTACCGACCGCTCGCAGCGCTTTATGGCCTCTGAAATCATCCGTGAAAAGCTGATGCGTTTCCTCGGCGCTGAGCTGCCGTATTCCGTGACCGTTGAGATTGAGCGCTTTATCCCTAACGAACGTGGCGGCTATGATATCAATGGCCTGATCCTTGTCGAACGCGAAGGGCAGAAGAAGATGGTAATTGGCAACAAAGGGGCCAAAATTAAAACCATCGGTATTGAAGCACGTAAAGACATGCAGGAAATGTTTGAAGCGCCTGTGCACCTTGAACTGTGGGTGAAAGTGAAATCTGGCTGGGCCGATGACGAACGCGCGCTGCGCAGTCTCGGTTACGGCGACGACGTCTAAACCCTTCCTCTGAAAGACGACGAGTATTATGATGGATGGATGGCAACGCGCATTTGTCCTGCATAGTCGCCCCTGGAGCGAAACCAGTTTAGTTCTGGACGTCTTCACGGAAGAGTCGGGTCGCGTGCGCCTTGTGGCTAAAGGCGCACGTTCCAAACGCTCCAATCTGAAAGGCGCACTCCAGCCTTTTACCCCATTATTACTTCGCTTTGGTGGACGTGGTGAGGTCAAAACCCTACGTAGCGCTGAAGCCGTCTCTCTGGCACTCCCGCTTAGCGGAATCACGCTGTACAGCGGTCTGTATATCAACGAACTCATTTCTCGCGTGCTTGAGTATGAGACCCGCTTTTCTGAACTCTTCTTCGATTACCTGAACTGCATCCAGGCGCTGGCAGGCACATCCGGTTCACCAGAGCCCGCCCTGCGTCGCTTTGAGCTGGCGTTGCTCGGTCATCTGGGCTACGGCGTGGATTTTGCCCACTGTGCGGGCAGCGGTGAGCCGGTGGACGATACCATGACCTATCGCTATCGGGAGGAAAAAGGGTTTATCGCCAGCATTGTTATTGATAACAACACCTTTACCGGACGCCATCTCAAAGCGCTTGCGTCGCGTGAATTTCCGGATGCCGATACGTTACGTGCCGCGAAACGCTTTACCCGCATGGCGTTAAAGCCGTATCTTGGTGGTAAGCCCCTAAAGAGCCGCGAATTATTCCGGCAGTTTATGCCGAAGCGAAAATAAAAAACGAGGATTGTCATGGCCGAATTACTGTTAGGCGTCAACATTGACCACATTGCCACTTTACGTAACGCACGCGGCACCGCATACCCGGACCCGGTTCAGGCGGCATTTATCGTTGAGCAAGCGGGGGCGGACGGTATTACCGTTCATCTGCGTGAAGACCGTCGTCATATTACCGACAGAGATGTCCGCATCCTGCGTCAAACGCTGGATACGCGTATGAATCTGGAAATGGCTGTGACAGAAGAAATGCTGTCCATCGCGGTTGAAACAAAACCACATTTTTGCTGCCTGGTGCCAGAAAAGCGTCAGGAAGTCACCACCGAAGGCGGCCTCGACGTCGCGGGTCAGCGCGACAAAATGCGTGACGCCTGCAAGCGTCTGGCGGATGCGGGGATCCTGGTCTCGCTGTTTATCGATGCCGATGAAGAACAAATTAAAGCGGCTGCTGAGGTTGGCGCGCCGTACATTGAAATTCACACCGGCTGCTATGCTGATGCGAAAACTGACGCAGAACAAGCCAGCGAACTGGCACGTATCGCCAAAGCTGCGACCTTTGCTGCCAGCCTGGGTCTGAAGGTGAACGCTGGTCATGGCCTGACTTACCATAACGTCAAAGCCATTGCGCGGATCCCGGAAATGCACGAGCTGAACATTGGTCATGCGATCATCGGGCGTGCAGTAATGAGCGGTCTGAAAGACGCCGTGGTGGAAATGAAACGTCTGATGCTGGAAGCGCGTGGCTAATGGCGATTCTGGGATTAGGCACCGATATCGTGGAGATTGCCCGCATTGAAGCGGTGATCTCCCGTTCCGGCGATCGTCTGGCCAGGCGCGTCCTCAGTGACAATGAATGGGCCATCTGGGAAACGCATCAGCAGCCGGTGCGTTTTCTGGCGAAGCGCTTTGCAGTGAAAGAAGCTGCGGCAAAAGCCTTTGGTACCGGCATTCGCAACGGGCTGGCATTTAATCAGTTCGAAGTGTTTAACGATGAACTCGGCAAGCCACGTCTGCGGTTATGGGGAGAGGCGTTAAAACTGGCGGAGAAGCTCGGTGTTATGCATATGCACGTGACGCTGGCCGATGAACGTCACTACGCCTGCGCCACGGTCATTATTGAGAGTTAAAGCTTGTCTGCGTGATGCATTAACACAAACTTATCCCACAGCTGTTCTTCTGTTTCGAGATGTGCCGGATCCTTCAAAATGGTATTGGGGATCGGGCACACCTTCTGGCAGGTTGGTGTGTCGTAATGACCAACGCATTCCGTACATTTATCGCTGTTAATCTCGTAAATGCTGTCACCCATTGAAATGGCCTCGTTCGGGCATTCGGGTTCGCACATATCGCAATTGATACACTTTTTAGTGATTAACAGGGCCATCAGGAAACTCTCAAAACATCACAAATCGGGCGGGCATTATACGCGCATTCTTTGCTCAGACCAGTTTTTTTACCAGCGCTTCGCTGTGGCGAATCCGTTCCGGGGCATGCTCGAGATCCTGCTGCACCAGTGCCATAAACAATAAATCGGTTAGCATCATTTGTGCATGCGTTGATGAAATCGCGGCGCTGCGCGTCGCCTGTTCTTCGGCAATGGTGTACAGGCAACGAGTGGCACGCTGCTGCAGGGCATTGGGAGTAAAACCGGTGATGGCGAGGATTTTTGCCCCGGTGCGTAATGTTTCATCTGCGGCCAGATTCAGTTCTCGCCGTTCTCCACTATACGAAATAGCCAGCAAAAGATCGTTTGGATCCAGCGCCTGTACGGTCGCCAGCAGGGCATGCATATCGCGTTCAACGACTGCATTAAATCCAATCTTCAATAGCTTCCAGGCAAAATTTTGCGCCACCAGGCCAGAGGCACCAATCCCGGTGAGGATAATGCGTCGGGCAGATCGTAGCATCGTGACGCTCTCCATCAATTTCTCCTCGCTATTGATGTCCAGAGAGGCATGCATTGCCGCCACGTTCTCCTGAATTAGCTTCTCACCCACCAGTCGAATGGGGTCGTCACCGCGGATTTGATTGTGCACCGGAACCGAATGCGGATTGGGATTACTGGCCAGAGCTTCGCTGATGGCCAGTTTGAGCGCCGGAAAGCCTTTAAATCCCATTTTTTGTGCGAACTTCACGACGCTGGACTGGCTAACACCGGCTTCAAAGGCCAGTTGTTGTGAGCTGAGATGACGTGCATTATCCGGCTGTGCAAGAAGATAATCCGCAAGTTTTTTATCGCTCTGCGCGAGGTCCGGGTAACGCTGACGAATGCGAATCAAACAGTTCATGCTGTCTCCTGGCGAAAACGTGTTGGCGATTACAAAACAAAATTTCACTCGCCTGGGTGAATATAATATTCCATTATGGCGGATTGTTATGAATTAAAAATTCCTAAGGAACAAAAAATGAATCTCGGTGCATTAGTGTCAGAAACCCGCAATCCACAAACGATGGATCTTGATGCGTTATCCACACTTGAGCTGGTACATCGTTTTAATCAACAGGATACGCTGGTAGCGGAAGCAGTAAAAGCGACACTGTCTGAAGTTGCGCAGGCGGTCGATGCTGCTGCGCAGGCGCTAAAAGCAGGTGGGCGGATTATTTACATGGGGGCGGGGACCAGCGGGCGTCTTGGTGTGCTGGATGCCTCAGAATGTCCACCGACGTTTGGCGTACCGCACGGACTGGTGGTTGGACTGATTGCCGGTGGGCCAGGGGCGTTGTTAAAGGCGGTTGAAGGCGCAGAAGATAATTCGCAGCTTGGAGAAGACGACCTGCGGGCGCTGAATCTGACCGCACAGGATCTGGTTGTCGGTCTGGCGGCATCTGGCCGTACACCGTATGTCATTGGCGGCCTGAAATATGCGCATGCGGTGGGCTGCACGACGGTAGCGATTTCCTGTAATCCGGACTCGCCGATTGCCCGCGAAGCGGATATCGCCATCTCTGTAGTGGTCGGCCCGGAGGCGCTGACAGGCTCAACCCGCCTGAAATCGGGCACCGCGCAGAAACTGGTGCTAAATATGATTTCCACCGGTGCGATGGTGAAGTTTGGCAAGGTGTATCAGAACCTGATGGTGGATATGAAAGCGACCAACGCCAAGCTGGTCGATCGGGCGTGTCGTATGGTGGTGGAAGCTACCGGTATTACGCGTGAAGAAGCTGAAACGTTACTGAAGCAGACTGACTTTGACGTTAAGCCCGCTATTTTGATGGCGCTGACCGGGTTAGACGCAACGGCAGCCAGGGCAAAACTCTCCGCTCACCAGGGGTTTTTACGCGCGGCGTTAGAACACTAATAGGTGTATATGGATAAAATGGCGGCGCTTGCCAGCGATATTCTGCTGGGGAGTGGCGGAGAAAAAATATTCTGCGCCAGGAAACTGTAGACCGCGTCAGGGTAGAATTCCAGGATGACGAGTAACTGAACATTCCCCGGCAGAGGCAGCTATCCGGCGTCAACGGCTATGTGAAGCAGGGGGCGTAAGTACCAGTAATTGTTGGTCAGATTGACGCTGCAATTGCTATTCTGATGAAAACCCGCAACGTGCGGCTGAGAAAAGTGATCAAAGGGGCGATACGATAGGGGGACTGGGCATTGGCGAGCCGTTGATTTCTGGCGTGATGTTGCCGCTGACGATTGTTGCCGGAAAAGTGATGTTCTATCTGTTAGGCTATCTGGTAGCGGTTATCGCCGGGTTCTTGTTTACCTGGCTATTGGGGTTCAACGATCCAGAGGACTAAGGTTTGACCAATCACGAGCGTCGCGTTGTTTTTTTTGATTTGGACGGTACGTTACACCAGCAGGATATGTTCGGTAGTTTTCTGCGTTATCTGCTGCGCCGCCAACCGTTGAATGCGCTGCTTGTACTGCCACTGTTACCGATTATCGCGGTGGCGATGTTGATCAAAGGACGCGCCGCCCGTTGGCCAATGAGTTTGCTCCTGTGGGGGTGCACTTTTGGTCGACGTGAAGCGCGCCTTAAAGCCCACCAAGCTGATTTTGTGCGTTGGTTTCGCCATCACGTGACGGCGTTTCCGCTGGTGCAGCAGCGCCTGACGACCTATCTGTTAAGCTCTGACGCGGATATTTGGCTGATCACCGGTTCCCCGCAGTCGCTGGTCGAGCAGGTTTACTTCGACACCCCGTGGCTGCCACGGGTGAATCTTATCGCCAGTCAAATGGCGCGCGGTTACGGTGGCTGGGTGCTGCCTTTACGCTGCCTCGGCCATGAGAAAGTCACCCAACTGGAACGCCAGATTGGCGCCCCGCTGGCGCTGTATAGCGGATATAGCGACAGTAAGCAGGACAATCCGCTGCTCTCGTTCTGCCAGCATCGCTGGCGCGTCACACCGCGTGGAGAGCTGCAGCAACTCGAATAGAGTAAACGATAGCGTCTGTGTATAATGCGCCCGCTTTGATTACTGGAGTTCTGCCTTTGTCTGATGTTGAATTTAGCCACGAACACTGGATGCGTCATGCGTTAACGCTGGCAAAACGCGCCTGGGATGAGCGTGAGGTTCCGGTGGGCGCGGTTCTGGTGCATAACAATCATGTGATTGGCGAAGGCTGGAACCGGCCGATTGGTCACCACGATCCCACCGCTCACGCGGAAATCATGGCGCTGCGTCAGGGCGGGCTGGTCCTGCAAAATTACCGTTTACTGGATGCCACACTGTACGTCACCCTTGAGCCATGCGTGATGTGTGCGGGTGCAATGGTACACAGCCGTATCGGTCGGGTGGTATTTGGTGCGCGTGATGCGAAAACGGGGGCCGCGGGTTCGTTAATGGATGTACTGCATCATCCGGGCATGAATCACCGGGTTGAGGTGACAGAAGGCATATTGCGTGATGAATGCGCCACGCTGCTCAGTGACTTCTTCCGTATGCGTCGTCAGGAAATTAAAGCTCTGAAAAAGTCAGCCACGGAGTGATTGCAGCGGTAGGCCGGATAAGGCTTTTAAGCCGCCATCCGGCATGAGTATGCTACTACTTTTCCTCCTTCTTCTGCGGGGAAAACAGCAGTGAAGGGGTGTGCGTCAGATAGTTCGACGAGGTTTGCGAGAGAAACGCAGAGAGCGGGAATTTCTCTTTCCCTAACAGCTCCGCTGGCGAAACCGCCGGATAATCCTGCGCCAGTTGCTGCGTTTCGATCGCCTGCTTTTCTTTCTCCTGCAGGTACCCCACCAGGCTTATCTGATACTTACGGATATTCTCTACGTAGGCATAGGCTTCGTGGCCGCGCGCATAGCCATAGGTCAGTTTTTTGTACCAGGGCTTTTGGCTGAGCAGCGGCAAGCGCTGTTTTACGTCGGCCCAGCTGTCCGGGTTGCCTTTGGTTTTTACCGTCAGCGCGCGGGCATCCAGCATATGCGCATACCCCATATTATAGGCGGCAAGCGCAAACCAGATCCGTTCTCCCTCAGGGACGGTATCCGGAACTTTACTCATCATATCCTGCAGATAGCGCGCGCCCCCGCTGATGCTTTGCTCGGCGTCGGTTCGGTCAGTTAATCCCAGACTCTGGGCAGTATTTTTAGTCAGCATCATCAGACCACGTACACCCGTTGGGGAGGTGGCCTGTGCATCCCAGTGCGATTCCTGATAAGAGATGGCTGCCAGCAGTCGCCAGTCTATCTCCTGCGCATATTTCTCAAACAGTGGTTTGAGATCTGGTAATACGCTATCGACTGCCCGTAAAAAAGTACGGGTATCGACATAGTCAAAATCATTGCCATGCCCGAGATATTTTTCTTCCAGCCGTGCCAGTAACCCGTCTTCATTGATGGTATTAAAGAAATCCAGCAGGGCAGCGGAGAGCGTATTGTCGTTATCCAGCGGGCTAAACCAGGTTACCGGCTGTTCGTCGGAAACATCCAGCGCCACGGCCAGTTCAGGATGTACGCGCTGGTACAGGCTTATCGCCACAGAATCGGCAATGGTGTAGTCCAGCTTACCGTTGATGACATCATCAAGCAGTTCCGTGGTGCCCTTTTTGTCATCGACCTTCCAGCTTAGTTCAGGATATTTTGTCTCTTTCAGGTGTTGCAGGTCATTCACCACCACGTGCCCGGGGGCGATAGTCAGTTGTTTATCGGTCACGCTGGCCAGGGTGCGCGGACGATATTGCCCGACCCGATACACCAGTTGCTGGGAAACCGAGTAGTAGGTGGGGCCGGGTTGGTAATTTTTAACCCGTTCACTGTTATACACCAGACCGGCGGCGAGCAGATCGGCTTCGCCGTTATCGAGGTCGTCAAAAAGTTGGCTGATGTTCTGGCGCACCGTGATTTTTAACTTCACGCCTAAATAGCGGGCAAACTGTTGGGCCAGCTCATAATCCAGCCCGAAACGTTTCCCGGTAAGGGTGGAATGCGTTAACGGAGAGTCAATGGTACTGACGCGCAGCTCTCCCCGCGATTGAATGGCGGCGATACGATTGTCGGCTTTACCGAACCAGGGAATAGATGGCCACAAGGCCGCTGCCAGCAGCAACGTCAAAATGCCGATAAACAGATAATTAATCTTTAATTTTTTCAATTAGTTAATTCTCTGAACCGTGCGTTGTTTCAGTCTGCTATGGTCGTGATTAGGACGTGAATTCATCATCAATGAGCGGCATTTTGCTTAAACTTGCGTCAATTGGCAACTCATTCAGAATGGCGGCCGCATTAGATGATAACTACAGGTTGTGATTTTATTTCGACGCAAACGGTTTCGTCGGCGCGGCAGATTCTTTATAATGATGCCCGTTTCCCCCCTTGCGCACACTTATAAGCGCCTCCGGCGCTTCGAAGACGAGAGACTTATGATGGAAATTCTGCGTGGTTCGCCTGCACTGTCTGCATTCCGTATTAACAAATTGCTGGCGCGTTTTCAGGCGGCCAATCTTCAGGTCCACACGATTTACGCCGAGTATGTCCATTTTGCTGACCTGAATGCCCCGTTAAACGAGGATGAGCACGCGCAACTTGCACGCTTATTGCAATACGGTCCAAGTCTCAGCAGCCGCACCCCAGAGGGCAAGCTGCTGCTGGTAACGCCTCGCCCGGGCACCATCTCCCCCTGGTCTTCTAAAGCGACTGACATTGCCCACAATTGCGGCTTGCAGCAGATTAGCCGTCTGGAACGTGGCGTTGCCTGGTATGTTGAAGCTTCCACGCTGAGCGCAGAACAATGGCAGGAAGTGGCTGCCGCGCTGCACGACCGCATGATGGAAACGGTTTTCTCTGCGCTGGACGATGCACAAGCGCTGTTTGCTCATCACCAGCCGGCGCCGGTTTCCAGCGTTGACCTGCTGGGTGCTGGCCGTCAGGCGCTGATCGACGCGAACCTGCGTCTGGGTCTGGCACTGGCAGACGATGAAATCGACTATTTACAGGATGCGTTTATCAAACTGGGACGCAACCCGAACGACATCGAGTTGTACATGTTTGCGCAGGCTAACTCTGAGCACTGCCGCCATAAAATTTTTAACGCCGACTGGGTCATCGACGGTAAACCGCAGCCGAAGTCGCTGTTCAAGATGATTAAAAACACCTTCGAAACCACGCCGGATCACGTCTTGTCAGCCTATAAAGATAACGCGGCGGTGATGGAAGGTTCTGAGGTCGGGCGCTACTTCGCTGACCATCAAACCGGTCGTTACGATTTCCATCAGGAGCCTGCGCATATCCTGATGAAGGTCGAAACCCACAACCACCCGACCGCAATCTCTCCGTGGCCGGGCGCAGCAACTGGCTCCGGCGGTGAAATCCGCGATGAGGGTGCCACCGGACGCGGTGCGAAGCCGAAAGCCGGGCTGGTGGGTTTCTCCGTGTCCAACCTGCGTATACCTGGCTTTGAACAGCCGTGGGAAGAAGATTTTGGTAAACCGGATCGTATCGTTACCGCACTGGATATCATGACCGAAGGCCCGTTGGGCGGCGCGGCGTTTAACAACGAATTTGGTCGTCCGGCGTTGACTGGCTACTTCCGTACCTATGAAGAGAAAGTGAACAGCCACAACGGTGAAGAGCTGCGCGGCTATCATAAACCGATCATGCTGGCAGGTGGGATCGGCAATATCCGCGCCGATCACGTGCAGAAAGGTGAGATTGTCGTTGGTGCGAAGCTTATCGTTCTCGGCGGTCCGGCAATGAATATCGGGCTTGGCGGCGGGGCGGCTTCTTCAATGGCCTCCGGCCAGTCCGATGCCGATCTGGATTTCGCTTCCGTACAGCGCGACAACCCGGAAATGGAACGCCGCTGTCAGGAAGTTATTGACCGCTGCTGGCAGATGGGGGATGCGAACCCGATTCTGTTCATCCACGACGTGGGTGCGGGCGGTCTGTCTAATGCGATGCCTGAGCTGGTCAGCGACGGCGGGCGCGGCGGTAAATTTGAGCTGCGCGATATCTTAAGCGATGAGCCAGGCATGAGCCCGCTGGAGATCTGGTGTAACGAATCTCAGGAGCGTTACGTCCTGGCGGTTGCTGCCGATCAGTTGCCGCTGTTTGACGAACTGTGTAAGCGCGAGCGCGCACCGTATGCGGTGATCGGTGAGGCCACCGAAGAGCAGCATCTTTCGATGAATGACCGTCATTTCGATAATCAACCGATCGATCTACCGCTTGATGTACTGCTGGGCAAAACACCAAAAATGACCCGCGATGTGCAAACGCTGAAAGCGAAGGGCGAGCAGCTTGCGCGGGAGCAGATTACGCTGGCCGATGCGGTCAACCGCGTGCTGCACCTGCCCGCCGTCGCAGAAAAAACGTTCCTCGTAACCATCGGCGACCGTACTGTCACCGGCATGGTAGCGCGCGACCAAATGGTCGGGCCGTGGCAGATCCCGGTGGCGAACTGCGCGGTGACCACCGCCAGCCTGGATAGCTATTATGGTGAAGCGATGTCTCTCGGTGAGCGTGCGCCGGTTGCGCTGCTGGACTTCTCTGCCTCTGCCCGTCTGGCAGTGGGGGAAGCGCTGACCAACATTGCGGCGACGCAGATTGGCGATATTAAACGAATCAAGCTCTCCGCCAACTGGATGGCCGCAGCCGGTCACCCTGGCGAAGATGCCGGGTTGTACGAAGCGGTCAAAGCGGTAGGGGAAGAGCTATGCCCGGCGCTTGGCCTGACCATCCCGGTGGGTAAAGACTCCATGTCGATGAAAACCCGCTGGCAGGAAGGCAACGAACAGCGCGAAATGACCTCGCCGCTGTCGCTGGTGATCACCGCGTTTGCCCGTGTGGAAGATGTCCGTCACACCATCACCCCTGAACTCTCAACCGAAGACAACGCCCTGCTGCTGATTGACCTCGGTCTGGGTCATAACGCGTTGGGTGCGACTGCCCTGGCGCAGGTCTATCGCCAACTGGGCGACAAACCGGCGGATGTCCGCAACGTTGCGCAGCTGAAAGGCTTCTATGATGCCATGCAGGCGCTGGTTGCTGCGCGTAAGCTGTTGGCCTACCACGACCGTTCTGACGGTGGTCTGCTGGTGACGCTGGCGGAGATGGCCTTTACCGGTCACTGCGGTATTCAGGCGGATATCAGCACGCTCGGCGATGACCGCCTGGCGGCACTGTTTAACGAAGAGTTAGGCGCGGTGATTCAGGTTCGCGCGGCGGATCGTGAGGCGGTAGAAGCGCTGCTGGCACAGCATGGCCTCGGTGACTGCGTTCACTATGTTGGCCAGGCTGAAGCCAGCGACCGTTTTGTGATTACTGCCAACGGTCAGACGGTGTTCAGCGAAAGCCGCTCCACGCTGCGTATGTGGTGGGCCGAAACCACCTGGCAGATGCAGCGTCTGCGCGACAACCCGGAATGTGCCGATCAGGAGCATGACGCCAAAGCCAACGATGCCGATCCAGGCCTTAACGTAAAACTGTCGTTTGATATCAACGAAGACGTTGCAGCCCCGTATATTGCGACCGGCGCACGCCCCAAAGTGGCCGTGCTGCGCGAGCAGGGCGTTAACTCCCACGTTGAAATGGCTGCGGCGTTCCACCGTGCGGGCTTTGATGCCATCGACGTTCACATGAGCGATCTGCTGGGTGGGCGCATTGGTCTGGGGAATTTCCAGGCGCTGGTGGCCTGTGGCGGCTTCTCTTACGGTGACGTATTAGGTGCCGGTGAAGGTTGGGCGAAATCCATTCTGTTCAACAACCGCGTGCGTGATGAGTTTGAAACCTTCTTCCATCGCCCGCAGACGCTGGCGCTTGGGGTGTGTAACGGCTGTCAGATGATGTCTAACCTGCGTGAACTGATCCCGGGCAGCGACCTGTGGCCACGCTTTGTGCGTAACCACTCCGATCGCTTCGAAGCGCGCTTTAGTCTGGTAGAAGTCGCCAGCAGCCCATCTTTGCTGCTGCAAAGTATGGAAGGCTCACGTATGCCAATCGCCGTTTCTCACGGTGAAGGTCATGTCGAAGTGCGTGACGGTGCGCATCTGGCTGCGCTTGAAAGCAAAGGGCTGGTGGCGTTGCGTTTCGTCGACAACTTCGGCAAGGTCACCGAAACCTATCCGGCTAACCCGAACGGTTCGCCAAATGGGATCACCGCGGTGACTACCGAAAATGGCCGCGTAACGATCATGATGCCGCACCCGGAACGCGTGTTCCGTACCGTGAGCAACTCCTGGCACCCGGAAAATTGGGGTGAGGACAGCCCGTGGATGCGCATCTTCCGTAACGCGCGTAAACAACTTGGCTAATGCGCCCGAGTGATGTCCCTGGCCCCTCCACGTGAGGGGCTTTTTTATGTTGTAGGCCGGATAAGGCGTTTACGCCGTCATCCGGCAATGTGCGCGATACTGCCTGATGGCGCTGCGCTTATCAGGCCTACGGGGAAGAGCGGTTGTAGGCTGGATAAGGCGTTTACGCCGCCATCCGGCAATAAACTCAGTGCTTGCGCCGCAAAATTAAAGTGTCGGGAATTCCCGACATCGAGGGTAGGGTAGCGTCGTCAAAAAGAGACATTTAATTAATTGATTTATAAGTGTTTTGTGTTTAAGTGCTACAGGTGTTGCTAATTAGCGACACATGGCGCAAAAAACGGTCAAAATCATTCATCGCTCAAATAAGTATATTTTGTATATTTATCATTGTGTTAATAATTTGTTTTGATTATTGGCACGCTTGCTGCATAATACTAAGCAGTGGCTCATTCACCTTCTTATGTCAGCCCCTTCGGGACGCGCTACATAAACTTCGAATGACGCACAACAAGGTGCCTGCCGTCCAACTTCTGATATTAGCCTCGCTATATCAAACTCCGGGCGAAACGTCGAGTTAGGCACCGCCTTATTCCATAACAAAGCCGGGTAAATCCCGGCTTTGTTGTATCTGGCGTTCCCCTCAGTTAGCATCTTCTTATTCGTTTCCGTTGAGAGTAACGCCTTGAAGCGCTGGTCTGTTTTCCCCCGGTCTTTACGTCAGTTGGTTACGCTGGCATTTTTGCTGATCCTGCTGCCCTTGTTAGTTCTGGCCTGGCAGGCGTGGCAAAGTCTGAATACCCTGAGCGCCCAGGCGGCGATGACTAACCGCACCACGCTGATTGACGCCCGGCGGAGCGAGGCGATGACCAACGCGGCGCTGGAGATGGAACGTAGTTATCGGCAATACTGCGTGTTAGATGACCCGACGTTGGCGAAGGTTTATCAGGGACAGCGTAAACGCTACAGCGATATGCTGGATGCCCATGCGGGCGTGTTGCCGGACGTTAAGCTCTATCAGGCGCTGCGCCAGGATCTGAACGATCTCGCGCAGTTGCAATGTCAAAACAGCGGCCCCGACAGCGTGGCGGCAGCGCGCCTTGAGGCCTTTGCCAGTGCCAATACTGAGATGGTGCAGGCCACGCGCACCGTGGTCTTCTCGCGCGGCCAGCAGCTGCAGCAAGAAATTGCTGAACGTGGTCAATTCTTTGGCTGGCAGGCGCTGGTGCTGTTTCTCGTCAGTCTGACGATGGTACTGCTGTTCACGCGGATGATTATCGGTCCGGTAAAAGCCATTGAACGGATGATCAACCGTCTGGGGGAAGGCCGCTCGCTGGGTGATACCGTGTCGTTTACCGGTCCGCGAGAGCTGCGATCGGTGGGGCAGCGTATTGTCTGGCTAAGTGAACGCCTCTCGTGGCTTGAATCTCAGCGACATCAATTTTTACGCCATCTCTCGCACGAACTCAAAACGCCGTTAGCGAGCATGCGTGAGGGAACTGAACTGCTGGCCGATCAGGTCGTTGGCCCGCTGACGCCGGAACAAAAAGAAGTTGTCGGGATCCTCGATGACAGCAGCCGCAATCTGCAAAAACTGATTGAACAACTGCTTGATTACAACCGCAAGCTGGCTGATGACGTGATCGAACTGGAAAGAGTTGAAATCGCGCCGCTCGTCGAGAGGGTGGTTTCTGCACATAGTCTGCCCGCGCGCGCCAAAATGATACATACTGATGTGGCGCTGGTAGAAAGCGCCTGTCTGGCAGAGCCAGTGCTGTTAACGAGCGTGCTGGACAATCTTTATTCCAATGCGGTGCACTATGGTGCTGAATCCGGTACCATTTGTATTCGCAGCATGTTGCATGGCACGACGGTGTACATTGACGTAATGAATACCGGTACGCCGATTCCGCAAGCAGAAAAGACCATGATCTTCGAGCCTTTTTTCCAGGGGAGCCATCAGCGAAAAGGGGCGGTAAAAGGAAGCGGATTGGGGCTCAGCATCGCCAGGGATTGTATCCGCCGTATGCGGGGAGAACTGTACCTGGTCGACGATCATGCGCAAGGCGTTTGTTTCCGCATAGAGCTGCCGCTATCTGCAACGAAAAACCATTAAAATGAATCTAAGTTTGGTGAGTATGCCACACGTTGTTGTCCGAATGCTTAAACGACATTTTTTCCGCCGCGTATTATTGCTGAGTTTGCCGTGCCTGGTGCTGGCGGGGTGCGTACCACACTCGGTGGATCATATTATCGGCGATCCCTCGCAGGAAAAAATCCCGCCCTATCAGCTGGCGGATTACCTTTCAACCGAGTGCGTGGATATCTGGTCGCTACAGGGGCAGACTACAGATACCAATCCCCTGTACTGGCTGCGAGCCATGGATTGTGCCGATCGTCTGATGCCGGTTCAGGCCCGTAGCGAGGCCAGTACCCAGTTGACGGACACCTGGCAGGGCGCATTTAAGCGCGGGATCCTGCTCGCCAGCGCTAATATCACACCGCCAGAAAGACGGGACGTGGTGACGCGACTTGATGCGCTCAGCCCACAAATTCCGGCGCAGGTACGACCGCTGTATCATGTCTGGTTTAGCGGGCAAACTCTGCAGCTACAGTTAGCTGAAGAGCGCATGCGCTACAGCAAACTTCAACAGGCGTCAGACAGCGATCTTGATACGCTGCGTCAACAGCAACAGCTTTTGCAGGCGCAGCTCGATCTCACTACCCGCAAACTGGAAAATCTGACTGATATTGAACGCCAGCTTTCAACGCGTAAGCCTGCCGGTAGTTACAATCCTGATGCGCTGCATGGGAATGATAAACTTACCACACCTGACGACGCCGTCGGCTCAGCGTCCTCGAACGATGAGGTAACGCCATGATAAGCCGTAAGCCCGCGCATTTATTGCTGGTCGATGACGATCCGGGATTATTAAAATTACTCGGCATGCGTTTAACCAGCGAAGGTTACAGCGTCGTGACCGCAGAAAGCGGCCAGGAAGGGTTACGGGTGCTTAACCGTGAGAAAGTTGATCTGGTTATCAGCGATCTGCGTATGGATGAAATGGACGGCATGCAGTTGTTTACCGAAATCCAGAAAGTCCAGCCGGGCATGCCGGTGATTATTCTGACTGCGCATGGTTCAATTCCGGACGCCGTGGCAGCGACCCAGCAAGGTGTTTTTAGCTTTCTCACCAAGCCGGTCGATAAAGACGCGTTATATAACGCCATTGACGGGGCACTGGAACAATCTGCTCCGGCGACTGATGACGGATGGCGCGAATCGATAATCACCCGCAGCCCGTTGATGCTGCGCCTGTTAGAGCAGGCTCGTATGGTGGCACAATCGGACGTCAGCGTATTGATCAACGGCCAAAGCGGTACCGGTAAAGAAATTTTTGCTCAGGCTATCCATAATGCCAGCCCGCGCGGCAGCAAACCTTTTATTGCAATTAACTGCGGCGCATTGCCGGAACAACTGCTCGAGTCTGAGCTGTTTGGTCATGCGCGTGGCGCGTTTACCGGTGCGGTGAGCAATCGTGAAGGGCTATTTCAGGCCGCCGAGGGTGGGACCCTGTTTCTGGATGAGATAGGTGACATGCCCGCACCGTTGCAGGTTAAATTGCTGCGCGTGTTGCAGGAGCGAAAAGTCCGCCCCCTTGGTAGTAATCGTGATATCGACATTGATGTGCGGATTGTCTCCGCGACGCACCGCGACTTACCCAAGGCGATGGCGCGTGGCGAATTCCGCGAGGATCTCTACTATCGCCTCAATGTGGTGAGTCTAAAGATCCCGCCTCTGGCTGAGCGTGCGGAAGACATTCCCCTGTTGGCTAACCATCTGCTGCGTCAGTCAGCAGAACGGCACAAACCGTTTGTGCGTGCATTTTCAACCGATGCCATGAAGCGTTTAATGACCGCCAGTTGGCCGGGCAACGTGCGCCAACTGGTCAACGTAATTGAACAATGCGTGGCGCTCACCTCATCGCCAGTGATTAGTGACGCGCTGGTGGAGCAGGCGCTGGAAGGTGAAAATACCGCCTTGCCAACCTTTGTTGAAGCGCGTAACCAGTTTGAACTGAACTACCTGCGTAAGCTGCTGCAAATAACCAAAGGCAACGTGACCCACGCAGCGCGAATGGCGGGGCGCAACCGCACCGAATTCTATAAATTGCTTTCTCGACACGAGCTGGATGCAAACGACTTTAAAGAGTAGCACCGTAAATACGACTGATTTATGATACGGTGGGCAGCCGGTTACGCGATAAAAACGACAGGAAAACCATGAAAAAGATTGATGCGATTATTAAACCCTTCAAGCTCGACGACGTCCGCGAAGCGCTGGCAGAAGTGGGCATTACCGGTATGACCGTAACGGAAGTGAAAGGCTTTGGCCGTCAGAAGGGCCATACCGAGCTGTACCGTGGTGCGGAGTACATGGTGGATTTTCTGCCGAAGGTAAAAATTGAAATTGTGGTTACCGACGACATCGTGGATACCTGTGTCGATACCATTATTCGCACGGCTCAAACGGGTAAAATTGGCGACGGTAAGATTTTTGTCTTTGACGTGGCTCGCGTGGTGCGTATTCGTACTGGCGAAGAAGACGACGCGGCAATTTAAGCCGCGCCGTGCTTGCCGGATGGCGGTGTGAACACTTCATCCGGCCTACAAAATCCTGTAGGCCTGATAAGCGCAGCGCCATCAGACATGACGTAATTACAGGACTTTATGCGGGCCGAAGCATTCGTAATGAATGTTTTCGTTCTTCACGCCCAGACCGACCAGCTGCTTCGCGGCAAACTGCATAAAGCCGACCGGACCACACAGATAAAACTGCATCGCCGGGTCGCTGATTGCGCCTTCCAGTTTATTCAGATCCATCAAGCCCACGCTGTCATACGCGCCTTTTTCACGGTCTGCTTCATTCGGTTCACGATACCAGGTGTGGGCGCTAAAGCGCGGCAGTGAGTTGCCCAGCTCATTCACTTCATCAGCAAAGGCGTGCACATCGCCGTTTTCTGCCGCGTGGAACCAGTTTACCTGCGCCGTGTGTCCGGCTTTCGCCAGCGTATCCAGCATTGCCAGCATCGGGGTCTGACCAACGCCTGCGGAAATCAGCGACACCGGAGTATCGGTGGCGACATCCATAAAGAAATCGCCTGCCGGTGCGGCTAAATGAACGATGTCACCGACTTTCGCATGGTTATGCAGCCAGCTTGAAACCTGACCGCCGTCTTCACGCTTAACGGCAATGCGGTAGCCCTTGCCATCCGGTTTGCGGGTCAGAGAGTACTGACGAATTTCCTGATGCGGGAAACCTTCCGGCTTCAGCCAGACGCCCAGATACTGCCCCGGATGGTATTCAGCCACCGCACCGCCGTCGACCGGCTCAAACTCAAAGCTGGTGATTAATGCGCTACGCGGGGTTTTTGCCACAATGCGGAAAGGACGAGTACCTTCCCAGCCGCCGTTTTTATTGGCGTTTTCACTGTAAATCTGCGCTTCGCGATTGATGAAGACGTTAGCCAGCACACCATACGCTTTGCCCCACGCGTCCAGCACTTCCTGCCCCGGGCTGAACATCTCGTCCAGTGTTGCCAGCAGGTGACCACCCACGATGTTGTACTGCTCGGGCTGAATCTGGAAGCTGGTATGCTTCTGGGCAATTTTCTCGACCGCAGGCAACAGCGCCGCCAGGTTGTCGATATTGCTGGCGTAAGCGGCGATGGCGTTAAACAACGCTTCACGCTGATCGCCATTACGCTGGTTACTCATGTTGAAAATTTCTTTGAGTTCAGGGTTATGCGTAAACATGCGATCGTAGAAATGGGCGGTCAGTTTCGGGCCGGTTTCGACCAGCAGGGGAATAGTGGCTTTCACTGTAGCGATGGTTTGTGCGTCAAGCATACGGTCTTCCTTTATCTGAGGCTTTAATGATGTATGTCAAATACATCTTATAAAAAATACCCCTGCATTGTAAATGGTTCTTTGTAACTTTGCGTTGTAAAGGTTACAACTTGAAAAATCTGCATCACAAACCTGAAAAGAAATCCGTTGAAATTTGCCATGTCATTATTCTCCAAAGCCTTGTGTGCTGTGAAGGTAATCGTTTGCGTAAAATCCTTTGTCAAGACCTGTTATCGAAGATTGATTCGGTTATACTGTTGGCCGTCGTCCAACAGGACTGCCTTTTTAGGCCGAAATTCTATTGTTAGCTGAGTCAGGAGATGCGGATGTTAAAGCGTGAAATGAACATTGCCGATTATGATGCCGAACTGTGGCAGGCTATGGAGCAGGAAAAAGTACGTCAGGAAGAGCACATCGAACTGATCGCCTCCGAAAACTACACCAGCCCGCGTGTCATGCAGGCGCAGGGTTCTCAGCTGACCAACAAATACGCTGAAGGTTATCCGGGCAAGCGCTACTACGGCGGTTGCGAATATGTGGATATCGTTGAGCAACTGGCGATTGACCGCGCGAAAGAGCTGTTTGGCGCAGACTACGCTAACGTCCAGCCGCACTCGGGTTCTCAGGCTAACTTCGCGGTCTACACTGCGTTGCTGCAGCCGGGCGATACCGTTCTGGGTATGAACCTGGCGCAAGGCGGTCACCTGACTCACGGTTCCCCGGTCAACTTCTCCGGCAAGCTGTACAACATCGTCCCTTACGGCATCGATGAATCCGGCAAGATTGACTACGAAGACATGGCTAAGCAGGCTCAGGCCCACAAACCGAAGATGATTATCGGTGGCTTCTCTGCGTACTCCGGTGTGGTTGATTGGGCAAAAATGCGTGAAATCGCTGACAGCATCGGTGCATACCTGTTCGTCGACATGGCGCACGTTGCCGGTCTGATTGCTGCAGGCGTATACCCGAACCCGGTTCCGCATGCACACGTTGTTACCACTACGACCCACAAAACCCTGGCGGGTCCGCGTGGCGGCCTGATCCTGGCAAAAGACGGCAGCGAAGAGCTGTACAAAAAACTGAACTCCGCTGTGTTCCCAAGCGCACAGGGCGGCCCGCTGATGCACGTGATCGCGGCAAAAGCTGTGGCGCTGAAAGAAGCGATGGAGCCAGAGTTCAAAGTTTACCAGCAGCAGGTTGCGAAAAACGCCAAAGCGATGGTTGAAGTGTTCCTGAACCGCGGCTACAAAGTGGTTTCTGGCGGCACTGAAAACCACCTGTTCCTGCTGGATCTGGTCGACAAAAACTTGACCGGTAAAGAAGCCGATGCGGCGCTGGGCCGTGCGAACATCACGGTTAACAAAAACAGCGTACCGAACGATCCGAAGAGCCCGTTCGTGACCTCCGGTGTGCGTATTGGTTCTCCGGCAGTGACCCGTCGCGGCTTTAAAGAAGCGGAAGTGAAAGAACTGGCTGGCTGGATGTGTGACATTCTGGACAACATCAATGATGAAGCCACTATCGAACGCATTAAAGCCAAAGTGCTGGATATCTGCGCTCGCTTCCCGGTTTACGCATAAGTCATACGGATTGCCGGATGGCGGTGTAAACACCTTATCCGGCCTACATATGAGTTACTTGTAGGCCGGATAAACGCAGTGCCATCCGGCAGCAGCTATATTGACTTAAGCAAGATTGTTTCATCGATTAAAGCCGCCACTGGCGGCTTTTTCTTTGTCTGAATCCACTTGCGCAGCTGCCGCATTTCTCGTCCCTGGTTGAGCGTTACCGCGCCGACTATCACCTCGTTTTGCAGGTTAAACCAGATAGCCTTGCCGTCATCTGAATCGCCGCGAACGACCCAGCTATCACCACGCATATCGCCAATAAACTGCAGATTGTCGCTGAACTGATCGGTCCAGAACCAGGGCGGAGGTAGCATCGGGAGCGTTAGCCCCAGCATGGCTGCCGCGGCAGTTTGCGCCTGATTATTGGCGTTTTCCCAGCTTTCGCAACGTTGCAGCGTACCGTCTGGTAAACGCTGTACTGCCACATCCCCGGCGGCAAAAATGTTCGGGTCCACGGTTCTGCACGACGCATCGATGATAATGCCGTTTGCCACATCAAGACCCGCCTCACGGGCAAGCCCGTCGTTGGCGACAATCCCGATACCGTAGATCACGCTATCAACCTGAAGCTGTTCGCCACGTTGCAGCGTGAGGGCGATGCGTTCTCCGCCCGCCACCTGTTCAATCGCATTATTCAGCAGCAAATGTACGCCAGCCTGCTGGTGGCGAGCGGTCAGATAACGTTGTATCGGCGGCGGAGCGTTGCGACCCATCACCGTGGCGGCCAGTTCAATGACGGTGACCTGACAACCACGCTGCGTGGCGCTGGCAGCCAGCTCAAGTCCGATGGTTCCGGCTCCGACAATGGCGATCGATTGCCCGGGACTGAGCGCGTTTCGCAGACGCGCCGCATCCCCGGCGTGGCGCAGCGTGAAGCCACGGTCACCGAGCGTATCCAGCAACGGGAACGGGCGCGCCGCTGCACCTGTGGCAATCAGTAATTGATCCCACGGGTAGGTCTGTCCGTCAGCCAGTACCAGCGTTTGCGTTTCTCGCCCGAGCGTTTGAACGGTGACGCCCAGATGCAGCTGAACATTATTATCCCGCCACCAGTCCGCGCTCAGCACCGGCTGCAGCTGCGGCGCGTCGTCTAACAACATGGCTTTGGAAAGTGGAGGGCGTTCGTAGGGCAGATGCGGCTCATCGGAAAACAGATGGACCTCGCCGTCAAACCCCTGTTGACGCAGTGCGGCTGCCGCCATTGCCGCGGCCTGTCCGCCGCCGACAATGGCGATGATATTGTAGTACATAATGCCTCCTCAGAGATCCAGTCCGGCGGCAACGTGACGAATCCCACGAATGCCCAGCCCGGCGTCGGCATTGATCATCACGCCGCTTAGCGTGCGGTTATTGCGCCGTGACGCCAGCATCACATACGGGCCGGTAAAATCTTCCGGCTCCGGGAAAAACTGCAGCGGCAAAATAGCGGCAATTTTTTCCGGCGTTAGCGACTGCATAATCGATGTATCGCTCTGACCCAGCGCCTGCGGGCCGCGCAGGTCGGTCGCCATACCGCATGGCCCCACGCCGTTGACGCGAACTTTGGGTGCCAGCTCGTAGGCTAACTGGCGAATCAGACCGGTTGCTGCATGCTTGCTGGCGGTATACAGCGGACCGCCGCCGCCGGGGTACCATGCCGCGTTGGACAGGGTAAAAATGATGCTGCCTTCGCTGGCGATAAGCGCGGGGGCGCAGGCTTTGGCCCCCAACAGATAACCCAGCACGTTGACATTGAATAACTCGTGAAAACCGGTCTCCAGCGCCTCGGCAGAGGTGTTTACCAGCGAGGCGTTATGATCCCAGATTCCCGCATTGCCGATAAAGCAATCGAGCGTACCGTACCGCGTGAGAATGTTCTCCACCGCGTGCTGATAGTCGTCGTAGCAGGTGACATTCCCCTCCACCGCCAGCACATGTTCACCAAAACGCTGGCGCAGGTAGGCGACTTTGGCGGCGGAGAGCTCCAGCGTCGCGACCCGTGCACCTTCTTCAATAAAGCGCTCGACCAGCGCCAGGCCCAGGCCGGAACCGCCGCCGGTAATAAAGACGACGTTATCGCGTAAATCGCTCATCAGGTCCCCTCAGGCATATCAATAAATACCTCGCCGCCTTCCACGTGCACCGCATAAGTGGTCAGCGGATCGGTGGCGGGCAGGCACAACGCTTTGCCGGTTTTCAGGCAGAAACTGGCGGCGTGCAGTGGGCACTCCACGGTGGCATCGTCTTCCTGATACCCTTCCGACATCGAGGCATTACCGTGGCTGCAGCGGTCGTTAATGGCATAAAACGCACCGCCAACGTTAAACAACGCGATGACCGGCGAGGTGTCGAGCCGCAGCGCTTCACCTTCCGGCAAATCCCCTACGGGGCAGGCAAATACACGATTCATCAGAACAGTACACTCAGGTTATGGGAGGAGATCACCGCCTGATCCAGCACGATCTCACGCTCCAGTAAACGCCACTCATCGCCCGGCAAGCGGCGTACTTTGTCTACGCGCATGCCAACGTATAAGGTTTCATCCCGCTCTTTTTGCGCGCGAGACAGCAGGTAGTTCAGCCGGACGCGAAACACATCGGGAACGTCGGTTTCACTGACCTGACAGTTAGTGATCAGATGCCGGGTGCGCGACGGCGGCTCTTCCGCCCAGGCCATGCCGGTTTCCAGACGTGCAATGCGGCGCTCGAGCTGATCTTTGTTGTCGTTGAAAATCCAGGTGGTCGGCGGCTGCACCCCTTTGCGGCGGTCGCGAGTCTGGGCATTCACCGTCGTACGCATGGTGTAACGGATCTCGTCGTCAAGCTGCGCCAGCCAGTCGCGAAACTTCCAGTCATCCAGCAAGCTGGCTTCGTGGTAGAGAAACTGGGTAATGCGATGATGCAGTTCCAGAGAAACTAACGCGCTCATTTCATTACCTCCTGCTGGTAAGCGGTGGTTTTTTCCTGCACTTCCTGCCAGCTTTCGCTGCTTAGCAAATCGGCCCAACGCTGGTACATGCCGCGTGCGGCGGTTTCCGAGAAGATGTAGTTGGTGATCCCCGGAATGCCGTCTTCACGACGTTTTTCCTGACCTAAGCCCATTTCCAGACACAGCTGGCTGTTCCGCGCGCGGTGGCCTTTGAGCAGCTTCTGGATCTCGCACCAGTTTTCTGAATCATCTTGTTCAAGAAAACCGGCCGGGCCGAAGGCGCGCGTGGCGCTGTTTTCAAAGGCCGCTTTAACCTCATCGGAAGCGGCTTTGTCTGCGATACAGAACGCCCATACTTCAACCTGGTCCGGCCCGCGAGGGTGCCAGATACGCAGCGTGGCGGTACCGTTCAGCCAGGACAGAGTCGGGAAAATGTTGTTATGACCCGCCAGACGCAGGGCGCGAACCTTGCCCAGACGCTGCTCGGCTTCGGGGTAAGTGTCGCGGTAGTAGCTGGAGACGTCGCCGTCGACCCAGACGTTGGCATCGGGATTTTCAGTAAAGAAAAATCCGCTGCCGTGCCCGTCCTGACCGAACTGCAGTGCATCTTTGGCTGTTTCCCATACCGGACGTGCGGTTTGCCCGTCGCCGAGGCGTTTATCACTGCCGTCATCTTTGGCGCCGAGCACCTGCACGGCAGAAGCGTGGCTGAACAGCGCGTGATACTGGTCGCTGGCGAACTGCTCAGCGGGGAATTTCCAGTTGCAGTCGATCACCCATTTCTGTACGCCGCCAACGATTTCAGTGCCGCCTTCGCGACGATCCAGTACGCCGTCCAGGTACCAGGCGATGTCGCCGAGATAATCACGCAGCGCAGGCGCGGTGGTGTCCCAGTTGCCGAAGATTAGCCCCTTGTAGCTCTCGACGCCGGGCACTTCGTTCAGCCCCCAATGGGACTTGCACAGCCCTTGCGGGTAGGCGCGTGGCTCCAGCGGCACGTCAATCAGCTCGCCGTTAATGCCGTAAGACCAACCGTGATACGGACAGGTAAAAGCGCGGGTATTGCCGCAGTCGGCGTAGCTGACACGCATGGCGCGGTGTCGGCACTGATTGAGAAAGGCTTTGATGCTGCCGTCTTTTTGTCGCACGACCACCACCGCATCCTCGCCCATCCAGGTATTGAAAAAGTCACCCGGCTTCGGGATCTGACTTTCGTGAGCGAGAAACAGCCAGCAGCGTCCGAAGATGCGTTCCAGTTCCAGTTGGTAAATATCAGGGTCGGTATAAATCCGTGGGGTTACGCGACCATTTTGCGTGTCGATCAGTGAGTAGATGTCTAAATTTGAGGGTGTGGTCATATTTTTTAATCCCGAAAGCTAAGATGTATTGACCTTCTTTTTTTGTACCCCAAGGATGTTGCTGGTTAGTTATCAATCTGTGAAATAGTAAATTTCTACCAGCTGAGACGTTTTTTCGATAACAAGGAGCAGGGTATGGAACTGAGGCACTTACGCTATTTCGTCGCGGTGGCGCAGGCGCTGAATTTCACCCGTGCGGCAGAGAAGTTGCATACCTCTCAGCCGTCGTTAAGCAGCCAGATCCGCGATCTGGAAGCCTGCATCGGGGTGACGCTGCTGGTGCGGGATAAACGCAAAGTCGCGCTGACGGCAGCAGGGGAATGCTTTTTGCAGGATGCGCAGGCGATCCTTGAACAGGCGGAAAATGCCAAAATTCGCGCCCGTAAGGCGGTGCAGGAAGACCGTCATTTCTCAATTGGGTTTGTCCCTTCCGCGGAGGTGAATCTGCTGCCGAAGGTTCTGCCGCTGTTTCGTTTAAAACAACCGGACACGCATATTGAACTGGTGAGCCTGATAACCACTGAGCAGGAAGAGAAAATCCTGCGCGGCGAGCTGGATGTTGGCTTAATGCGCCATCCGATTTACAGCCCGGAACTCGACTATCTGGAACTGATTCATGAACCGCTGGTCGTGGTACTGCCGGTTAACCACCCGTTAGCCAGCGAGAAAACGATTTCAGCCCAGCAGCTGAACGGCGTGAAGTTTGTCAGTACCGATCCGGCCTATTCCGGCGCGTTGGCGAAGATTGTCAAAGCGTGGTTTCAACAGCAGGAAAGCCAACCCAATATTGTGCAGGTCGCCACCAATATTCTGGTGACTATGAACCTGGTTGGTATGGGGCTGGGGGTGACTTTGATACCCGGTTATATGAATAATTTTAATACCGGCCAGGTGGTTTTTCGCCCTATTGCCGGTGATGTACCGACCATCGCGTTGCTAATGGCCTGGAAAAAGGGCGAGTTGAAGCCCGCCCTAAGGGATTTTATTGAGCTGGCGCAGCGTAGCCAGCTAGCGCCGGTTGAGGCCGTAGGCTGAAAACTGGCGATGTCCGGCCCAGATGCCGTTGGTTAATCCTTGATAGACGATTCGCAGAAAGCGCGTTTCTACGTCGAACTCATCCTCGTGTGTCTGTTGGGCCGTAACCTGATGGGTTTTATTCACCACGACGTCCCATCTTTCGCCGTCCAGTGAACTCTGGATGACATAGGCGTAAACGGCGTTTTCGTTGAAAACAATTTTGCTGGACGTGACGGGCAAAACGCTGCCGAAATCCACCTGCCAATAATGTCCCGCCTCGGCGTCGGCGGCGATCCATGATGTTGATGGGTTGCCGTCATTGCCGCGTAAAGGCCCATAGTTCATTGACTTCATACTATCGGTATGTGCGGGTTGCCCTAAGGCCAGATCCGTTTTGGCTTCCTCGTCAGGGTTAGCCGTCGTGAACAGCGCGCGAATTTCCGCAATACCTAGTTGGGCGCATGGCATGAAGTCAGCAGAGGCCAGATAACGGTAAAGCGCATTTTTTAGCTGCTCGCTAACGCCATTAGGTGAATTGGCCTCAATATTTAGCGTACAGACCATCAGCCGACCCTGTCCCACCCGGCATTCGAAGAGGTTAGTGCTTTTGTGATTATGGAAAAAGTTAGGCGTCAGTAGCGTTAAGGGAGCGCAGCATTCCAGTGAATCAATATTCATCGCAAAGCTATTTTCCAGCAATGATTTCCATTCTAGAGTCGCATAGTTTTCACAAGGGAAATAGCGGCTAAACAACGGGTGTTGATTATCAATGACCATCCCACAGGGATCTTTACTGGCAAAATGTACCGGGCTCCAGAAGACCGGGAACCAGGTGCTGGTTGCAAGCTGCGCCACCTGATTTGGCGTGGGCAGCAGCAGGATATTGTCCCCATTCTGCAAACGCGCCTCTACGGCTTCAGACCATTCATTACACAGATTTATTGATGCTGGCAGTGAGGTTGATTCAGTCTTGCCATAGACCCAAATATCCCATTGATTTTGGTAAGGAGTGTCACGAATTTCAGCTTTGACCTGCAGCGCCTGCCTTCCTGTGACTTGACTGAAAGGGGTAGCATAAATCGTCAGCGGCTGCTTCAGCAGCCCGAGGGGCACTTCGTCAATATAGATGTCCTGGGTAAACAGTACCTGTTGATTTTCACCAATAATATGTACTTGTAGCGTCACCTGATGAAGCGGCTCTGCGCCATAATGAGCAATTTGTACCTCCGCGACAAAATCATCATTGTTGGTATAGAACAGCGTGGGCATCATCACTAGTGGTACGGTTTCACAGCAAAAATAGCGGAAGGTTTCTGCGGGGACAATATTTTTACTGGCATAAAACGCGTCAAGAAGACCGACGGTTGCGGTACTCTGCCCCGGAAAATCATGCAGACTCAGCAACTGTATGCCACCCATATTTCGGGTGCGCAGTGCGGCTTCTATTTCCATTTTATACAGTAACAAAGCCAGCTTGCCGGATGAGTGAACAAAGTCATTAAGGTACGGCAGCAGATTTTTTTGCTCGAGGTCATCACGAATACGCTGCAAATTCACTGGCGTTAAACAGCCCGTATAATGGGGAATTTCGGCCACGTTAGGGTAAACAACGTATTGTCCCACCTCGTGAGAAATCACCGGTATCTGCTGGGCCTGGATCCCGGTCGAAAAATTCAGCGTGGTGGTTTCTGCCAGTTGGTCGAGAAAATATTGCCCGCGAACCCCTATTCCCGCTGATGATTGGGTGATGAAGAGATCGTCCTCTTCTGCGACCGTACGATCCCAGTTGCTGGTGAGGGTATAGAGGATCTGGGGCTGAATGTTTTTTAGCCGCTGCACGATGTCACGCAAAAGCTGAAAATCACCGTTTAATTCGTTGCCATTACTGAAAATACAAAATGAAGGGTGAATGGACCATGTACTGATAATTCGTTCTGCCTCTTCGGGAAGCCAGTGGTAATGTTCGGGATGTTTACCGACCGGAAAATCCATCCAGTTATCCATCCATACCGGACCTTCAACCTGAAGATAGAGTCCTTCGCGGTCAGCGCAGATAAAGGCCGCCTCGGGCGGGCACCAGGAGTGAAAGCGGACGTGGTTAAGTCCATGGTTTTTCAACTGCTTGAACACCTGTGTCCATTCAGTTTCCGTTGTTGGCGGATAGCCGGTAAGTGGATATATACAGCAGTCGATATTGCCGCGTAAGAAACGGGGGGTACCGTTAATTTTTAACACGCCATCGCGGCTGTTGAGTTGACGGAATCCGGTTGTTTTTTCTACTACGGCGCTGACGGAAGATACGTCAGCGAGGTTCTGAATTTCAACCGCTAATCTATACTGCTGTGGTGTAAATTCGTCCCACAATATGACGTGGTCGGCGAGTAAAAAATTGAGGGTAATCGTTGGTTGATCGGGCTTAGTCTGTAGAGATTGGACTTCTTGCTGAACGACGCGGCCACCCAGTTCGCGAAGGGTCAAAGTGAGCATGATATTCTGCCAGCCAGCAATGACCAGCTCTTTGCCGATGCGAATTTGTGTCTGACGGCTTTGGCTATCCATGGTCACCAGCAGATGATTCAGACGATGGCGGTCCTGAATTTGTAGCTCAACTTTACCGACCATGCCGTTCCAGATAGTTTGCGTTTGATCGGTGCGAGCGCTGGGCCAATCGCCGATATTCTGGATATCTCGATTGTCGATTCTCAGCGTAATCTGCTGCGTTTTTCCTTCGCTGATATAGCGAGTGATATCAAATTCATGCGGGATCGAGAGGCTATCCTGGCGACCCACGTGAACACCATCGATCCACAGCTGTGTTTCACCCATAATGCGTTCGAGAAACAAAATAATGTGCTTATCGACATGGCTGTCTGTCAGGCAAATATCCGTTTGATACCAGACCGCCCCTTGGTACGTATATTCAGTTCTCAGGCATTGTACGGCTTCTTTCGTTAGGCCTGGTGCGAGTACGTGATGCTCGCCCAGTTTGTGTTCAGCACAGGTACCGGGAATGCGAAAGCCAGTAATGTCTAAGCGGTTTTCGAACCATTTATCATCGATTCCAGTATCCTGAGGGTCTATTTTAACGCGCCACTCGCCCTGTAGATTTACTGTCTTTCCATCATGTAGCAGCATATTTTTTCCTTCGTGGGTTGAACTCATCTGGAAAGAAGGCGGCTTTTATCCCCTGGATAAATACCGCCTTTTGCAGGTCATTTAGCGAGTTTCTTTTAGTATCTTGTCGCATTTTTCATTGTATGCCTGACCGTTGCCGGTCATTGCCGCCTGGATGCACTCCTGATACGCCATGGGAGAGAGGGGGTCATCGTTGCTGTGCGTCTGCGGCGCAGGCGATGAACTGGCACATCCAGCAAGGAAGAGGGCGACGAATATCGGTAGGTACTTTTTCATGATCTATCCCTATTGTTATTTTTCACTGCGATAAAGGGTGAATAACAGAGCTTGCGAAGGATCGTCTTGCCAGTTTTTGCCTCCATCGGAAGTACGGCGAAGCATGCCACCGGTGTCGTGTGCCTTGTTGCTGCTGAGCGTGCCGTAGCTGTTTGTGCCAATCGTATCGCTGGGCGAGGAGTCCTGTGAGCTGAATATCATGGCGTACTGTTTGTGAGTATCAAGCCCCGTCAATCGTGGCCACAGTGAAAAAATAGCTGGCTCAGCAGGCAGGTTAAACGGTGGGAGGGAAGCGCTGAACAGCGTTTTCTCCGCTGTACCGTGCGCATCAAGTTGCACAATTTGCACCCGGAAATTATCGCCTGGCACCGCGTTGACGTAGTTTTCGAACAGCCAGAAGTCAATTTTTGGCAACGAGGAGTGGTTGAGGGTGAAGGTCTGCATTAGCTGATTTGGCCCTTGCAGATCAAAGCGCTTCTCTCCGGTCTGAGGGCTATCGTTCACAATATGCATCGACGGTACCGCTGAGACAGCGTGATAGGCCTTGAGCTGTGGCACCTTCACTTTGCCCTTGTGAGCCAGATAGCTCAGGCGGATCTGGGTGGCATTGACCGCAGAGAAGGCAAGGGTGCGATTATCACCAACTAAATATCCCCGGCTCAACGGATACCACTGCGTCCCGTCAGACCATGACAGCGTGTAGTTACGTATGACGAACGGCGCAGGTTCCTGAATAACCAACTGATTCAGGCGGGTAGGTCGCGGGAAGGTTAAGGTAAAGTTGTTCTCCCCTGTACTCAGCGTCAGCCCTTTAGCCAGATTACGCGGCAACGAAATATCGGGCTGCGTGGCGTGGCTAAAGTGCAGGATCGCCGTCTCGCCCGCCGCGAGCTGATAATGAATATCGGCGGTTTTTTGCTGCCAGCGTACGCCATCGTACAGGCTACTGACCTGCCATGGTGCCTGACCTGTCAGCCCTAACTCAGACGCTGACAATTGCCATGCTTTTTCTGTATCGCTCCAGTTGGTGAAAGCGACATAGACACTGCTATCGCTTGCCCGCTGTACCAGTACTTCCGGGCTATGTTCACCCTGATGATAAACGTTATTTAGCTTAAGCGGACGGGCAGCGATGCCACTGGACGCCAGCGTCAGCAGCGATTTATTCTCCAGCCACGCGCTGCGGTCTTCATCGACAAACGGCAGATTATCGCCCACCAGCCAGTGCCCACCATCCATCGCTACAGCGGTTGCCAGGCGTAGCGCAGCACGCTGTCCGGAACGGGCATCGCCCTGTAGCAACTGTTCCGGCACAAACATATCCGCATCGTTGTAACGGTACAACGTGCCGTTGCTCCACCAGGACAGCGCGCTATTAAACGCCTGGCGTTCGATACCGCTATAGTCAGCCACCCCCAGCGAAGTGTCACAGGCGGCACGTCGGCCTTGGGTAAACGCGGCGGGTAGCAAAGGGGAAATTGACGCATCAAGGAATATTGGCCGGCCGGCTTTTAATACCTCGTCACGCATAATCTGCATCCCGAGGCGGTAGTTTTGAATGCCGTTCACGTGTGGGTCATGGTGCTGGCCTTCATACAGCCCCATATCGAGAAAATCGAGTTTGATATAGTCAAAGCCCCAGTCGATATAGTTTTTGATATTGCGCCGCACAATGTACTGCGCCGCCGGGTGCGACATATCCAGCGCATAGCTGCCGAGATAGGTTTTGATAAGCTTGCCGTCTTTATCTTTCAGGCAGGCGTCCCGGTGGGTATATCCCGTATTATCGACCGGCAGATCCAGCCAGTTTTCATAGATGGCAAAAGGCGTCAGGTAACCGCCCGCCTTAAGCCCTTTCTGGTGCACGTTGTTGGTGAAGGTGGTCATTCCTTGCGGATAGCCATCAGGCTGAAAACCGCCGTCCATATTGATGTATTCATAACCGAGCGGTTTGAGGTGCTGGGCGATGTAGTCAGTCATGGCGTACATATCGCGGGCTTTGCCGTAGCTGTCGTGGGAATAGAAGGCGTTAAAGCCCACCGGCACCTTGCCCTGCCAGTGCATCCTTGGTTCGCCTTGATTGTAGACGGTGCCGTAGGTCTCCAGCCCGTCGCGGTAATCGGAGAAGTAGCCGATAAAAAACATATCGGAGGCAACTTGCGTGCCGCGCTGCTCGCCACCCCAGTTGTATAGCGCAAAGTGACTTAACGGCGCATTGGCACGTATCGCTTCGCCCAGTTGCTGGCTGCTTTTCCATTTCTGTACCGTCGCCGCCCCGGCCACCAGACCGTGGCGATTGTCGTTATCAAACAGCGCCGTTACCCAGTGGCTGATGCCATTGAACTTCACCATCGGTTCCTGTGGGTTGGCGAACCGGTCAGTGCCGTTCTGGCTCAGGCCAAATCGGTCAACCGGAGCGACGCCAAAGTCAAAATTGTTGGTGTAGGGCGTGGTGTAAATGCGTTTATCGTGACCCTCGCCGATATCCGCAAAGGCAGCGGTAATTGGCGTGAGCTGGGTGACTGTCAGCGGCGTTGGTGCGGAGACGGCCATGTCGCTGAGTAACCAGGGTTGATTATCGAAGAACCAGAAATCGTTGGTCAGCGTGCGTCCATCGGCGAAGCGGGCGGTCAGCACCAGCTTGTTACCCTGACCCCAGCGTCTGTCGTTTACGGTTTGCCATTCGGGCGTGCGCTGGCTGGGCTGCTGACTGTTTAGCGTCAACCCTTGTAGCTGCGCTTCGCTGTGAAAACCGCTAACCAGCGGGGTGTCGCGCCACAGTATGTCGCCTTCGCCCGCGTTGAGGTTATAACGCAACGTATAATCACCATGCTGAACGGTGATCTCATTACCCTGCTGGCTGAACTGCGCCGCGTGGACGCAGGGGAGCAGGGCGACAAGCAGTAGCCCGGCCCATTTCAGTTGTTTATTCATCGAATTCTCACTTTGCGTCCGGATTAGAAGATAGTGAACGGTGCGATCACGTTGAATTTAATATCAATTTCATCCTGGAACATGTTGTTGTAGCCGTTGCTGTAATTCGGGTTGCTGCCGTGGTTGTCGTAGTCGATGTAATGGAGGTTAAACAGCGTTCCTTTGAGGCGACCGGTTTGCACGGTGTGGGCGATGTTAAGCGTCCATGCGGACTCGTCGATACTCTGGTTCTGGTCTGCCAGTTCGCCGTTAACGGTACAACTGGTACATGGCTTGGCGTTCCAGCCGTAAACATAGCCGACACCGATGGCCCAGCCGGGGAGATCGTAGTTTTTCAGATCGTAAGTGACAGCAGCGAAAGCAGAGGTTTCTCCGTTGGCGTCAAAGTCAGAAGCCGCGTCCCACCAGATATCCAGACGACCGTTGGAGCTGGCGTAAGCCGGGGTAATACGTTGCAGGAAGAAGCCCTGATTACCTTCCGCTTTAACGGTCTGTGCTTCCAGACGGAAGTCCAGAGTATCGACGGTATAACCGAGAGTGACCCCCTGTAACCATGCCAGACCGGAGTATTCATCATTGATGGAACCGTAGGCGCCTGGCGTGCCGTCACCCACCTTATCTTTTGCGCCATAAAACTGATAGCTGGTGCGCAGCATATTGCCCGCAACCGGGAAGCTGTAAGACACTTTTCCCATATACTGATCCATAAAACCTTCAGCCTGTGCCCATGATGCTTCCAGCAGCAGGTTATTTTTAAAGTCGTATTTCACCCCCAGCGCCTGTACGTAGTCGATTTTGGTTTTATTATCGGCGGCGCGGAATTCATACATTTCGGTATACCACGGGGCTTTATATTTATCTGACCATAAATAAGAACTGGAGAGTGCGCCATATTTTCCAAAATCCCAGGAACCGCCAACTTCGCTTCCCTGATAAGCGCCAGGAACAAAGCCCCAGTGCACAGCTAATAGAGTTTGTCCGGATGGCTGGATATAACCGGAGCGCATCCAGTAATCGTCATATTTTAGTTTCATCGCGGCTTTGTAGAGATTAAAACCTCCCTTGTCGCCGGACCAGTCTTCGCCCCAACGTTGATTGGCCGAGCTAAGACTGATTTCGTTTGGGTGAGCGCCGTTGCCGGTCGCCAGGTTGGCAGCGGCAAAACCTGCCACATCGAAACCAATAAAATCAGCCGCGTAGCCGGAAATAAAATCGAGGTTGGCGTTAAAGGTGCCGTGATGGAGGTCTTCCACATAATCGCCGTAGGTGGCGCTGCCCGGTGTCATATCGCGTTTATCGCGATAGCGTTGGGAATAATAGATCCCGCCGGTTAAATGCGAGTCATCCCAGAATCCAGCAGCCTGTACCGAATCAATAAAAAAAGGTGAAATGAAAACGACACTAATAAGACTAAGCAGAGGAATATTATTGTTTTTAGACATGAGGAAGTCCTTCTTCATAGCGAAGAATAAAAAGGTTGTTTTATTAGATGGGGGCATTGCCCCCACATTTTTATATGACTATATACGCGTCAGATGCCAGATGCGGCTGGTGTAGTCGCGGCTTAGCGGCGGATTAATCCACATCCCGCGATACAGCAACTCGTCGCCGCCAACCGGGTTATCACCCTCATCAATGCGATAACTTGCACTTTCATCCAGACCGGCAAGACGCAACAGGCGTAGTGGTGCGGAGGCCTGACTGACCAGAGAAAAAGCCATCACTAACGCTTCGCTTTGATCGGGTGCAACAAACATCCACGCGGCGAAATCGGCGTTATCCCACGGGCTGAGCAGCCGCCAGAAGGTGCCGAACTGCAATAGTTTGCGATGTTGCTTGTAGAAGGCAATTTGCTGTTTCACCGCGTTGTCACGTTCGCTATCGCTGCGCATTAAGTCCAGCATCAGGCCGTAGTTACCGCTCATGGCTACCGCACCGCGCATATCCATGGTTGTGCTGCGGCCCATCTGGTGATTGGGCACCTCTGATACGTGGGCGCACTGCATAATTGGCGGGTAGAGCAGGCTGGTAGAGTACTGAATATGCACGCGTGAAGCGGCATCGGTGTTATCGCTCACCCAGGCCTGTGGCATGTAGTAGAGCATACCAGGGTCAAATCGACCGCCACCGCCTGCGCAGCATTCAAACAGAATATGCGGAAAACGGGTCGTTAGCGCGTCAAGCAGGGCGTAAACGCCGAGAATATAGCGGTGGGCCGTTTCCTGCTGGCAGGCCGGATGTGCGGTACTGGAGCCGACTTCGGTCATATTGCGGTTCATGTCCCACTTGATGTAATCAATGGGATGGCTGGCAAGAAACTCACTCATTTGGGTGAGAATATTGTCGCGTACTTCTTCGCGCCCCAGATCCAGGATGTATTGGTTACGACCTTCGGACAAAGGCTGCTCACCCGCGTTGAGTATCCAGTCTGGATGCTGGCTGAATAGCTCGCTGCGTCGGGAGATCATCTCTGGCTCAAACCACAGGCCAAACTTCATTTCCATCGCGTGAACGCTATCAATCAGCGGCCTTAGCCCTTGCGGAAATTTCTGCGTGTTAACAAACCAATCGCCTAACGATGAGGTATCCCCGTTACGTTCGCCAAACCAGCCGTCGTCCAGCATCAATAATTCCACCCCCAGTGCTTTAGCATTGGCGGCAAATTTCAGCAGCTTCTGCTCATTGAAATCAAAGTAGGTAGACTCCCAGTTATTCGCGAGGATGGGGCGAGACTGGTGGCGATGTGGTCCGCGTGCCAGATTGTCGCGATACAGATCATGCAGCGCCTGCGACAGGCCGTTTAAGCCTTTATCGCTCCAGGCCAGTATCGCTTCAGGCGTCTGGAACTGTTCGCCCGATGCCAGCCGCCAGCCGAAGCCGTGTGGGTTAATACCCAGCAGCAGACGAGTCTGGCTGTAGGCGTCTACTTCGGTACGAGCGGTAAAGTTGCCACTATAAGCCAGATGTATTCCGCAGGCTTCACCCTGCATTTCGGTGGTTTCTGGACGCACTAGACCAATGAATGGCTGTTGATGGGTGCTGCTGGCACCACGCTTGCTATCGAGAACGTTGATGCCGGGGTTCAGCGGCTGACGATGCCACTGACGTTCGCGGGCCCAGGCCCCAGGAAACTGGATCTGCTGCCAGCGGGCATCCGGTAAATCAATGCCGCAGCTTAGAGCCCGCAGTATACGCAGTGGCTGTGTCGAACGATTGGTTAGCATTGCGGCGCGGGTGATGACCGGATGCTGACGGAAAATCGTATAGCACAGCTCAACTTCCAACTGTGTTAGCGGGTCGGCAAGGGTGATAAACAACGTTTCGGCATCGTTATCGTCTTCCACCCAAGTGGCAGGCAGGTCGGTTAACTCCGGTTTACCCGCGACAATGCGGTGTGAAACATAGTGTAGATTGCTGACCTGATGCCCATCGGCATGGCGCACCTCAAAGGCTGGCTCACGATAATCTCCCGCACCGTGCCCTGGATATTCCTGAGGGGCGGTATCCAGAGAAAAGGATCTGTCTGGCCATCCGGCTGGCGTTGGCGAAAATGAGGAACGATCCTGCGCCGGATAGTCGTACCCTTGACTCCATGCGCTAAGCCGCTTGCCCCAATAGCCGTGCGTCAGATAACGACCATGGGCGATAGCCATCACGTAGCTAATGCTGCCATTTTGTAGGTGAAAAGTCTGTGTGCTTTCGTTCCAGCTAATCATGGCATCACTTCCTGCGCTGTTTTATTGCGGTTGTGAATATCATCGAGAATTTCGAAAAAGCGTTTTTCCGTAATTTCATATTTCGCCAGAGGAAATAGGCTTAATATAGTGAGAACGCCTGGGATTAAAGTGAAGAATAATCCAATCCATAACGCAGCTTGTGGTGTTTGAATCGCATGCGGAACATATCCGGCCCATGATAAACAAAATCCACCAATTGCTCCGCCGATTGCGCCGGAAAGCTTGGTCTTGAAGATATTAAGAGAAAAAACCATTCCTTCAGAACGATTACCGCTGACCCATTCACCATATTCGACACAGTCTGCCACCATCGAATAAAGCGCAATTTGACCAACGCCTCCGAAGAAGGGCGCTAATGTACCGATGATAAATATCACCGGAATATTGCTCTGGAAGAAAAACAGGCACATACAAGAAAGGGACATTAAGAAACTGCTATAAATTGCGGTGTTCTTTTTACCTATTTTAGCTGAGATAAATGGTGAGGCTATGGCACCGGCAACCTGTGCAATTTGAGATACCGTCAGAAATGCCGCGAGTGCGACTTCAGCATTTAAATTATAAATAAAGAAATATAGTTGAAAAGTGCCACGGATGATGCCGATAAGTTCCAGCATAAACATGCCGATTAACAGATATCGTAATGGGCGGTTTTGTTTCAATAGCGTCCAGAAACCTTTAAAACTTTGCCTCTCTTTACGCGGAACGGTATGTTTTTCTTTCACGCCAAAGAACGTTATTAACATACAAATCAGGAAAATGGCACTGAAAATAAGCGATACTCCCCACCAGCTACCAACAAATTTTACCAGCCATAACGTGGAGGCACTGACTGTCAAAAAGCCAAAGGTAGCAATGGTTCTTGGGATGGTAATGACTTTTGTGCGCTCGGTTGGATCCTGCGTAATAGCTGCCGAAAGTGACCAATAAGGAATATCAATAACTGCGAAGCAAACGCTCCATAATATATATGTGGCATATGCGTAAACTAATTTCCCAGCCTCGGAAAAATCAGGGCTAATAAAACAGGCTACGGTTGTCAATGAAACAAGAATACTGCCTACAAGTATCCATGGACGAAATTTACCCATTTTTGTATGAGTGTTGTCTACCAGGA
>NZ_JADABY010000070.1 GCF_015672735.1 Citrobacter sp. Res13-Sevr-PEB04-36 | reverse complement strand
TTTCATTTTGTTATTAATTTCAATAATAAATAACTTGCTATCTTTGTGATCAAAATCTTATTTTGTTACGCACGGTTTTTATGTGGCGCTTTTAATAATTTTAAAAATCAAATTAACTAAATAACTTGTGAACGACGTAACGTTTTTTTATTTATATATCTTATATGTCAGAAGTGTTTTTTGTTAAATTAAAGATAAAAATGATAATGAATTGTTTTGAGCATATTTAATCTTTGGCGCGTAAGCGAAAAGACGGTTGGACCTATAACTTATATTGATGTATTGAGTGATAAGAGGCAGGGTTCTGCATACGGAGCCGATCCCACTTCGTTGAGTCAGCGAATGCGCTCGCATTTCGCTTCCAATTGAGATAGTTACATTTCGGTGTTAACTATTGGTAAAATTAAAATGAATTATTTGTATTAAATAACGGTGATATGGCTTGCTAAAAAAAATCTGTGAGCTACCTAGCAAGAGTGACTCTTTATCTACCCCCCTGAATCTTACCGTCCGGTTGGGTTAAAATATCGTGTAGATTTTAATTAATAACCTATCATTTATGCTAAAGCTGGTTACTTATTGTAAAACAAGTAATTAACATTGCATTCACTAGTCATCCTCATGGCAAACATCATTAACATTAAAGTTGGAAATTGATTTAAATCAATGTTTAAAACTTGGTAAACATACACAAAAGAGGTTAAATTGCTGCAGATCAAATTGGTCTGAGAGTGGTAAATTAGCTATAAATTGATCACTATCGAAAAATGCAAATTTGTCTCGATAAAAACCTGTTTATTGTAAGGATTTTACGGCGTAATATAATTGCGGGATCAATTTGAGTGTTTTATTAACATGTTTGTAACCTTTCATCATTGTCCTTTCTTCAAATGAGAAGAAAGAGCGACGGCGAAAGGACGCAAATAAATTTGTATTGGGGCATGCGTGTGACCCTTTCTAACGGGGTTCACTCTCGGAGTCTTCATGCGATGAGCAAGGAGTCATGATGTTAGATATAGTCGAACTGTCGCGCTTACAGTTTGCCTTGACCGCGATGTACCACTTCCTGTTTGTGCCACTAACGCTAGGTATGGCGTTCTTGTTGGCCATCATGGAAACGGTCTACGTCCTTTCCGGCAAACAGATTTATAAAGATATGACCAAGTTCTGGGGCAAGTTGTTTGGTATCAACTTCGCTCTGGGTGTGGCTACCGGTCTGACCATGGAGTTCCAGTTCGGGACTAACTGGTCTTACTATTCCCACTATGTTGGGGATATTTTCGGTGCGCCGCTGGCGATCGAAGGCTTGATGGCCTTCTTCCTCGAATCCACCTTTGTAGGTCTGTTCTTCTTCGGCTGGGATCGTCTGAGTAAAGTCCAGCATATGTGCGTCACCTGGTTGGTGGCATTGGGTTCTAACCTGTCCGCGCTGTGGATCCTCGTCGCGAACGGCTGGATGCAAAACCCAATTGCAGCGGATTTCAACTTCGAAACCATGCGCATGGAGATGCTGAGCTTCTCTGAACTGGTGCTTAACCCGGTTGCACAGGTGAAATTTGTTCACACTGTGGCGTCTGGTTATGTCTGTGGCGCGATGTTCGTTCTGGGTATCAGCTCTTACTATATGCTGCGCGGTCGTGACTTTGCGTTTGCTAAGCGTTCATTTGCCATCGCTGCTAGCTTCGGTATGGCTGCCATTCTGTCTGTTATCGTTCTGGGTGATGAATCCGGCTACGAAATGGGCGATGTGCAGAAAACCAAACTTGCCGCGATTGAAGCTGAATGGGAAACCCAGCCTGCACCGGCATCCTTTACGCTGTTCGGTATTCCGGACCAGGATGCGCAGGAAAACCATTTTGCGATTCAAATCCCTTACGCGTTGGGCATCATTGCCACCCGCTCTGTTGATACACCGGTCATTGGTCTGAAAGACCTGATGGTGCAGCACGAAGAGCGTATCCGTAACGGGATGAAAGCGTATCAGCTGCTGGAGGAACTGCGTGCGGGCTCCACCGATCAGGCCGTTCGTGATCAGTTCAACAGCATGAAGAAAGACCTGGGATACGGTCTGCTGCTGAAACGCTATACCGATAAAGTGACCGATGCGACCGAAGCACAAATTCAGCAGGCAACGAAAGATTCCATTCCTCGTGTGGCACCGCTGTACTTCGCGTTCCGTATCATGGTGGCGTGCGGCATTCTGATGCTGGCTATCATCGCTGTCTCCTTCTGGACCGTAATTCGTAACCGTATCGGTGAGAAAAAATGGCTGCTGCGCACGGCGCTGTATGCGCTTCCGCTGCCGTGGATTGCCATCGAGTCCGGTTGGTTTGTTGCAGAGTACGGGCGTCAGCCGTGGGCGATTGGTGAAGTGCTACCGACAGCCGTGGCGAACTCGTCGCTGACTGCGGGCGATCTGATCTTCTCGATGCTGTTGATTTGCGGCCTGTATACCCTGTTCCTGGTGGCTGAACTGTACTTGATGTTTAAGTTCGCACGCCTTGGCCCGAGCAGCCTGAAAACCGGTCGTTATCACTACGAGCAGTCCACTGTGACTTCTCAGCCGGCACGCTAAGACAGGAGTCGTCAAATGATCGATTATGAAGTATTGCGTTTTATCTGGTGGCTGCTGGTTGGCATTCTGCTGATTGGTTTTGCAGTCACTGATGGTTTCGACATGGGGGTGGGCATGCTCACCCGTTTCCTCGGTCGTAATGATACCGAGCGTCGAATTATGATTAACTCCATCGCCCCACACTGGGACGGTAACCAGGTTTGGCTCATCACGGCGGGTGGCGCATTGTTCGCTGCCTGGCCGATGGTGTATGCCGCTGCGTTCTCCGGCTTTTATGTGGCGATGATTCTTGTGCTGGCATCCTTGTTCTTCCGTCCGGTCGGTTTTGATTACCGTTCTAAGATTGAAGACATGCGCTGGCGCAACATGTGGGACTGGGGCATCTTTATTGGTAGCTTCGTTCCGCCGCTGGTCATTGGCGTAGCGTTCGGTAACCTGCTGCAAGGGGTTCCGTTCCACATGGATGAGTACATGCGTTTGTACTACACCGGTAACTTCTTCCAGTTACTGAATCCGTTTGGTCTGCTGGCCGGTGTGGTAAGCGTGGGTATGATCATTACTCAGGGCGCGACCTATCTGCAGATGCGTACTGTGGGTGAACTGCACCTGCGTGCACGTACTACCTCTCAGGTTGCCGCGTTGGTGACCCTGGTGTGCTTCGCGCTGGCCGGTGTCTGGGTGATGTACGGTATTGACGGTTATGTTGTGACCTCTGCACTGGATCACCATGCAGCCTCTAACCCGATGACCAAAGAAGTGGCGCGTGTTGCGGGCGCATGGATGGTGAACTTTAACAATGCACCTATCCTGTGGCTGGTTCCTGCTCTGGGCGTAGCCCTGCCGCTGCTGACCATCCTGACTTCTCGTATGGAGAAAGGGGCATGGGCGTTCGTCTTCTCTTCACTGACGTTGGCCTGCATCATCCTGACGGCAGGTATCGCAATGTTCCCGTTTGTGATGCCATCCAGCACCATGATGAACGCAAGTCTGACAATGTGGGATGCTACCTCCAGCCAGAGAACATTGAACCTGATGACCTGGGTCGCGGCGGTATTTGTACCGATCATTCTGCTCTACACCAGCTGGTGTTACTGGAAGATGTTCGGCCGCATTACCAAAGAAGACATTGAAAACAACACCCACTCTCTGTACTAAGTAAGGAGCTAAAAATGTGGTATTTCGCATGGATTTTGGGAACGCTTCTTGCCTGTGCATTTGGGATAATCACAGCACTGGCGCTTGAGCATGTCGAGGCAGGCAAAGCTGGGCCAGAAGAAAGCTAATGATCAACATTATCGCGATGGTATATAACGCGATGGACAAGCGCCCGTTACGGGCGCTTTCTTTAGTCATGGCGTTAGTGCTGGCAGGCTGCATATTCTGGGACCCCTCACGCTTCGCGGCAAAAACCAGTGAACTGGAAATCTGGCATGGCCTTCTGCTGATGTGGGCAGTTTGCGCTGGCATTATTCATGGTGTTGGATTTCGCCCCCGCTCGGTGCACTGGCAGGGTATCTTCTGCCCGCTGATAGCCGACATCGTACTGGTGGTTGGTCTGATTTTCTTCTTCTTTTGAATAAGAAACATCCTTAAATATTTATGGGCTTGCATAAGCCCATAAATATTTACTCTCCGTTTACTTTCCCCCATTCCAAAGCATCATTCCCGCGCGTATAGTAGCATCGGTTAAAAGTTCTAACTTTTGTTGCATTACCGGGATGTAAAGTGAATACAGCGCGATATACAAACGACATTCTTGATGCATCGCGGCGGCACGAACGCGCGTCACCTGGAACTTACAAAAGTAAGCGACCGGTGTGAGTGGGCGAGGCCAACAAAGAGGCAGTAAGAATGAATAAGTATATTTTTCGATGGCCGGTTCGTGTCTATTATGAAGACACCGATGCCGGTGGGGTGGTTTACCACGCCAGTTACGTTGCTTTTTATGAAAGAGCACGCACAGAGATGCTGCGTCATCATCACTTCAGTCAGCAAGTATTGCTGGCCGAACGTGTCGCCTTTGTGGTGCGCAAGATGACCCTGGAATACTTTGCGCCAGCCAGGCTCGACGACATGCTCGAAGTCCAAACCGAAATTACGTCAATGCGTGGTACCTCATTGGTTTTCACGCAACGCATTGTCAACGCGGAGAACACCGTGCTGAATGAAGCCGAAGTTCTGATTGTTTGCGTTGATCCACTCAAGATGAAGCCTCGTGCGCTTCCCAAGTCTATTGTCGCGGAGTTTAAGCAGTGACTGACATGAATATCCTTGATTTGTTCCTGAAGGCAAGCCTTCTGGTTAAACTTATCATGTTGATTTTGATTGGTTTCTCAATCGCATCCTGGGCCATTATTATCCAGCGGACCCGTATTCTTAATGCCGCTTCGCGTGAAGCAGAAGCGTTTGAAGACAAGTTTTGGTCCGGCATTGAGCTATCGCGCCTGTATCAGGAAAGCCAGGGGCGTCGTGATAATTTGGCGGGCTCTGAACAAATTTTCTACAGCGGGTTCAAAGAGTTTGCACGGCTGCATCGAGCAAATAATCATGCGCCAGAAGCGGTTGTTGAGGGGGCGTCCCGTGCGATGCGTATCTCGATGAACCGTGAGCTGGAAACGCTGGAAACGCATATTCCGTTCCTCGGCACAGTCGGCTCGATCAGCCCGTATATCGGTCTGTTCGGTACCGTTTGGGGGATCATGCACGCGTTTATCGCTCTGGGCGCGGTAAAACAGGCAACGCTGCAAATGGTTGCGCCAGGTATCGCAGAAGCATTGATTGCAACGGCTATCGGTCTGTTTGCGGCAATCCCGGCGGTTATGGCTTACAACCGACTGAATCAGCGCGTGAATAAACTGGAACTGAATTACGACAACTTTATGGAAGAGTTCACCGCGATTCTGCACCGCCAGGCGTTTACCAGTAGCGAGAGCAACAAGGGGTAAACCATGGCCAGAACGCGTGGACGAGGTCGTCGCGAACTCAAGTCCGAAATCAATATTGTACCGCTGCTCGACGTACTGCTGGTGTTGCTGCTGATCTTTATGGCCACAGCGCCGATCATTACTCAGAGCGTGGAAGTCGATCTGCCGGATGCGACCGAATCTCAGGCCGTCAGCAGCAACGACGAGCCTCCGGTCATTATTGAAGTTTCCGGTGTTGGGCAGTACAGCGTGGTGGTTGAGAAAGACAGAATGGATCAACTGCCACCGGAGCAGGTTATTGCGGAAGCGAAAAGCCGCCTGCAGACCAATCCGAAAACGGTCTTCTTAATCGGTGGTGCGAAAGACGTGCCTTATGATGAAATAATTAAAGCGCTGAACTTGTTACACAGTGCAGGCGTAAAATCGGTTGGCTTGATGACGCAGCCAATCTGATGTCTGCGTATTCCTGGCTTGAAAGATAGCGCGTAACAGGCGAACAGTTTTTTGGGAACCGAGAGTGTCAAAGGCAACCGAACAAAACGACAAGCTCAAACGGGCGATAATTATTTCAGCGGTGCTGCATGTCATTTTATTTGCGGCACTGATCTGGAGTTCGTTCGATGAGCACATTGATGCTTCAGGCGGCGGTGGCGGTTCGTCTATTGACGCCGTTATGGTCGATCCTGGTGCCGTTGTTCAACAGTACGACAGGCAACAGCAGCAGCAGGCAAGTGCGAAACGCGCAGAAGAACAGCGTGAAAAGCAGGCGCAGCAGCAGGCCGAGGAACTTCGTGAGAAGCAGGCGGCCGAGCAGGAACGACTGAAGCAGCTTGAGAAAGAACGTTTAGCCGCGCAGGAAAAAGTGCGCGAACAGACGGAACAGCAAAAACAGGCTGAAGCCGCGGCGGCGAAAGCGCAGGAGCAACAGAAGCAGGCTGAAGAAGCGGCGGCGAAAGCGGCTGCGGACGCAAAGGCCAAGGCGGATGCTCAGGCGAAACAAGCTGCAGATGCTGCGAAGAAAGCCGCTGCTGACGCACAGAAAAAGGCGGAGGCTGACGCTGCTGCAAAAGCTGCTGCTGATGCGAAGAAAGTCGCTGAGGCTCAAGCGGCCAAGGCTGCTGCAGACGCAGCGAAAAAAGCCCAGGCAGAGGCCGCTAAGCAAGCTGCTGCCGAGAAGGCCGCCGCAGAGAAAGCTGCTGCAACTGCAGAGAAAGCCGCAGCCGCGAAAGCTGCCGCGGCTGAAAAAGCAGCAGCAGATAAAAAAGCCGCTGCTGATAAAGCGGCTGCCGACAAGAAAGCAGCTGCCGCAGAAAAGGCCGCCGCAGACAAGAAAGCTGCCGCTGATAAAGCCGCTGCTGCCAAAAAAGCTGCAGCGGAGAAAGCCGCGGCAGCCTCTGGCGTTGACGAACTGTTCGGTGACTTAAGCTCCGGTAAGAATGCACCGAAATCGGGTGGTGGAGCGAAAGGTAGCGGACAACCGTCGAAAGACAGTGGTACAAGTGGTGCAAACGGTGGTGCATCGGGTGCGGATATCAGCGCTTACGCGAAGCAAATTCAGGTCGCGATTCAGAGCCGTCTGTTTGATGCGGGCCTCTACCAGGGTAAACAATGCGTATTGCATATTAACCTGGCACCGGATGGACGCTTAAAAAGTGTGACATCTGAAGGTGGTGACCCTGCGCTCTGCCAGGCTGCGTTAGCAGCGGCGAGATCGGCAAGTATTCCTAAACCGCCTAACCAGGCTGTTTATGAAAAGATAAAAGACGCCAAGCTGGACTTTAAACTGTAACCGTTTTTCCGCATTTTCGGACGAAAACAGTCTAAGGTTGAGACAGAGTTCTGGTAGTTTTGTGTATTTGAGTTTGTTAACATTCTGCTAAATTATCGTGGGCTTCTCGTCCAGATAAGGGAGATATGATGAAGCAGGCATTACGAGTAGCATTTGGTTTTCTGATGCTGTGGGCAGCGGTGCTGCATGCAGAAGTACGTATCGAGATCACCCAAGGGGTGGACTCGGCACGCCCGATTGGTGTTGTCCCGTTCCAGTGGGCAGGGCCGGGTGCTGCACCTGAAGATATCGGCGGTATCGTGGGCGCTGACCTGCGTAACAGCGGTAAATTCAACCCGTTAGATAGGTCTCGTCTGCCTCAGCAGCCGGGTACTGCGGCAGAGGTTCAGCCTGCGGCATGGTCCGCGTTGGGTATTGATGCTGTGGTTGTTGGCCAGGTTACGCCAAATCCGGACGGTTCCTACAGCGTGGCTTATCAGCTGGTGGATACCGGTGGTGCGCCGGGTACCGTACTGGCTCAGAACACCTATAAAGTGAACAAACAATGGCTGCGTTACGCGGGCCATACCGCCAGTGATGAAGTGTTTGAAAAACTGACCGGTATTAAGGGCGCATTCCGTACCCGTATCGCGTACGTTGTTCAGACCAACGGCGGTCAGTTCCCGTACGAATTACGCGTGTCTGACTACGACGGCTACAACCAGTTCGTGGTCCATCGCTCACCGCAGCCGTTGATGTCTCCGGCCTGGTCTCCGGACGGTTCTAAACTGGCATATGTGACCTTTGAAAGCGGCCGTTCTGCGCTAGTTATCCAAACACTGGCTAACGGTGCGGTGCGTCAGGTTGCTTCGTTCCCGCGTCACAATGGTGCACCGGCATTCTCTCCGGATGGTAGCAAACTGGCTTTTGCCCTGTCTAAAACCGGTAGCCTGAATTTGTATGTGATGGACATTGGCTCGGGTCAAATTCGTCAGGTCACTGATGGTCGCAGCAACAACACGGAACCGACCTGGTTCCCGGACAGCCAAAACCTGGCCTTTACTTCTGACCAGGCCGGTCGTCCGCAGGTATACAAAGTTAACGTCAACGGCGGTGCTCCGCAGCGCATTACCTGGGAAGGTTCGCAAAACCAGGATGCGGATGTCAGCAGTGACGGTAAATTTATGGTAATGGTAAGCTCAAACAGTGGGCAGCAGCACATTGCCAAACAAGATCTGGTAGCGGGTGGCGTACAAGTTTTGTCGTCAACGTTCCTGGATGAAACGCCAAGTCTGGCACCTAACGGCACTATGGTAATCTACAGCTCTTCTCAGGGGATGGGATCCGTGCTGAATTTGGTTTCTACAGATGGGCGTTTCAAGGCGCGTCTTCCGGCAACCGATGGTCAGGTTAAATTCCCTGCCTGGTCGCCGTATCTGTGATAATAAATAATTGATTAATAAAGGAATCATTGAAATGCAACTGAACAAAGTGCTGAAAGGGCTGATGATTGCTCTGCCTGTTATGGCTATTGCGGCATGTTCTTCTAACAAGAACGCCAGCAATGACGGCAGCGAAGGCATGCTGGGTGCCGGCACTGGTATGGATGCAAACGGCAGCGGCAACATGTCTTCCGAAGAGCAAGCGCGTCTGCAGATGCAACAGCTGCAGCAGAACAACATCGTTTACTTTGATCTGGACAAGTACGATATCCGTTCTGACTTCGCTGCAATGCTGGATGCACACGCTAACTTCCTGCGTAGCAACCCGTCTTACAAAGTCACCGTAGAAGGTCATGCGGACGAACGTGGTACTCCTGAGTACAACATTTCCCTGGGTGAGCGTCGTGCGAACGCCGTTAAGATGTACCTGCAGGGTAAAGGCGTTTCTGCTGACCAGATCTCCATCGTTTCTTACGGTAAAGAAAAACCTGCAGTACTGGGCCATGACGAAGCGGCTTACTCCAAAAACCGTCGTGCCGTACTGGTTTACTAAGAGAATTGCATGAGCAGTAACTTCAGACATCACTTGTTGAGTCTGTCGTTACTGGTTGGCATAGCGGCCCCCTGGGCCGCTTTTGCACAGGCGCCAATCAGTAGTGTCGGCTCAGGCTCGGTCGAAGACCGTGTCACTCAACTCGAGCGTATTTCTAACGCTCACAGTCAGCTTTTAACCCAACTTCAGCAACAGCTCTCCGATAATCAGTCCGATATTGATTCCCTGCGTGGTCAAATTCAGGAAAGTCAGTATCAACTGAATCAGGTTGTTGAACGCCAGAAGCAGATCTTGACGCAGATGGACAGTCTTAGCGGTGGTGGTACGCCTGCGGCACAGTCAGCAGCTGGCGACCAGAGCGGGGCTGCGGCCCCAGCCGCGGATGCAGGCGCTGCTGCTGCAACGTCAGGCGTTCCAGCGAGCTCTGGCGATGCGAATACCGATTACAATGCGGCAATCGCACTGGTGCAGGATAAATCCCGCCAGGATGACGCGATCGAGGCATTTCAGAACTTCATCAAAAATTACCCTGATTCCACCTACCTGCCGAATGCGAATTACTGGCTGGGACAGTTGAATTACAACAAGGGTAAAAAAGATGATGCTGCGTTCTATTTTGCATCGGTAGTTAAAAACTTCCCTAAGTCACCTAAGGCTGCAGACGCGATGTTTAAGGTCGGCGTCATCATGCAGGACAAAGGTGACACAGCAAAAGCTAAAGCGGTTTATCAGCAGGTTATCACCAAATACCCTGGTACTGATGGCGCGAAACAAGCGCAAAAACGCCTCGGCGCGATGTAATGCACACCATGCGACCAGAAATCGTGTTATTTCTGGTCGCGTCGTGTGATTCCTAATCAGTTGAGTTATTTACATCGAAATTTTTGTTGCGCTAAAATCTGAAATCAGTAATATATGCCGCCGTTGCCAAGGGATATCAAACAGCCCGAAAGCGGCAAAAAAAGTGGGGCGTTAGCTCAGTTGGTAGAGCAGTTGACTTTTAATCAATTGGTCGCAGGTTCGAATCCTGCACGCCCCACCAACACGTTTCGGTGGAAACGGAAGTAAGACGTGAAGGATAACGTTGCTTTAGCAACGGCCCGTAGGGCGAGACGAAGTCGAGTCATCCTGCATGCCACCACTAACTTAGTAGTAAGCAGTATCCAGCGTAGTATCGGGTGATTAGCTCAGCTGGGAGAGCACCTCCCTTACAAGGAGGGGGTCGGCGGTTCGATCCCGTCATCACCCACCACTCGGGGCGTTAGCTCAGTTGGTAGAGCAGTTGACTTTTAATCAATTGGTCGCAGGTTCGAATCCTGCACGCCCCACCAATATTAACATCGTACTCAGGTGTTAAACGTGAAGGATAACGTTGCTTTAGCAACGGCCCGTCATTATTTTTGGTGGTTCCGAGTAAAAAACATTTCAGGCAACACCCATATGGGGCGTTAGCTCAGTTGGTAGAGCAGTTGACTTTTAATCAATTGGTCGCAGGTTCGAATCCTGCACGCCCCACCAATATCGCGGTGGGTTCCTGAAAAGAGTAAAGCAGTAAACCCCATATGGGGGCGTTAGCTCAGTTGGTAGAGCAGTTGACTTTTAATCAATTGGTCGCAGGTTCGAATCCTGCACGCCCCACCAGTGTAAAAAGGCGCCCTAAAGGCGCCTTTTTGCTATCTGCGATATATAAGATTCGAACCTGCAGTAGGTTCGGGGCTCACGCAGTGAGACAACGGAGCCGTTTACGGCGACGGCCCGGAGGGCGAGCGAAGCGAGTCATCCTGCACGCCCCACCAGTGTAAAAGAGGGCGCTGGCGGCGCCTTTTTGCTATCTGCGATTTATAAGATGCGAACCTACTTTCCTGATGGTGCCGCGCTTATCAGATCTACGAAGCTACAAATCGACACCGTACCTGTAGGCCGGATAAGACGCCAGTCGCCATCTGGCATCATCCAACGCAATTATTGTGACTTTTTTACGCCAATCCGCTATCTTGTTTAGCATATAAAACAAATCTAACCGATTATGGCGTACGTCACGCTTTTACTCGGTTATTTCGTTAAGCCAGTAAAACGAGAAAGCATGATGAGCGTGATGTTTGACCCTGAAGCCGCAATTTATCCGTTTCCGCCCAAGCCAATGCCGCTGAGCGCGGATGAAAAACAATTTTATCGCGAGAAAATCAAACGCCTGTTAAAAGAGCGCGATGCCGTGATGGTGGCGCACTATTATACCGACCCGGAGATCCAACAACTGGCAGAGGAAACCGGAGGTTGTATTTCTGATTCTCTGGAGATGGCGCGATTTGGATCAAAGCATTCAGCCTCTACGTTGCTAGTGGCGGGCGTTAGATTTATGGGCGAAACGGCCAAAATCCTTAGCCCGGAAAAGACCATTCTAATGCCGACGCTACAGGCGGAATGTTCATTAGATCTGGGTTGCCCAATCGACGCGTTCAGCGCGTTTTGTGATGCGCACCCGGACCGTACTGTCGTGGTGTATGCCAACACGTCGGCCGCAGTGAAAGCGCGCGCGGACTGGGTGGTGACGTCCAGCATTGCGGTTGAACTTATTGAGCATCTGGATAGTTTAGGTGAAAAAATCATCTGGGCTCCGGATAAGCATCTGGGCAACTACGTGCAAAAACAGACCGGGGCCGATGTTCTTTGTTGGCAAGGGGCCTGTATCGTCCATGACGAATTCAAAACACAGGCATTAACGCGCATGAAAGGGTTATATCCCGACGCAGCCGTGCTGGTACATCCTGAATCGCCTCAAGCAATAGTCGATATGGCCGATGCCGTGGGGTCGACGAGCCAGCTCATCAACGCGGCAAAAACGTTACCGCATAAGCAGCTTATCGTGGCGACTGACCGGGGTATTTTTTACAAAATGCAGCAGGCTGTGCCGGACAAAGAGCTTCTTGAAGCGCCAACGGCCGGTGAGGGGGCAACCTGTCGCAGCTGTGCGCATTGCCCGTGGATGGCGATGAATGGCCTCAAAGCGATTGCTGAGGGCCTTGAGCAAGGTGGGGCAGCACATGAGATACAGGTTGATGAAGCGCTGCGAGAAGGGGCTCTATTACCGTTAAACCGCATGCTGGAATTTGCGGCTACACTACGAGCTTAAATAAATCATTGCTCTGGGGGAAAAGATGGATTTTTTTAGCACGCAGAATATTTTGGTTCATATCCCGATTGGCGCGGGGGGATACGACCTGTCATGGATTGAAGCGGTAGGGACCGTTGCCGGTTTACTGTGTATTGGTTTGGCAAGTCTTGAGAAAATCAGCAACTATGTCTTTGGTCTGATAAACGTCACGCTGTTTGCGATCATCTTCTTTCAGATCCAACTCTACGCCAGCCTGCTATTACAGGTATTCTTTTTTGCCGCCAATATCTACGGCTGGTATGCCTGGTCTCGTCAAACCAGCCAGAATGAGGCGGAGCTGAAAATTCGCTGGCTGCCGCTGCCGAAAGCGCTAAGTTGGCTGGCGGCTTGCGTGGTGGCGATTGGTCTGATGACGGTATTTATCGACCCGGTTTTCGCATTTCTGACCCGCATGGCCGTGAACATTATGCAAGGGCTGGGATTACAGGTTGCCGCACCTGAATTGCAACCCGATGCATTCCCGTTCTGGGATTCCTGCATGATGGTGCTGTCGATTGCGGCGATGATCCTGATGACGCGGAAATACGTCGAAAACTGGCTGCTGTGGGTGATCATTAACGTCATCAGCGTGGTGATCTTCGCCTTGCAAGGTGTGTATGCGATGTCGCTGGAATACATGATCCTCACTGTTATTGCGCTTAACGGCAGCAGGATGTGGATGAACAGCGCGCGTGAACGTGGCTCACGCGCGCTCTCCCATTAGTGATGGTGATGTGAATGGCCGGACAGCCCTTGATACAGGTGGCAGTCCGGCCCGTTGCATGGCTGATATTCCATCTGGATCGTTGCGTGTTCAATCTGATAATGATGCGTCAGGAAATGCTGAATGCGTTCCAGCAACGCGTCGTGATCGTGCGGGGGAACCACCTGCACATGTAGTGTCATCACCGGTTTTTCACCCACCATCCAGACATGCACATGGTGTACGTTGCGAACTTCGGGAATATCCCGGCTGAGGTGGCGCTGCAGCGCGGGAATATCCAGTGCCAACGGTGCGCCTTCGAGTAATTCGTTCACGCTATCTTTCAATAACCGCCAGGCGCTACGCAGCACCAGCACGGAAACCAGAATCGACAGGATCGGATCCGCTGGCGTCCAGCCTGTCCAGATAATGATCAACGCCGCGATGATCGCGCCGACCGAACCCAGTAAATCGCCCATTACGTGCAAGGCCGCGGCGCGAACATTGAGGTTCTTCTCCTCGCTCCCGCGATGCAGCACCCAAAAGGCAAGAACGTTAGCCAGTAGACCTGCCACGGCAATCACCATCATCATGCCGCCAGCTACCGGTCGCGGGGTATAGAAGCGCTCTATCGCCTCCCAGACGATTAAAATGGTGATCACCACTAGCGCTATAGCGTTCACAAATGCGGCCAGCGTCGTGAGCCTCAGCCAGCCGAACGTGTGTCGGATGGTCGGCGGTCGGCGAGCAAACCTGACGGCCAGCAGTGCAAAAAGCAGCGCGGCTGCATCTGTCAGCATATGGCCGGCGTCCGCCAGCAGCGCCAGCGAGCCTGACAGGATCCCGCCGACTACCTCCACGAACATAAATCCCGCCGTTATGCAGAAGGCGAACAGCAGTCGACGGGCGTTATTATCTTGGGGTTGGTCATGGGAAGTGGGTGTATGTGAGTGCGCCATAATGTCATCCCTTTGTTATTCTCATCATTACTGTATGACATCATACCGGGTTTGGGCTGACAAAATTAAAAAGGAGAGCTATTGCTCTCCCGTTATTAGCCATATTTTCAGCTTTACTGGGTGGTGCCGTCGGTTTTGGTGTCTACGTCCTTGTTGATACCGTTTCCGGTCTCTACCTTTTTATTGATATCCGGGCAGTGACCGTCTTTGCACATTGAGTTTTTGTGCACCTCGTCTTTGGTCATCCCTTCATGATTCATTGATGAACCGTTCGGATGCAGCATGGTGCCGCCCGAATTAACGTTGTTGTTGTCGACATTATTCGGCGCCACGTTCTCGCGTGCGTCCGGTGCTATTTGACCGGCATCCGCCGATGAATTTGCCTGACCGTTATTTGACTGCGTGCTTGCGTCTGCAGCCAACGCCGCGCCGCTGGCGAGGCTAAGAGTGGCAGTAAGAAAGAGTGAGGCCAGCTTTGTCATTTGCATAATATGCTCCTGTTATGGTCGATATGTCGGATAACCTCTTCCAACAGTGCATGTGCCAGTTAAATCCTCAGAAGGTAGTTAACTATTTCAGTATGAAAATTAAAACCAGCATAGAATATTGAAAATAATAAAAAAATAAGCTGTTGCAGTTATAAATTGTAGTTTGGATCTCGTTTATCGCTACTTTATTGCGTTTTTTTGGCTTATTCCAGGATTAATCCGTCCAAAGTGTAAAACCCCGTTTACACTTTAGAACTGAAGATATAGATTGGAGGGATTGCATTCATTTATATAAGTATGGCAACGCTGGAATAATCATGAATTATCAGAACGACGATTTACGCATTAAAGAGATCAACGAGTTACTCCCCCCGGTCGCACTGCTGGAAAAATTCCCTGCTACTGAAAATGCCGCAAACACGGTTGCTCACGCCCGCAAAGCGATTCATAAAATTCTGAAAGGCAGCGACGATCGCTTACTGGTTGTGATTGGGCCGTGCTCGATTCATGATCCGGCAGCCGCCAAAGACTATGCCGCTCGCCTGCTGGCGCTGCGTGATGAGCTTAAAGACGAGCTTGAAATCGTCATGCGCGTCTATTTTGAAAAGCCGCGTACCACCGTAGGCTGGAAGGGGCTGATCAACGATCCGCATATGGATAACAGCTTCCAGATCAACGATGGCCTGCGCATTGCGCGTAAGCTGCTGCTGGATATTAACGACAGCGGCTTGCCTGCGGCGGGTGAATTCCTCGATATGATCACCCCGCAATACCTGGCCGATCTGATGAGCTGGGGCGCAATCGGTGCGCGTACGACCGAGTCCCAGGTTCACCGTGAACTGGCGTCCGGTCTTTCCTGCCCAGTTGGCTTTAAAAACGGAACTGACGGTACGATCAAAGTGGCCATTGATGCCATCAACGCCGCTGGCGCGCCGCACTGTTTCCTGTCGGTGACCAAATGGGGTCATTCAGCCATTGTGAATACCAGTGGTAATGGCGACTGCCATATCATTCTGCGCGGTGGTAAAGAGCCGAACTACAGTGCTCAGCACGTTGCAGACGTGAAAGAAGGGCTGGTTAAAGCGGGTCTGTCCCCACAGGTGATGATCGACTTTAGTCATGCAAATTCCAGCAAACAGTTTAAAAAGCAGATGGATGTCGCGAAAGACGTTTGTGGGCAGGTTGCCGACGGCGAAAAAGCGATTATTGGCGTGATGATTGAAAGTCATCTGGTGGAAGGTAATCAGAACCCAGATAGCGGTGAGCCGCTGACCTACGGTAAGAGCATTACCGATGCCTGCATTGGCTGGGAAGATACTGATGCGGTGTTACGCCAGTTGGCAAACGCGGTCAAAACGCGTCGCGGATAACCGAGTCTCGTAGACCTGATAAGCCTAGCGCCATCAGGCATTTCTGCACAGACTGCCGGATGGCAGCGATGCCTTATCCGGCCGACATTTGATATGGCTGGTAGCGAACGAAATAAAAAAGCGCGGATAATCCGCGCTTTTTTTATATTCAGCGAAGAAATTACTTCGCTTTACCCTGGTTGGCAACGGCCGCCGCTTTTGCGGCGATCTCGTCAGCATTACCCAGATAGTAACGTTTGATCGGCTTGAAGTTTTCGTCGAACTCATACACCAGCGGTACGCCGGTCGGAATGTTCAGTTCCAGTATTTCATCTTCGCCCATGTTATCCAGGTATTTCACCAGCGCACGCAGGGAGTTACCGTGAGCGGCAATAATCACGCGCTCACCGCTTTTCATGCGCGGCAGAATGGTTTCGTTCCAGTAAGGGATAACGCGCTCAATGGTCAGCGCCAGGCTTTCGGTAACCGGCAGTTCTTTGTCAGTAAGTTGAGCATAACGCGGATCGTGACCCGGATAGCGCTCGTCATCTTTGGTCAGCTCCGGCGGCGTTACCGCGAAGCCCCGACGCCATTGTTTAACCTGCTCGTCACCGTATTTTTCAGCGGTTTCGGCTTTGTTCAGACCCTGCAGCGCGCCGTAATGACGTTCGTTCAGCTTCCAGGATTTTTCAACCGGTAGCCACGCCTGATCCAGTTCATCCAGTACGTTCCACAGGGTGTGGATGGCACGTTTCAGCACAGAGGTATATGCAAAATCGAAGCTGTAGCCTTCCTCTCGTAGCAGTTTGCCTGCCGCTTTTGCTTCGCCCACGCCTTTCTCGGACAGATCAACATCATACCAACCGGTAAAGCGGTTTTCGTTGTTCCACTGACTTTCACCGTGACGTACCAGAACCAGCTTAGTTACAGCCATACATTCACTCCTATAAATCACATTGAATGATAATGATTATCATTATATTGCCGTAATGGGTCAGCGGCAATACATCTTCTTATACAATAGCGAAAATTGAACAGCAGTGTAAGACGCATGTAAATGAGACGTTGTGTTTTCGTGCTAGACAAGATGTGCGAAAGAAGCATGACAACGCAGTGGGCGGCGTCTTAACGCATCTTCCAGATTCGTTGTGCCTCAAATAAACTTAGCAGGGCGTGAGTTGACCCTGATTTCTGAGAGTGTTAGTCCGCAATAGCACGCTTGAATTTTATTAAAATGTGAAAATTGTCATGTCAAAAAGTCAATCATACATAATTTGTGGATCTTACTCATTACTGCCCTGGGACATCGGTCATGTATGCTATTCGTAATTCATGATTCATTGTACTGGCGGCGTAGTTATTAATAATTTTTATCAAAATATTCTATTTTCCTTATCAAGTGTCATATTTGAGGGTATTCATTATGTCGGGCACAATCAGTTCCCTTGAAAGGGTGATCTTACCTGTTGCCGTAAAGCTGGGAAAACAGGTATATGTCAATGCGATTAAAAATGGTTTTATCAGGTTAATGCCTCTGACGCTAGTTGGAGCCATGTTTGTTCTTATTAACAATGTCTTTCTTAATTTCACTGAAGGTTCATTTTTCTGGTCGATGGGTGTACGCCTGGATGCTGGGACAATCGATACCCTTGAACAATTGAAAGTAACCGGTAGTAGCGTTTATAACGGCACGTTGGGAATAATGTCATTGATGACCCCATTCTTTATTGGGATGGCACTAGCTGAAGAGCGAAAAGTTGATCCTCTTGCTTCGGGATTATTATCGATCGCCGCATTTATGACTGTTACGCCATTTACTGTCGGTGGCGTCAGTGGCATTGGTCCAAATTGGTTAGGCGGTGCCAACATTATTTCCGGGATCATTATTGGGCTAGTGGTTGCTGAATTATTCACGTTTATTATTCGTCGCCAGTGGGTTATAAAATTACCTGAAAGCGTTCCGGAGTCGGTTTCGCGATCATTTACCGCGTTAATTCCTGGGTTCATTATACTTTTGTTGATGGGCCTGATCTCATGGGGATTGTCGTTGGTGGGGACACATTTTCACCAGGTGATTATGAATTCGATTGCAACGCCGCTCGCGTCACTCGGGAGCATCGTAGGGTGGGCCTATGTGATATTTAATTCATTCTTGTGGTTTTTTGGTGTTCACGGAGGCCTGGCATTAACTGCGCTAAATAGCGGCATCCTCGGTCCGTGGGGAATGGAAAACATGGCGGTCTATACTCAATATGGCTCGGTTGATGCGGCGCTGGCTGCGGGTAAAACCTTCCATTTCTGGACCGGCCCTATGCTGGAGTCCTACGTTTACCTGGGAGGAACCGGTGCGACGCTAAGCCTGATTTTTGCTATTTTTATCGCTTCTCGTCGGGCTGACTATCGTCAGGTGGCAAAGATGGCCCTGCCATCCGGCCTGTTTAATATCAATGAACCCATTCTGTTCGGTTTGCCGATCATTATGAATCCGGTATTGATGATCCCCTTTGTGCTCATTCAACCTATTCTTGCGGGGATTACATTGTTGGTCTATTCATTGGGTATTATTCCACCCTCCACTAATTTTGCTCCGTGGACGATGCCACCAGGGTTGGGCGCTTTCTTCAATTCTAACGGGAGTATCGCGGCATTGATTATGGCCCTGATTAACCTCGGTATTGCGACCATGATTTACTTGCCATTCGTTATTATCGCCAATAAAGCACAAAACGTTATTGATGAGGAAGAGAGCGAAGACGATATTGCTGCTGCACTGAAATTTTAATAAGGATGCATTATGGAAATCAGCACGGTTCATGAAAGTCAGTTTTTAAGGGGTAATGATTTTTATTTCTTTATTCTGGATAAAACAGAAAGTATAAGTGGACTGCACCAACACGATTATTATGAATTTACACTCGTCCTGACAGGAAGTTGTCGCCAGGAGATAAATGGTAAGCGCGTGATCATGGAACGTGGTGATTTTGTTTTTATTCCGGTTGGCTCTTATCATCAAACATTTTATGACTATGGGGTTACGCGTATCTTAAATATGGGGGTGAGCAAACGTTATTTTTCTGAGCATTATCTTGATATGCTGCCATCCTATTTTATCGCATCGCAATGTTATGCCATGTCAACTGCGTTTTTAGCATTTATAGAAGCTACGCTGTCAACATTGGACATACACCAAAATGAATGTGAGGAGTTCAATAAGTTGCTCACTTTTTATGTGGTTAATCGCTTGCAACATTATGAAGATAGCCCACAACTAGAATCCATACCCGGCTGGTTAGTGCAGTTGGTGAGGGACATGCACAAAAAATCGATGTTTGCTGATAATGCGCTGGAAAATATGGTCAGGTTATCAGGGAAAACACAATCATATCTCACGCGGGCAACTAATCGTTATTATCAGAAAACACCCGGACAAATAATTAATGATATTCGTATCAACTATTGTAAGAAACAGTTAGAGACAACTAATTTCTCAGTGACAGATATTTCATTCGAAGCTGGTTTTAGCAGTCCGGGTATTTTTATTAATAATTTTAAAAAACTGACCTCATTCACACCTGGTAACTACCGAAGACGGTTGGCGAGTCCAAAGAAATGACACGGTTGTTGCTAACTGAAAGTGAATAAATGAAATTTTAAAGAGAGCAGAATACTGCTTTCAGGAGCTAAAATGAAAAAATTAAAAGTAGTCACCATTGGTGGCGGGAGTAGCTATACTCCGGAATTGCTTGACGGCTTTATTAAGCGCTACCATGAGTTGCCTATTAATGAGCTGTGGCTGGTGGATGTCGCAGAGGGTAAAGAAAAACTCGATATCATTTATGCGCTTTGTCAGCGCATGGTCGCGCGTGCCGGTGTACCGATAACAATCCATAAATCTCTGAATCGTCAGGAAGCATTGCAGAATGCTGATTTTGTTACGACACAATTTCGTGTCGGCCAGCTAAAGGCACGCGAGCAGGATGAGCGGATTCCGCTATCACTGGGCTATTTGGGGCAAGAAACTAACGGTGCAGGTGGATTATTTAAAGGTCTGCGCACCATTCCGGTCATTTTGGATATTGTGCAGGATGTCCAGAATATTTGCCCACAAGCATGGATCATTAACTTTACTAACCCCGCCGGAATGGTAACTGAGGCGGTATATCGACATACCGACTTTAAACGTTTCATTGGTGTTTGTAACGTCCCGGTGGGAATGCGGATGTTGATAGAAGATTTGTTATCGCTAACCAAAGATGATCAGCTTTCTATTGATCTCTTTGGCCTGAATCATCTGGTTTTCATTAGAGACGTGCTGGTAAATGGACAGTCGTGCTTTGCAGAGGTTCTCGATCGTGTCGCCTCAGGGATAATTAACGGTAGCACAGTAAAAAATATTTTCAGCCTGCCGTTTAGTTGTGGACTGTTACGCTCACTGAATTTGCTACCCTGTTCTTATCTTCTTTATTACTTCAAACATAAAGAGATGTTAGCAATAGAAATGGCTGAGTATTTTAAAGGCAACGTTCGTGCCCAGGTGGTACAAAAGTTGGAAAGAAAGTTATTCGATATTTATAAAAACCCGCAGTTAGATACTAAGCCTGCAGAACTGGATGCCCGTGGTGGTGCTTATTACTCCGATGCAGCTTGTGAAGTTATTAATGCAATTTACAACGATAAACAGACCGAACATTATATTAATGTTCCTCATTATGGGCACGTTGATAATATCCCAGCAGACTGGGCAGTCGAAATGACCTGTCTGTTAGGGCGAGGCGGTGTAACGCCTCATCCGCGCGTCACCCACTTTGACGAGAAAGTTTTAGGACTGATTTATACAATCAAAGGCTTCGAAATTGCTGCCTCACAAGCTGCGTTGAGTGGGCGTATTGATGATGTTTTGTTGGCGCTGAATCTCAACCCTTTGGTTGATTCGGATCGAGGCGCTGAAATTTTAGCGCGGGAAATGCTGCTGGCGAATCAAGACCATCTGCCGCAGTTTGCCTGTACCATTGCCAGCCTTCGGTCAGGCGAAAATCAACAAGAGGGCAGTATATGACGAAAATATTGATCGTGAATGCTGATGACTTTGGTTTAAGCCACGGTACCAACTACGGTATTGTTGAAGCGCATCGCCATGGGATAGTGACGTCAACGACCGCTATGATGAATGCCACTGGTATTGAGCATGCGGCAGCACTCAGCGCCGATTTTCCCGCACTAGGTGTGGGTTTACATTTTGTTCTTAGTTACGGTGTGCCGTTGACAAATATGCCTTCACTGGCGAGAGAAGGGGTTTTAGGTAAATGGCTCTGGGAGACCGCCGGGAGCGGATTACTGAAAGATGATGAAGTTGTGGCTGAATTACACCGGCAATATGACAGTTTTGTTTCTCTTTTTGGTCGGATGCCAACGCATATTGATAGCCACCATCATGCCCATTTTATTCCTCAAGTTTGGCAGCATGTTGCGAGTTTTGCGCGTGATAAGGGTCTTCCATTGCGAATCGACTGGCAGGCGACGCGCCAGCAGAATATTACGGTACAGGATATACGTGGTGTCGATTATTTCATCAGTGATTTTTATGCTGAAAACGTTTCATCCCGCTTCGTTCTTGATGCACTGGAACGCGCCACCGTTGAAAATGAACAAACTGTGGAATTGATGTGCCACCCTGGTTTCGTCGATAAGATTGTTATGCAAAGTCGCTATTGTCATCCGCGACTGGATGAACTGGAGGTGTTAACGTCACCCACACTTAAGCAGCACATACTTGAACAGGGTTTCCTGCTGGGCAATTATACCGATCTGTGATGTTATGCCCGGCATGCTCATGCTGCCGGGCAATTGATTTTAATCAGGCCGGAATAAACCGGTATTCCGTCACGCTGGCGTACTCTTCGCCCGGGCGCAGGAAGCAGTCCGGTTGCGGCCATTCCGGATGGTTCGGGCTGTCTGGCAAAAACTCGCTTTCCAGCGCCAGACCTTGCCAGTCGGCGTAAACCTCTGGGCCACGGGATGGCGTACCGCCGAGGAAATTCCCGGAGTAGAACTGCAATGCCGGGGCCGAGGTGTAAACCTCCATCTGCAGTTTTTCATCCTGCGACCACAGCAGCGCGACCGGTTTACGGGCATCGCCTTGCGCCTGTAGCAGGAAGGCGTGATCGTAACCTTTTACGTGGCGCTGATCGTCATCGGCCAGAAATTCGCTGGCGATAACTTTTGGCGTACGGAAGTCAAAAGAAGTGCCCGCCACCGGCTTTAAGCCCTCGTGTGGGATACCCATCGCATCAACCGGCAGATACGTATCGGCGAGGATCTGCAGCTTATGCTGGCGGATATCGGTTTTATCACCGTCGAGGTTGAAATAAACGTGATTGGTCAGATTCACCGGGCAGGGTTTATCCACCGTCGCGCGATAGGTGATTGAAATACGATTGTCATCGGTCAGGCGATACTGCGCCGTGGCGCAAAGGTTGCCAGGGAAACCCTGGTCGCCATCGTCAGAGGTCAGTGCGAACAGCACCTGACGATCATTCTGATTCACTATCTGCCAGCGACGTTTATCAAAACCATCCGGCCCGCCGTGCAGCTGGTTTTCACCCTGGCTTGGCAGTAATTCAATGGTTTCACCGGCGAAGGTATAACGGCTGTTGGCGATACGGTTCGCGTAACGGCCAATCGATGCCCCCAGAAACGCCGCCTGGTCAGGATATTGTTCCGGGCTGGCGCAGCCAAGCAATGCTTCGCGCACGCTACCATCGCTCAGAGGAATGCGGGCCGACAGTAGCGTCGCCCCCCAGTCCATCAGTGAGACCACCATCCCTGCGTCATTGCGCAGGGTCAGCAGACGAAACGGCTGGCCATCGGGGGCCATGACGGGAATTTCGTTTAGCACTGTCCGGCTCCTTGTGAAGGTTTACACACATAGAAGGTTTCTTTGATACCGGTTTTCGCTTCGTACTGCGCAGCGACAGCCTGCTGTACTGCAGGAACCAACGCTTCAGGGATCAGCGCCACAATGCAGCCGCCGAAGCCGCCGCCGGTCATGCGCACGCCGCCCTGGGAGCCGATGGTCGCTTTGACGATCTCCACCAGGGTATCAATTTGCGGCACGGTAATTTCAAAGTCATCGCGCATGGAGGCGTGAGATTCCGCCATCAACTGGCCCATGCGCAGCAGGTCACCTTTTGCCAGGGCATCAGCGGCTTCCACCGTGCGGGCATTTTCGGTGATCACGTGGCGGGCGCGTTTGGCGACGATCGGATCCAACTCATGGGCGACGGCGTTGAATGCCTCAAGGCTGACATCACGCAGCGCGGGCTGCTGGAAGAAGCGCGCGCCGGTTTCGCACTGCTCGCGACGGGTGTTGTACTCACTGCCGACCAGCGTACGCTTAAAGTTACTGTTAATGATCACCACGGCGACGCCCTCAGGCATGGAGACCGCTTTGGTACCCAGCGTACGGCAGTCGATCAGCAGCGCATGATCTTTCTTGCCCAGTGAGGAAATCAGCTGATCCATGATACCGCAGTTGCAGCCTACGAACTGGTTTTCGGCTTCCTGACCGTTGAGGGCAATCTGTGCGCCGTCGAGCGGCAGGTGATAAAGCTGCTGGAATACGGTGCCGACCGCCACTTCCAGCGAAGCTGAGGAGCTTAAGCCAGCGCCCTGCGGTACGTTGCCGCTGATCACCAGATCGGCACCGCCAAAGGCGTTATTACGCTTTTGCAGGTGTTTCACCACGCCGCGGACATAGTTCGACCACTGCTGGCTGTCATGGGCAATAATTGGCGCATCGAGAGAGAACTCATCAACCTGATTCTCGTAGTCAGCGGCAATCACGCGCACGATGCGATCGTCACGCGTCGCGCAGCTGATCACGGTTTGATAGTCGATGGCGCAGGGCAGAACGAAGCCGTCGTTATAATCGGTATGTTCGCCAATCAGGTTAACGCGACCGGGCGCCTGAATTGTGTGGGTGGCAGGGTAGCCAAATGTTTCAGCAAACAGAGATTGTGTTTTTTCTTTCAGACTCATTATTTAAACTCCGGATTCGCGAAAATGGATGTCACTGACCGCACGCAGACGTTCAGCGGCTTGTTCTGCCGTCAGGTCGCGCTGAGTTTCTGCCAGCATTTCATAACCGACCATAAATTTACGCACGGTCGCAGAACGCAGCAGAGGCGGATAAAAATGTGCGTGCAGTTGCCAGTGTTGATTCTCTTCACCATTAAACGGTGCGCCGTGCCAGCCCATGGAATAAGGGAAAGAGCACTGGAACAGATTGTCATAACGACTGGTCAGTTTCTTCAGCGCCAGCGCCAGGTCGGCACGCTGAGCATCGGTCAAATCGGTGATACGCAGAACATGTGCTTTAGGCAGTAGCAGCGTTTCGAACGGCCATGCCGCCCAGTAAGGCACGACCGCCAGCCAGTGCTCGGTTTCAACGACCGTACGGCTGCCGTCTGCTTGTTCACGCTGGGCGTAATCAACCAGCATCGGTGCGCCCTGTTCGGCGAAATATGTTTTCTGCAGGCGATCTTCACGCTCGGCTTCGTTGGGTAGGAAGCTGTTGGCCCAAATCTGACCGTGCGGATGCGGGTTCGAGCACCCCATCGCTGCACCTTTATTTTCAAATACTTGCACCCAGGGATAGGTTTTCCCCAGATCGGCCGTTTGCGTCTGCCACGTTTTCACAATCTCCGTCAGCGCAGGCACGCTGAGTTCCGGCAGCGTTTTGCTGTGATCGGGTGAGAAACAAATGACGCGGCTGGTCCCACGAGCGCTCTGACAACGCATCAACGGATCGTGACCGTCCGGCGCGTCCGGGGTGTCGGACATCAGCGCGGCAAAATCATTGGTAAAGACGTAGGTGCCGGTGTAATCCGGGTTTTTATCGCCGGTTACGCGCGTGTTACCTGCACACAGGAAGCAGTCCGGGTCATGCGTGGGCAGAACCTGCTTAGACGGTGTCTCCTGCGCCCCTTGCCAGGGGCGTTTGGCACGATGCGGTGATACGAGGATCCACTGCCCGGTAAGCGGGTTAAAGCGGCGGTGTGGATGATCGACTGGATTGAATTGCGTCATGACGTGTCCTTAATCCGAATATCCCTGTGGATGGCGTGACTGCCAGTGCCAGGTGTCTTGTGCCATTTCGTCCAACGTGCGGGTTACGCGCCAGTTTAATTCGCGGTCAGCCTTGCTGGCATCAGCCCAATAAGCGGGAAGATCGCCGTCACGGCGCGGTGCAAAATGGTAGTTGATCGGTTTGCCGCAGGCTTTGCTGAAAGCGTTGACTACGTCCAGCACGCTGCTGCCGACGCCCGCACCAAGGTTATAAATATGCACACCTTGTTTTCCCGCCAGTTTTTCCATGGCGACAACGTGCCCGTCGGCAAGATCCATCACGTGGATGTAATCGCGAACGCCGGTGCCATCTTCGGTAGGGTAGTCGTTGCCAAATACAGCAAGCGACTCGCGGCGCCCAACGGCAACCTGAGCAATGTAAGGCATCAGATTGTTAGGAATGCCTTGCGGATCTTCACCCATATCACCTGACGGATGTGCGCCGACCGGGTTGAAGTAGCGCAGCAGCGCGATGCTCCATTCTGGCTGGGCTTTTTGCAGATCGGTCAGGATCTGCTCAACCATCAGTTTGCTTTTGCCATACGGGCTTTGTGGGGTTCCGGTGGGGAAACTTTCAACGTAAGGAATTTGCGGCTGATCGCCATAGACCGTGGCTGAGGAGCTGAAGATGAAGTTCTTGACGTTGGCGGCGCGCATCGCGTTTACCAGACGCAGGGTACCGTTGACGTTGTTGTCGTAGTATTCCAGCGGTTTGGCAACAGACTCACCCACGGCCTTCAGACCGGCAAAGTGAATGACCGTATCAATGGCGTGATCGTGGAGAATTTCGGTGATCAGCGCTTCGTTGCGGATATCCCCTTCAATAAAGGTCGGATGCTTCGTGCCTAAACGCTCGATAACGGGCAGTACGCTGCGCTTACTGTTGCAGAGGTTATCAAGGATCACTACGTCATGACCATTTTTCAGTAACTGCACGCACGTGTGGCTTCCTATGTAACCGCTACCACCTGTAACCAATACTCTCATAATTCGCTCCGTTAAGCCTATGGTATGGAATAATCCTAGCATAACAAAGATGCGAAAAGTGTGACATGGAATAAATTAGTGGAATCGTTTACACTTCAGTGTTTTCACCGCTTACCACCATTTTTTTAATTGTAAATCATAGGCTTTGTTTGTGGCTGCGCCATTTATCCGAAAAAGCAGGTAAAAAATGGGCGTCCAATGCGTACAGCACGTCAGTTAACAGCATATGTCGCGACGAATGAGTACGCGCTGGTATGGAACAATAAACATGTAATCTCGGGGAAATCGTTCCGTTCACTTCATGTTCATTGCTTCTCTGATGCCACAATCCCCTGTGAACGGGTAAAGGGCGTTCTCCGCCACGCCCTTTACAATCCCGGCTCCCGGCAAGGAAAATTGCCACTTTGTGGTTCCCTCCGTTTATTCCTTCAGGCTACCGGGCCGGGCGCGAGGAAACGTCCCTGTAAAGCGCGCCCTGAACCCGCATCCCTGCGGGTTCTCCCGGCCTTACGGAAAAACGTCAGCAATTTTCAGCCGGACCAGTCCGCAGCTGACCACCTGAGTTTTTATTTGAACATGTTTAAACAGCGAAATGGATTTGGCTGAAAGTCAGTGTGTTGAAGCGACACCTTGGTCCGGCTGAAAATCGATGAGGTGTTGACGGCTGACAGGGACCGCCCGCAGGGAAGCGGGCGGAGGGGACGGCCTGCAGGGATGTAGGCTCGGCACCGACCCGACAGGCAGACGGCAAAAGCCGAATGAATCGCGTAGCGACGATTTTCCGTGCCGGGAGCCTGGGTTGCAAGGGAGGTGGCGGTGAGCCTCCCTTGCGCGTTCACAGGTATATCAGTATCAGGGGCGAGATGAACATGAAGTGAACGGAATCCTGCTCCAGACTAATACGTTCTCCGTACTTATTTAGCTGACTTTCATGACGTGCAAACGCACTCGTCAGCGAGAATTATTCCAGGGACGTTTGTCGATAGCCATAGATCTCGCCGTCAGGCACAAACTCCAGTCGATGCGTAATACAGGCTGGCGCATCCTCGGCGTGGTGAGAAACGAACAGCAACTGGGTGTCACCTTCGCCGATCAGCACATCAACAAAACGGCGGATCAGCTGGCGATTCAGCGGATCCAGCCCCTGCAAGGGTTCATCGAGGATTAACAGAGTAGGGTGCTTAACCAGCGCGCGAACAATCAGTGCCAGTCGCTGCTGGCCCCAGGAAAGGCTGTGAAACGGCGCGTCGGCAGTACGCTTATCGATGCCCAGAATGTCTAACCACTGCTGTACCAGCTTACGCTGTCGGTCAGAAACCGCCTGGTAGATACCGATCGAATCAAAATAACCGGAGAGGATCACGTTGCGTACCGTGGTACTGACGCGGTACTCCAGGTGCAGGCTGCTGCTGACATAACCAATGTGTTTTTTAATATCCCAGATGGTTTCACCGCTGCCGCGACGACGACCAAACAGCGTCAGTGCGTTGCTGTAACCCTGCGGATGATCGCCGGTGATTAAGCTGAGCAGGGTGGATTTCCCCGCACCATTTGGGCCGACAATTTGCCAGTGTTCGCCCGGATTCACCTGCCAGCTCAGATGATGCAGAATAGGGCGATCGTTATACGAGACCACGCCATCGTTGAGCACAATACGCGGCTCGTGATCGGCCAACGTACGGCGAACAGAGGGTTCATCGGGTTCGGGTAACGTGATCCCGGTCAGCTGTTCGCTATGCGCAAGCTGGGCTATCAATGCCTGTTGCAGTAAACCGGCTTTCTCGCCGGTTTCAGTCAGGGTGCAATCCGCGAGAACGCCGGCAAATTGTACGAACTCAGGAATTTCATCAAAGCGGTTGAGGACCAGCACCAGCGTAATACCTGCCTGATGCAATGTAGCGAGCAAATCCGCTAACTGATGACGTGATGCAACGTCCAGCCCGTCAAACGGTTCATCCAGGATCAATAATTCCGGTTCCGACATCAGCGCCTGACAAAGCAGGGTTTTACGTGTTTCACCGGTAGAGAGGTATTTGAAACGCCTGTCGAGCAGATGCGCAATGCCAAACTGCTGCGCCAGTTCTGTGCAGCGAGCTGGGTTTTTGATTTCATCCAGAATGATTTCTGCCGTCGTGCGTCCGGTGTCGTCTTCGCCAGGGCTGAGGAGATCGGTGTTATTACGCTGCCATTCGTCGCTGACCAGCTGCTGCAACTGCTCAAAGGAGAGTCGGGTGATGCGCGTGAACTGACAACGGCGCTCGCCTTTTAACGGCAGCAATTCCCCCGCCAGCGCACGCGCTAACGCGGATTTCCCACTGCCGTTAGAACCGACAAACGCCCAGCTATCCCCCGCGTTCAACGTCAACGTATTCAACTGGAGCGTTTTTGTGTCGCTCAGACGAAACGTGCCTTGCGAAATTTGCAACGATGACATTTTATATCCCATGTTTTGCAGCAATGAATAACAGGGATACGTGTTCTGCGAGCCGATGTCAATCGACTCAACACAACGTGGCGATAATCACTCTGTCGGCGTTGAAATACGCGGTGACGTTAGCGCCTTCTTGCAGCGTCGCGGCGTCTTCAGACGGAACTGTAGCGCACAGCGTCTGGCCATCGGGCAGCGCCATTAACACTTCGCACTGTTCAGCGCCGCGCTCAATATGGCTGATGGTCCCCTGTAGTTGGTTATCAGCCGCTTGGGCGATAGCGTCGTCCTGGGTGATCCCCACCCACGGCGCCTTCAGCAGGACCAGCACTTCTTTACCTTCATCCAGCCCTAAACGTTCGCCACTTTGCGCCGTCAGGGCGACTTTCAGCCGCGTTTCGCCATCGGCCAGCAGGACATCGACATGTTGCTGAACTTGAGAGTGGTCGCGTGCGGTAATGGTGCCAAACCACTGGTTACGGGCGCTGGTTTGCAGTGAAAAACGGGAGATGGCCGCCAGCAAACTGTTCAGCGGCAGGGCGTCGTCATCGCTCAGGACATCAAACGCTTTCTGCTGAATTTGTGCCAGCAAATCATAAAGTTGGATTAGGCGCTGGCCATAGCGGGTTAATACCGCGCCGCCGCCGCCCTTGCCGCCGGTGGCGCGCTCTACCAGCGTTTGCTCACTGAGTTGATTCATCTCATTGATGGCATCCCAGGCGCTTTTATAACTGATGCCCGCATCCTTCGCGCCCTGACTAATAGAGCCGGAAAGCGCAATGTGCTTAAGCAGCGAAATGCGGCGGGGATCGGCAAACAGCTTTTGCTGAAGTTTCAGGGTAAGAAGGATTTCGGCCTGCATATCAAGCTCCTGGCAAAAAGGATATTGTGACGGAAAACCGAGCGCGCGCAAAGTCGACCGCACAAAAGGGGAGTGCATTTCTGCGTTATGGGGTTAAAATACAGCTAAGGACTATATCTGGAGTTGATCATGTTAGAGTTATTGAAAAGTCTGGTATTCGCCGTAATCATGGTTCCTGTGGTGATGGCCATCATTCTGGGGCTGATTTACGGACTGGGTGAAGTGTTCAACATTTTCTCCGGTATCGGTCAGAAAGATCAGTCCAAACAGAACCATTGATTCCTCAAACGCCCGCTCAGTCGGGCGTTTATCTTTTTCGCCTTCCAGCTTGTTTTCGGTGCCTGTAGTTTCTCAAGATCCTGCTTTTCCTGCCGATAATTTCTTTATATAACCTTTGATGGGTACGAATAACCACTGGGAAAATCCTGAATTAATCGTTATATTGCTGTGTACATAACGAAGCTCAAAGGAGTTACAGATGGCACGTACATGGTTACGCTTGTTTGCAGGGGCAACACTCTCTCTTTCTGTTGCCGGGCATGCATTGGCGGATGAAGGCAAAATTACGGTGTTCGCCGCGGCGTCGCTGACGAATGCGATGCAGGACATTGCAACCCAGTATAAAAAAGAGAAGAACGTGGACGTCGTCTCCTCTTTTGCCTCGTCTTCTACGCTGGCGCGCCAGATTGAAGCCGGTGCGCCCGCCGATCTGTTTATTTCTGCCGACCAGAAATGGATGGATTATGCGGTAGATAAAAAGTCTATCGACACTGCATCGCGTAAAACGCTGCTCGGTAACAGCCTGGTAGTCGTGGCGCCAAAAGCGAGCGAGCAGAAAGCGTTTGCCATCGACAGTAAAACCAACTGGACCAGCCTGTTGAACGGCGGGCGTCTGGCGGTCGGTGACCCGGAACATGTTCCGGCGGGCATTTATGCCAAAGAAGCGCTGCAAAAACTGGGCGCATGGGATACTCTGGCGCCAAAACTGGCCCCTGCTGAAGACGTACGCGGTGCACTGGCGCTGGTCGAGCGTAACGAAGCACCGCTGGGAATTGTTTACGGCTCCGATGCCGTTGCAAGCAAAGGCGTCAAAGTGGTAGCCACGTTCCCGGAAGATTCACACAAAAAAGTCGAATACCCTATCGCGATTGTTGATGGGCATTCTAACGCCACGGTCAGCGCGTTCTATGATTACCTGAAAGGACCGCAGGCTGCTGAAATCTTTAAACGTTATGGATTTACGACCAAGTAATGATACTTAGCGATCCTGAATGGCAGGCCGTTATACTGAGCCTGAAAGTTTCTTCCCTGGCCGTGCTGTTCAGCCTGCCGTTTGGGATCTTCTTTGCCTGGCTGCTGGTGCGCTGCACGTTTCCAGGTAAAGCTCTGCTCGACAGTGTGCTGCACTTGCCATTGGTACTGCCACCGGTGGTGGTCGGTTATTTGCTGTTAGTGGCCATGGGGCGACGCGGATTTATCGGCGAGCGTCTGTACGACTGGTTTGGTATTACATTTGCCTTTAGCTGGCGCGGTGCGGTGCTGGCGGCGGCAGTGATGTCTTTCCCGCTGATGGTGCGGGCCATCCGTCTGGCGCTGGAAGGCGTGGACGTCAAGCTGGAACAGGCTGCCCGTACGCTGGGGGCCGGTCGCTGGCGCGTATTCCTGACCATTACCTTGCCGCTGATGCTACCGGGTATTATCGTCGGCACGGTGCTGGCATTTGCCCGCTCGCTCGGCGAGTTTGGCGCGACAATCACCTTTGTTTCCAATATTCCTGGCGAAACCCGCACTATCCCTTCGGCGATGTACACCCTGATCCAGACTCCGGGCGGTGAAAGCGCGGCGGCGAGACTTTGCATGATTTCTATTGTGCTGGCGTTAATTTCGCTACTGATTTCTGAGTGGCTGGCGCGCATCAGCCGCGAGCGGACGGGGCGATAAATATGCTGGAACTGAATTTCACCCAGACGTTAGGCACGCACTGCCTGACACTCAATGAAACGCTACCTGCCAATGGCATTACCGCGATTTTTGGTGTTTCCGGGGCGGGTAAAACCTCGCTGATTAACGCCATTAGCGGCCTGACGAAGCCGCAGTCCGGGCGCATTGTGCTCAATGGTCGGGTGCTGAACGATGTAGAAAATGGCATCTGCTTAACCCCTGAAAAACGCCGGGTAGGCTACGTTTTTCAGGATGCGCGCCTGTTCCCGCATTATAAAGTGCGCGGTAACCTGCGCTACGGCATGGCGAAAAGCATGGCGGGGCAGTTTGATAAGCTGGTGGCGTTGTTGGGGATCGAACCGCTACTTGAGCGCTTGCCTGGTAGCCTTTCCGGCGGTGAAAAACAGCGCGTGGCTATTGGTCGGGCGCTGCTGACCGCGCCAGAACTGCTGCTGCTTGACGAGCCGCTGGCGTCGCTGGACATTCCGCGTAAGCGTGAACTGTTGCCCTACCTGCAACGCCTGGCGCGCGAAATCAACATCCCGATGCTGTATGTCAGCCATTCGCTGGATGAGATTTTGCATCTGGCCGATAAAGTAATGGTGCTGGAGAACGGCCAGGTAAAAGCGTTTGGCTCGCTGGAGGATGTCTGGGGTAGCAGCGTGATGCATCCCTGGCTGCCGAAAGAGCAGCAAAGTAGCATCCTCAAAGTTAGCGTGCTGGAACACCATCCGCATTATGCGATGACCGCGCTGGCGCTGGGCGATCAGCATCTGTGGGTCAATAAACTGGAGCAACCGCTGCAAACCTCGCTGCGTATTCGTATTCAGGCCTCGGATGTGTCACTGGTATTACAACCGCCGCAGCAGACCAGTATTCGCAACGTGTTGCGCGCCAAAGTCGCGCAGTGTTATGACGACAATGGGCAGGTGGAAGTTCAGCTTGAGGTGGGCGGTAAAACCCTGTGGGCGAGGATCAGCCCGTGGGCCAGGGATGAACTTGGCATCAAACCTGGCCTGTGGCTGTACGCGCAAATTAAGAGCGTGTCGATTACCGCCTGATTACAGCAGGTGAGAATAAATAAATTTGGCGATACTGTCGGTGGTGTTGTCACCAATCACGATATTGGCGCGAGCCTTGACCGCGTCATCTGCGTTACCCATTGCCACGCCGGTGCCTGCGGCTTCCAGCATGCTGATGTCATTAAAGTTGTCGCCAAAGGCGATGACATTCTCCATTGACCCGCCCTGCGCTTCAATCCACTGGGTCAGGCGTTTCCCTTTGCTGTTGCCTTTGCGGGCCACGTCGACCTGATCGTGCCATGACCATTCGCACTCCAGCCCCAGTTGTTGCTCAACGTGCTTGCCAAACTGCTGCAGTTTAGGAATATCTTCGTCGGTAAGGGCAAATTTCCAGACGGCGTTAACGTTATGTGCGGCCTGCGCCAGTGAAGAGACCTGGGTAAAGATTGGGCGCTGCTCTGGCGGCAGGGTTTGCGCCCAGTTTGCGGTACGCACCACATGCCCGGTCGGGCGCTCATACAGCATGGCGTCGTCTACATACATTAGGCCATGGATCTGATGCGCCTCCAGCAGATCGATCAGCTGCAACGCCTGATCCACGGGAAGGGGATCGGATTGCAGAACCTTTTTTGCCTGATAATCATACAAGTAAGTGCCATTACAGCAAATTGCAGGTGTATCCAGCGCCAGTGCCTGATAAAAAGGATGAATAGCAACGTGATGGCGACCCGTGACAATGATAAGTTGGTAGCCGGCTTCTCTGGCGCGTGATAGCGCTTCGAGAGAGGAGGGTAGCAAGGTTTTTTTCGGGGTCAGCAACGTACCGTCTAAATCCAGGGCAATCACGCGAGTGGTCATCAGTTATTCCAGATTAAGGTTGAGAATTGTGTCTTTTGGCATGGTACACCGAGTCGGCAGCCGGACAAAATTCTGAGTCTTAATTAAGCATTCACCGTTAAAAACGTCTACCTTAGGCGTGTGTCAGGCAATTGCAGTCACTTGCCAAAAAGTAAAAGGAGCATTCATGAAGCAAACCGTTTATACCGCCAGCCCTGAGAGTCAGCAAATCCACGTCTGGAGCCTGAATCACGACGGTTCACTGACGCTGACGCAGGTGGTTGATGTACCGGGTCAGGTGCAACCGATGGTCGTCAGCCCGGATAAGCGCTATCTGTACGTTGGCGTGCGTCCCGAGTTTCGCGTGCTGGCCTACCGGATTGCACCGGATGACGGTGCGCTGACTTTTGCTGCAGAATCTGCGCTGCCGGGCAGCCCGACGCATATTTCGACCGATCATCAGGGGCGTTTTGTGTTTGTCGGATCGTACAACGCAGGCAGCGTGAGCGTGACGCGTCTGGAGGATGGCCTGCCGGTTGGGCTGGTGGACGTAGTGGAAGGCATGGACGGATGCCACTCGGCCAATATTTCGCCGGATAACCGCACGCTGTGGGTTCCCGCACTGAAGCAGGATCGTATTTGCCTGTTTGACGTCTGCGATGATGGCAAGCTGGTCGTGCAGGATCCGGCGGAAGTGACGACCGTAGAAGGCGCGGGGCCACGTCATATGGCGTTCCATCCGAATCATCAGTATGCCTACTGCGTCAATGAGCTGAACAGCTCGGTTGATGTCTGGGAACTGAAAGATCCGTACGGTAAAATTGAGTGCGTACAGACGCTGGATATGATGCCAGCTGATTTCGCCGACACTCGCTGGGCAGCAGATATTCACATCACGCCTGATGGTCGTCACTTGTATGCCTGTGACCGTACCGCCAGCCTGATTACGGTGTTTAGCGTGTCAGAAGACGGCAGCGTGCTGACCAAAGAGGGCTTCCAGCCTACCGAAACCCAGCCGCGTGGCTTTAATATCGACAGCAGCGGTAAATACCTGATTGCCGCCGGGCAGAAATCGCACCATATCGCGGTGTATGACATTGCCGGTGAACAGGGGCTGCTGACCGAGAAAGGTCGTTATGCAGTCGGACAAGGCCCAATGTGGGTTGTGATTAACGCCTACTAAGGTTTTATGCCAAATGGCCTACGATAAGCACACGCGTCGTAGGCCTGATAAGGCATTAGCCGCCATCAGACACTCGGTTTCCCTGGAGATCGGAAATCGGTCGCCACAAATTATCCTTTTCATCTGCCCACAGATTTAGCAGCAACGAGAAAAAGCGTTCAGCGACAGGGGACAGCACGGCATCCTTACGCCGGATAATTCCCAACGTGCGTCTAATCACCGGCTCAACCAGCGGAATGCCAATCAGCGTTGGGTGCGCCGTTTGTGGCATTGCCGATCCTGGTAGTGCCGAAATGCCGAGCCCAGCCTCAACCAGGCCAAGGGATGTTGATAAATGGCGAACCTCATAAAACCAATCCAGCTTCCACGGCTTGTCGGCTAAATGTTGCTCAATCAGCAATCGGTTACCGCTCGATGACCGCACGCCTATCAATTTGTAAGCCAGTAATTCTTGCCATTCAACCAACTGTTTATGGGCGAGCGGGTGATCGCGCCGACATGCCAGGACAAAGGGTTCGTTAACCAGCGGGGTGAATTCAATGGAAGAATTTGTGATGCTGTTCATATTTATGCCAAAATCGGCCTCGTTGCAAAGTACGGACTCCATACAATTATTCGTGCCTTGTTCAATAATTCGCACCTTAATATTGGGATATAACTCATTAAATTTTCCGATCGCCAACGGTAAAAAATAGAAAACGGCGGTAGGGATACAGGACAATGTCACCATCCCGTGATAGTGAGTATTCATTTGGCTGATATTAAAAATCGTTTCATCCAATGTCCTAATTAGTTCTCTTGCTTCGGGTAATAACAACTTCCCTGCTTTTGTTAACGTAACTTTGCGGGTTGTTCTCTCGAAGAGTTGAGCGTGTAAATACTCTTCCATTTTTTTAATTCTGCGCGTTAAAGCAGGTTGTGTGATGTTAAGTGATTTCGCTGCATTGTTAAAAGAATTGGACTCTGCCAATGTGACAAATGCCTTCATGCTCGATAATTCATGTTTCATTCTGACCCCATAAAACGTTAACAGACATTCTGTTCTGATAGAGCGACCAGTTTACCTGTCATTGTTAACCTTAAATTAATAAAAAAAGTCACTAATCACGGCAATAAAGTCATTAGCCACCGTATTTTTCGCATGTAACCATGTCTTTAGTATGAATAATATATTTGAGGGCATTGTCGTGAAGAAAATACCTTGCGTTATGATGCGCGGAGGAACCTCCAGAGGCGCATTTTTATTAGCAGAACATCTACCCGAAGAGAAACAGCTGCGTGATGATGTATTGATGAAAATTATGGGATCCGGGAATGCGCTGGAAATCGATGGTATTGGCGGGGGGAATCCGTTAACCAGTAAAGTGGCGATTATTAGTCGTTCAAATGATGCTCAAGCCGATATCGATTATTTATTTGCTCAGGTTTTGGTTCATGAACAACGTGTCGATACGACGCCAAACTGTGGCAATATGCTTTCCGCCGTCGGAGCATTCGCCATCGAAAATGGGCTGATTGCTGCCACAACGCCGACGACGCGGGTACGTATTCGCAATGTGAACACCAATACCTATATTGAAGCCGATATCCAGACACCGCAATGTGTTGTTGAGTATGAAGGCACGGTAAAAATAGACGGTGTTCCGGGAACATCGGCGCCTGTCGCACTCACATTCCTGAATGCCGCTGGCTCCAAAACAGGGCGCATTTTCCCGACGGGAAATCATCGTGATTGTTTTGATGCTATTCCGGTAACCTGCATGGATATGGCGACGCCGGTGGTGATTATTCCTGCTGAATATCTGGGAAAAACTGGGTATGAGTTGCCGGAGGAACTGGATGCCGATACAGAATTATTAGCACGCATGGAATCTATTCGCCGCCAGGCGGGGCTGGCTATGGGGCTAGGGGATGTTACCAATATGGTCATTCCTAAACCTATCCTTATTTCAGCGCCCCAGCAGAGTGGTGCAATTACTGTACGCTATTTTATGCCTCACGCTTGCCATAAAGCACTGGCGATCACTGGCGCTATTGCCATTGCCAGCAGTTGCGTTATTGCAGGGACGGTGACTCAACAGGTGGCACCGGGTATAGCGTATGGAAATATCAGCATTGAACACCCCGGTGGCTCACTGGATATTCATTTGAGTAATGACAGTGATGACGCTACGGCTATTCGCGCCTCGGTGATTCGCACCGCCCGGAAAATATTTTCTGGTGAGGTTTACCTTTCCGCACAACGTTAATTGACACGGTTGTGTATCGCGAATACTGGATTTATTTCGCGAGATTGCCTGTACGCATAAATCAGGAATACCACATGAATGTGAAATCATTATGGAAGCTAATCTTAATATTGGCGATCCCCTGTATTATTGGCATTATTCCTGCACCAGCAGGATTAACTGAACTGGCCTGGGTTCTTTTCGGTATTTATCTTGCCGCCATTGTCGGGTTGGTCATTAAACCGTTTCCTGAGCCGGTGGTGTTGTTGATTGCAGTCGCGGCATCAATGGTGGTGGTAGGTAATTTAGGTCATGGCGTGTTGAAAACTAGCAGCGTTCTCAGCGGTTATGCTTCAGGAACAACGTGGCTGGTTTTCTCTGCATTTACGCTAAGTGCTGCGTTTGTGACTACCGGTCTGGGCAAGCGCATTGCCTATATTCTGATCGGCAAAATCGGTAATACCACGCTGGGTCTGGGTTACGTCACCGTTTTTCTGGATTTGATTCTGGCTCCTGCAACGCCATCTAATACCGCGCGAGCGGGAGGGATTGTGCTGCCAATCATCAATAGTGTGGCGGTGGCATTAGGTTCTGAACCAGACAGGAGTCCACGCCGTGTTGGTCACTACCTGATGATGACCGTTTATATGGTCACTAAAACCACCAGTTATATGTTCTTTACCGCCATGGCAGGGAACATTCTGGCGTTGAAAATGATTAACGATATCTGCCACCTGCAGTTAAGTTGGGGCGGATGGGCGCTGGCAGCAAGTTTACCTGGTATTGTGATGCTGCTCCTGACCCCGTTAGTTATTTATTTTATGTACCCACCTGAAATTACCAGAGTAGATAACAAAACCATCGCTAAAGCCGGACTCCAGGATCTGGGGCCGATGAAGGGACGCGAAAAAATGCTGCTGGGTATTTTTGTTCTCGCGCTATTAGGGTGGATTTTCAGTAAAAGCCTCGGCGTTGATGAATCAACGGTGGCTATTGTGGTGATGGGTGCGATGCTCCTGCTGGGCGTAGTGACCTGGGATGATGTGGTAAAAAATAAAGGTGGCTGGAATACCTTAATCTGGTACGGCGGTATTATTGGTCTGAGTTCTTTATTATCGAAGGTGAAATTTTTTGACTGGTTAGCCGAACTATTCAAAAACAATCTCTCTTTTGACAACCATGGTAATGTGGCCTTCTTCGTCATTCTGTTCCTGAGTATTATTGTCCGTTATTTTTTTGCTTCCGGCAGCGCTTATATTGTGGCAATGATGCCCGTATTTGCCATGTTAGCGAATGTCTCTGGTGCGCCACTGATGCTGACCGCCCTGGCGTTACTGTTCTCTAACTCGTATGGCGGAATGGTAACCCATTATGGTGGTGCGGCGGGTCCGGTTATTTTTGGTGTGGGCTATAGCGATATTAAATCGTGGTGGTTGGTTGGCGGCATGCTCACATTTTTAACGTTTATTGTGCATATCACCCTGGGCGTATGGTGGTGGAGCATGTTGATTGACTGGAATATGTTGTAAACAACACGTCAATCGTCAGTCTATTAAATTTATTGATTAACAATGCCTGTATATACGGTATTTTTACAGGCATCGTACCATGGAGTATGTGATGATTAAATTATATGAGAAAGGCGTCTTTCTCTGCGAGAATAATAATTTGTTAGCCGAGGATCAGGGGGCCGGGCGTATCGAAAAAGATCACGCGAAAAAAGGGACTATCGCCTGGTCGATTCTCTCAGCACACAATACGTCAGGAAATATGAACAAGCTTAAAATTAAGTTTGATTCATTAGCGTCGCACGATATTACTTTTGTCGGCATTATTCAGACAGCTAAAGCTTCTGGCATGGAGCGTTTCCCGTTACCTTATGTTTTGACTAACTGCCATAACTCATTGTGTGCGGTAGGCGGAACTATTAACGGCGACGATCATCAGTTCGGGCTGTCTGCAGCGCAACGCTATGGAGGCATTTTTGTGCCTCCACATATTGCGGTTATCCATCAATATATGCGTGAGACGATGGCCGGTGGCGGAAAAATGATCCTCGGCTCTGACAGTCATACTCGTTATGGCGCATTGGGAACTATGGCGGTAGGCGAAGGCGGCGGTGAGCTGGTTAAGCAGTTATTAAACGATACCTGGGATATCGATTACCCTGACGTTGTTGCGGTATACATGACTGGGAAACCCGCACCTGGCGTAGGGCCACAGGATGTTGCGTTAGCCATTATTGGCGCGGTGTTTAAAAACGGTTACGTCAAAAATAAAGTGATGGAATTTGTCGGTCCGGGTATTAAGTCTCTCTCCACGGATTTTCGCAACAGCGTTGATGTGATGACAACGGAAACCACCTGTCTGAGCTCCGTCTGGCAAACGGATGATGAGACGCACAGTTGGCTGGCGCTACACGGTCGCGAGCAGGACTATCGCCCGCTGAACCCGCAGCCGATGGCGTATTACGATGGCTGTATTTATGTTGATCTGAGCGCCATCAAGCCGATGATCGCGCTGCCTTTCCACCCCAGCAACGTCTATGAAATTGACACTCTCAATGAGAATCTCACCGATATTCTTCGCGGGATCGAAATTGAATCCGCGCGTATCGCGCAAGGGAAAGCCAGCCTCTCACTGCTCGACAAAGTGGAGAATGGTCGCTTAAAAGTACAGCAGGGGATCATTGCCGGATGCTCGGGCGGTAACTATGAGAACGTGATTGCCGCCGCCAGTGCGCTACGCGGTCAATCCTGCGGTAGCGACACCTTTTCGCTGGCGGTCTACCCCTCATCACAACCGGTATTTATGGACTTAGCCAAGAAAGGTGTGGTCGCAGATTTGATGGGCGCGGGCGCTATTATCAGAACCGCTTTCTGCGGTCCCTGCTTCGGTGCGGGTGACACGCCCATCAATAACGGGCTGAGCATTCGCCATACCACGCGTAACTTCCCTAACCGTGAAGGTTCGAAACCGGGCAGCGGGCAAATGTCGGCCGTGGCGCTGATGGATGCGCGCTCCATCGCCGCGACGGCGGCAAACGGCGGATTCCTGACTCCGGCGACTGAGCTGGACTGTTGGGATGAAATGCCTGCCTATACGTTTGACCCTGCGCCTTATAAAAGCCGCATCTACCAGGGCTTTGTGAAAGGTGCCACGCAGCAGTCGCTTATTTATGGTCCCAATATTAAAGACTGGCCGGAGCTTGGCGCACTGACGGAAAATATTCTGTTGAAGGTCGCCTCAAAAATTCTCGATGAGGTGACGACGACTGATGAGCTGATCCCATCCGGGGAAACGTCTTCCTATCGCTCAAATCCTTTAGGGCTGGCGGAATTTACGCTTTCACGCCGGGATCCCGGCTACGTGGGAAGGAGTAAAGCCACCGCTGAGCTGGAAAAACAGCGGCGGGCTGGCGGGATGAACAACGCACTGGTACCCATCTTCGAACGCATTCACCAGATTGCCGGCCAGGAAAATGTTGCGCCACTGGAGACCGGAATTGGCAGTATGATTTATGCCGTCAAACCCGGTGATGGTTCCGCGCGTGAGCAGGCGGCAAGTTGTCAGCGTGTGATTGGCGGGTTGGCGAATATCGTCGAGGAATATGCCACCAAGCGTTACCGTTCCAACGTTATTAACTGGGGGATGTTACCGCTGCAAATGGCTGAGAGTCCGTCTTTTGAGGTGGGGGACTATCTCTATATTCCTGGTATTCGCCGTGCACTAGACGAATGCAGACGCGAGATAGCTGCATACGTACTTTATGAGAATGGGTCGGTCAGCGAAATTAGCCTGTATATGGCAAGCCTGACTGCGGAAGAGCGTGAAATCATAAAGGCGGGAAGTTTGATTAACTTTAATAAAGCGCGTTTGGTGTAAGGCTATCAGTAGGCCGGATAAGGCGGTTTTCGCCGCCATCCGGCACATTGCCCGGAGGCGCATACGCTTACCGGGCCTACATAAGTGAATGACGTTTACTGCTTCGGCTCGGCAACCACTTTGCTACCCACACCGCGGTTGTTGTATTCCCACATGCGGTTAAAGTTGGTGTCGTTCAGATTACGCTGGATTTCGCCTTTGTCATCCTCTGCACCGGTATTGCCGGTAAACGGATGCTTACCGATCACGCTGTCACCCCATGGCTTCGCCATGTTAAAGCCTTCGTTGATCACGCTGTCGCGGATCACCACCTGACCGTTGGTGTTAGCATCGACATCCAGTGAGCGGCCTAACTGCGCCACGCCATCACCCGCAGCGGTAAAGCGGCTGTTGACGGCAAGGAAACCGTAATAAATGTTCGACAGCGTGGCGGGAGCGAACACGTAGGCTTCCTGCTGGGTGCGAGAATTGACGACGCGGAAATCGGTGTTTTCGAACACGACTGCGCCGCGACCGGAAACGATATCCACATCGCCTTCAATGTAGCTGTTCGTCACCAGCGTACGCGGCTGACGATCGTTTTCCAGACGGTTTTGAACGCCACTGTTGGTCACGAAGAAGGTATTCTGACGACCCAGAATGTTGACGTTGTTGATCTGTACTTTATCGCCATCGGTACGCAGAGCTACGGCCGGATGGTTACCTGCATCCACGCTGTCACCGAGGTTGTTTTCGATGGTCAGATTCTGCAATTGCAGGCCGTTGTTTTGCGACCAGAAGACAGCAGAACACAGGACACCAATGTTCGCGCCACGTTTGTTCTGGCAATTATCAAACATGTACCAAGCAGGTTTGCCCGGCATATATTTGCCGCTCGGGTTGACCGTACGACGCCAGTCAGCGGTGCTCATTTCCCCGTCAATGGCCTGGCCAATTTTCACATCAAGCGGTTTTTCGCCCATGCCGTACAGCGTCAGGCTGCCCGTTGCCGCCGGGACATAGACCGTGCCCTGATAGTCACCTGGCATGATCGCAATATATTGACGTTTGTTGGTGCGTTTAATGATTGCCGCATCCACCGCCGCCTGAATGGTGGTGTGGGTGACGCCCTGAGTCCCTGCCGGGCCGACAACAAAATCAGGCTGTGCGGGCAGAGAAATCGCAGAAGGGGACCACGGCGCGGTGTTTGGCGTTAGTGCAGAAAAATAATGTGCAGCCACAAAATTGCTGGCTTCATTTGCCGACAGAATCGGGCGCGAGGAAGTGCCTGGCGCGGTCTGGTCGGAAGGAATTTGATCGGGCGAGGTCGCGCTACAGGCGGTCAGAGTCACGCCAAAAGCCATTGCCAGCGCCAGACGGGAAACTGATGAAATGTTCACAGGTTGCTCCGGGCTTTGAAATTTATCCATTGAAGCCTGCTTTTTTATACTAAGTTGAGCGAAACGGAAAGGTGAAAAGGTAAAAAGTTGTTTTTTATAGCAGCAATGTCTGATGTGGAACCTCCTGAACTCACAATTAAGTAACATTTATTGCCCTTCAGGTTGACAACATCCGCAGGATCTCAATAAATGTCTATACAACCTATGACAAGTGGTGAGTGGAATGCAGCAATTTTTCCCTGATGATGCCATCTGGCGTAATGTTCGCCTGGCGACCATGGATCCTGAACGTAACACCCCGTATGGGCTGGTGGACGGTCACGCGCTGATTATTCGACAGGGCAAGATCCGCGCCATCGTGCCTGAATCCTCGTTATACCGCACACATGACAATACCTTTGATATGCAGGGCCGACTGGTTACGCCAGGTTTGATTGATTGCCACACACATCTGGTATTTGGCGGAAATCGTGCAGGCGAGTGGGAGCAGCGGCTGAATGGTGTGTCTTACCAGCAAATCAGCGCCCAGGGCGGGGGCATAAATGCCACCGTGTCGGCGACCCGCCGCGCATCTGACGATCAGCTCCTTGCCGTGGCGCGTGCGCGCATGGAACGGCTGATAAAAGAAGGCGTCACGCTGCTGGAAGTGAAATCAGGCTATGGTCTGGATTTGGCGACAGAAGAGAAAATTTTGCGCGTGGTCTCTGCGCTGGCGGCGGAAAATACCCTTGAAATCAGCCCGACGCTGCTGGCCGCGCACGCGACACCGGCGGAATACCGTGACGATCCTGACGGCTATATAACGCTGGTGTGCGAGACCATTTTGCCTCAGCTGTGGGAACAGGGCCTGTTTGAGACCGTCGACCTGTTTTGTGAAAGCGTTGGGTTTAGCCTGGCGCAAAGTGAACGGGTATTTAAGGCAGCTCAGGCGTTGGGCATTCCGGTTAAGGGCCACGTGGAACAGCTGTCGTTGCTCGGTGGCGCGCAGCTGGTTAGCCGCTATCACGGATTATCGGCCGATCATATTGAATACCTCGATGAGGCAGGTGTGGCGGCGATGAGTCGCAGCGGCACGGTGGGTGTTCTGCTGCCCGGTGCCTTTTATTTTCTTAAAGAGAAACAGCGCCCACCGGTGGAGTGGCTACGTCAATATAACGTGCCTATGGCGGTGGCGACGGATTTCAACCCTGGTACCAGTCCGTTTATCAGTCTGCACTGGGCGATGAACATGGCCTGCGTGCAGTTTGGCTTAACGCCGGAAGAAGCGTGGGCGGGCGTCACGCGTCATGCGGCGCAAGCCCTTGGTCGTCAGGCGACCCATGGGCAATTGAAGGCAGGATTCATGGCGGACTTTGTGGTGTGGGATGCCCACCTTCCGGTTGAGATCCTGTATGAACCTGGCCGCAACCCGCTGTATCAACGCGTATTTCGAGGACAACCATCATGAGTCACTGGCATCCAGTATCTCCCGCACTTTGGCAAGGTCGCGACGATCGCGCTGAATCACCCAACGCGCTGCGCCTGTTTCAGACCATCACGCTTAGTGCGGCGTTTAGCCCGGAAAACTATCGTGAGCAGATAGCGCTGCTGGGATTCGCCTGCGATGAAGGCGTCAAGCGTAATCAGGGACGCACGGGGGCGGCTGGCGCACCTGATGCACTGCGCAAAGCGCTGGCAAATTTAGCCAGCCACCAGGGCCATGACCGGCTGGTGGATCTGGGCAACATTGTGGCGCAGGCCCCCGATCTCGAAGGGGCGCAGCAGGCGTTACGCCATGCGGTGCAGCGCTGTCAGCAGGCTGAGATGCGCACCTTCGTGCTGGGGGGCGGGCACGAAACCGCCTTTGCTCACGGGGCGGGCGTGCTGGATGCGTTCCCGCGCTCAACTGTGGGTATCGTTAACCTCGATGCCCATCTGGACTTACGCCATGCCGACCAGGCCACCTCCGGCACGCCGTTTCGCCAGTTAGCACAGCTTTGTGACGCGCAGCAGCGTGAATTTCATTACGCCTGCTTTGGTGTTAACCGGGCGGCTAACACCCAGGCACTGTGGGATGAAGCGCAGCGGCTTGGCGTTACCGTGGTGGAGGATCTGCACTGTCATAACGCGCAGTCGCAGATGGCGCAGTTTATCTCCAGCGTTGATGTTATTTATCTGACGATCGACCTCGACGTTCTGCCGGTCTGGGAAATGCCCGCCGTGTCCGCACCCGCCGCGCTGGGCGTGCCGTTGTCCACGTTACTGAGGCTGATTGAGCCCCTGTGCCGCAGCGGTAAATTGCAGGCGGTAGACATGGTTGAATTTAATCCCCGTTTTGACGATGATGGCAACGCGGCGCGCGTTGCGGCGCGTCTTGGCTGGCAAATCGCACACTGGTGGCACTGACGTGCCTGATAGCGTGATGCCGCCATTTTGCCACTCTCATTTTCAGCGTAAGGAAGGCTAACGCATGCTCCCATCCCATTCCCGTTCTGCCCCGGCACCTTTTTACGAAAAGGTAAAGCAGGAGATCAGTGAAAAGATTGCCAGCGGCATCTGGCAGCCTCACGATCGCATCCCGTCGGAAGCGGAGTTGGTTGCGCAGTATGGTTTTAGCCGTATGACTATTAATCGGGCGCTGCGTGAGCTCACCGACGAGGGACTGCTGGTGCGTTTGCAGGGCGTCGGTACGTTTGTCGCCGAGCCGAAAGGTCAGTCCGCGTTGTTTGAAATTCGCAGCATTGCCGATGAAATTATCGCCCGCGAGCATCAGCATCGGTGCGAGGTGCTGAAGCTGGAAAGTACGTGTGCGAACGCGCAGCAGGCCACGGAATTGAACGTTAAAGAAGGCACCTATATTTATCACTCGATCATGGTGCACTTTGAAAACTCCCTGCCGGTACAAATTGAAGATCGCTGCGTCAATGCGGAGATTGTGCCGGAGTATCTGACACAGGACTACAGTCAGACCACGCCGCATGCCTATCTGTCGCTGATTGCCCCATTGACCGAAGGTGAGCATATTGTCGAAGCGGTGCGCGCCAGCGCGGAAGAGTGCGCGCTACTGAACATTAAAGAACACGATCCCTGCCTGCTGATTCGCCGCAAGACCTGGTCTGCGTCATCCATTGTCTCTCATGCTCGTTTGCTTTTCCCGGGTTCCCGCTATCGTCTGCAAGGGCGCTTCATGTCCTGAAAATCGTGATTGCTGCCGCAGTATGACGAAAATGTAGATTAGTTGTTAACTATAACCTTGTATTTGATTGTATAGACAAGTATATACTTTTAACCAATGTGACCGTTCATCGTAGGCCTGATTAGACGCGTTAGCGTCGCCATCAGGCGCTGTGCCGGATGGCGGCGTATACGCCTGATCCGGCCTACATTCAGCCTGAGGAGTTTCCGTCATGTCTCACAGCAAGTATCGTCAGCAGGATATTCGTGCCCCACGCGGCACCACCTTAACGGCCAAAAGCTGGCTGACCGAAGCGCCGCTGCGCATGTTAATGAACAATCTCGATCCTGATGTGGCGGAAAATCCCCATGAACTGGTGGTGTACGGCGGGATCGGTCGCGCCGCGCGTGACTGGGAATGCTATGACGCCATCGTCAAGGCGCTGACCAAACTGGAGGCCGATGAAACGCTGCTGGTCCAGTCGGGTAAGCCGGTCGGCGTCTTCAAAACCCACGACAATGCGCCGCGCGTGCTGATTGCCAACTCCAACCTGGTCCCGCACTGGGCGACCTGGGAACACTTCAACGAACTGGATGCGAAAGGACTGGCGATGTATGGCCAGATGACCGCTGGCAGCTGGATTTATATCGGCAGTCAGGGCATCGTGCAGGGGACGTATGAAACCTTCGTCGAAGCCGGACGTCAGCATTATCAGGGTAGCCTGAGCGGACGCTGGGTACTGACCGCTGGTCTTGGCGGAATGGGCGGGGCGCAGCCGCTAGCCGCGACGCTGGCGGGCGCCTGCTCGCTGAACATTGAATGTCAGCAAAGCCGTATCGATTTCCGTCTGCGTACCCGCTATGTGGATGAGCAGGCCACAACGTTGGATGATGCGCTGGCGCGTATCGACAAATACACCCGTGAGGGTAAAGCCGTTTCTATTGCGCTGTGCGCGAACGCGGCCGACATTGTTCCGGAACTGGTGAAGCGCGGCGTGCGTCCGGATATGGTCACTGATCAGACCAGCGCCCATGACCCGCTACACGGTTATCTGCCGTCCGGCTGGAGCTGGGAAGAGTACCAGGCGAAAGCGGTGTCCGATCCGCAGGGCACGGTGCAGGCGGCGAAACGTTCCATGGCTACACACGTACAGGCAATGCTGGACTTCAGCAAAATGGGTGTGCCGACGTTTGATTACGGCAATAACATTCGCCAGATGGCCAAAGAGATGGGCGTGGAAAATGCCTTTGATTTCCCAGGCTTTGTTCCCGCCTATATTCGACCACTGTTCTGTCGCGGCATTGGCCCCTTCCGCTGGGTGGCGCTTTCCGGCGATCCGCAGGATATTTATAAGACCGATGCCAAAGTAAAAGAGATTGTCGCTAACGATAAGCACCTGCATCACTGGCTGGATATGGCGCGCGAGCGGATTAACTTCCAGGGTTTGCCGGCGCGTATTTGCTGGGTTGGACTGGAATGGCGGCAAAAACTGGGGTTAGCGTTTAACGAAATGGTACGCAGTGGTGAAGTCTCCGCGCCGATTGTCATTGGCCGTGACCATCTGGACTCCGGCTCCGTTGCCAGCCCGAACCGTGAAACCGAAGCCATGCGCGACGGTTCTGACGCCGTATCCGACTGGCCGCTGCTTAACGCGCTGCTCAATACCGCCAGTGGGGCGACCTGGGTGTCACTGCACCACGGTGGCGGGGTCGGTATGGGCTTCTCGCAACATGCGGGGATGGTGATTGTGTGCGACGGGACCGACGAAGCCGCCGCGCGTATCGCCCGGGTATTGCATAACGATCCGGCCACGGGCGTCATGCGTCACGCAGACGCCGGGTATGACATCGCGGTGGAATGTGCCGTTGAGCAAGGGTTGAATTTGCCGATGATTGCCGGAACGCAGGAGAATAACTGAAATGACTAAGCTTACGTTAACACCGGGTCATCTGAGTTTTACGCAGCTACGCGACATCTGGCAGCAGCCGGTACAACTGAGTCTGGACGCCAGCGCGATTGATGCCATCAACGCCAGCGTGGCCTGCGTGAATAATATTGTTGCCGAAGGGCGAACGGCCTACGGCATCAATACGGGATTTGGCCTGCTGGCCCAGACTCGTATTGCCACGGAAGATCTGCAAAATCTTCAGCGCTCGCTGGTGCTTTCACATGCTGCTGGCGTTGGCAACGCGCTGGATGATGCCATGGTGCGTCTGATCATGGTGCTGAAAATCAACAGCCTGGCGCGCGGTTTCTCCGGTATTCGCTTGAGCGTGATTGAAGCGCTGATTGCGCTGGTGAACGCCGAAGTTTACCCGCTGATCCCAGCGAAAGGATCTGTCGGCGCATCGGGCGATCTGGCCCCGCTGGCGCACATGTCGCTGACCTTGTTAGGTGAGGGGAAAGCCCGCTGGCAGGGGGAATGGCTCCCGGCGACGCAGGCGCTGAAAAAAGCCGGGCTGGAGCCGATTACGCTGGAGGCGAAAGAGGGGCTGGCGCTGCTGAACGGTACTCAGGCGTCCACCGCCTTTGCTCTGCGTGGATTGATTGAAGCCCAGGAGCTGTTTGCTTCAGCGACGGTGTGCGGCGCGCTGACCACCGAAGCGGTGCTGGGCTCACGTCGTCCATTTGACCCTCGCATTCATGCTGCGCGCGGACAGCGTGGGCAGATTGACGCCGCTACGTTGTATCGTCACGTGCTGACCGACTCCAGCGCGCTGTCGCAATCTCATCATAACTGTGAAAAAGTGCAGGATCCGTATTCTTTGCGCTGTCAGCCACAGGTGATGGGTGCGTGCCTGACGCAAATGCGCCAGGTGATGGATGTACTGCTGGTTGAAGCTAACGCCGTGTCGGACAACCCGCTGGTGTTTGCCGAAGAAGGGGATGTGATTTCCGGCGGTAACTTCCATGCGGAGCCGGTGGCGATGGCGGCGGACAATCTGGCGCTGGCGATTGCGGAAATGGGGGCGCTATCAGAGCGGCGTATCGCGCTGATGATGGATAAACACATGTCGCAGTTGCCGCCATTCCTGGTCAAAAATGGCGGGGTTAACTCTGGTTTTATGATTGCGCAGGTTACCGCCGCCGCACTGGCCAGCGAAAACAAAGCCCTGGCTCACCCGCACAGCGTAGACAGCCTGCCCACGTCAGCCAATCAGGAAGATCATGTCTCCATGGCACCTGCGGCCGGTCGCCGACTGTGGGAGATGGCGGCAAATACGCGCGGTGTGATTGCCGTAGAGTGGCTGGCGGCCTGTCAGGGGATCGATTTACGTGAAGGACTGACCTCAAGTCCGCTGCTGGAGCAGGCGCGTCAGGCCTTGCGTGAACAGGTTTCACATTATACCCAGGACCGTTTTTTCGCTCCGGATATCGAGTGTGCGACCGAGCTGTTAGCGCAGGGAACGTTGTTGAAATTGTTGCCTGAGTTTCTGTAGCAAATTGCCTGATAGCGACGCTGATGCGTCTTATCAGGCCTACGGTCTGCCTGGTAGGCCGGATGAGGCGAAGCCGACATCCGGCACAACACAAGTTTAACTGAACATCGCGGTTATTGATGCGCTGGCGAGCGAATGGAAATGGACATTAAATCCGACCATCGCGCCGCTGGCGCCCTCATCGACATCAAGACGCTCCACATCCAGCGCATGAACCGTAAAGATATAGCGATGTGTCTCCCCTTTTGGCGGTGCCGCGCCGCCGTAGCCTGCTTTACCGAAGTCCGTGCGCGTTTGCAGTACGCCTTCCGGTAGCGCAACCAGCCCGGAGCCGTACCCTTGCGGTAGAACTCGGGTATCCGCAGGCAGGTTAACCACCACCCAGTGCCACCAGCCGGAGCCGGTTGGCGCATCGGGATCGTAACAGGTCACGACAAAACTTTTAGTCCCGGCGGGGACATCGTCCCACGCCAGATGCGGGGAAATATTGTCCCCGTCATACCCCATACCGTTAAAGACGTGGCGATGCGGAAGCTTATCCCCGTCGCGCAGATCGTTGCTGATTAGTTTCATGCTGACTCCTCTCGTTAGCCCAAAAGTGTAGCCAGAAACCATAAAGCTTACCGCTGATTAATCGCTAAAAAATGTTGCACTGCGCACAGCCTCGTTCACCGCCTGCGTCAGACGACGCAACTGATCGGGCTGGATGATGTACGGCGGCATCAGATAGATGAGCTTGCCAAATGGTCTGACCCACACGCCCTGTTCGACAAAGAACTTCTGCAGCGCGGCCATATTTACCGGATGCGTGGTTTCGATTACGCCAATGGCACCGAGAACGCGCACGTCGGCGACATACGCGGAATCCGCTGCCGGTGCCAGTTCGCGACGCAACTGCGCTTCGATTGCCGCCACCTGTGAGCGCCATTCGCCCGATTCCAGCAGTGACAAACTGGCAGAGGCGACAGCACAAGCCAGCGGATTGCCCATAAACGTCGGGCCGTGCATAAAACAGCCCGCCTCACCGTTACTGATGGTTTCCGCCACCTGGCGAGTGGTCAGGGTGGCAGAAAGGGTCATTGTCCCGCCGGTTAACGCTTTGCCGAGACATAAAATATCCGGTGTAATGTCGGCGTGTTCACAGGCAAACAGCTTACCGGTGCGGCCAAAGCCGGTGGCGATTTCGTCGGCAATCAGCAGAATACCTTCGCGATCGCACATCTTACGGATGCGCTTCAACCATTCGGGATGGTACATGCGCATGCCGCCGGCGCCCTGCACAATTGGCTCCAGGATCACCGCCGCAATCTCGTGGCGATGGGCCGCCATCAGACGGGCAAAGGGCACCATATCCAGCTCATCCCATTCGCCGCCCATCCGGCTTTGCGGAGCTGGGGCGAACAGGTTTTCTGGCAGATACCCTTTCCACAGACTGTGCATGGAGTTGTCGGGATCGCAGACCGACATTGCCCCGAAGGTATCGCCGTGATACCCATTACGAAACGTCAGGAAACGCTGGCGAGATTCCCCTTTTGCCTGCCAGTACTGCAGCGCCATTTTCATTGACACTTCCACGGCAACGGAACCTGAGTCCGCGAGAAAAACGCATTCCAGCGCGTCCGGCGTCATGGCGACCAGTTGGCGGCACAGTGCAATGGCCGGGGCATGGGTAATGCCGCCAAACATCACGTGCGACATGGCGTCGATTTGCGTTTTCATCGCGGCGTTCAGCTGTGGGTGATTGTAGCCGTGGATCGCCGCCCACCAGGACGACATCCCGTCAATCAGTCTTTCACCGCTGGCTAAAATCAGTTCACATCCTTCAGCGCGCGCTACCGGATACACCGGCAGCGGGGAGGTCATCGAGGTGTAAGGGTGCCAGATATGGCGTTGGTCAAAGGCAAGATCGTCCGTTGTCATAATCGACTTGTAAACCAAATTAAAAAGATTTAGGTTTACGAGTCTACACGAAACTCAAAATGAAACGAACACCAATATGGCTCATTCTTCTCGCTGGACAATGTCGCAAGTTACCGAATTATTTGAAAAACCACTGCTGGATCTGCTGTTTGAAGCGCAACAGATCCACCGTCAGCACTTTGACCCGCAGCAGGTACAGGTCAGTACGTTGTTGTCGATTAAAACTGGCGCCTGTCCGGAAGACTGCAAATACTGCCCACAAAGTTCCCGCTATAAAACCGGTCTGGAAACCGAGCGTTTAATGGAAGTTGAGCAGGTACTGGACTCTGCGCGTAAGGCCAAACAAGCTGGTTCAACACGTTTCTGCATGGGCGCGGCGTGGAAGAATCCACACGAGCGCGATATGCCTTACCTGGAACAAATGGTGCAGGGCGTGAAAGATCTGGGGCTGGAAGCCTGTATGACGTTGGGCACGCTGGATGAAACGCAGGCGCAGCGTCTGGCCCGCGCGGGTCTCGATTACTACAACCACAATCTCGACACCTCGCCGGAGTTTTACGGCAATATCATCACTACCCGTTCGTATCAGGAACGCCTGGATACGCTGGATAAAGTGCGTGAAGCCGGGATTAAAGTTTGCTCTGGCGGCATCGTCGGCTTAGGCGAAACGGTCACTGACCGCGCCGGGTTGCTGCTGCAACTGGCAAACCTGCCCACTCCGCCGGAAAGCGTCCCCATCAATATGCTGGTGAAGGTGAAGGGCACGCCGCTGGCCGATAACGATGATGTGGACGCGTTTGATTTTATCCGCACCATCGCCGTGGCGCGTATCATGATGCCGACCTCGTACGTGCGTCTGTCCGCAGGACGCGAACAAATGAACGAACAGACCCAGGCCATGTGCTTTATGGCCGGGGCCAACTCGATTTTCTACGGCTGTAAACTGCTGACCACGCCGAACCCGAACGAAGATAAGGACCTGCTGCTGTTCCGTAAGCTAGGTCTGAATCCTCAGCAAACGGCGGTGCTGGCGGGCGATAACGAACAGCAGCAGCGTCTGGAACAGGCCTTGCGCACCCCGGACACTGACGATTATTACAATGCGGCAACTGTATGACCTGGCAGCAAAAAATTGACGATGCGCTGGCAGCGCGTCGTGTTGCCGATGCCCTGCGCCGTCGTCATGCGGTGACGCAGGGCGCCGGGCGTTGGCTGCAAGCTGATGGTCGTCAGTATCTGAATTTTTCCAGTAACGATTACCTTGGGCTAAGCCACCATCCGCAGATCGTCTGTGCGTGGCAGCAAGGGGCCGAACGGTTTGGCGTCGGCAGCGGCGGCTCTGGGCATGTCAGCGGCTATTCCATTGCGCATCAGGCGCTGGAAGACGAACTGGCGCAATGGTTGGGCTATTCACGCGCGCTGCTGTTTATCTCCGGGTTTGCAGCCAATCAGGCGGTGATTACCGCGCTGATGGGTAAACAGGACCGCATTGTTGCAGACCGACTCAGTCACGCCTCGCTGCTGGAGGCCGCCAGTCTGAGTCCGGCCACGCTACGCCGCTTTACCCATAATGATCCTCAGCATTTAGCTCGTCTGCTGGCGGCTCCCTGTTCGGGGCAACAGCTGGTGGTAACCGAAGGCGTATTCAGCATGGACGGCGACAGCGCGCCGCTGGCGCAAACCCACACCGAGGCGCAACGCCAGGAGGCGTGGCTGCTGGTGGATGATGCCCACGGTATTGGCGTCACCGGTGAAGAAGGACGCGGCTCGTGCTGGCAGCAGCAGGTCAAACCCGAGCTGCTGGTGGTGACCTTTGGCAAAGGCTTTGGCGTCAGCGGGGCGGCCATTCTCTGTTCTGACAGCGTGGCCGATTATCTGCTGCAGTTTGCTCGCCATCTGATCTACAGCACCAGTATGCCCCCGGCGCAGGCTCAGGCGTTGCGCGCCGCGCTGGCGGTGATCCGTAGCCGCGAAGGCGACGAGCGGCGGGCAAAACTGGCGATGCTTATCCAGCGTTTTCGCGCCGGTATGACGAACCCAGATTTGCTGCTGGCAAAGTCAGACAGCGCCATTCAGCCACTGATCGTCGGCGATAACCAGAAGGCGTTGCAGCTGGCGCAGACGCTACGCGAGCGGGGCTGCTGGGTGACGGCAATCCGTCCACCTACCGTGCCGGTTGGTACTGCCAGACTGCGCCTGACGCTGACTCAGGCGCATGACGTTCAGGATATCGACCGCTTGCTGGAGGTGCTGCATGATGCAGGTTGATAAGCAGGCCATTGCCGCCGCGTTCGGACGCGCTGCCTCCCACTACGAACAACACGCTGAATTACAGCGTCAAAGCGCCGATGCGTTACTGGCGCGGCTGGCGGGGCGGCAGTACGCCCGCGTGCTGGATGCCGGTTGCGGACCAGGGCGCATGAGTCGCTACTGGCGGGAGCAGGGGAGCGAGGTCAGCGCCCTGGATTTGTCTGCGCCCATGCTGGCGCAAGCCCAGCGGCACGAGGCGGCGCACCATTATCTGCTGGCCGATATTGAGGCTATTCCGCAGGATACCGCGACGTTTGACCTGGCCTGGAGCAATCTGGCCGTGCAATGGTGCGGCGGTTTACGCGACGCGTTAGACGAACTCTACCGCGTCGTGCGTCCCGGCGGGACGGTGGCTTTCAGCACCCTGGCGCACGGCTCGATGCCGGAACTGCGTCAGGCGTGGCAGGCGGTGGATAACCGGGCGCACGCCAACCGTTTTTTACCCGTAGAACAGCTGGAAAACGCGCTGCACGGCTGGGACGTTGAGTATCAGATGCAGGCCGTCACGCTGTGGTTTGACGATGCGCTGAGCGCCATGCGTTCGCTCAAAGGCATTGGCGCGACGCATTTGCATGAGGGTCGTGAACAGCGCGTGCTGACCCGCTCACAGCTGCAACAGCTACAGTTAGCCTGGCCTCAGCAGCAGGGGAAATATCCGCTAACGTATCATCTTTTTTTGGGAGTGATTCAACGTGACTAAAGCGTATTTTGTCACCGGGACGGACACCGAAGTCGGTAAAACCATCGCCAGCTGTGCGCTGTTACAGGCGGCAGGACAGTTGGGCTACCGGACCGTGGGCTACAAGCCGGTCGCCTCGGGTAGCGAAATGACGGCAGACGGCCTGCGTAACAGCGATGCCCTGGCGTTGCAGCGTAACAGCACGCTGGCAGTGGACTACGCGGCTATCAACCCGTATACCTTCGCTGAACCCACGTCACCGCATATTATCAGCGCCGATGAAGGGCGACCGATTCTGGCCCCGGTGATGTCTGCTGGTTTACGCGCCCTGGAGAAACAGGCCGACTGGGTGCTGGTGGAAGGGGCCGGGGGATGGTTGACCCCACTTTCGCCGACACTGAGCTTTGCCGACTGGGTGCAAACGGAACAGCTGCCGGTGATTCTGGTGGTGGGTGTGAAGCTCGGCTGTATCAACCATGCCCTCCTGACCGCACAGGCGATACGCCAGGCAGGGCTGGCACTGGTCGGCTGGGTTGCCAATGACGTCACCCCGCCTGGAAAGCGTCATGCTGAATACATGGCGACGCTGACGCGTGCGCTTTCGGCGCCATTGCTGGGCGAGATCCCGTGGCTATCAGACGCGCCGGAGCTGGCAGCGACCGGGCACTATGTTGATCTGAGCGCGCTGTCTTAGGCGTCATCCTGTTGTGGATATGCTGCTGTGGCCTGTTCTTATTAACTGGTTGGAGCAGGCAAAAAAATGATGAAAATGCGAGCAGGATCTCGACGGCTCCAGACCGCTTCGTTAGCTGATAAATATCAAATTTTAGCGATAATTTTTTTTTATTCGACTAAAAAGGGACATCGATACGTTTCTGCCAGGCGGCATTCAGCACGGGCTGGAGACAGTTATCCACTATTCCTGTGGATAACCTTGTGCATTAGAGTTAGAAAACACTATGTAAGCGAGAGAAGACGCGGCCTGCGACTAAATTGCTGCGAAAGACGGCTTGAGCAAATAGTTATTCAAATACAGGTTGTTAGATAAAAGCAATGGCTGTCGTGGAAGTGTCATCTGTTGCCATAAAACTTTCATCCCCTGTCTTGACAAATGTTAAAAAAGTCATAGGTCTGGGGATAACACATTTTTGCTGGTGTTTTATCTTGCCAGCGGTGAAATTTTAGCCCGCCGCGACGGGGTTTCAGAGGGCGTAACAGAAATATTGTGGTGTGTTACTGTTTTTTCATCCAGTATATTTTACTGGCAAAATCTACTGCTGCGAGTAAAATTAGACACCTGCCCGCCCATTGCTTCAGGTAGCTGCTCATGAGTAAACCGTTCAAACTGAATTCCGCTTTTAAACCCTCCGGCGATCAGCCTGAGGCGATTCGCCGCCTGGAAACAGGGCTGGAGGATGGTCTGGCGCATCAGACGTTACTGGGCGTAACGGGTTCAGGGAAAACGTTCACCATCGCTAATGTCATTGCGGATCTCCAGCGCCCGACCATGGTGTTGGCACCCAACAAGACGCTGGCGGCCCAGCTGTATGGCGAGATGAAAGAGTTCTTCCCGGATAACGCGGTAGAATATTTTGTCTCCTACTACGACTATTACCAGCCGGAAGCGTACGTGCCGAGCTCTGATACGTTCATCGAGAAAGATGCGTCGGTTAACGAACACATCGAGCAGATGCGACTGTCGGCGACCAAGGCGCTGCTGGAGCGTCGGGATGTCATTGTGGTGGCGTCGGTTTCCGCGATCTATGGTCTGGGCGACCCGGACCTGTATTTGAAAATGATGCTGCACCTGACTGTCGGGATGATCATCGATCAACGCGCCATTCTGCGTCGCCTGGCAGAGCTACAATATACCCGCAACGATCAGGCATTTCAGCGCGGTACATTCCGCGTGCGCGGTGAAGTGATCGACATCTTCCCGGCAGAATCTGACGACATTGCACTGCGTGTGGAGCTGTTTGATGAAGAAGTGGAGCGTTTGTCACTGTTTGACCCGCTGACCGGGCAGGTTGAATCCAGCATTCCACGCTTTACCATCTACCCTAAAACGCACTACGTTACGCCACGCGAACGCATTGTGCAGGCGATGGAAGAAATTAAGGTTGAACTGGCAGAACGGCGTAAAAACCTGCTGGTGAACAACAAGTTGCTGGAAGAGCAGCGCTTAAGCCAGCGTACACAGTTTGATCTGGAAATGATGAACGAACTGGGCTACTGCTCGGGCATTGAAAACTATTCCCGCTATCTCTCCGGGCGCGGGCCTGGTGAGCCACCGCCAACGCTGTTTGACTACCTGCCAGCCGATGGCCTGCTGGTGGTCGATGAATCCCACGTTACTATTCCGCAAATCGGCGGCATGTATCGCGGCGACCGGGCGCGAAAAGAGACGCTGGTCGAGTACGGTTTCCGTCTGCCGTCGGCGCTGGATAACCGCCCGCTGAAGTTTGAAGAGTTTGAGGCGCTGGCCCCGCAAACCATCTATGTTTCCGCCACGCCGGGCAACTATGAGCTGGAGAAATCCGGCGATGACGTCGTTGATCAGGTGGTACGACCGACCGGCCTGCTGGATCCAGTGATTGAAGTGCGTCCGGTGGCGACACAGGTTGATGACCTGCTTTCTGAAATTCGTATCCGCGCGGCGATTAACGAACGTGTGCTGGTGACGACGCTAACCAAGCGGATGGCGGAAGATCTTACGGAATACCTCGAAGAGCACGGCGAGCGGGTACGCTATCTGCACTCGGACATCGACACCGTGGAGCGTATGGAAATCATTCGTGACCTGCGTCTGGGCGAGTTTGACGTGCTGGTGGGTATCAACCTGTTACGAGAAGGTCTGGACATGCCTGAGGTCTCGCTGGTGGCGATTCTGGACGCCGACAAAGAAGGGTTCCTGCGCTCTGAGCGATCGCTCATCCAGACCATTGGCCGTGCGGCACGTAACATTAACGGTAAAGCGATCCTCTACGGCGATAAAATTACCGCATCAATGGCAAAGGCGATCGGCGAAACTGAACGTCGCCGCGAGAAGCAGCATCAGTACAACGAAGAGCATGGTATTACGCCGCAGGGGTTGAACAAGAAGGTGGTCGATATTCTGGCGCTGGGTCAGAACATTGCCAAGACTAAAGCTAAGGGCCGAGGCAAGTCGCGTGCGGGTGCGAAGTCCGAGGTAGTTGAGCTGGATATGACACCGAAGGCGCTGCAGCAGAAAATCCATGAACTGGAAGGGCAGATGATGAAGCACGCGCAGAACCTGGAGTTTGAAGAAGCCGCTCAAATCCGCGATCAGCTGCACCAGCTGCGCGAGCTGTTTATCGCGGCATCGTAAGTGGGTGCCGGATGCGGGATAAATCCCTTATCCGGCCTACGGGATAGAGCGCGTTGGTAGGCCTGATAAGCGCAGCACATCAGGCAGTGTTTAGTGCCGGATGGCGGAACAGAACGCTTCGGTAGGCCTGATAAGCGTAGCGCCATCAGGCAATTCCACCTAGCCTAACGCCTGCACTGCTTTTTCCAGCGCGTCGTGTAACAGCTGGCGGTCGTGGCGATACGGAATATCGCTGGCTTCCAGCACGTCCTGAATCACAATGCGGCCACTCACGGCTGAAGCATCGACTTTTGGCCCGACAACTACCGCATCAATCACTTTTTTCCCGACGTATTGTTCGATGATAGCCAACTTATCGTTAAGCGTCAGACTGGCGGCTGGCAGGCTTAATTCACGCCCCAGATTGCCGATGTATACCATTGGAGCTGGTGTGCGACGTAAGGCCTGCGCCAGTTCGTCGAGCAGCAGGATCGGCATCAGGCTAGTGTAAAAACTGCCCGGTCCAATCAGAATCAAATCCGCTTCCGCGATAGCCTCTACTGCTTCACGCGTGGTCGGCACCTTTGGCGACAGCATCAGCTCCTGAGGTGGGATAGTGAGCTGATCGATATTCACCTCGCCGTAAACCTCATGTCCCTGATCGTCGATAGCCATTAAATCGACCGGCAGCTCAGACATCGGAATTAAATGCGCGTCTACTTTCAACAGGCTGCGAATTAAATTGATCGCTTCCAGAGGCCGTACGCTGAGGTGATCCAACGCCTTTAACATCAGATTTCCGAGGTTATGTCCGGAAAGCTCGCCATTACCGCCAAAACGATACTCAAACATCGCGGATGCGACGCTGGGCTGGGTAATTAACTGGTTCAGACAGTTTCGCATATCTCCCCAGGCGATGCCCCCCTCGGAGCGGCGAATTCGACCGGTAGAGCCGCCGTTATCGGTAGTGGTGACAATGCCCGTCAGGCGTGAACCTAAAGGAGAAAGTGAAGAGAGAACGCGTCCTAATCCATGCCCTCCGCCGAGAGCGACAACGCGGTCCAGATCCGCCAGCGTGCGAGTGCGCATAATTATTCCTGATATCAATTGATCGCCGTTACAGTAGCGTAAATTGCCGGTTTTCAGCAATTATCTGGCGGTGTTGTGTGAAAATAAATTTAGGCGATCTACCTCTTTTTGACGACATTCACTTGATAGCAAGATGATGTATATCAATGCAAAACTGTGATTTTTGCTTATTCTGTAGCGAAATTGCACGATCATGCCGCTATGTATAAGGTTATATAGCGAAAGTGTACATGGCAAAACCGTCATTTACACGCTAGTATCGGCATAACCACAATGTACTCGACGTATGACGAGTATAAACACTCTAGCCTCTGCACCTGGGTCAAATGATACGGTGCTTTGGCCGTGACAAGGCTTACATCAGATTGTCACCAGGGCGCAGGAAGAAATGACTCCGCCTCCCGTATTTGGAAAGGTGTACATGGGCTCTCAACTTACCGATGCTTTCGCACGTAAGTTTTACTACTTACGTTTGTCGATTACCGATGTGTGTAACTTTCGTTGCACCTACTGCCTGCCGGATGGCTATAAGCCCGGTGGGGTCACCAATAACGGCTTTCTGACCGTTGATGAAATTCGTCGCGTCACGCGTGCGTTCGCCAGTCTGGGAACGGAAAAAGTGCGTCTGACCGGAGGCGAACCGTCATTGCGTCGCGACTTTACCGACATCATCGCCGCCGTGCGAGAAAATGACGCCATCCGCCAGATAGCGGTGACCACCAACGGCTATCGTCTGGCGCGGGATGCCGCCACCTGGCGCGAGGCGGGACTCACGGCGCTGAACGTCAGTGTTGACAGCCTTGACGCCCGTCAGTTTCATGCCATTACCGGGCAGGATAAATTTCAACAGGTGATGGCGGGTATTGATGCCGCCTTTGATGCCGGTTTTGAGAAAGTCAAAGTGAACACCGTGCTGATGCGCGATGTAAACCACCATCAACTGGACACCTTTCTCGCCTGGATCCAGCCACGTCCGATTCAATTACGCTTTATTGAGCTGATGGAAACCGGCGAGGGCAGCTCTCTCTTCCGTAAACACCATATCTCCGGCCAGGTACTGCGCGATGAACTGCTGCGTCGCGGCTGGATCCACCAGCTACGCCAGCGCAGCGACGGTCCGGCGCAGGTTTTCTGTCATCCCGACTACGCGGGTGAAATCGGTCTGATCATGCCGTATGAGAAAGACTTCTGCGCCACCTGCAACCGCCTGCGCGTCTCTTCTGTCGGCAAACTGCATTTGTGCTTATTCGGCGAAGGCGGGGTCAGCCTGCGTGATTTGCTGGAAGATGACGCGCAGCAGTCTGCGCTGGAAGAACGTATCTCAAGCGCGCTGCTGGAGAAAAAACAGACCCACTTCCTGCATCAGAACAATACCGGTATTACGCAAAACTTATCTTACATTGGCGGCTGATCGCTAAAAGGAGTTTTTCATGAGTCAGGTAAGCGCTGAATTTATCCCGACACGCATTGCTATTCTTACTGTTTCCAGCCGTCGTGGCGAAGAGGACGATACCTCCGGCCATTATCTGCGCGACAGTGCGCTGGAGGCGGGTCATCAGATTGTAGACAAGGCGATTGTTAAAGAGAACCGCTATGCCATCCGCGCCCAGGTTTCCGCCTGGATTGCCAGTGACGATGTGCAGGTGGTGCTGATTACCGGCGGTACCGGTTTGACCGAAGGCGACCAGGCACCAGAAGCGCTGCTGCCGCTGTTCGACCGTGAAGTCGAAGGGTTTGGCGAAGTGTTCCGCATGCTCTCCTTTGAAGAGATTGGCACCGCGACGCTGCAATCACGCGCGATTGCGGGTGTGGCCAATAAAACGCTGATTTTCGCCATGCCGGGGTCGACCAAAGCGTGTCGTACCGCCTGGGAAAACATCATTGCGCCGCAGCTTGATGCCCGTACGCGTCCGTGTAACTTCCACCCACATTTGAAGAAATAAGTATGTCGCAACTGACTCACATAAACGCCGCTGGCGAAGCGCACATGGTGGATGTCTCTGCCAAAGCCGAAACCGTACGTGAAGCGCGCGCCGAAGCCTTCGTTACTATGCGTAGCGAAACCCTGGCGATGATTATCGACGGCAGTCACCATAAAGGCGACGTGTTCGCGACCGCGCGTATTGCTGGTATCCAGGCCGCCAAGCGTACCTGGGATCTTATCCCGCTGTGTCACCCACTGATGCTCAGCAAGGTTGAAGTTAATCTGCGTGCCGAGCCGGAACACAACCGTGTGCGCATTGAATCGCTGTGCCGACTAACCGGGAAAACCGGCGTCGAAATGGAAGCGTTAACCGCGGCATCGGTGGCGGCGCTGACCATCTACGACATGTGCAAAGCGGTGCAAAAGGATATGGTGATTGGTCCGGTACGCCTGCTGGCGAAAAGCGGCGGCAAGTCGGGTGATTTTAAGGTGAATGCAGATGATTAAGGTGCTTTTCTTTGCCCAGGTGCGAGAACTGGTGAACACCGATGCGTTAGAAGTCACAGCAGATTTCACCACGGTAGAAGCCTTGCGCCAGCATCTGGCTGCGCAAAGCGATCGTTGGGCGCTGGCTTTAGAAGATGGCAAGCTGCTGGCGGCCGTCAACCAAACGCTGGTGAGCTTCGACCATCCCCTCAACGCAGGTGATGAAGTGGCCTTCTTCCCACCGGTAACCGGAGGCTGAGATGGCTGAAACACGAATTGTTGTTGGGCTTGCGCCGTTTAGCGTTGGGGAGGAATATCCCTGGCTCGCAGAGCGCGATGAAGACGGCGCGGTGGTCACGTTTACGGGTAAAGTCCGTAATCATAATCTCGGGGACAGCGTGCAGGCATTGACGCTGGAACATTACCCGGGCATGACCGAAAAAGCGCTGGCGGAAATCGTCGATGAGGCGCGTGAACGCTGGCCGCTGGGCCGCGTGACGGTTATCCACCGTATTGGTGAGCTGTGGCCGGGAGATGAGATAGTCTTCGTTGGCGTGACCAGCGCGCATCGCAGCAGTGCCTTTGACGCCGGACAGTTCATTATGGACTATCTGAAGACCCGCGCGCCGTTCTGGAAACGCGAGGCCACGCCGGAAGGCGACCGTTGGGTTGACGCCCGCGACAGCGATAAGCAAGCAGCAAAACGCTGGTAGAGTACAATTGGTTTAGATACTACTGACTCAGGAGATTGTCATGGACCGATTCCCACGAACCGATTCTATTGTGCAGGCCCGTTCTGGTCTGCAAACCTATATGGCTCAGGTCTACGGCTGGATGACCTGCGGGCTGTTACTGACGGCGTTTATTGCCTGGTATGCGGCGAACACCCCTGCGGTGATGATGTTTGTCTTTTCCAGCAAAATCACCTTTTTTGGTCTGATCATTGCCCAACTGGCGCTGGTGTTTGTCCTTTCCGGCATGGTGCAAAGACTCAGCGCTGGCATGGCCACCACGCTGTTTATGCTCTATTCGGCATTAACCGGGCTGACGCTGTCGAGCATCTTTATCGTCTATACCTACTCGTCTATCGCCAGCACCTTTGTGGTTACCGGCGGGATGTTCGGTATCATGAGCTTGTACGGCTACACCACCAAACGCGATCTCAGCGGCTTCGGCAACATGCTGTTTATGGCGCTGATTGGTATCGTGCTGGCTTCGCTGGTTAACTTCTGGCTGAAGAGCGAAGCGCTGATGTGGGCGGTGACCTACATTGGGGTGATTGTGTTTGTCGGCCTGACCGCCTATGACACGCAGAAGTTGAAAAACATCGGCGAGCAAATCGCTCTGCGCGACAGTTCCAACCTGCGTAAATACGCGATCCTTGGGGCGTTAACGCTGTATCTGGACTTTATCAACCTGTTCCTGATGCTGCTGCGTATCTTCGGCAATCGTCGTTAATTTCTGCTGCCGGATGGCGTTGCGCTCATCCGGCCTACCGTGTTGCGTCGAAAGTAGGCCGGATAAGGCATTACGCCGCATCCGGCACTAACCCTCACGGTTATTTCGCCATCGCCTTTTCGTTTTTTGCCCGCAGCTTTTTCGCCCGACTCTCCAGTAGCAAATAACACATCAGCGCCAGCAGCAGCGGGATAAAATAATACAGTACGCGATACGCCAGCAGAGCGGCGATGATCGTCCCCTGAGACGTATTCTCTCCCGCCAGCAATGCCATAAATACCGCTTCCAGCACGCCGATACCCGCCGGAATATGCACGATAACCCCGGCGATACTGCTCACCAGCAGCACCCCCAGCACGAAGAAATAGTTAATATTCTGACCTAATAACAGCCAGATAATCGCCCCCATCACCATCCAGTTTGCCCCGGAGATAGCCATCTGCGCTAGCGCGAATTTCCACGACGGCAGCACCAGTTTTTGCCCTTTAATCGTGATATGCCGATGTTTAGCGAAGGCGCAACACCACAGATAAACGACAATAATCAGCAGCAGTACGATACCCAGAATGCGTAGTGTGGCCTCGTCGATATACCAGTGTGCGGGTAATTGAACGACGCCGAAGGTAAAAATAAACCCGCCGAGCAGAATATAGCCCAGCCAGTTGGTGGTAATGCTGAGTGAGAAAATGCGCGTGATCGTGCTGCCCGGTAATCCGAGGCGGGAATAGAGTCGATAGCGCATGCCAATGCCGCCCACCCAGGTGCTTAACGTCAGGTTGAAGGCGTAGCAGATAAACGACACCAGCATCACCTGGCGTTTTGCCAGTTTGTGTCCGCAGTAAAAGCGTCCGAGCAGGTCATAACAGCCCTACAGCAGATAGCTGACGATGACCAGACCAATGGCGCTGAGCAGGGCGAGGCGGTTGTAATCCCGGATAACCGACCAGACCTCTTCCCAGTTGACCTTGCTGGCATACACCACCAGCAGTACGATCACCGCGATAAAAAACAGCCAGGTGAGGATCTTCTTTGCTAACCGCCAGCGGGGAGATGCTTTCGCCATCAGGTTTTCCCTCCTGCATCTTCAGCCTGAATGCGGTCCTGCGTTTCCAGAGTCGGCTGCGCGGGGGGAGCGACTTCGGTCAGGTGCGGCGTGTGCGCGGGTAGCCAGCCGACCAGCGCAGGAAAGTGGCGTAAAAAGTGGAACGCCAGCACGCTCTTAGTCAGGTTCCACCAGGTGCGTCTGGGCAGCATCGATTCATCCACCTGCTGGCAATCCTCGGCAATAATGGGATGCAGATTGTCCCGCAGGACCTGGTTAAATGCGCGGTCATGGATAATGATGTTGGCCTCCAGATTCAGCGACAGGCTGAGCGGGTCGAGGTTGCTGGAGCCCACCGTCGCCCAGTGATCGTCCATTAGCGCGACTTTGCCGTGCAGGGGTCTGCGACGGTATTCATACACCTGGACGCCGCCATTCACCAGATAGTTGTACAGCAGGCGAGCGCCCACTTTCACAATCGGCATATCCGGTTCACCCTGCACAATCAGTTTGACCCGCACGCCGCGTCGCGCCGCTTTGCGCAGCGCATGCAGCAGGCGATAGCCGGGAAAGAAATAGGCGTTGGCAATGATCACTTCACGTCTGGCCTGGGTGAGCATTTTCAAATAATGGCGTTCAATATCATCACGATGTTCTTCATTATCGCGCCAGACAAATAGCGCCTGCGCCTCACCAGGCTGGCGATTTTCGATTGCCCGATGATGACGTCGCCACCAGCGGCGCACGGCGCTTTGCCCCGGCAGGTTTTCCAGCACAAAGGTCAGGATATCTGCCACGATGGGACCTTCAATACGCACTGCGTAGTCCTGCTTGGCCTCCGGGCCGTAATCGGACATATGCTCGGCGGAATAGTTAATCCCGCCGACGAAAGCGACACGGTCGTCAATCACCACAATTTTGCGGTGCATGCGGCGAAAAAGGTTGGTCCGCATGCCGAACAGTCTCGGGCGTGGGTCGTAATAGCGAAAAACCACGCCAGCGCTGGTGAGTTCGCTGACAAACTCCTCGCTGAGATCCGGTGAACCGTAGCCGTCGAGCAGTACTTCGGCTTTGACGCCACGCTGTGCTGCACTGAGCAGCGCCGCATGCAGTTGTTTGCCGACCGCGTCTTCAAACCAGATAAAGGTCTCGAGGATGATTTTTTGCTGCGCCTGCTCAATGGCCTCAAATACGGCGGGGTAGTACTGGTCGCCGTTTTCCAACAGCTGTATTTGATTGCCTTCACGCCAGCCATATTTCATAAATGAATCTCCGCGCTCAGGGGGGCATGGTCGGACAAATGTCGCCAGTGACGTAGCGCCAGCGCCGTCGGAATACTGGCATTGGCGTTTTTCACATAGATCCTGTCGAGGCGCAGCAGTGGCAAACGTACCGGAAAGGTACGCGCCGGGCGTCCGTGGGCGCGGGTAAAAATCTCGTCAAGACCGGCATGAACCTTCAACGGATAATTGGCCTTTTGCCGCCAGTCGTTAAAATCTCCGGCCACTACTACGGGCTCCGCATCGGGCAGGGCATTAACCCAATCCGCCAGCATGGTCAACTGCGCCTGGCGGTGGGCTTCACGCAAACCAAGATGTACGCACATTACATGGATGGGGTGAGGGAGCATTGGCGGCACGATGCGGCAGTAAAGCACGCCGCGCTTTTCACTGCTGCCGACGGATACATCGCGATTTTCATAATGTTCAATGGGATAGCGCGACAGCACCGCGTTACCGTGATGCCCCTGCGGATACACGGCATTGCGTCCGTAGGCGAAATCACTCCACATAGTATCTGCGAGAAATTCATAGTGTGTGGTATCCGGCCAGTTCTCTACGTGCAGGGGATGAACCTCGTGCGCGCCCATCACTTCCTGCAGGCATACAATATCCGCACCGACCGTTCTGACGGCATCGCGTAGCTCAGGCAAAATAAATCGCTTATTAAAGGCGGTAAAACCTTTGTGGGTATTAATTGTGAGCACATTGAATGAAAAACGATCTGCTGTTTCGGTCATGGGTCTCCTTTCGGCGTCATTTTTCCTTTAAATAGTGTAGTCGGCGTCACAAAAGGATGCGGTGTTACGGAATTTTCCGTAAAGTCCGGTACTCTGAATAATTAGTTAAAGATCCTTCAGGAGAAAAGCCATGAGGTGGCAACAACGTGTTCGTGTCGCAACGGGTCTTAGTTGCTGGCAGATTATGTTGCATTTACTGGTAGTGGCATTGCTGGTAATGGGCTGGATGAGTGGCACGCTGGTGCGCGTCGGCCTGGGATTATGCGTCGTTTATGGCGTCACGGTTTTATTAATGCTGGCGCTGCAGCGTCATCATGAACAGCGCTGGCGTGATGTCGCCGACGTACTGGAAGAGCTAACGACCACGTGGTATTTCGGTGCGGCGATGATCGTACTGTGGCTGCTGTCCCGCGTGCTGCAAAACAACGTCTTATTGGCGCTGGCGGGACTGGCGATCCTTGCCGGACCCGCGGTGATTTCGCTGCTGGCGAAAGACAAAAAACTACATCACTTTGCGTCTAAACATCGCATACGCCGCTGACCCGGTCGTGGCCGCTATCACCAACAGTGGCCACAAACTTCCCCAGACAATCTTCAGGCTCGCATCCTTCAGGTAAATCTGTTTCGTAATGTCCGTAAAGTGACGGATTGGGTTTATCCACGTCAGATTCTGTAGCCAGACCGGCATGTTTTCGACCGGAGAAACGTACCCTGACAGTAAAATTGCCGGCATCATAAAGACGAACACGCCGATAAACGCCTGCTGCTGGGTTGAACACAGCGATGAAATCAGCAGACCAAAGCCTACCAACGACAACCCGTAAATCACCATCGTGAAGTAAAACAAGCCCAGAGAACCGGCAAACGGAATGTGATAGGCCCAGATGCCAATAGCCAGCACGATAGTGGCCTGAAAGGTAGCCACGATTAACGCAGGCACCGCTTTGCCAATGAAAATTTGCCAGGTGGTGAGCGGAGAGACCAGCAGCTGATCCAGCGTGCCCTGCTCACGTTCGCGGGCTACCGACAGTGAGGTGACGATCATCACGCCGATGGTAGTGATCATGGCGATCAGCGACGGAACGACGAACCATTTGTAATCCAGATTCGGGTTATACCAGTTACGCACCACCAGTTCGCTGTTGTTCGGCTTCGCTTTGCCGTCCATCAACTCCTGCTGGTATTCCTTAACGATCTGCTGCAGATAATTCGCGGCGATCTGCGCGCTGTTAGAGTTGCGCCCGTCAAGGATCAGCTGCATAGGTGCTTGTTGGAAGGTATCCAGATTACGCGAAAAGTCGGCCGGGAAGCGCACCAGCAACAGGGCTTTTTGCGTGTCGATGGTCGGCTGGATCTCCTGTGGGCTTTTCAGCAGCAGGATATGGGTAAAGGCGCTGGCGCGGGCAAAGCGCTGTGTTAATTCCACTGAATGCTTGCCGTTGTCTTCGTTATAGATGGCGATAGTGGCGTTGGTCACTTCTAACGTGGCTGCAAATGGAAACAGGATCACCTGAATCAGTACGGGTAAAATCAGGATCGCCCGCGTCTGCGGCTCGCGTAACAGCGACTGCAGCTCTTTGCGAATTAATGTCCATAAACGATGAAACATGGCCGTCCCCTCAATCCAGCCGACGTTTGGTTTTAAGCCACGTCAGACCAATAAACATCACCGCCGAAGCGATTAAAAACAGCACGTTGATGATCAACACTACCGGAATATTTCCCGCCAGAAACAGGCTTTGCAGGGTGCTGACGAAATAGCGTGCGGGAATGATATACGTCACCGCGCGAATAATGGCGGGCATACTGTCTATCTGGAAGATAAAGCCTGACAGCATAATGGATGGCAGAAAAGCGGCGTTGAGCGCCACCTGCGCGGCGTTAAACTGGTTGCGGGTGATGGTGGAGATCAGCAATCCCATACCAAGCGTACTGAGCAGAAACAGGCTGGTGATAAAAAACAGGATCAGCAGCGAGCCGCGATAGGGCACGCCAAGAATAAACACCGATACCAGCATACACAGCAGCATCGCCAGCATGCCGAGAAAATAATAGGGGATCAGTTTACACAGCAGTAATTCAACGCGGGTGACTTCGGTCGACAGCAGCGCTTCCATGGTACCGCGCTCCCATTCACGGGCGACCACTAATGAGGTCAGGATCGCGCCGATGACCGTCATAATAATGGTCACTGCTCCTGGAATAATAAAATGCTGGCTGATCGCCGCCGGGTTGAACCAGTAGCGGGTTTGTACGTCGATCAGCGGTTCGAACGATTCGCCGCGGTCTTCGGCCCGCTGCTTTTGCCAAATCTGCCAGATGCCTTCCACATAGCCTTGCACAAAGTTGGCGGTGTTTGGTTCGCTGCCATCGGTGATCACCTGAATGGGCGCAATATCGTTTGGCCGCGCCATCTGCTGGGCAAAATCCACCGGGATCACCACCAGCCCACGAATACGCCCGGCCTGCATTTTCTCAATTAATTCCTGGCGGTTGTCGCTGATGGTGGCGTCAATATACGGCGAGCCGGTCATGGTATGGGTAAAATCCAGCGCCTCTTCGCTCTGCTGTTCGAGCAAAATCCCTACCCGCAGTTTGCTGGAGTCGAGGTTAATCCCGTAGCCGAAGATAAACAGCAACAGTAACGGGATCACCACGGCAATCAGCCAGCTACTGGGATCGCGTACGATCTGCCGCGTTTCTTTAATGCACAGTGCGCGCACGCGTCGCCATGAAAGCGCGTGATTACTCATGTGCGTGCTCCTTATCCCAGTCATTGATAAGCGTGATAAACGCCTGCTCCATGGTCGGGTCCGGCGTGTCGTTATCGGCCGCCTGCGCTTTCAGGTCGTCCGGCGTGCCGCTGGCGATTAGCTTACCGCGGTACACCAGCCCGATACGGTCGCAATATTCCGCCTCGTCCATAAAGTGGGTAGTGACCATCACCGTCACGCCTTTCTCTACCATACTGTTGATATGCAGCCAGAACTCGCGACGGGTGAGGGGGTCAACCCCGGAGGTCGGTTCATCGAGGAACAGGATGTCGGGTTCATGCATCAGCGAACAGGCCAGCGCCAGACGCTGCTTAAAGCCCAGTGGCAGTTCATCGGTGGCATGGGAGGCGATGCTCTTCAGGCCGAACGCCTCGCTCATACGATCGATTTTTTCTTTCTGTGCGCGTCCGCGCAGGCCGTAGACGCCGGAGAAAAAGCGCAGATTCTGCTCCACCGTCAGGTTACCGTACAGGGAGAATTTCTGCGCCATATAGCCCAGATGCTGGCGTGCTTTTCCGGAACTGACCTTCAGGTCCATATCCAGCACCAGCGCTTTACCTGTGGTGGGGACCAGCAGGCCGCACATCATTTTAAACGTGGTTGATTTACCCGCCCCGTTGGGGCCTAACAGGCCAAAAATCTCACCGCGCTGGACGGCAAAGTCCACATGGTCGGTGGCGGCAAAATCACCGAATTTTTTGGTCAGTGCTTTGGCTTCAATCACCGTCTCACCGGCGGTACCTTCCACAGTGTGCAGGATAGCGCCCAGCGGCGATTCAGAGGTTCCCGCGCCGCCGAGTAAATCGATAAACGCATCTTCAAAGCGCGGGGCTGTGCTGGCGATGGTGATTTCCGGCATGCCGTCAGCCTTGCGAATATCGTCCGCCGTGGCCGCTTTTTTCAGGATCAGGCGCACGGATTTCCCCTGAATCATGCCGTCGCTGACCTGCGGTAACTTGAGCGCGCGTTGTAGCAGTTTGCGGTTATTTTCCTGCGGGCTGCTCATTAAAAAACTGCGCCCCGCCATGGTTTGCGTCAGCTGAGTCGGATCGCCTTGATAGAGCAATTCACCTTCGTTCATCAGCAGCACATCGCGGCACTGCTCGGCCTCGTCCAGATACGAGGTGCTCCAGAGGATCAACATGCCATCCCCGGCCAGTTCATGCACCATTTGCCACAATTCGCGGCGGGATATTGGGTCCACGCCCACGCCGGGCTCATCCAGCAGCAGCACTTTGGGTTCGCCGACCAGCGTACAGGCAAGACCCAGTTTCTGCTTCATGCCGCCGGAAAGCTTGCCAGCCAGACGTCCGGTAAACGGCCCCAGCGAGGTAAACTCCAGCAGGCGGGCAAAGGTTTTCTCCCGCGCTTCACCGGTAACGCTGCGTAAATCGGCATACAGATTGAGGTTCTCCATGACGGTCAAATCTTCATACAGGCCGAATTTCTGTGGCATATAGCCCAGCACCGCATGCAGGGCGCTGTCGTTGATGATGGGGTCAAAGCCAATCACCGTCGCGCTGCCGCCGTCCGGCTTTAACAGGCCCGCCAGCATCCGCATCAGCGTGGTTTTCCCTGCGCCGTCGGGACCGACCAGACCGGTGACATAACCTGCGTGAATCGTGCAGTCGAGCGGGGCTACCGCCGGTTTTTCCATCCCGGCAAAGCGCTTAACCAGCCCGTTGAGGGTAATGACTGCGTCATTCATGCCGCGCCTCGTCACCGAACTTCACCGTCACCGGCATTCCCTGACGCAGCGCGTCGTCGGCATCGGTCACGACAATTCGCAGGCGGTAGACCAGGTCGGTACGCAGGTCCGGGGTCTCTACCGTTTTCGGCGTAAACTCTGCCGTTGGCGACACAAAGCCGATTTTGCCGTGGTACGGTTTGTCCGGGCGGCCATCGGTATAAAGCAGAATTTCACGTCCTGGCTGCGCCTGGCTCAGATTGCGTTCGTCCACATAGGCGCGGACCCAGACCGGGCGGGTAAGCGATAGCGTCAGCACCGTGCCGCCCGCGTTCAGCATACTGCCGGGCTCGACCGCACGGGTAAGCAGCGTGCCGTCAGACGGGGAGGTCAGCGTGGTGTCATGCAGATCGAGTTCAGCCTGCGCCAGCTGCGCCTGAGCCTGTTCGAGCGTCGCTTTCGCCTGGGCGATATCCTGCGGACGATTACCGCTGCGGTATTGACTGAGTTTATCCTGTGCGGATTTCAGCGTTGCCAGCGCCTGGTCGCGTGAAGAACGGGCGTTTTCCAGATCGTTGGCCGAAATAGTGCGGCTTTTCCATAATCCGAGCTGGCGATTATAAAAGTTCTGCGCGTAGTCATACGCTGCCTGGGCCTGCTTCACGGTCGCCGCGGTTTGTGCGATTTCTTCTTCACGATACCCGGCCAGCATCAGGTCGTACTGCGCCTGCGCGGCAGCAACGTTAGCCTTCGCCTGCATCAGCGCGTTTTCGTAGGGGGCGTGGTCCAGTTCGCCCAGTACCTGACCGGCAGTAATCGCATCACCTTCGTCAACCGCCAGCGAGGCCAGCCTACCGCCTACGCGAAAACTTAAATTAACGCTGCGGATATCGACGTTGCCGTACAGGGTCAGGCCGTTATCTTGTTGGCTTTGATACCACCACGTTCCACCGGCAATCACGGCAACGAGGGCCGCGATAACCAGCCCGAGAACGACAGGTTTTTTCATGACTCCAGACTCCTTTGCGTTAAACCTTGCAGAATAAGATCGATGTGACAGGTGATCGTGTGTTCAATAAGCGCGGTTTTATCCGCATCGAATTGTGACCAACCCGTGCGCAACAGAATGGTTTCTTTACCCAAACGGAAGGCCAGCACTTCACCCAATATGGCGTGGGTATGCAGGATCATTTGGGTGTCATTGGCATCGCGACCCGTATAAGCGGCAATCAGGCGAGTCAGGTGGCTATGCAGCGGGTTGATCACCTGGTCATGCACCAGCTGATAGGCTGTGGTGGGGGAGAGCTGTTCGCGCGAAATAAATTTGCTCAGGTTAACCGTGTCATCCTGGGTTAACAGCATGATCATGTTTTTGCAGGCACGCAGGATCAGTTCGCGCATGGCGGCCCGGTCTGGCTCGGGTTGGGCAAACAGGCGCTCGGCTTCTTCAGCATGGGGGCGAAACTGTGAACCGATAAAATCCGCAATCCACTGGGCGCAGGCGAGATATAAATCCTCTTTTGAACCAAAATAGTAGGTAATTGCGGCGATGTTCTGTCCGGCCTGGGCGGCAATATCACGCGTTGTTGCGTGCAGACCATACTCACCAAACTGCGCCAGCGCGGCGGCAATAAGCTGGTTCTTTGCCTGTTCACCTTTGGTTGTCATGGTGGAAGTATTCATGGCACGACCAAATAATTAATCAATCGATTGATTAAGATTATGACTGATATCTGCACTTGTCCAGTCTGGTGGTTTATTTTGTTTTTCGCGGCTGGCGGGATAATTTATGCGGTACATCACAAAAACTGCTACACTCCGCCCCTTCATGACATTGTGGTTTTTGTCATCTCTTTTGCGAGTATCGTCCTGAAAACGACACCGGTAACGGTCAGGGCGGTTCGGAGTAGTTATGTCTTTTGATTCCCTTGGTTTAGACCCTGAAATTTTGCGCGCCGTTGCCGAGCAGGGCTACCGTGAACCTACCCCTATTCAGCAGCAGGCAATCCCCGCCGTGCTGGAAGGCCGCGATCTGATGGCCAGCGCCCAGACCGGTACGGGTAAAACGGCAGGTTTTACCCTGCCGCTGTTACAACACCTCATTACCCATCAGCCGCATGGTAAAAGCCGTCGTCCGGTGCGTGCGCTGATCCTGACGCCAACCCGCGAGCTGGCGGCACAAATTGGCGAAAACGTCCGCGATTACAGTAAGTATCTGAACGTTCGCTCGCTGGTCGTTTTCGGCGGCGTAAGCATTAACCCGCAGATGATGAAACTGCGCAGTGGCGTGGATGTGCTGGTGGCAACGCCGGGTCGTTTACTCGATCTGGAACATCAAAACGCGGTGAAACTGGATCAGGTTGAGATCCTGGTACTGGATGAAGCGGACCGTATGTTGGATATGGGCTTTATCCATGATATTCGTCGCGTCCTGGCTAAACTGCCGGCTAAACGTCAAAACCTGCTGTTCTCTGCAACGTTTTCTGACGACATTAAGTCGCTGGCAGAAAAACTGCTGCATAACCCGCTGGAAATTGAAGTTGCGCGTCGTAATACCGCGTCTGAGCAGGTCAGCCAGCTCGTTCACTTTGTGGATAAAAAACGTAAACGTGAATTGCTGTCACAGATGATTGGCCAGGGTAACTGGCAGCAGGTGCTGGTCTTTACCCGTACCAAACATGGCGCCAACCACCTGGCAGAACAGCTGAATAAAGACGGCATTCGTAGCGCGGCAATCCACGGTAACAAATCGCAGGGTGCGCGTACGCGTGCGCTGGCCGATTTTAAATCCGGCGATATTCGCGTGCTGGTGGCGACCGACATCGCGGCTCGCGGGCTGGACATTGAAGAGCTGCCGCACGTGGTGAACTACGAGCTGCCAAACGTCCCGGAAGACTACGTTCACCGCATTGGACGTACCGGTCGTGCTGCGGCAACCGGTGAAGCGCTGTCTCTGGTGTGTGTTGATGAGCATAAGCTGCTGCATGACATCGAGAAGCTGCTGAAAAAAGAGATCCCACGTATTGCCGTTGATGGCTATGCGCCGGACCCGTCGATCAAAGCCGAGCCAATCCAGAACGGACGCCAGCAGCGTGGCGGCGGCGGTGGTCGTGGGCAAGGCGGAGCAGGCCGTGGTCAGCAGCCGCGTCGCCAGGACGGCGGTGCGCCAAAAGCGAAACCGCGTAATAGCGAAGGCAAACCGGCAGGCGATAAGCCGCGTCCGCCGCGCCGTCCGCGCAGACCGTCTTCAGCGCAGTAATTGCGAGCCCGGCCGAATAGCCGGGCTTTTTTTTTGCGACGCGAATCAGAAAGTGCCACAATAGTGGCTGTTTATACAGTACTTCAGGTTTTCTCATGGCATTAACAGCGGCGCTGAAAGCGCAAATTGCCGCCTGGTATAAGGCGCTTCAGGAACAGATCCCCGACTTTATCCCCCGTGCGCCGCAGCGGCAGATGATTGCTGATGTCGCGAAAACGCTGGCTGGGGAAGACGGGCGACATCTGGCTATCGAAGCGCCGACCGGCGTCGGGAAAACGCTCTCCTATTTAATTCCGGGGATTGCCATTGCCCGTGAAGAACAAAAGACGCTGGTGGTCAGTACCGCCAACGTTGCGTTGCAGGATCAGATCTACAGTAAAGACCTGCCGCTGCTGCGCAAAATTATCCCCGATCTGCGATTTACCGCCGCGTTTGGACGCGGGCGCTATGTCTGCCCGCGTAATTTAGCGGCGTTGGCCAGTACCGAACCTAATCAGCAGGATCTGCTGGCGTTTCTCGATGATGATCTGACGCCCAACAACCAGGAAGAACAAAAACGCTGCGCCAGGCTCAAAGGCGACCTCGATACCTACAAATGGGACGGGTTGCGCGATCACACCGATATCGCCATTGATGATGGACTCTGGCAGCGTCTGAGCACTGATAAAGCCAGCTGTCTGAACCGTAACTGTCACTATTACCGTGAATGCCCGTTTTTTGTTGCCCGGCGTGAAATCCAGGAAGCCGAAGTGGTAGTGGCAAACCATGCGTTAGTGATGGCGGCCATGGAGAGCGAGGCCGTCCTGCCAGAGCCAAAAAACCTGCTGCTGGTGCTCGATGAAGGCCATCACCTGCCGGACGTTGCGCGCGATGCGCTGGAAATGAGCGCCGAGATCACCGCCCCCTGGTATCGGCTGCAGCTGGATTTATTCAGCAAACTAGTGGCGACCTGCCTGGAGCAGTTTCGCCCGAAAACCACGCCGCCGTTGGCCAATCCAGAACGCCTGAACGCCCACTGTGAAGAGCTGTATGAGCTGATAGCCTCACTAAACAACATCCTCAATCTGTACCTGCCCGCCACGCAGGAAGCCGAACACCGCTTTGCAATGGGCGAGTTGCCTGCGGAAGTGATGGAGATTTGTCAGCGTCTGGCGAAGCTCACCGAGATGCTACGCGGTCTGGCGGAACTGTTCCTCAACGATCTCAGCGAAAAAACCGGCAGCCACGATATCGTGCGTCTGCATCGGGTTATTTTGCAGATGAACCGGGCGCTGGGTATGTTTGAAGCGCAAAGTAAACTGTGGCGCCTGGCTTCACTGGCGCAGTCATCAGGCGCGCCGGTGACCAAATGGGTGACGCGTGACGTGCGTGACGGACAGCCCCATGTCTGGTTCCACTGCGTGGGGATCCGCGTCAGCGATCAGCTCGAGCGTCTGCTGTGGCGCAGCGTGCCGCATATTATCGTCACTTCAGCCACCTTACGCTCGCTCAACAGTTTTTCGCGCCTGCAGGAGATGAGCGGCCTGAAAGAAAAAGCGGGGGACCGTTTTGTGGCGCTGGACTCGCCGTTTAATCATGTCGAGCAAGGCAAAATTGTCATTCCGCAGATGCGTTACGAACCGTTGATGGAGAACGAAGAACAGCATATTGCCGAAATGGCGGCCTATTTCCGCGAACAGGTGGAAAGTAAAAAACATCAGGGCATGCTGGTGCTCTTTGCCAGTGGTCGGGCGATGCAGCGTTTTCTTGAACACGTGACCGATCTGCGTCTTCTGTTGCTGGTGCAGGGCGATCAGCCGCGTTACCGACTGGTGGAACTGCACCGCAAGCGGGTGCAAAACGGCGAGCGTAGCGTGCTGGTTGGGCTGCAGTCTTTTGCCGAGGGCCTCGATTTGAAAGGCGACCTGTTGACGCAGGTACATATTCACAAAATTGCGTTTCCTCCTATCGACAGCCCGGTGGTGGTGACCGAGGGCGAGTGGCTGAAAAGCCTGAACCGCTATCCCTTTGAGGTGCAGAGTTTACCTGCGGCATCGTTCAATTTGATTCAGCAGGTTGGGCGACTCATTCGTAGTCACGGTTGCTGGGGCGAAGTAGTGATTTACGACAAGCGTTTATTGACCAAAAACTATGGTCAGCGTTTACTGAATGCGTTACCCATATTTCCGATAGAGCAACCTGGTGTGCCAGACGTTATAGTAAAACCAAAAGAAAAAGCGAAACCTACACGCCGCCGTCGGCGTTAACGATGTGAGCAACAGGCAAGGAGTTATCGATGGATTACCGCAAAATCATCAAAGAGATTGGACGAGGTAAAAATCACGCGCGTGACCTGGACCAGGATACTGCTCGCGGACTGTATACCCACATGTTGAACGGCGACGTGCCAGACCTTGAGATGGGCGGCGTACTAATTGCGCTGCGTATTAAAGGGGAAGGTGAGGCAGAAATGCTGGGCTTTTATGAGGCAATGCAAAACCATACCCTTCGCCTGACGCCGCCCGTTGCCAAACCGATGCCTATCGTCATTCCCAGCTACAACGGTGCGCGCAAGCAGGCTAACCTGACACCGCTGCTGGCTATTTTGCTGCATAAGCTGGGGTTCCCGGTCGTGGTGCACGGGGTGAGCGAAGATCCAACTCGTGTGCTGACGGAAACTATTTTTGAGCTGATGGGGATTGCGCCTACCCTGCATGCCGGGCAAGCGCAGGCTAAACTTGAGGGGCATGAACCGGTGTTTATCCCGGTGAGCGCGCTGTGCCCGCCGCTGGAGAAACAGCTGGCGATGCGCTGGCGGATGGGCGTACGCAACAGTGCGCATACGCTGGCGAAATTAGCCACGCCGTTTGCTGAAGATGCCGCACTGCGCCTTGCCAGCGTTTCGCACCCGGAGTACGTGTCGCGGGTAGCGAAATTCTTTGGTGATATCGGCGGGCGCGGCCTGCTGATGCACGGCACGGAAGGGGAGGTGTACGCCAACCCCCAGCGTTGCCCGCAGATCAGCCTGATAGACCATTCTGGTGTACGGGTGCTGCAGGACCGCCAGAGCGAGATGCCTGACGAGCCAGTGCCGCTGCCGGTGGCAAAAGATCCAGAAACCACCGCGCGCTGGATAGAGCGTTGTCTGGCCGGAAGTGAGCCGGTACCGGCCTCGTTGAAGATTCAGATGGCCTGCTGCCTGGTGGCAACCGGCGAAGTTGAAACCCTGTCTGATGGATTTACCCGCGTCGACCAGTGCTTCTAATGCCCTTGCTCTCCCTGGTGGGCCTGTCAGACCCGGCGTTGCTGACGGGATGTCATCAGCTCAAGCCGTAAGCAAAAAAAAAGCCCGTCCAGTGGACGGGCAAACAAAGGGTAACAAACAGGGTCAATGAGGGTTGGAGCATTGGGTCGTGCAGGTAATTCGTCGGTTATTTGTAGATAACCGCAGTGCCGCTCATTTTGTCTTTGCCGACAGCGGAGGTAATGCTGTAGCCACTTGCACCTGCAGCGGCAGCTTTTTCAGCCAGTTTGGCTTCCAGGCCATCCAGCGTGCTGGCGCCATCAGCGGATACCACACCCACTTTATTCATGCTTTGTGCCTGAGTGGAGGTAACGGGCTCGGCAGCGAAAGCGCCAAATGACAGGGTAGACAGGGCGATGGCAGCAACAGCATATTTGATATTTTTCATGATTAATCTCTCGCAGGTTATTCTGTTAGTCAGTTGTTTTGTTAGGTAGACGTTGTTCTGTCGATGTGAGAAGTATCACGTTTTTTTATGTGAGAGAAAATCGAATAGAATTGACGGCATCAATCAAAAAAACTGAATGACAAATAACTTATTGAATATTAATAAATTCGCGAGGCGGATTTACAGTTCTTGTCATTGCGCTTTACGGAGCCCGCGACAACGGCACATTTTGCTACACCCGTTGCGAAAAACCGTGCTCGTAAAGGAAACTGTATGCGCTGAAACTTTAGGTAAAGAAGGGTCAGCGTAGCTGGCTGTCTTTCGAACCTCTGCGATTATATCCTGGATATGCGTTGTTATTTGAATCTTTATCCTGCTGGCAGGTGATACATAAACGCACCCCGGGTACCGCCTCTCGCCGTGCCTGAGGGATAGAAATGCCACATTCTTCGCATTCATACAGACTTTCACCCGTAGGTAATTAGCCACGGGCGCGGGCGACAGCATCTTCAATAGTATTGTTGATCTGTTCGTTCACTGCGTCGTCATTTGCCCATCCGGATGCCATAGCCCCCTCCGTACATTCAGTTTTTATAATAATTATAGTGAATGATATGGGCGAAAAACGAACGCACAAGCGCACCGTCAGATTTCAGACCATTCGCGCAGCAGATTATGGTAGAGATTGAGCAGTGACAGGATCTCAGCACTTTCTCCGTGATTAGTTTTCAGGGACTGGATGTTCTTATCCAATTCAAAGAGCATGGCGCGTTTTTTATCGTCACGGATCATCGACTGGATCCACATAAACGACGCCACGCGAACGCCGCGCGTCACCGGTGAAACGCAATGCAGGCTGCTGGAAGGGTAGAGCACCAGATCACCCGCCGGGAGTTTGACCGCATGCTGACCGTAAGTATCATTGACTCGTAACTCCCCGCCCTCATAGCTGTCGGGGTCGCTTAAGAATAATGTGGCGGAAAGGTCGGTACGCATCCAGCCGCTTTCCGGGTGGCTTCGTACCGCGCCATCGACGTGAAAACCGTAGGTCTCATGGTTCTGATAACGATTGAACAACGGCTCGGAAAGCATTTTTGGTAATGCTGCGGCAAAGAACAGCGCGCTGCTGTTCACGGCGGCTAGCACCTCTTTCTGTAAAACTGCATAGCGTTCGCTATGCGCATCAATCTGCTGGTTATGTTTGACCTGGGCGCCCTGAGCGCCGGTGGTGGCGCGGCCATCTATCCACTCGGCGGCGTCCAACTGTTCGCGAAACCAGGCAACGTCGTGCGGCGATAAGACGCCAGGAATGTGGTACATCATCAGTGTTTCTCCTTAAAGTGGGGCTTGCGCCCCACCCAATGAATCAGAAATGCATATTGGCGGTGAGCAGGAAGGTTCTCGGCTCACCCGGATGGTAACGGTATCCGCTCTTGTTGATCGAGGAGACATAATCGGTGTCAAACAGGTTGTAGACGTTAAGCTGGAAATCGAGGTTGCGGTTTACGCGATATCCCAGTTTGGCATCCGCGACCCAGTAGCTTTCAGTAAAGGATGGCGTGCCCACCGCGCCGTCCGCGCCGCGATGCATACTGCCCACGTAGCGTGCGCCTGCGCCAACGGAGATATCATCCGTGGCCTGATACTGACTCCACAGGGTGAACGCGTGTTCCGGGGTATACGGCAGAGAGGATGAACCATCCTGGGCGACATCTTTGCCGTTATGGACCGTGGCGCGCTGTTGGGTATAGCCGCCAATCACCTGCCATGCCGGGGTAATGTTGCCGGCAACCGACAGTTCGTACCCTTCAACGCGTTTCTCCCCATACTGAGAATAGGTACCGTCGTCGTTCTGCTCGACCTCGTTCTCAATGTCGGTGCGGAAAATCGCGGCGGTTAACAGCAGGCGCTTATCCAGTACTTCCCATTTGGTGCCAATTTCGCTGGTCTTTGCTTTTTGCGGTTTAAAATCGGTACGGTTGGCGCTGTTGCCGGTACCGCTCTGGGCGAGGGCAAAATTGTTGCCACCCGGCGGTTGTTGCGAGACGGCATAGTTAATGTAAACGTTGCCGTTATCCGTCAGATGATAAAGTGCACCCGCTTTCCAGTTCACCAGATTACCGGATTTAGCGGTATCAACGGTGGTGACCGGTGATCCTTTGGCTACGCCTGCCGGGCACGCAACGGCGCCACGACCGGATGCACCGCATGCGGTGGCGCTGTCATACTCGGTGCGGTAGTTATCGAGGCGAATGCCGCCGTTCAGTTCAAATTCACGGGTAATTTGCAACGTATCAAACGCATAAATGCCGAAGGTATCGGTCTGGCCGTTGGCGTTAGCTCCGTTACGGTTTAATCCACCCACGCTGACGTTGCTGTTGGGATGGTAAATATTCACCGGCGGCGGCGTGATCGGTACTACGCCGTAGTTGGTCTGCGTTTCGCGGGTAAACTCTACGCCGGTGCTGATGTCATGGCCGATGGCGCCGGTATAAAATTTTGAGGTCAGGTTGGTCTGGTTGGTGAGGATTTTGTTGCTGACATCTTTGGTATTGGCCAGACGCGACCAGGTCCAGGTGTCCACGCTGCTGGTTGGCTGCGTGATATTTGACGCCCCGCCCATCACCGCTGTCATCAGATAATCTTGTTTGACACGTGACCAGCGCGTGGTGTTGCGAATAGTGGTGCTGTCGTTCAGATCATGCTCAAAGCGCATCGTCGCGGTGTCGGTCGTCGAGTCGTCGTAATCTGAGTCAGTGCCGTAGAAATTATGCGTATCCACTTTCCCTGAATGGTTCAGGGCGGAAGTCCCCGCAGAAGGTGCGGAGTACCCCGGCAGGCCGATGGTGGGAATGCCCCCGTCCGGCGTGTTGTGCTGGGTGACGTGCAAATAGTTCAGATACAGCCGGTTTTCGGTGCCTAAACCAAAGGCGATGGACGGGGCCACGCCGTAACGTTCATTTTTAACGTTATCGCGCCCGGCATCGTGCGTTTTCTCACCCATCAGGTTTAACCGTGCGGCGGTGGTATCGCCAATCGCCTGA